>JABCZK010000010.1 GCA_013289695.1 Acidobacteriota bacterium
TAGCTGCAACCAGGGCTGCAAGACGTTCGATGGGCCAGACCAGGAGCCGGCCGATGGTGCGCGTCAGCATGAAATAAGTTTCACCTGCTATTCCTCGTCGTAAATGGTGGAGAGTTCCACGACTTCGTAATCTTTGAGGCCGGCCGGAGTGGTGACTTGCACTTCGTCACCGACTTTCTTGCCGAGCAGGGCGCGGCCGATGGGCGAGCTGGTGGAGATTAGGCCTTTGGCGGCGTCGGCCTCTTCGACAGTCACCAGTTTGTACTCGATTTTAGAGCGCTTGGCAACGTCCAAAACGGTGATGCGTGAGCCGTAAGCAGCGCGGTCCTTGGGCAGATTGCTCAGATTGAGCATGGAGAGATCGGCCATGCGCTGGTGGAGCTGGCCGAGGCGCGCCGAGACGTAGGACTGGCGCTCTTTGGCGTATTTGTACTCGGCGTTCTCGGAAAGATCGCCGTGGGCGCGAGCGACGCTGATCTCTTTCGGGAGGTCGGTGTGCAGTTCGTGCTCGAGAAGGGCGATTTCGTCCTTCAGCTTTTTCTTAATTTTTTCGGCAAGATCAATCATTTTTCAGGGCGCCTGGAGGGGTTGGCGTAAGGGGCTCGCTCCCACTCTGCTTCGCACGTTAACCAAGGATTATAGAAGATTTGCACGGGACACGGCAAATTAGATGGATTTGGGGGCGGATTGGATACAGCCAAAATGTGCGGGGTGGCGGCTCGGTTCAGCGGCCGACGCTGTCTTGGATTACGGCGTTTACTGGGGGGAGGATGCCTAGGTCTCTGTAGATGGGGCGGATCAGCTTGCGTATACCGCGGAGACGGCTGGCGAACCAGGCGGCGCCGATGATGCAGCAGGCGCCGCTGACCATTACCGTGCACGGCGCGCCGATGGCGTGGGCGAGAGTTCCGGCTAGCAGGCTGCCGAAGGGGGCCATGCCTACGAACGCGACGGTGTAAAAGCTCATCACGCGGCCGCGTTTACTTTCCTCGACGATGGTTTGGATGATTGTGTTGCTTGCGGCCATTTGCTGCATCAATCCGAAGCCGCAGACCAGCATAAGCAGAAGCGAAATCCATAGCGTGCGCGACATACCGAAAAAGACAAGGCCGGCGCCGAAGGCCGCGGTGGAAAGCGGGATCATTTTGCCCAGGCCGAGGACCGTTTTTCGCACCGCGAGAGATATTGCTGAAACCAATGCGCCGACGCCCACGGCGGCCATTAGAAAACCCAGTGTGTGCGGACCGCCGTGCAAAATCGTCCCTGCGAAAACGGGCATGAGCACGGTGAACGGCCAACCCAGCAAGCTGACCGCCGCGAAAAGCAGCAGGATGGTGCGAATCGGCGCGAAGCCGGAAACGTACGTCCAGCCCTCTTTCATTTGCATGAGCACGGAGTCGCTGGTGCGTTTGATGGCGGCGGAGTGCAGGCGCATGGCGTAGAGCGAGGCGATGACGGCGAGGTAACTGATCCCGTCAACCAGGAAGCAGTAGCCTTCGCTGGAGATGGCAATGACCATACCGGCGAGCGACGGGCCGACGAGGCGCGCCAAGTTGACCATGGAAGAGTTCACGGCGATGGCGTTGCCGAGGTCTTGTTTGTCTTCTACCATCTCGACGAGGAAGGATTGGCGGCCGGGCATGTCGAAGGCGTTGATCGTGCCTTGAAAGGCGCTGAGCCAGATGATTTCGTGAATGTTGATGTGGTGGCTGAGGGCGAGTGCGGCTAGTGCGAAGGATTGCAGCATGGCTAGGGCTTGCGTGACGAGCAGAACGTTGCGGCGATTGAGGCGGTCCACCCAGACTCCGGCGACCGGCGCGAAGAGGAATGTGGGGATTTGTCCCGCGAAGCCGACGACGCCGAGGAGAAACGCGGAGCCGGTGAGGCGATAGACGAGCCAGCTGGTGGCGAGACGCGTCATCCATGTGCCCATCAGGGAAATGCTTTGCCCGCCGAAGTAGAGGCGGAAATTTCTGTGACGCAGCGCGCGCCAGGCGTGGGAGATGCCGGCGAGTCTGCGCGGCGGAGAATTGGTGGGAGGGGCCTGGGCGCTCACAGGATTCTATTTTGACATTTCTGGTGCGTGGGGCGGGACGCAAAGTTTGGGGAGTTCGATCCCGGTCACGTCCACCATATATTCCAGAACTGACGGTTGAAAACAGATCGTTGCGGGTTTGTTGAGCTACGGCGGATGTGCGATTGACGGCGTTGACCAACGGTTGATCCGCTTTCTGAGACCGGGACTCAATTCCATCAATTCGCTTATCAAGATCACCAACTCTGGTTTGTAAATCTCCCATTACATGTTGAACCGTAGCAGCCCCATCCGCGACCTTCTTTGCGTTCACGGCAACATCGGCGGCATCGGATGCCATCTGTTTCCGGTATGCCTCGACATCCGAAAATCGAGTGTAGCCAAGGATTCCAAAACCAACAAAAGTGAGTGTTATCACCAACGAGAGAATGGCGAGCCAATTCCCCATGTACTCTGCATATTTCTCGGCGCGGAGTAGTTTCGCTTGATTGGCATCATCTTGGAGTTTTACAAGCTCGGAATCGAGCTGTTGTCGCAGCTCGGCCATCCGCGAATTCATTTCTTCTCGAAGATTTCCGAGTTCATTTGGGCTGGGCTCGGGTGTCATTGAGTCCTTCCTAGGCCGCGAGGCGGATGGTATCTCGGAGTTCGGCCGATAAGAGCCTAGCTCGTGTCGTTACTTCGTGGTATACCAACCTACGGAACATTGAGTTGCCGTCGGTTGTCTTAAAGGAAGGTGTCGCATGTCCGTCGAAGAAAATGTTGTTCTGATGCGGCGTTGGTTCAAAGAAGTTTGGAATGACGGAAAGAGCCAGACCATCTACGACTTGATGGACGAAAATGGCGTTGCCGTTGGACAAGACCAGCCGGGCGTCGAAATTCGCGGGCCTCGGGAATTTGAGGCATTCTATCAACGCATTCGTGGCGCATTTCCAGACATCACTATGACTATTGAAGACAACTTTGGAGTTGACGATAAAGTCGTAGTCCGTTGGTCTGCCGTAATGACCCACACCGGTGACCAGCTCGGGATTCCGGCGACCAACAAGAGAATCAAAGTTACGGGCATTTCAATCGCCCAGATGGAGAACGGTAAGATTGTTCGAGGTTGGGACAATTGGGATCAGCTGGCGATGCAGCAGCAACTTGCTATCGCCGCCGCCGCTCACTCCTAAAAGTTCTTTATCGCATTCCTTGGCGGGCGCGTAGCTCACTCTCAGCACGCGACCAATCTTCCTCCGGTGATCCGAACGGGCAACCTCTGGCTTGCCAGAGTTCGTAGGCGAGGGTCGCGATTTCGTCGTGTGCGATGGTCGTAACGCCATATCCGAACGCCATCGCCTTAGTGAGTTCGTTAGCCGCTTGTGAGTGATACAGCGCTTGGTGTGAATGCTTTTGGCCGGTTATCGCATCGCCTTTTTCGTGTTTTTGCGCGACGCGATGGGCCTCTGCGGCGCGGTCATGTAGTTCGGCGGCGCGGTTGTGGTTCTGCTTTCGATTCTGGTAAAGAGGTTCAGTGTCATGAAGGGCAGGCGTCGGCTCAAGCGACCCCATCTGACCGGATTTAGAGTAGGCGTCTTTTGCGAGTTTGTAGGCGTGATCGGAGTACTCCAACGCCCGTTGCAAATGCCAGTTGACCAACCCGTTGTTCTCATTTTCATTGTGTTCTGCGGCTGTGCGATGAGCGTGCGCCGCTAGTTCGTGTTGATCGGCTGATTGCCGGTGCGTGTCGTACACGTTCCCCTCCTATAGAGAATCTTACATCTCCAAGAATCATTGCTTCAACTTGCCAGTACTGCTCGACGGCCTCGAACCACCGGCAGAACCCTCGTCGAAGTGCCAGACCCAACGCACGGAGAATCGTACGAATCGTCGTTGAGTGTGATTATCGGATGCCGAGGCAGGCCGATCCGACCTTAATTCGCTCGAAAAAATCTCGCACGAGCGAGGCCATGACTTCCGATTACGGGTGGCCATGTTTTCGGAAAGTCTCCGTTTGCAGCGTGTTGCCGCGAGTCGATTTCCGATTACGGGGAAATTGCCTGAAACCTCAAAAAAACATCGTTTTTGTTGGGATTTTGATTGGCTTTTTCTGACAAGTATGAGACACCTTTCTGGTCGGCAATATTCCAAGAGCCGATAGCAACACGCACTTCGGTGCGTTAATCAAGAGTCGGAAAGACTTGTTGCGACCGCGATGGTACGCGGAAAAACACGAGTAGTGGGTCACACCCCGTCAGACTAGGTTAGAGATTCCTAGAGCTGAATGTACCCTTCGCCGTACCGTGGCGCAGGTTCTCGAAAATGGAGAACTGCGTCATGCCTCAGGAACAAAGTCTTACTGCAAGCATTTCCGAAGTAGCAAAACTTCTACACCCCAAAGCAACCATCACGGCTGCGCGTGTATTCGTCCGCGAGAATCGCATCCCTATAGCGTTCCGCTCTGGACGCGGCGGGAGTTGGTTCGTTCCTCGTCAAGCGGTTGTTGACGCGATTGCGAGGCTACCGGACAATTGCCACCAATATGTCGTCGAGCATGATGGAGAGTGCCGTTTTCAGAAGTTCGAAACGCGAAAACACTGCGACGCCATTCCCATACGTTTTCCACATTTCAAGCGTCTCGCCTTCATAAATCTGCCAGCAATTGATGAAATACGCTTCGCTGTTCTGACGGTTGAATGCCTGATTGTCGTTGAGTTTCAGCTCGTCATTCAGGTCATATTTTTGCAAGCCCAGCGCCAGCCTGACGTATTCGTCCGAAGGCAACGCCTCGCGCGGGTCCGTTTCTTTGAAAAGGTCGGTTTGCCGGAGATAAAGCTCTTCGTTCGCGAACAGGTCTCTGAATTTCGGAAGGTCCAAAAATCGGCAGATGCTCGTATTGGCTGGCGGTTCTGTGCACGCGTCATGCGGAACGATGGGCATCGGATCAAGTGCTCTTCGGATGCCGCCGTCGCCACTCTTCCCGACATTCCTGCAATTGAACCTTGAAAAATGGTTCGACCAGACGACGGTCGGCGTCCAGCGACGGACTCAAGCCTCGGCAAGCGGTTCCGTCTGTTTCCCGAGCTGTTGCGCTGAAGGGATGCCGTCGCCTTGCGGAACGGACGGAGCAAACGCGCGATCAAACCCAGAGATCAGGTAGGTGAACCATTTCTCGATTTCGGCCTCGGTGACCAGCTCCGCTCGAAACAGCGCGCTGTAATTGACTTCGATCTTATATTCCTCGACCCCAAGCAGACGGTAAATCCAACCAAAGGAATTCAAGAATCGAGGGTCTCGCCATTTCCGTCTGAGGAAAACCACGGTTGGTGCGAGACCCCAGCTCTCTAGCTGTAGAACGTAATCTTGGTCGTCCTTGTGGAAGCTGAAACTGCGCACCAACGGCTCCGGTGGGAGATAGGACTGGACATCAATCAGCAAGTTCCCGGCCTTGTCGTTCACTGCATCGGCGATGCGCCCCATCATCGTCAGTAGTTCCGATTGATCCAACTGCTCGCGATAAAGGGCCAAGTATCGGCTGTGGTCCCTGCCATTAACATGGTGCTCTAAGAACTGCCAAAGAGACGGCGCACGGCGGCTCATTTGATTCCTTTCGGCCCATCGAAAAATCGCGACGGCGGCCTGTTGAAGTTCGAGTAGCCCTTCTACACGGCAACCACTTATTACAAAACTTCCCGGACTAGTGATGGCGACAACTTCAGCACCTCAGCCCACAGGTGTAAAACCGCCCTTAACGCTTGCACCACCCGCGCCGGATCGGACACCCCGCTCATCCTCCAGGTGTTGTGCGCACCACTAAGTGCCGAGAACTCGGTTTCCGAGCCCCCGGTTGTTAGGATCGCAAGCGGAACGTCCGCAAGACGGAATTCAGTTTTAATCTCCCGTACGATCCTAGGCCCCTTTCCTTCGTGGAATCTCAAGTCGAGCACAAGGAAATCTGGCCTTGGCGCACCACTCCATTCCATCTCCTTGCACAGCATGTGAACTAGCTCGGAATCACTTGCATCCGTGCATGAATGGCCGTGCAAGTTCTCACTTCGAGCCGCGTCTTGGATAGACCTTGAATCACCACCATAATCTTGTACCAGGAGAATGGGTGTGAGGCGACCATCGGTGGGCGAACTAAACTTCCCAGGCGGAAGTTGCGCTGAGAGCCGGTCGCGCAGGAGATGAGCTGTCTCCGAGGTGGACTTCGGAATGCACTCTGGCTTGCTATAGTCTTTGGGGGCGGGGTGGGCGTGCTCGGCCTCTCTGCGCACAATAATACCATCCTCATTCGTGTACTTGGGCTGGGCAACACGCATGAGGATCATCTAGGCTTCGCGTGTCAAAAGCCTGGACTCAGTGATCTCGCTCGGAAAGGCGACTGGTACTCTAACTAGTAAAGCATTGGATCTCGTAGTACGTACCTGTACACCAATACTGCAAACCCTTTAGAGATGCAAGGAGAAAAGTTGTGTCGCGAGAGGCGGTGCCGGATTTATAAGATCGAGTCCAGTTTTGATTAGGGTGATTGGAAAGAATATCCCGGAAGAAATCGTAAGCCACTCGGCGATAGGCATAGGCGCGATATTCGCATTACAAAAAATGGCTGCGCGTACGCAGGGGCCATATTGCTCCGTTCTGGTGCGGGAGTCTGACCGGCATTCTTCCAGAACTTTCGCAGTGCTCTGGCAACTTCGCGGTTCGCACGTTCTTCGAACGTAGCCATGGCGGGCTACAAATGCTCTGAAAACAGTAGCACGGAAGTAGCAAGGTGTAAAAGTACGCGTTTTATAAGGGAAAATGTACTATGGCGGAGAGGGGGGGATTCGAACCCCCGATCCCGATTTTGTCGGGATAACTGCTTAGCAGGCAGCCCTGTTCGGCCACTCCAGCACCTCTCCGCGGGAATTACGAATGGCTCGGCGTGCGGCGGCCTGCGCCGGTTAGTATAGCATCAACGTTTGAGCGGCGAACCACAACGCGCGAATTCGCTGCAACGGCTGCGGCCGAAAATTTGTCGGTTTGCATCACGCACACTTCAGGGCTGTGGATTCAGCGGAGGGTCTTGGACTGTCGCGGGGCGGTCTTCGGTGGTGGCGCGCACGATGGCGGATTCGTCGGTATAAAAGCTGCGGTAGCCGAAATTTCCGGCGCGAGCGGTGAGGGTGTAGGCGGCGATGCGGCCGCTCGGGTCTGGTTTTCCTGGCGAGTATTGCAGGGTGTAGTGGACTAGCTGCGCGGATTGGGCGGCTTTGCGGACGGTGTCGCCCAGAGTTTCGAGCGAGGGCGGTACGCTGCCTTCGCTTTGTTGGTAGGTGTTGATCGCTTGCCGGATGGCGGCCAGGGATTCGCGGGCGCGGCCTTCGGCTTCGGTTTTCGAGCCGGATAATTTCCAGGGAACGGCGAACCAGGCGATGGCCCAGAGGGTCGCGAGAAGGATGCCGCAGACTGCGGCGACGCGTTTGTAGTTGGTCTTTGTGGGCTTGGGGGATCTGCCGGCTAGCAACAATTCGGTGTCGGCCAGCGCTTTTTGGTCGGCGCCGCAGTAGGGGCAGACTTCGCTGGCTTGGTTGATGAGTTCTTCGCACTCGGGGCAAGAGTACATGGGCGGGACAGTTTAACAGTTTTCGGTTTGGGGCATGGGATCGGTCCAGGCTGTCTGCTGCGGACGATCAAATGATCTAGCACAGATTGCACCGAGAAAAGCCGCAGAGCACGGAGAAGGCGGGAGAGTTCCCTACCTGCGGCCGGCAGGCTTCGGCCGGCTTGAAACCAAGGCGCCGACCTCCCTTCGCAAAATCACTCCGGGCAGGCAGGATGACGATGCTCGTCGCATCGTCAGGGAAGCACGGAGCGCGAATGGGCCGGGCAACTCGCTGGGCAATTCGGGTATCATCTCTTGCAGCGGTTCGGCCAAGTTGCGGTTGCGCAGGCGCATATGCCGTCCAGCCCGGCAGGACAATTCGTTTCGATTGAGTTGGCGCGGGGCCTTCTGCAAAAGGGGGCCGCGCCCGCGGAATGGAATCTGACGGTGGAGCGTTTTCAGCTGGCGCTGGAACGCAGCGTGGCGCATCGTTTTACCAGCGCGGCTTCTCACCTGTCTGGTGGCGCCTCCTCCAACACGCTTTCCAATACACCCTCCCACGCATCGCCCGATGCGCGCGCGATCCGCGCGTATCTGGATTCGCTGCATGCCGCGGATTTGGCGCTGGCTTGTGCGTGCAGCGACGGGAATGCGGCGGCGTGGGATTTTTTCATGGCGCGATTCCGATCCGAGCTGTATCGCGCGGGACGGGCGATTGCGGGAGAATCAGCGGGGCGCGAGCTGGCGGATTCTTTGTACGCAGAACTTTATGGGCTGCGGGAAGTGGCGGGGCAGCGCAAATCGCTGTTCGATTATTTTCTGGGACGCAGCAAGCTGACGACGTGGCTCCACGCGATTTTGGCGCAGCGTCATGTGGACGGAATCCGCCGCGCGCGTAGGACGGAGCCGCTGGAGGAGGGCGAGGCGGGGGAACACGCTTATGCCGCGCAACAATCGTCGTTGGCGAATTCGGCGGCGAGTTCGCCGGACCTGGAGCGCAATCGGTTTCTCGCGATATTGCAGACGGTGCTGACGGCGGCGCTGGACGCGCTTGAGCCGCGGGATCGTTTGCGGCTGGCTTATTATTATGTCGAGGGGCTGACGCTTGCCGAGATTGGCCGGCTGGTGGGCGAGCACGAGGCGACCGTCTCGCGGAAGCTGGAGCGCACGCGGCGGGAGATTCGCAAACATGTGGAGGGGGCGCTGCGGCAGGAGAAGAAGTTGAGCGCCGCGCAGTTGCAGCTCTGTTATGAGTATGCGCGCGAAGAATGGCCGTTCGACTTGACGCGGGCGCTTTCGCAAGAGGAGTGAACGGCGGAACAGTGGCGCAAGAATCGGCGTTTCGCGCGTTCTAAGTTTGACAGAGGGGATCAGGAGAAGGAATGGCAGCGCGGGAAGAAGACAAGGCGATGGCGGGGTTGCTGCGGCGAAGCCTGGCGCAGGACGCGGGCGGGCGCTCGGGCTCGGGTGAGGATTGCCCGGGGCCGGAGATTCTCGCGGCTTATTTCGATCGCGCGCTGGATGCGCGGGAAACCGCGCGCTACGATTTGCATTTTTCGCGCTGCTCGGTTTGCCGCGAACAACTGGCGGCACTGGCGCGCGCGGGCGATGCGTCCGATGTGCCCGATGGGAAAGACGCGGAGAAAAAAACTGCAGGCGCTTGGGATTGGCTGGCGGGGCCGCGGTGGTTGATGCCCGCGGCTGCGATGCTGGTGGCGCTGCTTGTGTTTGCCGGGATTGCTCGGCGCATGAGGAAGCCTGTGGCGCCCGCGAATGAGATTGCGATGTCGCGGCCTGATGCGGTGCCATCGCCGAACTCTGTGCCGCCGGCCAACCCTGCGTCGCGCGAGAGCTCTGCGCCATCAGCGGACGTTGTGCGGCGTCCTGAAAATGCGCGGGCGTTAGATGTTGCGCCATCCGCCGCGACGTCGGCTTCCCGGGCGATGTCTCCCGTGTCTCACTCCAACATCGCGTCGCGACCTGACGAATTGTCGCCGGCCGGCGCCGCGAGCGCGCAACCTCCGGTGGCACGGGCTGCGCCATCGCAACCGCAGATGATGGCTCGGCAGAAGAGTCCAGGGGTGGTGAGGGAAGCGGGGCGCGGGGGAAGCGCGAACGCGGCGTCCGCTGCAGGTGTGACTACATCCGATGGGACGGCAAGTGTATCTGCGGCTGCGCCGGCGCTGGACACGACGGTGGCTGCGGCAGCGCCGCCAGCGAAGAAGTCGGAAGCGGGATCGCTGGAGAGTGATACGAGTGCGGCTGTGCAGGCATATGAAGCGAAGGAATCGAACGCGGCAAAAACGAAATTGCCGGTGACGGCGGTGCCTGCGCAGTCTCTGAGTGCCGCGAATCGGACTGCGAGCCAAACGACCGAGGTTGCGGCGCTGGCGAAATTGCAGGAAACGCAAGTTTCGTCGAATCTGATGAACCTGCAGATTCAAACGCCGGATCCAAAGATTTTGTGGATGGTCGCCAGCCCGGGCTTGATCGAAAAATCCGAGGATGGCGGCACGACTTGGAAACCGGAAAATGTGGAGACCCGCAGGTTGATTTTAGCCGGCAGCGCGCCGACGCCGAAGATTTGTTGGATGGTCGGAGTGAACGGGACCATCCTCCGGACGGCCAATGGAACGCATTGGAAAACGATAAGCCCGCCGGCGGAAACGGATTTTGTGCGTGTGGAAGCGTTGGATGCGTTGACAGCGACGGTTACGGCGATGGACGGGCGAAGGTTTTCAACGTCCGACGGCGGGAAGCGCTGGATCATCGCGAAATAGACGGCGACTACGCGAGCGATTTTATCGTGTTTTGCTCTGCAAGAAAATCCTGCAGCAACGTTCAAAGAGGGAAGAATCAATCTAGGGAGGCGAAAGCCATGTCCTTGCGCACGCGAAAGGTATTTGGCACGGCGGTTTTGGCGGTGTTTTTTGCGACCGCGCTTTTGGCGGGATATTTGCGGCGGGTTCACGCGGCGCCAGGGCAGAAAGACGAGCAGGCGGCGGGACGCTCTTCGAACCCGGCAGGTTCTCAGGACAAGGCCGCTTTGACGACCAACGAAAAAGATCAGGTGGATTTGGCCGTGACAGTTTACAACTCGAACCTGGCGCTGGTGCGTGACGTGCGGCAGATTCATCTCTCAGCAGGAGTTTTTCCGTTGCATTTTGAGGACGTGGCCGCGTCCATCAATCCCGCGACGGTGCATTTCCGTTCGTTAAGCGAGCCGGCGAAGTTGAGCGTGCTGGAACAGAATTACGAATACGACCTGCTGGATTCGCAGAAACTGATGCAGAAATACGTGGGACGAGAAGTGGGGTTCAATTGGAACGGAGTGGATATGACGGGTTTGCTCCTGGCCGACAACAACGGTCCGGTTTGGAAAGTGAACAATCAAATCATTACCGGATTGCCGGTGGGCACCTTTCGTTTCCCCGAACTCCCGGATAACCTTTACAGCCGGCCAACGCTGGTGTGGATGCTTGATAATCGCGGCGCGAATGCGCAGAAAGTGGAAGCTTCGTATTTGACGAGCAACATGAATTGGAAGGCGGACTACGTTTTGACCGTGACGCGGGATGAGAAGGCGGCGGACCTGGACGGCTGGGTGACGCTGACCAACAGCAGCGGCGTAGCGTATGGCAACGCCAAATTGCAACTGGTCGCGGGAGATATTCACCAGACTCAGCCGCAGCCGATGGCTTCCCGTGGGGCCGTCATGGTTATGTCCGAAGCTGCGCCGGTGAAGCAATTTGCGCAAGAATCATTCGGCGAGTATCACCTGTATTCGCTCGAGCGGAGAACTTCGATTCAGAACAATGAGTCGAAGCAGATCAGTTTGCTCAACGGCACGGGAGTTCCGGTGGAGAAATATCTGATGGTGGAAGGACAGGCGTATTACTACCGCAATCCGCAGGGGATTGGGAACGCGATTCCTGAGCCGGTGAAAGTTTATTACCGCTTCAAGAATCTAGAGAAGGGTGGCCTCGGGATGCCGCTGCCGGCGGGAACGGTGCGCGTGTACCAGGCGGATTCTGAGGGCGGCGTGCAGTTTGTGGGCGAGGACAATATTCAGCACACGCCGAAAGACGAAACGCTGAAGATTTACATCGGTAATGCGTTCGACGTGGTGTGCGAGCGCAAGCAGACGGACTACAAGAAGCTGGCGAGCAATCTTTACGAAATGGAGTATGCGATTACATTGCGGAATCACAAGGATGGGCCAGTGACGGTGGAAGTGCGCGAGCCGGTGGGCGGGGATTGGGAAGTGGTGGAGTCGAATTTCAAGCCAGAGAAGCTGGATGCGACCGCTATCGGATTTCACGTTCCGGTGGAGAAAGACGGGAGCGCGACCTTGACTTATCGCGTGCGGGTGAAGTGGTAAGACCACCGCAAAAGATTTAACACAGAGGGCACGAAGGAAAAGCGGAGGAATATCGGAGACGGCAACGGCTATTACCGCAGCGACGCCCCGGCTGTGTCGGGCCAAACGCCCGACGCTGAGAAAAGCAACGGCGAGTCGGCGATGCGGCTGACACTGTGGCCAACTGGGGCGCAGCAAGCAGCGCCCCTGAGTATTTGTGTTTGCGGTGATGTATGGGCGGGCACGGCATGCCGTGCCCCGACGAAAATTGAAGAGCCCAGCCAAGATTGCCTGTGCGACGATGCCTGTCAGCGATTGCAGCAGGCTTGCTTGTCCACGATCGTCAGTTCGCGGGCGAATACGGCGTTGGTGGGGAACTCGACGGCGAGTTCGGCGAGTAAGGTGCGCGCAAGCGCCGGCTTTTTTTCCCGCTCGTACGCGAGCGCGAGCATGACTTTCGCAAACGGCTTCAGGTAATGGCCGTGGTCGGCGGCGGAGCCCATCTGGTCCATGCCGCGCAGCTTATCGCCATGCAAGCCGCCAAACCAGAGGAAGGCGCGCTTATAACTGGGGAGGCTGCCAATCACGTAATTGCTCATGCCCAGCGCGACGTTGGCATCCTGCTGCGTTGGATCGATCGCCAGCAGTGTTTTGGCGTCGGCTTCGGCTAGGCGCATCATGGAAAGTCCCGGCAACTGCTTCTTTATGACGATCGCGTCGTAATCGGATTCCATTCCGTCGGCAATGGTGAGCGCGAGCAATCCGTGGATGTCGTGCGGATTCGTCCGAAGCAGAGCCTTGGCCTGTTCGCGGGCCTTACTGTTCGCCGCGACAAACCCGGCATTGTGGTTCTGCTCAGCGGTGCCAGAGAGGCCGCCCAGGAACGTCGCATCGTTAACGAAAAACTCGGAAGTGAGCACGCCGCGCGCGTGGAACTGCTCGAAAAGATAGCACGCGGCTTCGGAAGCTTTGCCGAGCGGATCGTCGGGGCGCGCTTTCTGATACGACACGAAATCGAGGCGGGCGTCGTCGAATTTCAGTTCGTAGAGATGGCGATAGCCGTTTTCTAGGAACTTCGCGGAAGGATCGGCTTCCATCACGGGAACCTGCGGCGACGCGGGAGCCGGAGTGTCCGCGTCCGTTTGCGCGGAGATGACGAGCGGCGAAAACGCGCAAGCCAGCAGCAGCACCGCAGCGATCCAAAGCCCGTGGGCGCGCCTTCTGCGTAGTTGGCTCGTTGTTCGGGCAAACCGTCGCCCGATTTTTCGTCGGTAGGCAATAGGCATTAAGTTTTCACCCAGCAGTCTTGCGGTGGAAAAGGCGTTGGGTGCCGCGCTCTCTCTATGCAATTAGAAGTGTACCGCAAATCTTTGGTTGCTTTCCGCTGACTGTTCTAAAGATTACCTAAAATAAATTCCACCGTCCTCTGAATTTCGAGCATGCGAGCGGCGGGGTCGCTGATGCCGTGGCCGCGGCCGGGGAAAGCCATGAACTGGTCGGGATAGCGGCCGCCGTCAATCATGGCATTGAGCAACTCCACGGAATTGGCGAAGTGGACATTGTCATCGCCGGTGCCATGGACCAGCATGAGTTTGCCTTTCAGATATTCGGCTTGATTCACGGGCGAAGAATCCTTGTAGCCTTCGGCATTGTCCTGCGGACGGCCCATGTAGCGCTCCGTGTAAATGGTGTCGTAGAGCTTCCAGTCGGTTACGGGCGCGTCGGAAACGCCCAGCTTGAAGACGTCCGGAGCGTTGAAGAGCGCCTCCAGAGTCATGTAACCGCCGTAGCTGCCGCCCGTGATGCCGATCCGCGCAGGATCCACATAACCGAGCGATTTCAAATATTTCACGCCGGCCAGCTGGTCCTGCAGCTCGATTTTGCCCATGTGATGATAGAGCGGAGTTTCGAAAGCATGGCCGCGGCCCCAGGAGCCGCGATTATCGACCGTGAAAAGGATATAGCCGTTTGCCGCGTACACCTGGTCCAAAAGGTACCGCAGGCCGCCCCAAGCATTACGCACGAGCTGCACGTGCGGGCCCCCGTAGACATTGATCAGCACCGGATATTTTTTCGTTGGATCAAAAGTGGTGGGCTTGATAAGCGAGGCGTTCAGCTTCGTGCCATCGTCTGCAGTGACTTCGACGAATTCGACGGGGGACAGTTTATATTCGGCGAGTTCGGGAACTTTGCCTTCGTTGACGACTGCTACTTTTTTGCCGTCCATGCGGTAGAGGTCCTGGCGAGCGGGCGTCGCGGCGTTGGAGTAGGTGTCCACGAACGCGGAAGCATCGGGCGCGATTCTGGCGGAGTGCGTGCCGGCATCTTTGGTGATGCGCGTCAGGGATTTGTCGCTGAGCGCGACGCGGTACAGCTGCGTTTCGCGGACATCCTCCTTATTGGAAATAAAATAGATGAAACCGCGCGCTTCATCCACCGCTGGATGATTTGCCGAGCCGGGACCAAAGCCGCCGAGATCGGAAATGGACCATTCGCCGCTGGTTAGCTGGGCTAGCTCCTTGCCGGAATCATCGTAAAGATAGAAATGGCGGTAGCCGGTGCGTTCGCTGGACCACAGGAAACGTTTATTGTCGGAGAAAAAATACAGGTCGTCGCTGATGTTGATCCAGTATTTGTCGGACTCGGTGAGGATCGTTTTCGAGGCGCCGGTTGCGACGTCGGCGAAAAGCAGGTCGAGCTGATTTTGCGCGCGATTGAGGCGCTGAATGGCGATGCGGCGGCTGTCTGGCAGCCAATTCACACGCGCGAGATAGACGTCAGTGTTTGCGCCAGTGTCGAGCCAGCGAGTTTCAGGGTTTGTACTTGCAGACCCTGAGCCGGAAGGCGTCGGTCCGCCAGTGACGCCGACGATGCCGACGCGCACGATCGGATTCGCTTCGCCGGCTTGCGGATAGCGCGTGAATTCGCTGCCACCGGTGGAAGAACTCATGTCCGCGATGGAGTAGCGCGTCACCGGGCGCTCATCCATTTCGTAATAAGCGATTTTCGTGGAATCGGGCGACCACCAGTAGGCGGTGCGCGCGTCGAGCTCTTCGGGATGAACCCAGTCGAGCTTGCCTTTCAGAACTTCTTCGCTGCCGCCGGTGGTGAGCGCGGTGACGGCGCCTGAGGAAATATTCACGACGAAGAGATTTGCGCTGCGCGAAAAACTGATCCAGCGGCTGTCGGGTGAAAATTTGGGATCTTCGATTTCTGCTTCGCTGCTGAGTATCGGTTTGGGCGTCATGGATTTCAGATCGAGGAGCACCAGACTGTTGCTGCCGATGAAGAGCAGGGAATTGCCGTCGGGGGACCACAAATAATTGTCGGCCTGCACTCGGCCGAGGCCGGTGGCCTGGCTGGTCTTGGCTTTCTCGGGCTGCATGACGGATTTTAGGGTTGCGGCGTTGACGAGAACTTTGCGCTCGCCCGTCGAGCCGTCCATGGTCCAGAGCTGCGTGACAGCGTCTTTGCCGGAGCCCTCGCGGTCGAGATAGGAGAAGCGTTTGCCGTCGGGCGCCCATTCGATTCCTTGGGTCAGGCGTCCGCCGAGAGATGGGGGACGAAATAGGCGCTCGACAGTGATTTCTTTGCCTGTTTGCGCGGCGGGCGATTGCGCAAGTAGTGGCGCGGATAGCGATGCGGCGAGAACGCCGACGGAAAGAAAGCCGCCAAGCATTGCGCGCGAAAAACGGGGCATAAGTGCCTCCTGACAGAAACGCGTCATTCTATATCTCGCGTGCGAATTGCGGAATGGCTTACGGCAGAATTCCTTGGTTGGGAGTCAGCCGGCGCGCTGTGCCGTGGAAACTTGGCCGATTGGCGCGGATCCGGCGCGCCGCTTGCGCGCTAGGACGAATGCGACGATGGTAACGGCGAGCGCCAGCGCCAGAAACGCGCCGTCGTGCAGAAGCGTCTTGGGTCCCAGGCGTTCGCCGGGGCCAAAGCAGCCGCAATTGATTTCCAGACCCGCCCGGTAGGTACGAACCTGCGTCGCAAAAAAAGCGGCGATCAGCAGCGTGGTCACTAAAGCTGAATACGGGAGAAATACGCCGCTAAGAAGCCACAGGCCGAGGAACAGCTCGAAGGGCGGAAGCAGATGCGCCACCGGACTGACCAGTTGCGGCGGCAGCAGTTGGTAAGAGTCCACCTGCATGGCGAATAGAGAGAGCGAGGTCTTGATGGAAGCGGCGGTCCAGGGCACAGCGGCTTGTGGTTTTAGCTTGGCGTACGCGGCGAGGAGAAAAATTGCAGCGAGAGCCAATCGCCCCAGTAGCAGCAGCGTGCGAGCAAGACTTCGGTGCGTTTCGTTGGGCGTCATCGGTCGGCTTCGGTTATTGGCTCAAGAGCGTGTCGAAGAATTGTTTCAGGATCGGCCAGGTGATAATGCCGGAGGACGCCGGATAGCTCTGGCCTTTGTAGCGAATGATAAATGTGGGAGTCGCCTGCACCGGAACCTGGTAGCCCAGCACGATGTCTTGCACGATGTACGGATCGACTGGGCAGCCCGGATCGGGCTGCGGCACGGAGCGGTCGGCCTTCGAAGTGGCTGGCGCGGCGGTGCAACCCTTCAGGATTCCCTGGACGCGTTTGAAATTCGCAGGGCTCAACACTCCGGCGACGTATTTTTCCAGGTCGCCGTCCGCGGTCCATTTGGCCTGGTTGTCGAAGAGCGCTGCGTCCACATCCTGAAATTGTCCAATCATGCCGGCGGCGTTGGCCCAGCGAGCGGCTTGGCCGGAATAGGTGTGCATCTGCAGCGGGAAATCGTGATGCACGAGGTAAACTTTTCCTTGGGCGACGTAGTCCTGAATCATCGCACGCAACGTGTTTTCGAAGAAGTTGCCGCACGAAGGACACTGGTAGTCGCTGAAAACTTCCATAGTGATGGGCGCGTTGCGGTTGCCGATGGTTTTTACCGGAGCGGTGGGCGCGGCCGTATCGGCAGCGGCGCGCTTGTGCGCGGGCGCAGCGGTTTTAGCGGAGGTGGGCGTCGTAGTTTGCGCCGGAGAAGCTGGCACGAGGAACGCCAAGGCTGTGAGTATGGCGGCGGCCCATTGCGCGCGTGAGGTCAGGCCGCGAACCAGAAAGCGCTGGAATCCAGAAATCAACTCATCCTCCTAAGCATCAAGTTAGAGCGAGCGAACATTGTAACGCGAAATGTTGGCGACGAAGCGCCGGGTTGTGCCGCGATGTGCTGCCGGCGAACGTGTCAGTTCTGGGATGCCGCCAGCAGAGAGTTGGTTCGCCGGGGCGGGGGAAGCCAGAAGCCTTGCCGCAAAGGCACAGCAGCACAGCGGTAAAGACGCGAAGAAGCCAGGAGGCAAGGAAACGGGGGTTACCGAGCGCGATCGGGCGGGTATTTGCGAAACTTGATTGTAAAGCTAGCATTTGCATAGGAATACAGACACATAGAAAACTTGACAATGACACACTCAACGTGTACTATGGGTAGGATTTCGAGCGAGCTTCCCGCTAGAATGCTCGCCGAACGTTATTAGGAGCGAGATCCATGAGCAAGATTATAGGAATTGACCTGGGCACGACGAATTCGGTGGTAGCGGTCATGCAGGGCGGCGAGCCAACCGTAATTCCCAACCAGGAAGGTGCGCGCACGACTCCTTCGGTAGTCGGCATCACCAAGACGGGCGAACGTCTGGTGGGCCAGGTGGCCAAGCGGCAGGCGATCACCAACCCGGAAAACACGATTTATTCGATCAAGCGGTTTATGGGCCGGCGCTACGACGAAGTGAGTGAAGAACTAAAGATGGTGCCCTACAAAGTGGTGAAGCACGGCGAAGGCGTCGCGGTGTCGGCATACGGCAAGGAATACACGCCGCCCGAAATCTCGGCGATGATTCTGCAGAAGCTGAAGCTCGCCGCGGAAGATTTTCTGGGCGAGAAAGTGACCGACGCGGTGATCACCGTGCCGGCATATTTCAACGACGCGCAGAGGACCGCGACGAAAGACGCGGGCAAGATCGCCGGTCTGGACGTCAAGCGCATCATCAACGAGCCGACGGCGGCGGCACTTGCCTACGGTCTCGATAAGAAGAAGGATGAGACCATCGCAGTGTACGACTTCGGCGGCGGCACGTTCGACATTTCCATCCTGGAAGTCGGCGAGGGCGTGATCGAAGTGAAGGCCACCAATGGCGATACGCACTTGGGCGGCGACAACATTGATCAACGCATCGTGGACTGGCTGGTGGAGGAGTTCAAGAAGGACGAAGGTCTGGACCTGAAGAGCAAGGGGAACGAGATGGCGTTGCAACGCCTGCGTGACGCAGCGGAGCGCGCCAAGATCGAACTGTCCAGCACGATCGAAACCGAGATCAATCTGCCGTTCATCACGGCGGATGCGAACGGTCCTAAGCACCTGGTGAAGAAACTGACGCGGGCCAAGCTGGAAGCGATGGTGGACGATATCGTCAAGCGTTCGGTCGAGCCTTGCAAGCAGTGCATGAAGGATGCGGGCGTGGACGCCAGCAAGATCAACGAAGTGGTGCTCGTCGGCGGACAGACGCGCATGCCGATGATCCAGCAGCTGGTAAAAGACCTGTTCGGCAAGGAAGGCCACAAGGGCGTGAATCCTGATGAGGTCGTCGCGGTAGGCGCGGCCATTCAGGGCGGCGTGCTGGCGGGCGAAGTGAAGGACATTCTTCTGCTGGACGTGACTCCGCTTTCGTTGGGCGTTGAGACGCTCGGCGGCGTGACTACCGTGCTGATTCCGCGGAACACTACGATTCCGACGCGCAAGTCGGAAACGTTTTCGACCGCGGCGGACAATCAGACGTCGGTCGAAATTCACGTGCTGCAGGGCGAGCGGCCGGTCGCCAGTGGAAACCGCTCGCTCGGCAAATTCCACCTGGTGGGATTGCCGCCGGCTCCGCGCGGAGTGCCGCAGGTGGAGGTGACGTTCGACATTGACGCGAACGGCATCTTGAACGTCTCGGCAAAAGACAACGCGACGGGCAAGGAGCAGAAGATCACCATCACGGCATCCACTGGTTTGTCGAAGGAAGAAGCCGAACGCATGAAGAAGGAAGCGGATTCCCATGCGGCAGAGGACAAGGCGCGGCTTTCGGAAGTGGAAGCCCGCAACCGGCTGGATAATTTGGTGTACCAGACGGAAAAAGTGGTGAAAGACAATCGCGAGAAGCTGGCCGAGTCCGAGGTGAAGGCGGCTGAAGAGGCGCTCGACGAAGCCCGCAGAGCGCTGGCGGAAGGCGGCTTGGACAAGTTGAACGCGGCAGCGGAAAGCCTCACCAAAGCTTCGCACCACATCGCGGAAACGATGTACAAGGCGCAGCAAGCGTCGGGCGCGGCAGCGGGAGCACCGGGCGGCGCGGATGGCGCGAGCGGCGGCGCTGCGCATGGCGGCAACACTTCCGGACCAGGCGATGTGGTGGATGCCGAGTTCGTGGATGTTGACGACTCGAAGAAGCCGAATTGAAATCACGCAACGCGTGATTTCATCCTGCGGACCGGCAGCGCCGGTACGAAGGATCTGGCAGCAGACGCGGCTGACCGTAGGGGCGGGCCATTGAGATGAAAATGGGACCCGCCCCTACATTTGTGTGCTCGATCAAATAGGATTTAATTTCGCTCTATTATGGCGACGACTACCAAACAAGATTATTACGAGCTGCTGGGCGTAGCGCGCAATGCGGCGGTGAAGGACATTCGCGCGGCTTATCGCAAGCTCGCGCGCAAGTATCACCCCGACCTCAATCCCGGCGACAAATCCGCGGAAGAAAAATTCAAGCAGATTCAGGAAGCCTACGAAGTTCTTTCCGACACCAAGAAACGCCAGGTGTATGACCAGTTCGGATTCAACACGCCGGGGCAGGGCGGAGCTCCGCCGCCGGGTGGCGGATATAGTTACGGCGGCGGCGCCGCGCCGGAAGATGTCCATTTCGATTTCGGCGGGTTTGATTTTGGCGGCGGCGGCGCAGGTGGGGGCGGCGGGACCAGCTTCCGCGATTTATTCAGCCAGGTTTTCCGCGGGCAGAATGCGGCCCGCGAGGCGAACGAGCGCGAACCGGGCAGCGACCTGGAATTTCAGATTGAGATCCCCTTCGCCGAAGCGATGCGCGGCGCGGTGAAAAAGCTGAGCATCACGCGGCTGGATGTGTGCAACGTGTGTCACGGAGCGGGCGTGCAGCCGGGCGATGAAAAAGTTTGCCCCACGTGCGGCGGCACGGGGCAGGTGACGCAGGTGAGCGGCAAGATGCGTTTTCAGATTGCCTGCTCGCGCTGCGGCGGCACGGGACGTTTGCATACCATGTGCAAGAATTGCGGCGGAGAAGGCCGCGTGCCGCGCGTGGAATCGCTGGACGTGCGCATACCGCCGGGGGCGCAGACAGGCTCGCGCGTGCGCGTCGCGGGGCGCGGCAATGCGGGGTTGCACGGCGGAGCGCCGGGCGATCTGTACATTGTGATGAAGGTGGAACCGCATCCATTTTTTGAACGCCGCGGCGATGATCTTTACACCGTGGTTCCGGTGACGGTGACGGAGGCGTCGCTCGGGTCGAAAGTGGAAGTACCGACGATTGATGGGCGCGCGCAGGTGCGCATTCCGCCAGGCACCAACAGCGGGAAAAAGCTGCGCTTGCGCGAAAAGGGCGCGCCTTCGATAAGGCAGCCCGGAAAGCGCGGCGATCAGATCGTGGAGGTGCAAATCGTGGTACCGAAACCAGAGGACGAGCGCGTGCGCAATCTTTTGAAGGAACTGAGCAAGCTCGATCCGGAAGATCCACGGCGCGAAATATTTTCGCGCGCGACGGTTTGAGGAGAAGTTTCATGGCAGCGCGTCCCAGGAAAAGAGCGAAGGCCGGTTACATGATCAGCGCGGTGGCGGAGTTGTACAAGCTGCATCCGCAGACGTTGCGGCTGTACGAGCGCGTCGGATTGCTCACGCCTTCGCGTTCGCAGGGCAATACGCGGCTGTACACGGACCAGGACTTGGAACGGCTGGAAGTGATTCTGAATTTGACGCGCGAGCTGGGCGTGAACCTCGCGGGGATTGAAATCATTTTGAACATGCGGGACAAGATGGCGGAGATGCAGTCGCAGATGGAAGCGTTCACGCATTTTGTGCGCAGCGAAATGGCGCGCGGATTTAATGCCGGCGAGGACCGGAAATATCGGAATGCGATCGTGCGCACGACGCCGCGGCAGGCCATCCGCGTGCATAAGTAAGCCACCGTAGCTGATCTGCGTTTTCATTTTCCTCGAAGCTTTCCACAGGTGCGACAACTTCCACAGCCATGGGTGTGCTTGCGCGCGGCGCGGGTGGCGCTTATTCTTGCAAGATGGCGCGAGCAGATTGTCCGCATTGTGAGGGTAGTGGCTGGAAAGTGGTGGAGCGCACCACGGAAGGTGCGCAGGCGCTCGCGGCGGACCTGCCGGGCGCGGGAGCGGGCGAGCCGAAGATGGTGTGGGCGGTGCCGTGCGATTGCACCACGGGCGACCGCACCGAGCGTGCTTTGCAGCGTTCGCGCGTGCCGGAACGCTACCGGCATTGCGATTTTGAAAATTACGAGACGGACAACGATATTGAAAACGTTTCGCGCGAGCAAATGGCGGCGTGGAATCGCAGCCTGGCGCAAGCGAAATTGATGGTGCAGCGGTTTGCGGACGAATTTCCCGTGGGCAGCGAGCACGGATTGCTGTTGATGGGCCCGTGCGGCGTGGGCAAGACGCACCTGGCAGTTTCGGCGCTGAAGTCCATCGTGCTGCGCGGGCATAGCGGGCTTTTTTACGATTACCGCGAGCTGCTGAAAGCGATTCAGGACAGTTACAATCCGGAGAGCCAGGCGACGGAAATGAACGTGCTCGAGCCGGTGCTGAAGGTGGAAATTTTGGTGCTCGACGATGTGGGTTCGAGCAAGCCTTCGTTGTGGGCGCTCGAGACCGTGGGGCACGTGCTGAATACTCGTTACAACGAGAAGCGCGTGACGTTGCTGACCACCAACTTTTTGGATTCGGACGCGGGGACCGGAACTGCCGCAAATGGGGCGCCGGCCGCGCGGGTCGCGGGAATGCGCGCGCCGACGATTGAAGATTCACTCACCGAGCGCGTCGGCAAACGCATTCGTTCGCGTTTGTATGAAATGTGCCGTACGGTGGAAATTTTCGCGGCGGATTACCGCAAAGAAATTCGTCATGCGGGACCGTTTCGTTAAGTGAAACCGCAATGCGGGCCGCCTACTGTGCTTGCTAGCCCGCCAACGTTAGCCCGGGAGCTGCTTGCTGCGCCCCAGCTTGGCAAGGTTTCAGAAGTAGCGACCGGTCGCATGGCCTTGTCGCTCTCGGTCTCCCGAAGTGAACCATGCCTGACGCAGCTCGATACGGCCGACGTTCGATTCGGATGCAGGGCTTTGATTACTCGCAATCTGGATTGTACTTCGTCACGATTTGCGCGCAGGGTCATGAGAGCATGTTTGGCCGCGTTTTCAATGGGACTGTGGTTCTCGAGCCTGGCGGATTAGCGGTGCGCGATGTCTGGCTCAATCGGAACAGCCGGTTTCCTTGCGCGGTGTTTCTCGACTATGTGGTCATGCCGAATCACTTCCACGGCATCATTAGCAAGTGTTGACGCCTTGCCGAGAAGGGGCGCAGCAAGCAGCGCCTACCGCCTGCACGCTGACTCTGAGCAAGATGATTCGGGCGTTCCAGTCGCTTTCGGCCACTGCGGTGAATCGGGCGCTTGGGCGGCGGCCTGGGCCGGTGTGGCAGAGAAACTTTTGGGAACACATCATGACCGATAAAGGCGAGTTGCGAACTGTGCGCGAATATGTGCGTCAGAATCCTTGGCGATGGGACAGCAATCCGGAAAATGTTTGAATCCGCGAAATATTTTGCGAGCTGATACCATCGTGTACTGGTCTGAAACACAACTTCCCTTTCATTATTGCGTAACATTAATCTGAGCCGGCGCGGCTGCGCATTCCCCGGTTTTTCGCGATGGTTTGTTGACAATGCGCGAATCGGGCGGGTATTATCCTCGTGATAAGAACGTCTAGCGTGGGCGTTCTATCCCCTTCTTTGCTCCAAACCCCGGCGGGTGGAGTAGCCGAGTCCGAATTCTCGGCAGCAGGGCACGAATCCGTACGGAGGCCGCTCCCCAATGTCACCCGAACACGACCTGAATCTTCCCACTGCGACCGTTGAATCAGCCGGTACAGACGCGCCCGCAGAAAATCCGCAAGGCAGCGCCAGCGAAGCTGTTGCCGAGCCCCCGAGTAGTTCTGCGAGCGTTAGCACCGCCGCTCCGATTTCCACGGGAACAGCCGCGGCAGTGGCGCGAGCGCCAGAACCTCGTTCGGGCGACAACGGTGTGGCGGAACCAAGCCCCGCAAATGCAGAATCGGCGGAGAAGATTGCAGCTGACGACGTGAGGGAACAAAGCAGCGCGGCCGAACTAATCGCGCCGGCAGAATCTGCCGATACGTCAGAAGTGACCGCAGCGATTCAATTCGTTGACGCGGCTGAAACGCCTGCCGCAAGTCCGGCCGTCACCGTGCCGGAAGGAACCCCGCCTTCGGAAAGCTCCGAATCTGCCGAGACCACGCAAACGATGGATCAGTTGATGGAGCAGTTTGCGGTGCCCGAGCCCGCGGCAGCCGAGGGCGAAATTTTCGATGGGCACGTACTGGCCGTGACGGACGCAGGCGTGATCGTGGACGTCGGCGGGAAGTTCGAAGGATTGGTTCCCGCGCAGGAATTCGTGGATTCGGGCAGTCCGATTGAATTTGGAGCGGGGCAGACGATCGAAGTGGAGCGTTTGCACGCGCAGAAAGATGGCTACGTGCTGCTATCGCACGTGCGCGCACACCGGCGGCGTGTTTGGGAGCGCATCGAGAAATCGTATCGCGAGCACGCCACGATCAAGGGCAAAGTGACGGAGCGGATCAAGGGCGGGCTGGTGGTGGATATCGGCGTGCGGTCGTTCCTGCCGGCATCGCAGATTGAATTGCGTCCGGTGCACGATCTGGATTCGTGGAAAGACAAAGAGATCGAAGTACGCGTGCTGAAATTGAATCGCAAACGCGGCAACGTGGTGGTGAGCCGCCGCGCGATTCTGGAAGAAGACCAGAAGTCGAAGCGCGAAACGCTGATGGGCTCGCTGGCCGAAGGCACGATCGTTACCGGCAAAGTGAAGAACGTCACGGACTACGGCGTGTTCGTGGACCTGGGCGGAATGGACGGGCTCTTACACGTCAGCGATCTGGTGTGGGGACGCGTGCCGCATCCTTCCTCGATCGTGAAAGCGGGCGACGACCTGCAAGTGCAAATTCTGAAATTCGATAAGGACAAGCAGCGCATTTCGCTGGGACGAAAGCAACTGCTGCCCGATCCCTGGGCCACTGTGCCGGAGCGTTTTCCGGTGGGCACTCGCGTACACGGGAAAGTAGTGGGCGTGACGGACTACGGCGCGTTCGTGCAGATCGAGCCGGGCGTTGAAGGCCTGGTGCACGTCAGCGAAATGAGCTGGTCGAAGCGCACCAAGCATCCGGCTAAGATCGTGAAGGAAGGCGACGAACTGGAAGTAGTGGTGCTGGAAGTGAAGACCGATCAGCGCCGGATTTCGTTGGGATTGAAGCAAACGCAGCCCGATCCGTGGGACGCCGCGGCAGAAAAATATCCGGTGGGCACCGTGGTGAGTGGACGCATTCGCAACCTCGCGGATTTTGGCGCGTTCGTCGAAATCGAAGAGGGTATGGAAGGGCTGATCCACATCAGCGACGTCAGCTGGACCGAGCGCATCAAGCATCCTAGCGAGAAATTCAAGAAGGGCGATACGGTGGAAGCGAAAGTCCTGAAAGTGGATTCGCAGAACCGGCGGCTTTCGCTCGGCATCAAGCAATTGAAGGACATCTGGGCGGACTGGTTCACCGCACACAAGATCGGCGACGTTTTGAAGGGCAAAGTAGCGCGCACGACTGATTTTGGCGCCTTCGTCGAGCTGGCGGAAGGGATCGAGGCGCTTTGCCACGTTTCTGAAATCGAAGAGCGGCGGCCGAAAGGCGATCGCGACAAGGAGAAGGCCGCGCGCGGCGCGCGTGTGACCGCCGTGCTGACTACCGGGAACGAATACGATTTCAAGATCCTACGCCTGGAGCCCGAACAGCACAAAATTAGCCTGAGCTATCGCGCGGCGCAGAAACAGGTGGAGCGGCAGGAGATCGAATCGTACCGGGCGGCAGCGGCGCCGACGCCGCGGGCGCCGAAATCGTCGCCGACCGCGACGATTGGCGATGCCATCATGGCGAAACGGCAGTCATCCTAGGATTTTTTGAGGCTGAGGTTCCGCCGGGGGCGCGGGGGCGACGCCTGGCTGAAATTATTTCTCGCAGGAAAATCATTTACCTTGCGGTAGATTGGTGATATGCAAGGACATGCGTTGCCCCTCCCTAACGCGTACACGGCCGAGTTCAATCCGAAATCTTAACGAGGAGGCTCTCACCCATGGCAGGAGCTGCCGGAGAGCATGGAAACAAAGAACATACCATGACGAAGGCGGAACTCGTCGAAGAGGTGACGCGCGTCACGGAACTGCCCCGCAAGGAATCTGAAGCGGTGGTGGAAACGATTTTCGAGAGCATCATCGCCGCTCTACAAGCGGACGATAAAATCGAAATCCGCGGTTTCGGCAGCTTCCGCACGCGGCAGCGGCGCGGTCGCACGGGACGCAATCCCAAGACCGGGGCCAAGGTGGAAGTGCCTCCCAAGAAGATCCCCTACTTCAAGCCCAGCAAGGAATTGAAAGATTACGTGAACAATCCGCGTGCGGCGAGCGCGGGAGCGGGCGAGCACGGCACTCCTCAGAGCCACACGCAAAGTTGAGCGGGGACTTGGGGGACTGACCGCGATGGACTATTTGTGGACGCCCTGGCGGTATCGTTACATCGCGGATGCCAAGAAAGATGAAGGCTGCGTTTTCTGCGAGGCTGTGGCCGCGAACGATGATGCCAGGACGCTGATCGTTTTCCGCGGGCGTAAGAACTTCATTATCCTCAATCGCTATCCTTATACTTCCGGACACGTGATGGTGGTCCCGTACGTTCACTCTGCGGATTTGTCTGCCTGCGATGCCGATACTGCGGCTGAAATGATGACTCTGGCGCAGCGCTCGCAGGCGGCGCTGGAGAAGACTTATCATCCGCAGGGTTACAACCTGGGGATGAACCTGGGCAAGGCGGCGGGCGCTGGTGTTACTGGGCATTTGCATATGCATGTGCTGCCGCGGTGGTCCGGGGATTCGAACTTCATGACCGTGGTGGGTGAGACGCGCGTCGAGCCGGAAGATTTGGACACTACGTATGAAAAGCTTCGCCAGGCGCTGGCGTAGACTTGGGACGCCGTTTGGATCAATGAACTGACGGGAGGTGCCTCGTGGTTACTACCGGGAAGAGTGGGGTAAACGACCAGAAAGAATATTTCAAAGGGGTTCCGCCGGCGTGGGTCTTGTATTCAATAGTCTTACATTCTTTCAACGCGGGAGTGTTTGTGGTAAATGGCCTCCGACATTGGGAGGGGCAGATCCGTCGCTTCACCTGGCTTTTGTTGTGATCGGCTGCGGATCGGTATCCGTAGCGGTTGTTAGTGGGCTTCGACTGATCACAAAGCTTGAGCGACACCAGAACGCAGAAACTGAGAGCAATGTAAACGCAGATGGAATCAGCTGATCGCGAACAAATTTTGCGACTGATTGCGGAATCGGATGCGGCGCTGGTTGGTGCGGTCGCAGGAGTTTCCGATGAGGATGCGCGGCGGCGTCCGGAGCCGGGGCGTTGGTCAGTGCTGGAATGTGTGGAGCACGTGATTCTCGGCGACGATGCCATGTTTGCCCGCGTGAGCGCACACTCCACGCCGGACGCGCCTCCCGGCGAGCGCCTCGAAGAATTGATTCTGCGCGGCATGACCAATCGGGAACGCAAGTTTGCTGCGCCGGAGCTCGCGCGGCCCACCGGCCGCTTCTCGTCGCTGCCGGAAGCGATCGAGGTTTTTCGCCAACGGCGCGCACGCAGTGTCGCCTACGTCGAGCAATATCAGGAAGACCCGCGCAACAGAACCACGCAGCATCCGGGGCTTGGTCCGATTAGCTGCCAGGAGATGTTCTTGGCGCTGGCGCTGCACCCGGCGCGCCACGCCCTGCAAATCCGCGAAGTGCGCAAGAGCCTCGGTTTAGAATAGACTGCAATGTGCGGTAGAATTTCGAATGTCATCCGGCGTAGTGGTGCGTTGATACTGCTGCATTTATCATCGGGAGTTGAGTGTGAACCTGGAACTGAGTGAAGAACAGCAGTTGCTGCAGAAGAGCGTGCGGGAATTCGCCGAGGCGGAAGTTAAGCCGTTGGCGAAGGAAAATGACGAGACCGGGAAGTTTCCGCGCGGACTGTTTCAGAAGGCTGCGGAGTTGGGTTTGACTGGTGTGGCCATCCCGGAAGCAGAAGGCGGCGCGGGGATGGATCACATCAGCTACGCGATTGTGGTGGAAGAAATTTCGCGCGCTTGCGCTTCCACCGGCGTAATTTTGTCGGTGCAGAATTCTTTGTATTGCGACCCGATTCACCGGTTTGGCACTGACGAGCAGAAGAAAAAATTCCTGTTGCCGTTCGCGCGCGGGGAAAAAATCGGCTGTTACGCGCTCACCGAGCCGCAGGCTGGTTCGAACGCAGCGGCGCTCGCGACCAAAGCCGTCCGCAAGGGCGACAAGTACGTGATCAACGGCACGAAAGCGTGGATCACCAACGGCGGGGCCGCGGATGCCGCGATCGTGTACGTGAATACGCAGCCGGAGAAGGGTGAGAAGGGCATCACGGCGCTGGTCGTTGAAAAAGGGACGCGCGGATTTGCAGTGGGCAAGGAAGAAAAAAAACTGGGCATCCATGCGACGGCCTGCACCGAGCTTTCATTCAGCGATTGCGAAGTTCCCACCGGGAATCGCATCGGCGCGGAAGGCGAGGGATATAAGGTCGCTCTCTCAACTCTCGATGGCGGCCGCATCGGCATCGCCGCGCAGGCCACGGGAATCGCGCAGGGCGCGTTCGAGGCTGCTCTGAGCTACGCGCAGCAGCGCCAAGCATTTGGCCATCCGATCGCGGATTTTCAGGCGATTCAATTCATGTTGGCGGATATGGCCACGGAAATTGACGCGGCGCGCCTGCTGCTGCGTCGCGCGGCCTGGAAACAGGATTCCGGCGCGCGATTTTCCATGGAAGCGGCGATTGCAAAACTCTTCGCGAGTGAGATGTCCACGCGCGTGGCGCACAAGGCCATGCAAATTCACGGCGGGTATGGATACAGCAGCGAATACCCGGTCGAGCGAGCCTATCGCGACGCGCGCATCACCGAGATCTACGAAGGCACCAGCGAAATTCAGCGGCTGGTCATTGCCGCGTGGGTCCTGAAAAACTACTAGCGCTCCCCGATCCACAACCTCGCCCCATCAGCCTGCCTGCCCTGAGTGCCATGCCGAAGGGAGCGAATGGAAGGATCGCTCTTCGACTTCGGTGGGTCAATTACCGGTTACGCGCTTGGCAGGACTTAGCCGGGGTCCGACGATATTTTCCGAGTGGCCGACAAATCGAAAATCTCCGCTAGACTCCTACGTCTGTGGTAGACTCGGCGCCATCGCAGTTCCTCATGAATCCGTCGTGACTGGAGGTACGTTATGTCTCTCACCGGAGCTGTTCCTTCCCCGCAATTGAAGCTCGATGTCGAAAAGACGGCGGTGGAAACAACCGTACACTGCACGGGTCGAATCACGTCTAGTACAGCCGAATCGCTTAAAACTACCGTTCGTCCACTCATTCCCGATGCCAAGCGCATCGTGATTGATCTCACGAATGTAAGTTTTCTGGACAGTTCGGGGCTCGGGACGATTGTGGGGTTTTGGGTAAGCGCGAAGAAAGCAAACTGCCAGCTGAAACTCGCCAACGCGAACCAGAGAATCATGGACTTGTTTCTGATGTCCAATCTGGCACCGATCTTCGAGGGGCGCAGCGAATATCTCGGCGCTACGCCCGACTAAATCGTTTCTCCACGCGGTTGCTGGGGCGCGTCGCGCTAGGCGAGTCGAGCCAAGGGTCGCGTCAGGATAAGCATAGTCGTTTGCGCGGTTGAACAGTTGCCCTTGTTTAACCCCCTCTGATAAACATGTCGAATTTTGCGAAGCCTCGCAGGCAGCTTCGTGGGCGGGCATTCGGCAAGTCGATAGTGGGTCAGTTTCCGATTTCGCGCGTGGTGTCAATCGGTCAACGCAACACTAAGCTCCAACCCACCCTGGATTGAAAACGAAAGCCAAACTCGCTCGCTAGGGCCAGACCAGCCGGAACGCTGTCCCGGCTAGGTTTTGACCGGGCACACCCAAACAGTTGGTTCTCCCACGGAAGCATTGTCGAATCGATGCCCTGGATGGTCTGGCATCGAACGGTTGAGCTAGCACGATTAACAGTTTGTTGAAAAACCCCTTCCTTCTGCAACTTTAAATCAAGAAACTCGCCTGAAGTAAGGAAGGTCCAGGAGGCGAGCGACTGCGCGGCGACGATAACCACCCAGAAGGAATGTTCAGCTACGTTTCTCCCGAGCAGCGCGTACCAGCCGATCATCCGTTGCGGCCGATCCGCAAGATGGTCGATGAGATTCTGAAGGAAATGTTCCCGCAATTTGCGAAGCTGTACCCCGAAGTGCGGCGCCCCTCGATCGCGCCCGAACGGCTGTTGCGGTCCTTGCTGTTGCAGATCTTCTATTCGGTACGCAGCGAACGCATGCTGATCGAGCAACTGTAATACAACCTGCCGTTCCGCAGGTTCGTGGGGATGGAGAGGGACGAGGCGGTGTGGAATCACGCGGTGTACGGCAAGAATCGGGAGCGCTTGCTGCAGGAAGAGATTGCCGAGAGGTTTTTCCAGCGGGTGACACGGCGAAGAAGGTTCGGTGGTGGGTGCGTAGGCGCGCGTTATGTGCGGGCGGCGTCAGCGCTGTTGTTCCGGCGGATTGCTGGCGCGGAGGAAGTAGTGGGGCTTATCTAAGTCGGCGCGGACTGCTACGTCGAAAAAGCCGACCATCATTTCATCGTAGGTTTGATCGCCCCAGCGGACGGCGACGTCGGGATCGGGATTGTGCGGATTATTTTTGGAGTTGTCGTACCAGGCGACGGCTTGCAGCACGGTGCCGGCGGGTAGCGCGAGCGGCTCGGCTAGGCGATAGCTTAGCTGCCAGTAAAAATTGTAATTTACGCGTAGCAATGGGTCGGCGGTTTTGTCGGCGTGCAAAATACTGTATTCGAAGCGTTTTCCGCGGAGGTGCATGTGCGGGAAAAAACTGAGCAGGACCGCGTCGTTGGGCAGCGAGCCGTGCACTTCCACGCGATAGTCGTCCACGCCGGGAGGGATCACGAAGCGGTCGTTAGTGAGTTGCAGCGTGAGCACGCGTTGCTTCGGAGGCTGCTTGGCAAAGACTATGCCGATGCCGGATTGATCTGTGGCGGCGTGGCCGTGGGCCATGTAGTGCATTTGAAACACCAGGTCGGAGCCGGCCGGTATAAATTTTGCCATGCCCTCGGGCCAATTGTCCGGCGAACTGCCCGGCGCGTAGACCAGCAGAATGTCCGCTTGGGTGAAGTGCGTGTCTTCGCGGTCCTGCTCGTCGGTCATATCCGCGCCAGTGAAGGGCACGCCCAGGGGCGCGTGGCGCAGCCAATTTGAATTTGGCGGGCGGACATAAACCACCGCGTGATGGACGTTCGCGCGGCTGGAAGGCTGAATCTCGGACAGCTGCACCCATTTGTCTTCGGTGAAACCGGTGGGGACGATTTCGTAGGTGTAGTCGATATCGCCGTGCGCCGGAAGCGTCACCGGTTTTGGCATGCGCACTACCACATCCGGCTGCGGAATCATCCAGCCTTCTGGCCACTGGCGCGCGTGCGGCGCTGCGTGCGAATCGCCCGCGGGCGCTTGCGCATTTGCCCAGGCAACGAGCGTATCTATTTCCTGCTGCGTGAGCGACGGATCGTTGGAAAAGTGGCCGACGTTCGGATCCGCAAACCAGGGCGGCATTTCGCGTTTGGCGGCGGAATCGGCGATGGCGCCCGCGAACGGTCGCGTTTGCGCGTAGGACATCAGTTGCATCGGACCGATCTCGCCCGCGCGATGGCAGCTCTGGCAATGTTGCTGCAGGATGGGCAAAACATCGCGATAAAACGTGGGCGCTGCGACCAGTGCCTGCGAAGGCTCGGACGGCGGTTGCGGCGTGGGTTGGTTTTCCTGCGGCGATGCGGTCCCGGATGTGGCGAACAACAGAAGCAGGACCAGCGGGAGAGAGGTTCTCAAGGAATTATGGATGCAAGGTGAGCGCGTGGGGTTTTCGTTTTGGACCTTCACAGCGCAAGAATTGTACACCGAGTGCGTAGGTGGGGTGGGTACGTCGCGACGGACTTAAGTTCCGGGCGTGAAGAGTCTGGGTGAGAACCGCAAAATCGGTACTTCAGCGGCTGAAGTCGCGCTGATTTTGCTGTCGTTAGGTCGTGGCTGAAGCCACGACCTACAAAGACGATCGAGTCCCCGCACAAACCCTGAGGTACCGACTACTTTTTGTTGAGTGCCGCGATGTAAACCGCGAACGGCTCCAGCGACAGCTGCGCGGCGGAAGAATTAGTTCGCAGCGACGGCTGTGTTGTCAGCAGAGTTTGCGCCGGCTTTGCGTTGAGGCGTTGCTTGGACAATTTAAAGTTCACCGTTCGCGGCGCGGCGGACATGTTGATGACGACGATCACCGCGTCGTTTTTGGTTTTCCGCAGGTAGGACAACACATTCGGGTCGTTCTCATTCAATGCCAGATAGTCGCCGTCGAGTAGTGCCGGGTTGGAGCGGCGCAAAGCGAGCAGTTGCTTGTACCAGTTCAGGATTGAGTTCGGATCTTTTAGCTCGTCCGCGACGTTGTAGGTCTTATAGGTTTCCGGAATCGCGTTCCAAGGCGTGCCACTGGTAAACCCAGCGTTCGCATCGTTGCTCCACTGCATCGGCGTGCGCTCGCCGTCACGACCTTTTTCTTTCGGCCACCCCAAGCGGCCAATGGGGTCCTTGACGTCTTCGCGGCGCGCGGGATCGTTATTCTGCATGCCGAGCTCGTCGCCGTAGTACATGATTGGCGTGCCGCGCAACGTCAGAAACATCGCGGCCATAGCTTTGGCGATTTGATCGTTATGCTGGCCATCGCCGTAACGATTCCAGGAACGGACGATGTCGTGATTGCCGATGACGAAGACGGGCCACTCGCCTATGGCCTCGACGGCATCAATGTGCTCGCGGAAAACGGGCGCGGAAAATTTCAGTTTTGTGAGCAGCAGATCCATGGGCATCTGCAACTCGTCGTTCGCGACTCCGTAATACGGTTTCAATTGCGCGACGTTATCCGTCCAGGTTTCGCCGATCAGAACTGCGTTGTATTTATTGGCGACGGTGCGCAGGCCTTGCAGCGCGGTGTGCACTTCGGGTAGCGCCTGGGTGTACTTGTTTTCGATCTTGGGATCGCCGAAGTCGTTGGTGCCGGGCAGCACCGGATTGTCCTTGAGCGCGGAATCTTCGTAGAGCGAATCTACGGCGTCGAGGCGGAAGCCGGCGACGCCGCGTTTGTACCACCACTCGGTAGTGCCGAACATCGCCTCCACCACCGCGGGATTACGCCAGTTCAGGTCGGGTTGCTGCACGTAGAAGTAATGGTAGTAATACTGCTTTGTCGCGTTGTCCCACTGCCATGCCGAGCCGCCGAAGTTCGAGATCCAGTTGTTCGGCGGGCCATCGTCCTTGCCGTCGCGCCAGATGTACCAGTCGCGTTTGGGCGCGGTGCGCGAAGAACGGGAATCGAGAAACCAGGGATGCTGGTCTGAGGTGTGGTTCACCACGAGGTCGAGAATAATCTTGATGCCGTGCTCTGCGCCTAACTTTTGCAAGCGGTCGAAATCGGCGAGCGTGCCGTACATCGGGTCAATATTTTCGTAATCGGAAACGTCGTACCCAAAATCCACCTGCGGTGAGGGGAAACACGGCGCAATCCAGATCGCGTCCACACCGAGGGCTTTCAAGTAATCGAGTTTTGCAGCGATGCCGTTGAGGTCACCGATGCCGTCGCCATTGCTATCCATGAAGCTGCGCGGATAGATTTCGTAAAAGACAGCGTGCTGATACCAGGGATGCGGCGCGGCATCAGGTGACTTGCGCTGCGCGCGTGTTGCGCGCAACGCGACAAGCAGAATGAGCAGGATCAAGACCGTCGCAGAAAACCTGCCGTGCATGAGCGTGCCTCCACCGAGTGTCGAGCGAATCAGAATCGCCTGCGAGTCTAGCAAGCTCGTCTGCGCGCTGCCAGCGTGGCCGCCACGGAATATCAGTGCCTGCTGGGTGCGGTTATGTCGCTCATGCTACTCAGGCATGATTACCGTTTCTTCGCGCGGTAGCGCGTCCAGTGTGGCTTTATCGAGGTTCAAGTGAGCCGCGACAAGTTCGGGTGGAGTGTGCGAGAGCCATTCGGAGAGGGACAGATCCTGGTAGTAGCTGCTCTTGAACATCTCCAGGAACTTCAGGTCGGTGGTGCCGGTATTTTCTACGTAGTGCGGCAGAGTTCTTTGAATGTAGCCGACGTCGCCGGTTTCAAAATCCATGGTGCGGGCGCGGCCTCCGGTGGTGAAGACGGTCATGCGTCCCTTGCCGCCGAAGAAATATTGCCATTCGTCGGCATTGGGGTGCCAGTGCAACTCGCGCAGTCCGCCGGGTTTGACGGTGACAATGGCGGCGGCAGTGGTGGTGATTTTAAAGTTTCTCGCGTCAATGATGCGGACATCGCCGCTCTTGTTGCTCTTCGTCGGAGGCATATCCATGGTGCGGAAAGCGAAATCAATTGGCGATGGACCGCGCGCGCCCGCGGCGATGCGTTTATCTTCCGCGAGCGGGCCGGGGACCGCGGTCTGAAAAATGAATTTTTCTTTCTTGGGCATGTCGGCCAGAGTTTTTTGGCTGACGCCAAAATCCTTAGCGACGACGTCGGGCGGCGTGTGCGCCATCCAGTCCGTCAGAAGCACGGTCTCGTATTCCGAGAAATTGCCGTCGTCGAAGACCAGCAGGAATTCGCAGCCGTCGGGAGCGAGTCCCTGGATCGAATGGGGAATGCCGGGCGGGAAAAACCAGAGCTCGTTTTCTTTCACATCGGTGACGAAGCTTTGACCATCGGCATCAACGCAGGTGATGCGTGCGGTGCCATAGAGCATATACGCCCATTCTGCCGCGGTGTGCCAATGCAGTTCGCGGACGCCTCCTGCGGTGAGGCGCATGTCCACCCCGGCCAGGGTCTTCGAGACCGCTAGCTCGCGCTGAGTAACTTCGCGCGACCAGCCGCCTTCTTGCATCCGCTTGTGCGCCAGCGAGAACGGATACTTGAAGGTTTGCACGCCACCGGCGTCGGTTTGAGGGGGGCTGTCCGAATCGGGATTGGCCGCGTCCAGCGCGGGATTGGTGGGGCCCGGGTCGCTCGAACTACGGTTGTTTTTCTGTTGATAGGGGGCCTGTTCCTGCGCTGCCAACTTTTCCCCGGCGAGCATGCCCGCGGCGGCGAAGGCTGCGGAACTTACTGCTAGGAATCCCCTTCGCGTCAAAGCGTCTTTTTCTGATTCGTTGCTCATGTTGCGCACCTCTAAATGGAAATGGACTGTGTCAACTGATTTGAAAATCAGGCCCTTTCCAGGATTATGAGATCGCGAAAACACAGGGAAAGTGGCAGAGCAGAGGAAGAAAAAGCACGAGGTACTGTCAGACCGGTTCACCGCTTAACCTCACCTCGATGCGGATTCGATACCCGGTCATCAAGCGCGGCGGTCTTCGGGCGGGAATCGGCGGTTGCCGCGCCGGCTGTGGCGCAGTGAAGCGCGCCGCTAGCAATTCAGGAGCTGAGGCCGGAAGTATCTTTCCTGTAGCGCGCGGTGGTTGACTTTGGCGGGCGGGTCGTGACAAATGGAACCTTCATAAATCTTCTGGGATTTGCCGCGAATGAACATTATCGATCTGATTGTTGGCAAGCCGCTGAGAACCACGGATGAGCGCGCGGAGCAGATAGGGCCGGCTGCGGGCGTTTCCATTTTCGGCCTAGACGGATTGAGTTCCGCGGCTTATGGGCCGGAAGCGGCTCTGAGCTTGCTTATTCCGCTGGGTCTTCTGGGCGTGCGCTACATCCTGCCGGTCAGCTTGGCCATTATCACGCTGCTGATCATTGTTTATGTTTCGTACCTGCAGACGATCGCTGCGTATCCATCGGGCGGCGGGTCGTACACGGTGGCGCGATTCAATCTGGGCGCGTCGGCCAGCCTGCTCGCGGCGGCAGCGCTGCTGACCGATTACATTCTTACCGCGGCCGTGGGAATCTCCGCGGGAGTGGGCGCGCTGGTTTCGGCGGTGCCGTCGTTGCAGCCGCATACGGTGCTGCTGTGCGTGGGGATTCTTGTGGTGATCATGGTATTGAATTTGCGCGGGGTGCACGACACCGGGATCGCCTTCACGATTCCGACGTACCTTTTTGTGGGCACGCTGCTGATCTTGATTGCCGCAGGAGTGATTCGAGTGGTGTTGAGCGGCGGGCATCCGGCGCCGGCGTCGCCATTACCTGTAGCGGGACCCGCGACTGAAATAGTGAGTTTCTGGCTGCTGCTGAAAGTGTTTGCGAGCGGTTGCACGGCGCTGACGGGCGTCGAAGCCGTGAGCAATGGGGTAAAGGCTTTTCGCGAACCAGGCCAGAAGAACGCACAGCGCACGCTGACTATAATCATTTTTCTTCTGGCGGTCTTGCTCGCTGGAATTTCCTACCTGGTGAAGATTTACGGCATCGCCGCCAGCGATCCCGGCCAGCCGGGTTATCAGAGCGTCCTGGCCATGCTGCTGCTGGCGGTATTCGGCAAGGGCGTCTTCTACTACGTAACCATTGCCGCGATTCTGCTGGTGCTTTCGCTTTCCGCCAATACCGCGTTCGCGGATTTTCCGCGGTTGTGCCGGGCCATCGCGCAGAACAACTACCTGCCGCACGTGTTCGCATACCGCGGGCGGCGATTGGTGTACACCTACGGGATTAGCGTGCTGGCGGTGGCGACTGGTTTCCTGCTGATTGTTTTTGGAGGAGTGACGGACCGGCTGATTCCGCTCTACGCAGTGGGCGCGTTTCTGGCGTTCACGCTATCGCAAGCCGGCATGGTGAGGCACTGGGCGAAAAAGCGAGGGGCGCATTGGCTGCGGAACGTATTTATCAACGGGCTGGGAGCGTCTGTCACCGGGATTACCGTGCTGGTGGTGTTGGTGGCGAAATTTACGAGCGGCGCTTGGATCACGGTCATTTTTATTCCCATGGTGATTTTCTTTTTTCGCGTGGTGCGGAGGCATTATCACGCCGTCACGCTTGCAACATGGACCACTTCCGCGGTCGAGCCTGCAAACCAGAAGTCGCCACCGATCACGGTGGTTCCCATCGACCGCTGGAGCAGTGTTACCAAGCAGGCGGTGGAGTTCGCCTCCAGGATCTCCTCGGAAATTATTGCAGTTCATGTCGAATCGTCTGACAGTGGCGAACTGCTCCGCGACCTGTGGCCCCGTTACATCGAAGCGCCGTTCCGCGAAGCAGGCCAGCAGCCGCCCGCACTGACCCTGCTTCCTTCGCCGTATCGTTTTGTAATCGTTCCGGTGGTGCAGTATGTGTTGAAATTATCGAAGGAAAATCCGCAGCGGCGGATTGTGGTGGTGATTCCGCAGCTCGTCGAAAGCGAGTGGTTCGAATATTTTCTGCACAACCAGCGCGGCCGTTTGTTGGAATGGGCGTTGCTCGCGCAGGGCAATCAGCGCATCTTCACGCTGTCGTCGCCCTGCTACCTTTCGGACCAGACGTAAATGCCGGCTGCCGGTGCCGCCCTACATCCGCGCGCTGGCGTTGACTTGAACTGGGCGCGGCCATAATATGGCGCGCAGCCGGGGCCGTGCCCGCCTGCCATGAAAGCGCCGCCACCTGAGAACGAATCGGCACGACTTGAAGCACTGCAGCGTTACGCCATCCTGGATACATTTCCGGAGCAGGAATTCGACGATCTCTCGCGCCTCGCGGCGATGATCTGCGGCACGCCGATCGCGCTGGTCAGTCTGGTGGATGCCCAGCGGCAGTGGTTCAAATCAAGAATCGGAATTGAAGAAACGGAAACTTCGCGGGACGTGGCCTTCTGCGCGCACGCGATTCTGCAGCCGGACGTGATGGTGGTGCCGGACGCGCTGGCGGATGAGCGATTTCGCTCGAACCCGTTGGTTACCGAAAATCCCAGCGTGCGTTTCTACGCCGGCGCGCCTTTGATTTCGCAGGAAGGTTATGCGCTAGGGACGCTGTGCGTGATTGACCGCGTGCCGCGAGATTTGTCGCCGGAGCAGAAGGAGGCGCTGAAGGCGCTGAGTCGGCTGGTGGTGACGCAGATGGAGTTGCGGCGCAGCGTTGTGGACTTGTCGCGGGCCATCCGCGAGCGGCGCATGACGGAAGAAGAGCTCGACCAGCTTTTTACGGTTTCTCTGGACATGCTATGCATCGCGGGATTCGACGGATATTTCAAACGCATCAACCCGGCGTGGGAGAAGCTGCTGGGCATCCCGATCGCGGAACTGCTCTCCAAACCGTACAACGAATTTGTCCACCCGGACGATCGTGGTCGAACGGATGCCGAGTCCGAAAAGCTGGACGAAGGCGAACAGGTAATTTCGTTCGAGAACCGTTATCGCTGCGGCGACGGCACTTACCGCTGGCTACTGTGGAATGCCACGCCCAGCGTGGACAACAAATTGATTTTTGCAGTGGCGCGCGACGTTACCCAGCGCAAGGAAGCTGAGCGCAGGCTTTCGACCGGGTACGCCGTGACGCGCGTGCTGGCGGAAGCGGAATCGTTGGATGCCGCGGCGCCGCTGATTCTGATGGCCATTTGCGAAGGGCTGAGTTGGGATTTGGGAGTTTTGTGGCGCGTGGACGAAGCGATGGGAGTATTGCGTTGCATGAACGTGTGGCATCCGCCCAGCCTGAGTTTTCCGCAATTCGTCAAGGCCACGCGGGAATCGGCGTACCAGAGGTCCGTGGGCGTTCCCGGGCAGGTGTGGGAAACTTCGCAGCCCATGTGGCTGGCGGACCTGCCGCAGGTGGAAAATTTTCCGCGCGTGCCGTTTGCCATTGCCGAAGGGCTGCACGCGTCATTTGCATTTCCGATACGCGTGGGAGAGCACGTCGCGGGCGTGATCGAATTTTCCAGCCGGCAGATACGCAAGCTGGAGCCGGATTTGATGGAGATGTTCGATTCCATCGGCAGCCAGATCGGGCAATTCATTGAGAGGCGCCGGGCGGAGATGGAACTGAAGTTGTACGCCGATTACCTGGAAGCGGCGCGCAACGCGCAGCAAGCGGACGCGCGGCGTCTGGCGCAGCTGGTGAAAGAACTGGAAGCCGCGAAGGAGAAGGCCGAAGAAGCCACTCGCGCCAAGAGCGAGTTTCTGGCGAACATGAGCCACGAAATACGCACGCCGATGAATGCCATCATCGGCATGACCGAGCTGGCGCTGGAAACGAAAATGTCCGCCGAGCAACGGGGATTTCTGGGCACGGTGAAAAGCTCGGCGGCGTCGCTGCTGAATCTGATCAACGACATTCTGGATTTTTCGAAGGCCGAAGCGGGCAAAGAGCAATTGGACCATGTGGAGTTTCCGCTGCGCGAGACGATTGAGGAAACGCTGAAGTCGCTCGCGCCACACGCGCAGGAGAAAGAGATCGAGCTGGCTTCACGTTTTGCACCGGATGTGCCGGACGCATTAATCGGCGATCCGGACCGGCTGCGGCGAATCGTGGTGAACCTGGTGGGAAACGCAATCAAGTTTACCGAGCATGGGGAAGTCGTGGTGCGGGTGAACCTGGAAGAACACGGGGAGCCCGATGTTTTGCTGCATTTTTCGGTGAGTGACACAGGCATCGGAATTCCGATCGAAAAGCAACAGCATATTTTCGAGGCGTTCGCGCAGGCCGATTCGTCCACCACGCGCAAGTATGGCGGTACCGGCCTGGGCCTGGCGATTTCCGCGCAACTTTGCGAATTGATGAACGGAGTGATGTGGGTGGAAAGCGAGGAGGGACGAGGAAGCATTTTTCACTTCACGGCGCATTTTGGCCGCCCGGAGACTTCCGCGAACAAATCGCCCGAATCCGAGCCGGTGAAGCTGCGCGATTTGCCGGTGCTGGTGGTGGACGATAATTCGACGAACCGGAAAATCCTGGAGGAGATGATCGCGAATTGGCGGATGAAGCCGGTGGCCGCGCCGAGCGGCCCGGCGGCAATTGAGGCGCTGCGGCGCGCGCATCAGAGCGGAACCCCGTTTCGCCTGGTACTGCTCGATGGGCACATGCCGGAGATGGATGGTTTTGAAGTGGCGGCACGGGTGAAGCAGGATCCTCAGTTGCACGGCGCGCAGGTAATCCTGCTCACGTCCGCGGGACGCAGCGAGGACGTGGCGCGCGCCAAAGCCGTGGGAGTAGCGGCGGCGCTGAGCAAGCCGGTGAAGCAATCGGAATTGTGGGACGCAATCGTCAGCGCGCTGCATGTGCCGGGGCGGCAGAAAGTTCGTCCGTCGTCGGCGCGAACCCGCACGCGTGCCGCTCGCCAGCCGTTGCGCGTGCTTTTGGCTGAGGACAATCCCGTGAATCAGGAAGTGGCTGTGCAGATGCTCGAGCGGCGCGGGCATTCCGTGATTGTCGCGGAAAATGGGCGCCAGGCGCTGACGGCGATCGAGCGGCATAAATTCGATTTGGTGCTCATGGATGTGCAGATGCCGGAAATGGGGGGCCTCGAAGCCACGCAATTGATCCGCGAAAAGGAAAAATCCACGGGCGGGCATTTGCCGATCGTGGCGATGACGGCGCACGCCATGCCGGGAGACCGCGAACGGTGCATCGCGGCGGGAATGGATGGATACCTGGCAAAGCCGATTGATCCCAAATCGTTCTTGCAGACGGCGGAAGGGATTTCGCAACACGTGGCTGAGAGCGAGGCGGGCCGCGACGGACCGAAGACGCGCGAAGCCAGCGCCGATGGGAGCGGTGACGGCCGGCGCGCTCTGGATGCGACGGCGCTGCTGGAGTGGTTCAGCGGGAACCGCAAACTGCTGCGCACTATCGTGAAAACGTTTCACGACGATTGCCCGCGGATGATGGCGCGCATTCGCAGCGCGCTGGCGGCGAACGATGCCAACTTGCTGGCTGACGGCGCGCACGCGCTGAAGGGCTCGGTGGGAAACTTCGGCCCCACGGCGGCGCTGGACACCATTCGAGAGATGGAAAAAATCGCGCGACAGGGTAAACTCGACGGCGCCTGGGAGCTCTACGCAACGCTGGAAGACGAGATCGCATTGCTGCTGCCGGCGCTGCACGCTATCGGCGCGCAAAAAAGACCTCTGCGGCGGACGGGCCGCTCGCATCACGCACCGGGGAGGAAACGATGACGCGCATCCTAGTCGCTGATGATGACCGCACTACCCGCTTGCTCCTGACCGAAACGCTCCGGGCACAGAAGTTCGCGGCGGTCGCAGTCGCTGACGGCGCGGAAACTCTGAAAAAATTGAAGACAGGGAAATTCGACCTGGTGTTGCTGGACATATGGATGCCCAAAATGAACGGGCTGGAAGTGCTGGCAAAATTTCGCAAGGCGAAAAAGCGGCCGAAAATCATCGTGATGACGTCCGACGACACGCCGCAAACATTGCTCAGCGCGATCCGCGAAGAGGCGTACACGTACGTTGCCAAGCCGATTGACCCGCACGCATTGGTGGTTTTGGTGAAGGAAACGCTTTCGAAAAAACCGGGCCAGCGGCCGATTGAAGTGATTTCCGCGAGTCCCAACTGGGTGGAACTTTCGGTTTCATGCTCGCTGGACGAAGCGGAGCGCATCGAAACGTTTATGGCGCATCTGAAGACCGGGCTTTCGGACGAAGTGCGCCGCGCGGTGGGGCAGGCGTTTCATGAGCTGCTGCTGAACGCGGTGGAATGGGGCGGCAAGCTCGATCCCGATCGCAAAGTGCGCATTTCGTATCTGCGGGCGCGGCGCATGCTGATGTACCGCATCGCGGATCCCGGGCAGGGATTCAAGTTTGCGGGACTGGATCACGCGGCGATCTCCCACACGCCGGATGAGCCCACCGCGCACGACCAGATCCGCCAGAGCAAAGGGTTGCGGCCCGGCGGATTCGGGCTGCTGATGACGCAGGCGAACGTGGACGAGCTGGTCTACAACGAAAAACAGAACGAAGTGGTGTTCGTGAAATACCTCGCGGAATAACCTCTCGCAGCCGGCTGCGGCGTGCGATTTGCGTGCTCTGCACTTTTGACATGCTTTTGCGCTGAATCCTGCCCGATGTGGTAAATTCGAACGGAATAACAATGCGATGAAAAACTTACTGATTTTCGTGATGTTCGCGGGAGTGCTGGCGATCGTGATTCTATTCGGTGTGCCAAGAATTCCCCGGCAAGAGAACGCGGTACAGCGGCCGCAGCCGTCGCCATGGAATACCGGCGCGATTCAGAGCACGTTCGCGGGCGCGCAGGTGCAGGAAGCAGACGCCACGCATGCGACCCTGGTGTTTTTCTTCGAGCTGGACAACAACACGGACGCGGATTACCGGTTCGCCAAAGGCGCCGGCACAGTGGTGATGACGCGGCTGAAGTCCAACGGCAGCCTGAGCTCGGAAGAACCGATCGAATTGAACAACTCAGTGTTTCTGCCGGCGCGAAATCGTACGCGCATTGCGCTGCAGGTGACGCGTCCTTTCAATTGGCCCACCGGCCTGCCCGCGGGACAGATTGGTCCGCTGAACCAGGTGAAATTCCGGCAGCTGGTGGCCGACGAAGTGGGGAACTTGAGCGGATTTGTAATGTTCGATACTGCCACGCATTTCCAGATTGAACTTCCCGGCGGGTGGCAGGAGTTGCAGCCGTCCGCAAGCGCGGCCGGGCTGAATTAGAAACGTGAACTGAGGGTTGTTGCGAGCGCCTCTGGCGCAACAAGCACGCTGCATGACTGACGAACTACAACAAAATTCAGAGTCGAGACCCGTCTCGGTTCCGGCGAACGACCGGCGCGCGCATCCGCGCCAACGCATCCGTTCGCTTGCTTACGTGCACTTGGGCGAATCCAACGGCGGAATCGTTCTCAATATCAGTGAAAGCGGAATCGCGCTGCAGGCGGCCGAGGCATTGGATGCCGGCGAGAGTCCGTTGGCGATGCGCATCGAGATTCCGCGTTCGCGCAAGCGCCTAGAGGTCATTGGCGAAATCATGTGGGTCGGCGAATCGCGAAAAGAGGCAGGCTTGCGGTTCGTGGATCTGCAGGAGGACGCGCTGAAGCGGATTCGCGCGTGGATGGCGCGCGAAGAATCGCCGGGAACGGGTCACGAAGAGAACGAGGAGGAAGTCGAGCAGCCGGTTGCTGGGGACGCAGCGGTTCGCGCCGAATCCGTCGTGTCTGAAGAAGCTCTCGCGGACCGGCAACATCACGTCGCTGAAGAACTGGCAGCGCAGGACGAAGAAGAGGCCGGCGAAGTAGAAGGGCCGGTCGCAGGCGATGAAGAGCCGGTCGAGTTCGACGAGGAAGCTGCAGACGACCCTGCAGACGTGCGTGAAGCAGAGCACGTCGAGGCAGCCGAGGATGCCGCGGTTGCAATGGAACCTTCGTCCCTTGCAGCGAAAGAACCAACCGCCGCCGCGCCAGTAACTCGCAAGGAAGAAGACCGCACGCGAATGATTGCGCCGCCGGTTCTGACGTTTGAGAAGCAACCACAAGCTCCGAATTCGCCGCACACCCCGATTAGCGGCACGCACGGTGTACCGGCTTTTGCGGTGGCTGCCGCGCCGCCCACGCCGGCGCGTTATTCCACAGGCGATGCCGCGTCGTCGCTGTTCCCGAAAGCGCGCCTCTCAGCCGACCCGGCTGCCGCGGATGATGGCTGGAGGAGTTTTCGCGTGCAGCTGCGCAGCGGATGGTTTCTTGCCGCGCTGGTGTTGCTGCTTGCGACGATTTCGTTCGTCGCCGGCATGGCGGTTCGCCGGGGAGCATTGAGCCGCGTGATGAGTGATGTGGACGATGTGGTGCAACCCAAGAGCGCGCCTGCGCCGTTGGCGAGAAATCTGCCGGCGAATCCCGACGGCAATGGCTCCGGCGCGGCGGCTTCGCCTGCGCCCGCCCAGCCGCTGCAAATCGAGATCGTGGATTTGGAAAATCACCGCTGGACTATTCCGGCGGCAACCGGCTCGAACTATGGCGATGCGAGCACCACGCGGCAGACGCATGCGAACGAAGCTGCGTCGTCAGACGGCGGTGCTCCGGCCGCTTCTGCATCCAAATTGCCAAGTCAAGATTCCACGCAGGGCGCACCACCCAACGGCGCGGCAGCAACCGCAAAACCCGGCGCGCCGCTGATGCTGAGTTTGCCGGAAACGCCGATCAGCGCTTCGGGTTCCGTTGCGATTCGCGCGACGGGCATGGTCCCGCTGCCGGCGGGGGAAGCCGAGTCTGGGCAACGCGCGCGCAATCTACAGATCGGCGAGCTCATCAATTTAGTGGAGCCCGTGTATCCGCCCGATGCGCGCCAGGCGCGTCTGGAAGGGACCGTGAAATTGCATATCGTCGTTGGCACGAACGGCGAAGTTGAGAGCTTCCATCCTGTCAGCGGGCCTGATTCCTTGACGCATGCCGCGATGATTGCGGTTCGCGAATGGCGCTACAAGCCGACCTTTCTGAACGGAAAAGCGGTCGAGACGCAGGAAGACATCACCTTCGTTTTTCGCTTGCCGAATTAAAAACACACCAGCCGCGTCGCCAGTTTCCTTTTAATTGGGTTGGACGGAGTGCGCTGCGACGTGTGTTTCACCTGCCGCGTTGACGTTACTGATCGCATCATTGCGGTGATCCTGTATTGACGATGACAGAGGCGCCGTATACGATTGCTGCGTTTTCATCCGGAGGAAAAGATGGCCAAGAGCAGACTCACGAAAGTCGCGGAAAGCATCGGCGGCGCAATCGGCAAGGCCGATCGCACGGCGCACAAAGTTGCCAAAGCCGGGGTGCTGGCGAAGAAGGAGCTGGAGGCGCTTTCCAAGGAAGTGGACTCGCTGAAGAAGCGACTGCAGAAAACCACCAAGCGCCTGAAGAACGCGCTGTCGTAAATTTTTTCAAAGCTGGCTCGGATCGGCGTTACGGCCGTCCTCGTTTATCGCGCAATCACGGCGTGCGCGGCAGCTACGAGCTAGACGGTGCGCTCGATTTGGCCTCTGCGGGGGTGGTTTGGAGGCGGCGGAGTGCTTCGTCGGTCGTAATTGTTGTGGCTCCCAGTGCTGCCAGGTCCGCCATGGTGCGGCGCGCTTCCTCCGGATTCAGCGTTTCGATCGCGTCGCTCACCACGGCCACGCGCCGCCCGCGTTCCAGCAATCCCTTCGCCGCGAGGCGAACGCAATATTCGGTTACCACTCCAAAGACAATAAATTCGGCGTCGCGTGGCAGTTGGTCGAGTAGCGCCTCGGCATGGCGGCTTTCAAAAATGTCCAGCGTCTGCTTTTCCAGCACGATTTGCTGGAATTGCGCGAGATCGGCGGGCAGCCTTGCCGCGGAGTCGTTTGGGACGGTGATGAATTTTTCGGCCAACGCTTCGGAGACCAGCTTCGCGCCTGGCGTTTCGCGGATGCAATGTGGCGGGAACTGCGCGAATTCCGGATCGTTGTTTGTGTGAATGCAGCCGTGCGAGACCAGAAAGACGCGGCCCTGGCGCGCTGCGTCGGTGAGCCGCCGGATATTGGGAAGCAGCCTTTCCGCGCCGGGAACGTAGAGCTTGCCGGCCGGGCTCATGAAGTCTTCCTGCGCGTCCACTTCCCAGAAAATTATTCTATTCGAGACCATTTCGTTCCAGTAGTTGCGCGTGCGAATCGCCAGTGTGCCTCGCGGCCTTCGCAAATAATTCTCGCGCCAAATTCATTTATAGCCCCGTTCGCAATAGCGTGACAAGACCGCGATGCCGATTCATTGGCGCGCGTTGACGAAAGCGGATCGCCTTCCTTTGCCTGCGGATTGGTGTTAATTTTCAGATGAAATTCGCACGATGGTTTTCTGACGCGCCTTTATGCCCGAGCGATTCGCATTTTCCGATCTCCGTGAACTTTTTGCCAAGGCGAACGAGGTGAAGTCCGGCGATCAATTGGCCGGAATTGCCGCTGCTTCGGAACGCGAGCGGGTTGCCGCGAAACGCCAGCTTGCGGATTTGCCGCTCGACAAAATTGTGCGGAATCCGCTCATTGATCCGGATCAGGACGACGTCAGCCGCCTGATCCTGGAGTCCTTCGACCGCGAAAACTTCCAACCTCTGAAAAGCGTGACCGTCGGCGAATTCCGCGAGCGTTTGCTCGATGATGCCACTACTGAAACCGAACTGCGCACAATTCAGCGCGCCATCATTCCGGAAATCGCCGCGGCCGTGGCGAAGATTATGAGCAACAAAGATCTGGTGCTAGCCGCGGCGCGGATTCGCAACGTAACCAGGTGCCGCAACACCATGGGCGAGCGCGGCGTTCTGGGAATTCGCGTGCAGCCCAATCATCCGGTGGACGATAGCGGGGGCATCTTGCTTGCCGCGTTTGAAGGTTTGCTCTACGGATGCGGCGACGCGGTGATCGGCGTAAATCCCGCGGCGGATTCGGTGGAAACGGTTGGCGCAATCCTGCATGCGCTCGATCGGCTGGTGACTGCTTGCAAAGCGCCGACACAAACCTGCTGCCTCGCGCATATCTCGACGCAACTCGCGGCCCTCGACCGTGGCGCCCCGGTGGATCTGCTGTTCCAATCCATCAGCGGCACGGAAGCGGCCAACAAGAGTTTCGGCATCACGCTCGCGATGCTGCGCGAAGGCCGAGAGCGGGTGCTCGAACATCACGCGCAGCGCAAAGATGTCGCGTGGAAAGGTACGAACGTGATGTATTTCGAGACGGGGCAGGGCAGCGCGCTTTCGGCGGAGGCGCACTGCGGCGTAGATCAACTGACTTTGGAAGCCCGCGCATATGGCGTGGCGCGCGTTTTCGATCCGTTTCTGGTGAATAGCGTAGTGGGGTTCATCGGCCCGGAATATCTTTACGACGAGCGGCAAATTATTCGCGCGGGGCTGGAAGATCACTTCATGGGCAAGCTGCTGGGGCTGCCGATGGGCTGCGATGTTTGCTACACGAATCACGCGGAGGCCGATCAGAACTCCGCGGACAATCTGTTGCTGCTTCTGGGCGCGGCGGGGTGCAATTATTTCATGGGCGTGCCGTGCAGCGACGATGTGATGCTGAACTATCAATCCACGAGCTATCACGATGCCATCGGCGCGCGAAAGATTTTCGGGCTGCGTCCTGCTCCAGAATTTCTAGCCTGGCTGGAAAGTGCGGGAATTTATCGCGACGGCGGGCCGGTGCGGTTGGAAGCGCCGGCGCGGCGTCAATTGCTGCTGGGACTGGAATCGTCGCTCGAGGGCATGGATTTGAATGGCTGAAGATCGCGACAAACGTGCTGCCGACAAATTGGCGATGGGCGCGGACTGGCCAGAGCTGGTGCGGAAAATTCGCGCGCGCACGCCGGCGCGGATTCTCGTCGGGCGTGCGGGGCCGGCCTATCGCACGGAAACGCAGCTGCAGTTGCGTGAAGATCACGCGGCGGCGCGCGACGCCGTGCGCGCTGAACTCGACGTGAAAGCGGTATTCGGCGCGGAGTTTCTGGAACGATGTAAGCTCTTCGCGGTGCGCACGCGAGCCTCGTCGAAAGACGAGTATCTGCAGCATCCCTCGCTTGGCCGCGCGTTCAACGACTCATCGCGCGCGGAAATCGTGCGACGCTGTGTCGCGGGGCGCGAAGTGCAGATCGCGATCGGCGAAGGTTTGTCTGTTCCAGCGATTGGCGCGCAGGTTCCGCGGTTGCTGCCGCTGCTAGTGGTAGGCGCGCAGGCGCGCGGGTGGAGTGTGGGCCAGACCTTCATCATTCATCATTGCCGCGTGGGCATCATGAATGAGATTGGCGAGCTGCTGAGGCCGCGGATTGTGTTGCTGCTGATCGGCGAGCGGCCGGGCTTGGCAACCGCGGAGAGTTTGTCGGCGTACATGGCGTACCAGCCGGAGCCTACGCATACGGACGCGAATCGCAACCTCATCTCGAATATTCACAGTCGCGGATTGAGTGCCGAGGAAGCGGCCGCGCGCATTTTGAATTTGTGCGCGCAGATGATGAGGCTGCGCGTGAGTGGAGTGACGCTGAAGGAAAGCGTCAGTCACGAATCGGAGAGCTTGCCTAAGTAAAGGGCCATGCCGACGGCCGCGTGCATGCCCAGCTTTTCGAGCGCGCGAACTTCGCGGAGGCTGCGAATTCCGCCGGCTGCGGTGATGGGTTTTTTTGTGATGCGCCGCAATCCTCGGAACCAGGCCAGGTCCGTGCCTTTCATCGTTCCTTCATTGTCCACAAAGGTACAGAGAAATCCGCAGCAATATGGTTCGAGCTGCGGAATTACGTCCGCGGGGCGCAATTTCAGGCGCTCGCGCCAGCCGCGTACGACGATTTGGCCGCGTCGGGTGTCGAGCGCCAGAATCACGTTCTTGCGCCCCACGCGTGCGCACAGTTGCCGCAGAAAATCGTGCGCGATTTTTCCATCGCGGAACGCGGCGCTGCCAACAATGATTTTTTCCGCGCCCCAGGAGAGAATTGTCCGGGCGCGAGCCACGCTGCGAATTCCTCCGCCGACGCGAATCTTCATTTTTGCGCGGCGGGACAGAATCTTGATCCAGCGGCCGTTCGAGCCGGTGCCGATCGCGGCGTCCAGGTCAATCACATGCACGATGGGATCATCGCGAAAGCGTTCGAGCAGGCCGAGGACATCGTCAACCGAAAGCGCAAGCTTCCGGCCGCGAACCAGTTGCACGGCTTTGCCGCCTTGCAGATCAATGCAGGGAATAATCATGGGCTGAGGCGCACCGGCACGCCGCGTCCTGCCAAATATTTTTTCAGCGCGCCGATCGAATGTTTCGCAGTGTGGAAAATCGAAGCGGCGAGCGCTGCGTCCGCGTGACCTTCGCCGAAGACCGCTAGAAAATCGTCGAATGTTTTTGCGCCGCCGGAAGCGATTACCGGAACCGAAACTTGCGCCGCGATCGTTGCTGTCAGGCCGCAATCAAATCCGCTGCGGGTGCCGTCGCGATCGATCGAGGTGAGCAGAATCTCGCCCGCGCCGCGCGCCGCGCCTTCGCGCGCCCACGCGGCGGCCTCGTGTCCGCTGGATTCGGCGCCTCCGCGAATGAAAACTTCCCAGCCTGCGGCGGTTCTCTTCACGTCCATCGAAAGCACCACGGCTTGCGAGCCAAATTGCGCAGCCAGCTCTGAAATCAGCTCCGGGCGCTCGACGGCAGCGGTGTTCAAGGTGACTTTATCAGCGCCGGCTCGGAGCACCGCGTGTCCATCTTCCAAGCGGCGAATTCCGCCGCCGGCCGTGAACGGAATATTCAATTGCTGTGCCACGCGGCGAACGGTTTCAAGAAACGTGGCGCGGCCATCGCGCGACGCTTTAATGTCCAGCAGGATCAGCTCGTCGGCGCCTTCGCGATTGTAACGAGCCGCGAGCTCTTCCGGATCCCCCATGTCGCGCAGGCCCGCGAATTCGACGCCTTTCACCACGCGGCCGGCGTCCACGTCGAGGCAGGGAATGATGCGGCGTGCGAGCGTCATTGCGCCCACTCCAGGAAATTGCGCAGCACGTGCGAGCCAGCCTCACCGGATTTTTCCGGGTGAAACTGCACAGCCATCAGATTTTCTTGTTCCAGCACGGCGGCGAAAGGGAAGCCGTGATCGCACGCGGCGGCGGTGTGCGGTTCGCCGGCGGCCGCAGCGTAGGAGTGAGCGAAATAAAAATAAGCGGCGTCTGGAATTTCGTTCAGCAGAATACTTTTGCGGAGACGTCGCAGCTGATTCCACCCGATGTGCGGCGATTTCACATTTGTGGGCAGCGGTTGCACATTTTCGTGAATCAAGTCGAGGCCTTGCTCGCCGGGAGCTTCCGCGCTGGATGCGAACATCGCTTGCAGGCCCAGGCAGATCCCAAGGATCGGCACGCCGCCGGCAAGCGCTTGCCGCAGCGCAGCCGTGAGATTTCTTTCGCGCAGCCCTGTGACGAACGCGGAAAAATGTCCGACGCCGGGGAGAATCAGCGCGCGGGCTGCGGCGACTTGCTCCGGCTTCGTCACGCATTCTGTTTCGGCGCCGAGGCTGCGCAGCGCGCGTTCCACCGACGGCAGGTTCCCGGCGCCGTAATCAATGATGGAAATCTTCACAGCCTCCCCTTCGTGGTGGGCAAAACGCGGCGCAGCTGGCGATCGCGTGTGACGGCGAAGCGCAGCGCGCGCGCGAACGCTTTGAACATCACTTCAATCTGATGGTGCGACGAGCGGCCGTACACATGGCGCAAATGCACGTTGGCGGCGGCCGCCTGCGCGAACGCCTGAAAAAAATCCTCAAGCAGTTCGGCTTGAAAATCGCCGACGCGCCGGGCCAGCGGCCGCCATTTGCAGGCGAAATGCGCGCGGCCGGAAAAATCGAGGGCGCAGGCCGCGAGCGATTCATCCATCGGCATCAGAAAGTAGCCGGCGCGCAGAATTCCGCGTTTCGAGCCGAGGGCTTGCTTCACCGCTTCGCCAAGCGCGATGCCGACGTCTTCCACGGTGTGATGCTGGTCCACATCCAGATCGCCACGGGCGACCAAATCCAGATCGAGGGCGCCGTGCCGCGCGATTTGTTCGAGCATGTGATCGAAAAAGCGGATGCCGGTATCAATGCGCGCCTTGCCGCGGCCATCGAGATTCAGCTTCAGCTTGATGCTGGTTTCGTTCGTGGTGCGATGCACCGCGGCTTTTCTCATAGGATCTCTTTCAATTGCCGCAGCACGCGGCGAGTTTGCGAAAGCGTTCCGAAAGTGATGCGCGCATAGCCGGCACCGTCGAAATCGCTGGAGCGATCGCGGATTAGGGTTCCGTGGCGCGCGAGAGAGGCGACGACGTCTTTCGCGCGCGTGCCGAGAAAGAGCAGAACGAAATTTGCCGCGCTGGGGAAGAACGGGATGCCAAACTGTTTTAGCCCGTGCTCGAGCTCTTTGCGGCTGCGGCGGAATTCGCGCAAGGTGTCGCGCAGAAAGCATCGATCGCGCATCGTGGCGCGTGCCGCCACCAGCGCCGCGACGTTCACGGGATAGGGCGATTGCGCTTTTCGGAAAAGTACTGCGATCGAGCGGTGCGCAAAGATGCAGCCCAAGCGCAGGCCCGCCAGTCCGGCCGCCTTTGAAAATGTGCGCGTCACCACCAGATTGTTGTAGCGGCGAATCCAGGGCAGGATGGTGATCCCCGAAAACTCGAAATAGGCCTCGTCCACAACTACCAGCGTCTTGGTTGCCGCTTTCAGGATGCGTCGCAAGTCCGCGAGCTGTAGAACGCTGCCGGTGGGATTATTTGGATTGGCGAGAAAAAAGAGGCGCCGCCTGCCGCGTAGCGCGGAAAGTAGCGCGTTCATCGGAAATTGCATGGCAGCGTCGTAGCGCAGCGCGTGAATGCGCGCACCTGCAAGCTCGGAATAGAAGCGGTACATCGCGAAGGTAGGTTCGACCAGCAGGACCGCGTCGTCCGGCTCGACAAACGTATCCACGATCAGGTGCAACGCCTCGTCGGTTCCGTTGGTCAGCAGTAGTTCATCGGCATGCACACCGAAAAACTTGGCCATCTCGCGGCGCACGCTTTCCTGCTCCGGATACATGCAGACAGCGGCGGAAGTGAGATTGCGAATCGCCTGGCGCACCAGCACCGAGCAGCCGATGGTGTTTTCGTTGAAATCCAGGCGCAGTTTTCCGTCGCGGCCTTCGAGCGGCGGATGATACGGACGCATGCGCGCGACGGCGCTGCGCACCGGAATCACGGGCTTCATTCGCGCACCTCGACGGCGCGCGCGTGCGCCAGCAATCCTTCGGCGTTTGCGAATTCTTTGGCAACGGGCGCGAGTCGCGTGAGACCGGCGCGAGTTACTTCCTGTACGCTGACGCATTTCACGAAGTCGGCGGTGGATAATCCGCCGCGCGCGCGAGCCGCGCCGCCCGTGGGCAAGACGTGATTTGTGCCGGTGGCGTAATCACCGAACGATTGCGCGCTCCAGTCGCCCAAGAAAATACTTCCTGCGGAATGGAAGCGATCGGCAAGACGGCTGGCGGTGCCGGGCAGACTCAGATGCTCCGGTGCGAAGCGATTGACGAAGCGCGCCGCAGCTGCAAGATTGGGCGCGACGAGCACGGAGCCATTTTTCGCGAGCGAACGCCACGCGGGATTCGATTTCGGGAGCCGCGCGAGCTGTTTTTCGATTTCACCAGCCACGCTGCGGCCAAATCTCAGCGACGTGGTGACGAAAAGCGCGACGGCATCCGAATCGTGTTCCGCCTGCGCGAGCAAATCGGCCGCGATGAAGGCGGGGTTGCCGCTCGCGGCAAAGACCACAGCCTCCGTCGGTCCGGCGAGCAGATCAATCGCGCAATCCGCGCTGACGAGCCGCTTAGCAGCGGTGACGTAGCGATTGCCCGGGCCAAAAATCTTGTCCACGCGCGGTATTGACTGCGTTCCATACGCCAAGGCGGCGATCGCTTGCGCTCCGCCCACGCGCGCGATTTGCCGCAGCCCGAGTCTCTCCGCCGCGGCGAGAAGTTCGTCGCTGGGTCGCGGGCTCACAATCAAGATGTTGCGCACGCCGGCTTCCCGCGCAAGAATCGCCGTCATCAAGAGCGTGGAGACCAGTGAAAATCTGCCACCCGGGAGATAACATCCCACCGTTTCGATGGGGCGCACGCGTTGGCTGGCGCGCACGCCCGGTTCCACCTGGAAACTCCACTCCTGCGGTTTTTGGCGGCGTGCGACGGCCCGAACGTTGCGCGCAGCGTGATCCACGGCGTCGAGAATCGCGGCGGAAACTCGGCGCGACGCGCTGCGCAATTCATCGCGCGTAACCCACACGTTGTTCCGTTGCAATTTCAGCCAGTCGAAACGCTCCGTCCAGTAAAACAGTGCCGCATCGCCCCGCCGCTGCACGTCGCTTATAATTCGCGTGGCAGTGCGCTCGGCCACGAGATCGCGGCCGCGCCGCTGCGCCAAAATCTTCTCTTCGATTGCACCAGCGAGCCGGAGTATGCGCATCAATACACAATCTTGTTGAGCGGATACTCAACAATCCCTTCCGCACGAGCTGATTTCAGCTTCGGGATCAATTGCCGCACGGTACGTTCCTCGACGATGGTATTGATCGCTACCCAGGCCGGATCGCTCAGTTGCGCCACGGTCGGATTGCGCAAAGCGGGCAGCGCCGCCAGCACATTCGCAAGGTCTTCGCGGCGCACGTTGAGCATCAGGCCCACGCGGTTGTAGGCTCTGATTGCGCCTTCCAGCAGCAAGACCATGTTCTGGATTTTTTCGCGCTTCCATTGATCCTGCCAGGACGCGCGATGAGCGATAAACCACGGCGCGGATTCGAGCAGCGTGGCCACAATCCGCAAATGGTTGGCACGCAGGGAGGCGCCAGTCTCGGTGACTTCCACGATGGCGTCGGCCAGTTGTGGGACTTTCACTTCTGTAGCGCCCCAGGAAAATTCCACGCGCGCACGCACGTTGTGACGTTGCAAATATTGTTCCGTCAGGTGCACCGCTTCGGTGGCGATCACTTTTCCTTCGAGGTCGCGTACGTTTTTCACCGGCGAATCTTCGGCCACAGCCAGCACCCAACGAACGCGGCCCAGACTGGTCTTCGCGTACACCAGCTCGGCGATTTCTTCCACCGCGCCGCTGGTTTCGAGGATCCAGTCCTTGCCGGTAATGCCGGCGTCCAGCGCGCCGCTGCCGACGTAACGCGCCATTTCCTGCGCGCGCACCAGCATGCATTCGACCTCGGCGTCGTCAATCGTCGGATAATAGCTGCGGGAATTCACGGAAATGCGCCATCCGGCGCGCGCGAAAAGCTCAACGGTGGAATCCTGCAAGCTGCCTTTGGGAATGCCCAGTTTCAGGCTGCTCATGATTTTTCCCCCTCGCCATAAAGTTCCGCGGGAGAAATCAAGCGCTCGGCGATCGCCGTGGCTTCGCCATTTTTTCCGAGCCGGCGGAAAAAACAGCTGCGATAGCCTTCGTGGCAGACGGCCGAGCCGGAAAGTTCCACGCGCACCAGCAGCGCGTCCTGATCGCAATCCACGCGCAGCTCGCGCAATAGCAGTTTTTGTCCGCTGCTTTCGCCCTTGGTCCACAATTTCTGGCGCGAGCGGCTGTAGAACGTGACGAACCCCGAGGCGCGCGTGCGTTCCAGCGCTTCGCGGTTCATGAATCCCAGCATCAGCACCTCGCCGCTGGCGTCGTCCTGGACGATGGCGGGGATCAGGCCGTTCTCCTTTTCAAAGTCGAGGTCCATTTTTCTCCCTAAAAACAAAAAACCCGCGGGCGCGTTAGGCGCCAGCGGGTTGAGGAGTCCAGCTTAATTTCAGGTCAGCTAGTCACACCACCGCGGGCACGGGATGGCGTGATGATGGTGCTGCCGAAACTTGCGTGCCCGAAGTTCCATGACAGGTAAGAAATTATCGCAGTCCTTCTGCAATGTCAAGAATTCTGAGTCGCTCCGAGTCGCTTAGTTGGCTGAGGACGCTCATCGTTGCCGGTCGCTTGTGCGTGATCACACCGGAGATCAGACCGCCTCCATAGGCGCGCCGCGATCTGACGCTGAGCGCACGAAATCGCAATAATGGAAAAATACTAGAGACACAGGCTGCGGCGCCGGTCTACTGTCTAGCGCGGCGGAAAACGCGAAGAACCCGAGAGATCGCGATGCCGTCCACTCAAATGAAAGGAACGCGCCGGTTTTGAACGCTCAACTGATTTCGGTCACCACAAAACTGCTGAAAATCGCCGGCGCATTGGTAGCGCTCTACGCCGTAGTCACCGCGGCCCTCTTTTCCGTCATGCTGCAATCGCCGGACAAATTCGCCGGCGCCATGAAATACGTCCCGTGGCCGGCGTTCGTGGTGCTGCCTTTCAAGCCGCTTTGGAACGTGGCGCGCAAAGGCCAGCTCGACGTCGGCGACCTGGCCCCGGATTTTTCGCTCGACACTCCGGACCACAAGAGCACTTTTCAGTTGTCGTCCATGCGCGGCCAGAAACCGGTGGTGCTGGTTTTTGGCAGCTACACGTGACCTCCTTTCCGGCGGGAGGTTCCCGCTCTCAACAAGCTCTACGAGCAATATGAAGATCAGGTCGCGTTTTACCTGGTGTACATCCGCGAGGCGCATACCAGCGACGTCTGGCAAGATCCCGACAATCTGGACGACCACGTTATTTTCGCGAGCCCGAAAAATATCGCTGAGCGCAGCGAGATGGGACAGTTGTGCGCGCTGAAGCTGGGGATTCACTTTCCCGCGGTAGTGGATGGCTTTGACAACGCAACGGAACGCAATTACACGGGCTGGCCCGACCGTCTCTACGTGATTGATCGCGCAGGGCGCGTGGCGTACAAAGCGCGGCCCGGGCCTTTTGGCTTCAAACTCCAGGGCGTTGCAGAGACGCTGCAAAGGCTGCTGCCAACGGCCGGGAATCGCTGAACTCTGCATTCATCCTGAATTCAAACATCGCATCGTGCGCCACCACGCGCTAGTTCACTTCGATGGCAATTACACTCAACACCGACAGCGTGAGCGTGAGAAAGCCTCGCGTGTATTCGAGGGGCGTCTGGCGGTTTGCCACTTTATTTTCCGGGCCTGCTATTTACCACCTTGGCGCACTCCCCGGCCCTGCGCGTTGACACTCCCTGAACCTCTGTCAAACTCATTCCACTGGACGCCGATAAATCAATCGAAGGAGTCGCGGATGAATTCGTTTAGGCGCGGTACTGTGATTTTGTTGAGCTCGCTGCTGGCGGCTTTGCCCGCCATGCCGCAGCCTCAGACGGGCAATCAGCCGGCGGGCCAAATTAATGCCATGATCCCCGCGGCCACGCGCAACTCTCAGCCCGCTACGGTGAAAGAGGAACTGAATTGGAATGATCTGCTGAAGACGGAACATAGCGGTCGCGTTCGCGCGGGACTGAAGGACGGCTCCATTCTCAGCCTGGGTTCGGACAGCGAGCTGCGCATCGTGCAGCACGACAGCGCTTCGCAGCAAACATCGCTCGAAATGGATTTCGGCAAAATTCGCAGCCAGGTGGTGAAGATCACGAAACCCGGAGGGAAGTTCGAAGTGAAGACGCCCAACGCGGTGATCGGCGTCATCGGCACGGATTTCTACGCCGCGTTCGAATCCAACACCACCACGGTGATTTGCTACAAGGGCAAAGTCTCGGTGACGCCACTGAACGGAGCGCACGCCGCCAACAATGCGGGGCAATCCGACGTCGCCTCGAATTCCATCACCGTCAGCGCCGGACAAATGGTGCAAGTTACTTCGGAGCTGCCGCCTACTGGGTTTCATACCACCGACACGCCGCCCGCGGCCTTGCAAGCCAGCCTCACCGACACGGACATTCCCACGAACGCTGGGGTTGTGCATCATGGACATACGGTTCGTTGGGTTATTATTGGCACGGCGGTGGCGGTGGGATTGGGTGTCGGCCTCGGCGTTGGTCTGACGCGCGGCGGTGGCGGCACCAAGCCAACGACCGGAGCTCCGTGAGGCGGAGTTGCGGACGCCATCGGTTCATGGAGCCTGGCCTGTTTGTGCCTAGGTCGAATGGCCCCGGGATTTGATCGTCGATTGCAATTTCTATGAGCTCGCCGGAACAGCGATGGCCCCGCTGGAGGGATCGGTTAAGAGGATTCGCGCTCGACCACGTTGATCTGGTTCTGGGCGCGCTGGTCACCCTGCTAGGGCTCGTATTGTTCGGATTTTCCGGGATCGGCAAGATTGACTCGCGCGCCGGTTTCGCTTTCCTGCAAAGCGTGGAACAAAGCTCGCTGGACTTGCGCTTCGAAATGCGCGGCGCGCGCCCGCATGACGACCGCATCGTTATCGTCGGCATTGACGAACAGACCCTGCAGAAGATTGGCTCGTTTCCGCTTCCCAGAAAAAACTACGCAACGCTGATAAATAAATTGAGCGCGGGCGGAGCTCGCGTAATTGCATTCGACGTTACCTTTCCGACGCCCGAGAGCAATTCCGCCGGCGAAGCGCTGCGGAAATTACAGACCAAGCTCGGAGCATCGGCATCGCTCGCTCTGCAGAAGCAGATCCAAGACCTGGAACTGGCCAGCGATCAGGACGCCGCGCTGGCCGCCGCCATGAAGCACAGCGGCAACATCGTCCTGGGCCACATATTTCTGGACTCCCAACCTGATCCGAAACTGGCGGAGGAATATTTCAATATCGCCTGGGCCCACGTGTTTCCTCAAGTGCTGCCGGCGGGATTCAAAAGCGGACAGACCGTGGACCTGGGCCAAGTGTGGAAAGATAAAGGCGGATTGGTAAAGCAGGGCGTCGAAGCAAACATCCCCAAACTTGCGGATGCCGCCGCGTCCTTTGGGTTCATCAATATAGTACCGGATTCCGACGGCACGCTGCGCCACGCCCTGCTGATGATCCGCTACCAGGAGCTGGACTTTTTTCCTTCGCTCGATGTGGAAGTCGTGCGCGCGTACGAAAAAATCCCGGATCAACAAGTGGCGGCCTACATCGGACCAAACGGGCTCGAACGGATTCAGCTCGGCCGACACACGTTGCGACACGCGAGCGATGGCAGCGCCCTATTGAACTACACGGGTCCCTACCGTACCTACGCGCAGTATTCGATGTGGGACGTTATCAGCGGAACTGTGCCGCCGGAAACTTTTCGCGACAAGATTGTTCTGGTGGGCGCCACGGCCCTGGCCATCGGTGACATTCGCAACACGCCGTTCCCAGGCGAGGACGCTGTTTACATGGGAGTGGAGGTTCACGCCAACATCATAGACAATCTGCTGCACAGTGAGGAGCAGGGGCGCGGGTTCCTGAAGCGCGGACTCAACGAGATGGCCGTGGATACGGGCTTCATTCTTTTGTTCGGGTTGGTTTTCGGATTCTTGTTCAGCCGCGTGACGCCGCTCTATTCAACGATCACCGTGCTGCTGACCCTCACGGCGTTCGCCTGGTTCGTATATTTCAGCTTCGTGCACAAAGGGCAGTGGCTCAGCTTCGTGATTCCTGCGGGCACGCTCGCGGCGAACTACGCCGCCATCACCAGCATGCGCATGATCAGCGAGGAGCGCGCCAAGCGCAATATTCGCAAAAGTTTTTCGCAGTATCTTTCTCCCGGCGTGATCGAGCTGATCGAAAAAGATCCGGAGAAATACATTCGGCCCGGCGGCGAGATGAAGGAACTCTCCGTGCTCTTCAGCGATATCCGTGGCTTTACCACCATCTCCGAAGGGCTGACGCCGGACCAACTGGTGCAGCTGCTCAATGAGTACTTTGGGCATATGACCGAGATACTTTTTGCCACCGACGGCACGCTCGACAAATTTATCGGCGATGCCATCATGGCTTTCTGGGGCTCGCCGTCTCCGCAGGAAGATCACGCTTCGCGCAGCTGCGCCTGCGCGTTGCGCATGGTTGGCGGCCTGGCGACGTTGAACGCTAAATGGCAAGCAGCGGGGCGGCCTCCGATTGCGATCGGAATCGGCTTGAACACCGGATTGGTGAATGTGGGCACCATGGGCTCGACCCAACGTTTGTCCTGGACCGTGATGGGCGACAACGTAAACCTGGCGTCGCGCCTGGAAGGCATCACCAAGCAATATCACGTGCAGATTGTCATCAGCGAGGCCACCTATCGCCAGGTTTCCAGCCAGTTCGTGTGCCGCGCGCTGGATAAGATTCGCGTCAAAGGCAAAAACTTGCCGGTGAATATTTACGAGCTGATGGATGTCGTCGCCGAAAAATCCAAGCACGAAAAACTGCTGGAGCAATTCGACCGGGCCATGGCGGCCTACAGGTCGCAAAATTGGCGTGAGGCGGCCGCCCTGTTTACCGATGTTCTGTTGAATTTTCCGGATGACGGACCCAGCCAGGTCTTTCTCGAACGCGCCATCGAGTTTTCGCAAAGCGCGCCGGAAGGCGAATGGGATGGCGTGTACGTAATGAAGACGAAGTAGAGCGCGAGCGACAGGCTTTTCAAATTGGCTTCCACTTGCCAATTGTCACTCGACCGGAACTTCCGATCAGTTGCTGCGCAACGTCGCCGACAGCGTAAAAGTTCCCTTCACGCTCTTCTCGCGTTTCCAGTCGTGGTAAGTGTGGCACTCGAAGCATCGCGACTCCGCAGCTTCGCGTCCGCCGCGATGGCATTTCTCGCAAGTCTGAATCCCCGGCAGCAGGACGTCCGCGGTCTCCTGGCTGGTCGGCGCGGCGGAATGGCACTCCACGCATTTCAAAAGTTTGTGCGTATCGTGATTGAACACGGAATGCGGAAACCAGCGCTGTGTAATATTGGACTTCGCGACAGTGGGCAACGGCGCATTCGCCGCGAACTTTAATGCGTGGCACTGCGCGCACGTCTTCCGCCAAAGCAGTTCTTCTGATTCCGCCACTCGCAGCGCCACCCACTGCTGCTCGGTGAGGACCCGAACCGCTGGCGGTATCGGCTGGTGCGGCAGATTTCGGTTCGGGGCCGTCACGCGCAGGTCCGCCGGATGATTCGGAATGTACTGCTGAAACTTTTGTACCAGGAACGCGTGGATCACGTCGGGAGTGTCGTGCGGCACGCCTTCCTGGAAACGCGGATCGAACTGCAACCCGTGGCACGCGACGCAATGTTTTGCGTAGGTGACCGGGGACATGTACGCGCGGGTCGGATCCACGGACGGCGGAATCGCCTGCAGATTCACAGTCTGATCGTGGGCATCGCTGGATCCGAACCTCAAGCGCGATTCCGGCTTCGCGGTGCGATGGCAATCGTCGCAATCGAGTTGCACCGGACCGTTCGGCCCGCGCAGATTGTGTTTCAGATGTATCGCGTGATTCAGCTTGATCGTGCCGGGATCAACGCTGCCGGGACGCAACGCCGCAAATTCCGGGTGGCCGCCATTGAAGCGCGTTATGTCTAGCGTGAAATGCGTCGCTGCTCCCGTGGTGTGCAGGTTCGCGTGGCACTGCGTACAGCTGACGTCTGCGGTTACGGCCAGGCGCGGATGTCCGCGATGTTCTGCATGGCACGCGGCGCAGCTGGGCGTGAAAATTTGATTCGCGTGATGCAGCGGCGCGTCGTGGCAGGTATCGCAACCCTGATCACTGGCCTTGGCGCTGAACGCGCCGGCCTGCGCCACGTGGCACGCGCTGCATCGCGCGGTGAGCACCGCGTGTGACGCGGACATTCTTCCGCCGCTATAAACGCGATTGTTGCGCGCCAACGCATACCAGCCCAGCCACAGCAGTGCAATCACCGGAACGGCGACGGAGAGAATGGAGCGCAGACGCCGGAAAGGGTGCGGATGCTTGAAATATTCCAGGTCAATCCGCTGCGCCAGGTTTTTTGTTGTGAGCTTGGATCGTGCCACCGGTACTCGCCTCTATGTGTCTCGGCCCGTCTCTGTCCGCCGCTTCAGTAACGCAACGCCATGATCGCGTGCGCGCATCCCAGCAGCAGCAGCGCGAGCGACAACGGAACGTGCAGCATCAGCCATCCATGCAGCCAATGGTGATAGCGAATCTGCCGCCGCAGTTGCCGTTCCTCTTCGCATATGTCTTCCAGATTTTTTACGGTGCCATGCAGCGCGGCGGGAAGCAGCGTGCGCAACCCTTCGAATATCCCGGCCGCTTTCAATCGATTCGACAGCGCAGGGTTTTGCGCGCGCGCCTGTTGCAGAAAGGGCCGCAGCTCGCGGCTATAGAAGTTGCACAGCGGAAGTGTATCGGTTGTCGTGATTGTCGCTGTGGCCACGCTGGATCGCGCGTGTGCTACAGGCGCCGCGTTCTGAAAATTCAGCGGCCCGCAGGCCGCCTCCACCATTTCGTCGGCTTCTGCCAGCAATTGCGCCCGCACCCGGTCAATCTGCTCGAAGATTGTTTCCATGGGAATTCGCGTGGTCATCACCGGCGGCATGTAATGCTGCAACGCCGCGCCGAAAAGTCCGCTCACGATCACAACGATCAGAAGCACCATCAGAACGCTGGTGAGCGGGCCACCGAATCGGAACCCTCCATGAAAAAGAATCAGCGGCAGGCTCAACAATCCCAGCCACAAATGCCCGCGCATCCATGTCTGCGCGCGCCCCAGCCTCCAGACCGGCACTTTTTTTCGCGCCGCCAGCAACCCCGCGAAAATCATGCAGAGCGAACCGGCAACTCCGAACGTCAAGCCAAGGGCGCTGCCCCCGCTCGGACCAGCGGGAGAACTCGCCGCGTAAACCACATAAATGGCCGTCGCCGAGCCCAAAATAATCAGCGAAGCAATCAGCCACGCCCGATGTGTGCGGTCAATGCGCAAGGTTTCCTGTGTTCCCGTGTTACAGAATAAATCTCTTAGCTTTCCGGCGTTGTGCTCGTGCTCTGTTTCAGCAAGTTCGCGAAAAATTTCCGCGGATTCACCCGATGCGCTGCGTCGTGCGGGCAAGCATAAACGCAACTGGGCTCCGCGAAATCCGTGCAGAGGTCGCAGGACGTCGCTTTCTGCTTCACCATCGCTTTTTTCTGCCCGGGCATCCCCGGAACGTCGGTGAAAACATTAAACGGATGCATGTTGATGTTGCCGTAGGGGCAGTTCTCCGCGCACAATCCGCAGCCGATGCACCAATCCTCGATAATCACTTCCAGCGAATTGCGCCTTCGAATCGAGCCCACCGGGCAGCCCACCATGCACAGCGGGTCCAGGCACTGCCGGCAGGACGTGGCCACCAGATAATGGTCGAATCGCAATCCCTCGCGAATCAGGCGCGTGACTCCGTCGTGCGCGTCGGCGCAGGCAGTCACGCAAGCGTCGCAGCGCGTGCAGGCGTTCAGATCGAGCAGCAGCAAACTCTGCGCTTCCATCAAGCCCTGCTTCAGGAAGCTGTCGAGCGGCGTGCTGTTAATCATCACCAGCGTCTCGCGATTCATCTGCACGCGTTCTCGGCCCACTTGTTCCAGTTTTTGGCGGACTCCGGGGAACTGCCGCGTCATGCTGGCAAAATCTTCCGCGCTGATGCGCACCACTTCCACGTGGTCCAGCGCGGTGCAGGTCGCGCTGCGCTCGGAATGTTCCAGCAGCGCCGTTTCGCCGAAATATTCGCCGCGCGAAAGGTAAGCCAGCACCAATTCGCCGCCGGCGTGCGTCTGCGACACTTTTACGAAGCCGATGCGCACCAGGTAGAAGCTATCCGCGGAGTCGCCCTGGCGGCAAATCACCTGGCCCGGAGTGAAGCGCATCAGCTCGACTCTTTCTCGCAGCCCCTCGATGAATTCGTCCGTCAATTCCGCGAACACCGGAACCGCGCGCAAATGGGAATCTAGGGCGCGCTGGCGGTACGATCGATCCAGCCGTGCGCGAAAAGTTTTGTTGCGCTGCATGATGTCCAGCACGTTGCGCAGCATTTCGAGCGCCGTGCAGGCGGTCTCCGCGCGCACCGTTGCCGAGCGCGGGTACAAGCTCATGCACGTCATTTCGCCGAATAGGTCGCCGGGGCCCAACGTCGCCACCGGATTGTCGTAATTCAGGTCCATCGGCGCATCAATGTGGATCCAGTGCTGCGATGTTTCTTCTTCGCGTTCGTCGTTCTGGCGCTGCGTCAGCTTGCTGGAAAGTTTCCCCAGAAATTTGCGGACTGCGCCTTTCGTTTTTACGTGCGCGATCGGACTGGCGATGGAAACCTTGGCCTGGCCTTCCAGCATGTAAAACGCCGTGGATCCGTATTCACCTTCGCGGCAGATTACTTCGCCGGGTTTGAAATGCCTGCGCACCACAGCGTTGCGATTCAGGCTTAGAAATGTTCCGGAAACGCCTTCGAAGAACGGAAGCTCCTGCAACTCTTCCAGCGGCACCGTTTCGGAATCCGGCGTGCGCGCAATCGCGGTTTGCGTCACAACTTTATTTGTCAGAGCGCCCGTCGGGCAGGAAACCATGCACTCGCCGCAGGAAACGCAGGAGGATTCACCCATGGGCTCGTTGTTGTCGAATGCGATGCCCGTCGTCGCGCCTTTGCCCATGCGTCCCAGGACGAAATTCTCGCGAATATCGCTGCAGCCGCGGATGCAGCGGTCACACAAAATGCACGCGTCGAAATCCACAGCGATGCTCATCGAGGAGTCATCGGGACCGCGGCGCGTGGCGCGCGGCGCATAACGCGGTGCGGTGATCTGTTCCTGCTTGGCGAGCGTCTCCAGTTCGCAATCGCCGGATTGTCGCTCGCGCGCGCACGGGCTGGGATGATCGGACATCAGTAGCTCGATCAACGTGTGCCGCGCGCGCTTCACTCCGTCGGTTGCGGTGTTCACCACCATCCCAGGTTCCACCGGACGAATGCACGATGCCGTGTACACTCGCGCGCCCACGTCCACCACGCAAACGCGGCAAACTCCCACCGGCTTTTCGTTTTGCTGGTGGCACAGGGTGGGAATCCCGATGTCGTGCATGCGCGCGGCGTCGAAGATCGTGGTTCCGGCGGGGACGGAGACTTTCCTTCCGTCAATCGTCAGCTCGATGAGCGGATTCGCGCTCATGCGCTCCCCAGCTTCGCCGCGAATCGTTCCGCGGCTGTTTCGCTGATCCGTTCACCACAGCGGCAAACATCCACGGGACAACTTCGCTGCAAAAGATGCGCTTCCACTTCCGCGCGAAAATGTTTCAACACCGAAGCGATCGGCGCGGGCACCACTTGCCCCAGCCCGCAGATCGAAGTCTGCCGCAACGCTCCGGAAAGTTCGTCGATCAGCGCGATGTCCGCGACCGAGCCCCTTCCCTGCGTCCAGCCCGTCAACATCTCCACCAATTTTTGCGAACCCACGCGACACGGGACGCACTTACCACAGGATTCGTTGCGGAAAAATTGCGTGGAGTTCAGCGCCATGTCCAGCATGCAGCGGTCTTCGGCGCACACCACCAGCGCGCCGGAGCCTAGCATCGAGCCGGCATCCGCCAGCGATTTGAAATCCAGCCGCACGTCCGCCATGGACGCGGGCAAATATCCGGAAGATGGGCCGGACGGCGCGAAGGCTTTCAGTTTTTTTCCATCCGCGATTCCACCGCCGTATTTGAAAATCAGCTCCGATACCGGCGTGCCCATCGGCACTTCGTAAACTCCCGGATGCACCACGTCGCCACTCACGCCAATAAATTTCAGCCCCGCCGCGCCGTTCAAGCCCTGCGCTTTGTACCAATCCACGCCGCGGAAAAGAATGGCGGGTACGTTCGAAAACGTCTCGACGTTGTTGATGACCGTCGGTTTGTTCCACAGACCCTGCTGCACGGGGAACGGCGGCTTATTGCGCGGCTCCGCGCGCTTGCCTTCGATTGCCTCCAGCAGCGCCGTCTCTTCGCCGCAAATATAACCGCCCGGGCTGACAAATATTTCCAAATCAAAGGTGAAACCGCTCCCCAGCAGGTTCGGCCCCAACAATCCGGCCCGCGTGCAGCGCCGGATTTCCTCGTACAATATTTTTTCCTGATCCTCGTACTCGTGGCGAATATAGAGAATGCCTTTTTGCGCGCCTGTCAGCACGCCCGCCAAGATCATTCCTTCCACCACCAGGTGCGGCAAATGCGCCAGAATAAAGCGGTCCTTGAATGTGCCGGGCTCGCTTTCATCCGCATTGCACACGATATATTTATCTGACCCGGGCGCTTGCCGCACCAGTTGCCATTTCGATTCGGTGGGGAAGCCCGCTCCGCCCAGGCCGCGCAGTCCGGATGTTTTCAGCGTTTCAAAAGCCGCGGCCCAATCGCGCGACTGAATCAGGCGCCCGACCGTCTGGTAATGTTTCCCGTCGGTATAGGGATCGGACGCGCAAGGCACCCGGCGATGCACCTGCGAAATTTGCGGCAGCGCGCCGCTGGCAAGCACGTCGCCCACCATCGCCGTGATCTGATTTTGCGCAAGCCCGGTATAGATGTGTTCGTTGATCGCTACCGCCGGCGCTTCGTCGCAGCGCCCCAGGCAAGAAACTCCGCCGACCTTTGTGTCCGTAAACCCGGACTGCCGGAAGGATTCTTCCAGTCCTGCGCGCAATCCGCGCGCGCCCCGCAGATGGCAAGACATATCCTGACAAACGCGCACGTCCGCTTTCGGCGGCGGCGTCAGATGAAAATGCGGATAAAAGCTGGCGACTCCGTGCAGACGGTACAACGGCACATCAATTTTTTTGGCGAGAGCTTTCAGTTGCTCGGCCGGCAGGTAGCCGAACTGGCGTTGAATTTCCCTGAGCTCGCTAAAAATCAAGGGGAAGGAATCCTTACCGGGGAGAGTATGCATCCGCGCCCCGGAAAACAACCACCAGTCTCCAGCGGTGTTGCGTACACGGATATAACCACGAGCTTCGCGCGAAATCCAGCACGCAATTATTCTTGCGCGAAACGTCGCGAATAATTCGCCCTGAATTTAGTTGATTTCGACAGTATCCGATAGTACAAAGTGGTCGATTCGCAGGATTTTCACGCTCTACCGGTCTTGCGGACTGGTATCCTGCTCCGCCAAATTGCCAATGGAAACGAAGCTCGCCACAAAACGCCGGCGCCTGGCAATTTCTCCAGCCGTATTCTCAGCGTTGCTCGCGGCCGCTTTCGCGTTCTGCCCGATCGCGCATTCGCAAGAATCGGCAGTGCCGCTCTTCGCGTTCGATGGCCCAGCAGCCCAGGAAAGTCAATCGGGCCAAGCAGGCCAGGCCCCGCGCTATACCGGTCCCGGTTCGTGCGCATCAACGACGTGCCATGGCAGCGTTTCGCCGCGTACCGAGAATCGCGTGCTGCAGAACGAATACAGCACCTGGATCGTCAAGGACAAGCACTCCAAAGCCTACGCATCTCTGCAAGGCAATGTGGGAGAGCGCATGGCGGCAATTCTCGGCATCGGCAAGGCGGAGTCCGCGCCCAAGTGCCTGGCGTGTCACGCGCTCGATGTTCCCACTACGCAACGCGCCCGCACCTTCGAACTGAGCGAAGGCGTGAGCTGCGAAAGTTGCCACGGCCCGGCCGCCGCTTGGCTCGGACCGCACACCGAGCGCGACTGGACGCATGAGAAATCCATCGCAGCCGGCATGTACGACACGCGCGACCTCACCAAGCGCAGCGAAAGATGCCTCAGTTGCCACCTGGGCAGCCAGGAAAAATCTGTTGACCATGAGATGATCGCCGCCGGTCACCCGGATCTTTATTTCGAGCTCGATTCTTTCTCCGCCGTGATGCCGCGTCACTGGAAGGAATCGGGCGAGCCGGGCGAACCGGAAAATAGCGATCCCTGGTACGACGTGCGCGAGTTGACCACCGGCCAAGCCGTGCAGCTACGGCAATCTCTGCTGCGCCTGGCATCTCGCGCGCACGGCAAGTTCTGGCCCGAGTATTCCGAACTGCAGTGCTACGCATGCCATCACAGCCTCACCTTGCCGGAAAATAGTTGGCGGCAAGCCCGCGGATATTCAGGCCGCCGCCCCGGCGATCCGCCGTGGAATCCTTCGCGTTACACGATCTTTCACGAAGTTGTTTTTCAGGCTGACGGTGACGGCGCCGGAAAACTGGATTCCGAGCTTTCGCGCCTGGCTCAACTGATGAGCCAGTTGAATCCCGACCGCGACGCCGTGGCTGCCTCCGCGGTTAATTGCGCCAGGCTCGTCAGCGATTTGTCCTTGAAAGTCGGCGCGATGGCGAACGATCCCGCCTCCACGTTGCGCTTGCTGCGAAAGATTTCGAGCGATGCGGACAACATTGCCGCGCAGGGCGAACACGCCGCCGCACAATCCGCGATGGCCGTGCAATCGCTGTTCGTGGCGTACGAGCGCAATGAAAAATTCCAGAATTCCGCCGAACTGCGCGCCGCCATTGGCGCGCTCTTCCAGGATTTGCAAGATCCATCAGCATACGATCCCGCGCGCTTCGCGGGCAAGTTGCGCCAGGTAAACGCCCTGCTGCCGTAAGTCGAGACGCGGCGATGCGGCTGAATATATTTGTATGAATTCTGGAAGCCATCCGCGAATCACCGCGATGAGAACGCCGGGAGGGCTTGCGTGCAAAATTATGACCTTGTGGTGATCGGCTCGGGTCCCGCCGGCGAAAAAGGCGCTGCTCAGGCTGCTTACTTTGGCAAGAGCGTCGCTCTGGTTGAATGTGGAGATACGCTCGGCGGCGCCTGCGTCAACACCGGCACCATACCCAGCAAAATTCTTCGCGAATCCGCGCTGTATTTTTCCGGCATACGCCAGCGCGGTTTGTACGGCGTGGACTATTCGCTGCGCGAAGGCTTGACCGTCAAGAATTTCATGCATCGCAAGGACGTGGTCGTTGAGACCGAACGCGAACAATTGGCCCAGAATCTTGTGGTGCATAACATAGACCTCATTCATGGCCTGGCCTCCTTCCAGGATGCCGACACGGTCTCGGTAAAAACATCGCACAGCGAAAATCTGACGCTGCATGCGGATGCCATTTTGATCGCGACTGGCTCGGTACCACATCGCGCGCCGGAGATTCCCTTCGATGATGAAATTATTTTTGATTCGGACTCCATCCTGAAAATGGGCTCGATTCCGCGCAGCCTCGCGGTTGTCGGCGGCGGCGTGATCGGCTGCGAATACGCTTCCATCTTCACTGCCTTGGGTGTGGAAGTGTCGCTGGTGGACGGCCGTGATCGCGTCCTGCCTTTTCTCGACGCGGAAATTTCGGCGTGCCTCAGCGAGCGGCTGGCGGATCTGGGCGTGCGTTTTTTCTTCGGCGAACGCACCACGCAGATCGAACTTGCGCAAGAAAAAGTGCGCATTTCGCTGCAATCGGGCAAGACGATCGAAACCGAAGCGGCCCTTTTCGCTGCCGGACGTCGCGGAGCCGTGGACAAGCTTGGCCTGGAAAAAGCGGGCGTAGCCCTCAATAAGCGCGGCTACATCGAAGTGAACGAACACTATCGCACCGCCGCGCCTCGCGTCTATGCCGCTGGAGACGTCATCGGCTTTCCCGCGCTGGCCTCCACTTCCATGGAACAAGGCCGCGTGGCCGTCTGCCACGCTTTCGGGTTTCAGTACAAACAGCGCCTCGCATCCATGCTGCCGATGGGCATTTATACTATCCCGGAAATTTCCGCCGTGGGTGAATCCGAAGAGACCTGCAAAGAGAAGGGAATTGAATACGCCGTGGGGCGAGCGCACTACGCCAACAACACGCGCGGTCAGATTGTGGGCGACTTGCACGGTCTGCTGAAATTGATTTTCGCCAAATCAAACCGCCGCCTGCTGGGCGTGCAGATCATCGGCGAGAGCGCCACGGAGCTGATCCATCTGGGCATGATGGCGCTGGAATCCGGCATGACCATCAACGCCTTCATTGACTTCGTCTTCAACTACCCGACACTCTCCGAAATGTATAAGTACGCGGCATACGACGGGCTGGGAAATCTTTCCGGCCACAAACTCCGCGAGGGGTAGCGCGATTACTATGCGTCACTAATCGCTCATCACTACCTCTCAATCCGTAGGATTCCGCGGAAACTTCAAATACGGCAGCCGAACTCCGTCAATCACAATCTGGTCCGCGCGAATATCCGTCGGCGCTTCAAATCCCACCGCGCCTCCCGCGGTCACAAAATCGTCCTGATCCACGCCATCTCCGCTGACGCCCAGGCCGCCCACCATCACGCCATTTATATACAGCGGCTCCGAGCCTGGAAAAAATACCACGCCGCTCTGATTGACCTTGGGCCACGCCGTGCTGGGGACTTGAAATCCCTGCGTGCATGGGTTCCCAGTATCCTGCGTGTACAAATTGAAGAACGGACCCACCGGCGAGCCATCAATCCCCGAAGGAAACAAAGGCTGCGCGCCGAAACCGATGGTGCGGTTCGTAACCGCAGTTCCCAGCGGCACCTGGTTTAGGTCCGCGGTCTGCCGGTTCATGCCGCTGAAGTAAATCACATTGCGCGCTTTCGTCGCGGCCACATCAATGCTGAACACCGTTCCATCCGTCATGCGGTACAGGCCGATCAAAGTGCCGTCAAGATCGCTCACCGCGATCGTCATTTTTGCGCGTGCGCCGATGGGCAGGCGAATCTGCGCGCGCGTCAAATTGGCTGTGGCCACCGCGCTGTTGATGATCTGTGTCACCTGCGCCGTCGTCAGCCCGCCCACGGGCCCATTCGTTGCCGCAATCAACGCGCCTTCGGGTGGAACACCGGGGCTGCCCACCGGGCCCATGGTAAAAAATGCGGCATCAAAAGTTCCGCTGGTCACGCCGCCGGGCGGTGTCGTCTGATTCACAAAGGGCAGCGTGATGCCGTTAATGGAAACAATTCCCGGCGCCGGAAATGCGGGGAAGCCGACGCCGTCCGTTGCGGCGCTTGAGCCGCCCATCGCGATCATGCCCGCTGCCGCGAACGCAACGTATTCCGCCGTGTCCGTATCCGCCGCAACGACACCGATTCCGCCCACTTCTTGCCCGCTCTTGAAAATCGGCACGCCGCCGGGATTTACTGCTGTCGCTTCGCTATCGTTCAAATCCGCCTTGCCCGTGACGATTCCGTATCCCGGGGACGTCCCGGCGATTGTGGTGGCCGGCGGCACGATCGCATTGATACTAGTCGCGAGATTGCAGCCGCGATTGGTATTCTCGATGCCGTACAGCGCGGCGCTCGAGGTGTTCGCAACTCCCGGCGGGAAATGTATGCCGCTGATAAATCGCACCGTGCGCGAAGAGAGCGGGGCCTGATCGTTGCTGAAGAAAGCTCCTGTGCGAGCCAGCGCCACCGCCAGATCGGCCGTGGGAATCATCGCGCCGAAATTCCCCGGCGACGTGGCGGGCGCCGATGGCCCTACGTACACGGCGAGGATGCGTCCCATCCGGTCAACGACGGCGATAGCCATGGCGTCGGATTGCGCCGCCGTTGCTGCGGCCTCCACCACCATCTGCACGTCCGCTTGCGTCAAGCTTTCCGTCGGGGGCGGGGGATTCGTGGACCCGCCGCCACCGCCGCCGCCTCCATTTCCACTTCCACCGCCGCCGCAAGCCGCGAGCACCAGCCAGAACGCAAGGCTGAGGCAAACCCGCAGGTTCGCAGGCTTCCACAGCCGAACTCGGAACTTCCGAATTTCCGCCGGAATCATGAGGTTGGACTATTGGTATCACAGCCGCACATCGTTCTCAATCATTCTGCAAATCAGATGTGCAATCGTGATGGAATAGTGCAAAAATCGGGAACCAGATTTTGCCTGCGGAGCCGCCCGGAGACATTTACCGGCTCCGGAAAAAACTGTGATCGCGAGACGATTCCAATTGTTCCTTGCCGAAAGTCGCCGGACAACCGAGGCCTGACGGAATGCGCGACGCATTCCGCACGTTTTTTTTCCAGCCGGCGCGCCTGTGCTGGCTCTTGATTTTGCTATGCGCCGCGCCTGCGCCCGGTTCAGCCATGAACCCCGCGATCGCTCCGAGCGCGCTCCAACAATCCGTCGCACAGCAGCGACTGCCGGGCCAAAGCGCTCCCAAGAAAGCCGCGTTGCAAGGCATCGTGCGCGATTCGAACGGGAACCCGGTCATCGGTGCAACCGTGGTCTTGCGAAACCTCGCAACGGATCAAAAGTTCGAAACGGTCAGTGGCTCCCAGGGAGTCTTCCGTTTTATTGACGTCGCTCCCGGCGACTATGAGCTAAAAATTGCCGCGACAGGCTTCCAGGAATTCACCAGTCCCGCCTTACAGCTGCACCCCGGCGACGATCTCGTCCGCGAGGTGACGCTCATCGCCATCCTCTCCATCGCGCCACCGCAACCGCAGTTTCCCCAGCTTCCCGCCGGCACCACAAATCCGCCAACAGGAAGTCAGCCCAAGCCTTCGCCCACTGTTCCGCCCAACGCGGTGCAGAACGGCAACCTCCCGCAGACCGCGCAGCAACCCGCGCCGGAACCGCTGCCTTCTCCCGATCAAGTTTTTCATCCCGAACCCGATCGCTGGTCCATCGCCATGCCCGATTGGGATCGCTACGGAATCGGCGGCGAACATCCTTACGTGAAAGGCAGCAAGTGGGATCCGTTCAATCGCAATAAATTGAAGGGCGACGTGCCGATCATCGGCAAGCAGACTTTTCTAAATCTGACGGCCACCAGCGACACGTTTTTCGACGGCCGGCGCTTGCCCACGCCCACCGACGTCAGTTCCGCGCGGCCCGGCAGCAGCGATTTTTTCGGCAAGGGTGACCAGATCTTTCTCGATCAAACTTTTGCGTTTTCCTTCGATCTGTTTCATGGCGACACCTCGTTTCGCCCCGTGGACTGGCGCATCCGCATCACGCCGGTGATCAGCTTGAATTATCTGGACGTGCAGGAACTAGGCGTCGTCAACGTGGACGTGACCAAAGGCACCACGCGCCTGGCTTCGCATCTCGGCTTGCAGGAAGCGTTTGCCGAAGTGAAGCTCCACGATCTCGGCCCGAATTACGATTTCGTGTCCGTGCGCGCCGGCATTCAGGCTTTCAATAGCGATTTCCGCGGCTTCCTGTTTGTGGAAGAGCAACCCGGCGTGCGTTTCTTCGGCAACCTCGATTCGAATCGGTGGCAATATAATGTCGCGTATTTCAATTTTCTGGAGAAAAACACCAACAGTGGGCTGAATTCCATGGCGCTCCGAAATCAACAGGTAATCATAGCCAATGCGTATCGCCAGGATTTTTTGTTCCAAGGTTACACCGCTCAGCTGAGCGTGCACTACAACAAGGACGATGCCTCGATTCATTACGACGACAACGGGTTTCTGGTGCGCCCTTCTCCCATCGGCGCCGTTTTTTCCAGCGGCATGATCCGCCCGCACAGCGTTCACGCCGCTTATCTCGGCTGGACCGGCGACGGCCACATCGGCCCGCTGAATTTGACGCACGCTTTCTATCAGGCGTTCGGCAACGACAGCTTCAATGCCATCGCGGGCAAGGCCGTCACCATCAATGCGCAAATGGCCGCGCTCGAGCTTTCCTATGACAAGGATTGGTTCCGCATCAAAGGTTCCGTCTTTTACGCCTCCGGCTCGGCGAAACCTTCCAGCAGCCGCGCGCGCGGCTTCGATTCGATCGACGATTTTCCGGAATTTGCCGGCGGAATCTTCAGCTTCTGGAATCGCGAAAGCATCCGCCTGACCGGCTCGGGCGTCGCGCTGAACTCCGGAGATAGCTTGCTGCCCGATCTGCGCTCGAATAAAGACGAAGGCCAGGCAAATTTCGTGAATCCCGGAATTTTCCTCGCGAATATCGGAGCCGATGTTGACTTGACGCCGAAACTGCGCGGATTCGCCAACGTGAATTACCTGCGCTTCGAACGCACCGAGTCGCTCGAACAAATTCTATTTCAGTCGCCGATTCGCCACTCGATTGGAGTGGATTCCAGTATTGGCGTGCGCTACCGGCCGCCGCTCACCGAAAACATTTCCGTTGCGGCGGGTGCGGCCAGTTTAATTCCGGGCCAGGGTCTAAGGGACATCTACACCGGTAAAGTGATGTTTTCGTTTTTCACCGATTTGCGGTTCCAATTTTGAGCGGACGAAATTGTTGAGGACATTTATGCGCGGCTCGATGGACGACGCCACAGCACAGAAACGCTACCTGCAGCGCCGAGTCTTCGTCTTTTTCGTGCTGGCCGGCGCCATCGCCGCCGCGTTGCTGCTCGAAGGCCGCTCGCACGCGCAGTCACCTTCGCAGCCACAACAGAGCCTGTTCAGGCAGTCCCAATCCGACGTTGATCGCAAAAACGTTGGATGCGTTTCCTGCCACACCAGCACCGACGAGCCTTCGATGCATCCCACCCGCACGGTTCGTCTGGCCTGCGTGGATTGCCACGGCGGAGACGCCATCGCGATCCTGCCTTCAGGGACTCAGCCTGGCTCACCGGAATACGCACAACTCAAGAATCGCGCGCATCCGCAGCCCAACGATCACGCGCTCGCCGGCGCTTCGGGGAACCCGCCGCGCCTCTACACCAAATGGCTGCGCGAGAATTACGCCTACGTGCGTTTCGTCAATCCCGGCGATTTGCGCGTCGCCGCGGAGACCTGCGGCACTGCCGGATGCCACGCCTCCGAAGTTCTGAAAGTAAAGACCAGCATGATGACGCACGGAGGAATGTTGTGGGGAGCGGCGCTCTACAATAACGGCTCATTCCCGCTGAAGAACGCGCGCTTCGGAGAAAGCTATTCCGCCGACGGCCAGCCCCAGGCGCTTCTCACCGTGCCAATGCCCACGCCCGAAGAAACGCGCGCGAAAGGCGTCGTTCCGGAACTCACGCCTCTGGAACGTTGGGAAATATCGCAACCCGGCAACATCCTGCGCGTATTCGAACGCGGCGGCCAGAAAAAAGGCGAAATCGGCAATCCGGATCGCGAAGAAGAATCCGGCCGCCCCGACGACAAGCTCGGCGAACGCGGCTTCGGCACTCTGCTGCGCACCGATCCCGTTTTTCTCGGCCTGCAAAAAACGCGCCTTCTCGATCCATTGCTTTCGCTGCCTGGCACAAACGACGACCCCGGCGACTATCGCGGCAGCGGCTGCACCGCCTGTCACGTGGTTTACGCCAACGATCGCTCGCCGCAGCATTCCGGCCCCTACGCTCGCTTCGGCCATCTTGGCGAAAGCGCATCTTCCGATCCCACCATCCCCAAAAATGAATCTGGCCATCCCATTCGCCACAGTTTCACGCGCGCGATCCCGTCCAGCCAATGCATGATCTGCCATGTCCATCCCGGCACGAACATGGAAACCACTTATTTCGGCTACACCTGGTGGGACAACGAGGCCGATGGCGCAGCAATGTATCCGCGCCAGCAGCACAATCCGACGGAGGAGGAAAAATATCAGGTCGCGCTGCGTAATCCGGAGGGTGCCGCGGCGCGCGGCCTTTGGTCCGATCCAAAATTCCTCGAAAAACTGGGCAGCCCGGAGTTCAACGCGCAACTCGACCAGACTCAGTTCGCCGATTTTCACAGCCATGGCTGGGTTTTTCGCGCCGTTTACAAGCGCGACCGCCAGGGCAACCTGCTCGACGCCGAAAATAAAATTGTCAGCCCCAAAGATCCCGATAAATTCAAGAAAGCCGTGCACCTTGCGGACATTCACCTCGAGAAGGGCATGCACTGCGTTGACTGCCACTTCGAGCAGGATTCCCATGGCAACGGCAAACTCTACGCCGAGCCTCGCGCCGCCGTCGAACTCGACTGCGTGGATTGTCACGGCACGATTGACGCCCGCGCGCCGCTAATTTCTTCCGGCGCGGCATCCCCCGCGGGCGGCACACACCTCGACGCGCTGCGCACTCCCTGGAACACGCGCCGCTTCGAATTTCGCGACGGCAGATTATTCCAGCGCAGCATGGTGGAACAGGACAAGGAATGGGAAGTCGTGCAGACCCTGGACACGATCACTCCCGGCAATCCGCACTACAGCGAAAAATCGCGCTGGGCCAAAACCATTCGCACCGACGGAAGATCCTGGGGCGACGTGCCCGCCGATTCAGCGCAACTCGCGCACGCGAATCGCCGTATGACCTGCTATGCCTGCCACACCTCGTGGACGCCGAATTGTTTTGGCTGCCATCTTTCCATGACGGCCAATCAGCGCAAGCCCATGCTGCACAACGAAGGCCTGCTCACGCGCAACTGGACCGCTTACAATTTTCAGGTTCTGCGCGACGACGGCTTCATGCTCGGTATCGACGGCACCGTCACCGGTCATCGCGTCGCGCCGGCCCGCTCGTCCTGCGCGATTTTGGTCAGCTCGCAAAATCAGAATCGCGATTGGATTTACTACATGCAGCAGACCGTTTCCGCCGAAGGACTCAGCGGCACGGCGTTCAGCACTTTCGTTCCGCACACCGTGCGCGCCAAGGAAACCAAGGCCTGTGACGATTGCCACATTTCCGATCGCAAGGACAATAACGCCTGGATGGCGCAAGTCCTGCTGCAGGGCACAAATCTGCTGAATTTCATGGGACGTTATATTTACGTCGCCGATGGCGCGAAGGGATTCGATGCCGTGGCCGTCGCCGAACACGATGAGCCGCCCGCGATCATCGGCAGCTATTTGCAGCGCGTCGCGTATCCGCAAGATTATCAACAGCACGTGGCGCGCGGCCGCGAATTGCAGGAAGCCTACCACCACGTCGGAAACGTTTTGGACCTGCAGCTGCGCGGCGAATATCTCTACGCCGCGCTCGGCAAGGGCGGCTTCCGCGTGTACGACGTGGCCAACGTTGACAACAAGAATTTCTCCGAGCGCACCATCACGGCTCCGGTTTCTCCGCTGGGCCAGCGCTTTTACGTCAGCACGAAATACGCGACGGCCGTCGCCAGCCCTTCGACGCAAGCGCTCGATCCCGCGCGCGCGCGCAACCCAGTAAACGAAGAGCAGGCCATTCATCCGCTCTACGCTTACTTATATGTTGCGGACAAATATGAAGGTCTCGTGGTCGTCGGCGATCCGGATCCCAAAAGCAAATCGCCCGGAGTCAGCACGCTGCTCGATGGCGACCCACGCAATAATTTCCTGAAGCGGGCGGTAGCGTTCAATCCGGACGGAATTCTCAACGGCGCGCGCCGCATCACTATCGCAGGGACGTATGCTTACATGCTCTGCGATCGCGGCCTGGTGGTCGTAGACCTGAATGATCCGCTGAAGCCGCGCGTCACAGCCCAAATCGGCGCGCCGGACCTGCACGAGCCGCGCGGAATCGCGATTCAATTTCACTACGCGTTCGTGGTCGATCGCGATGGCCTGAAAGTTCTCGACGTCTCCGCGCTGGACCATCCGCGCACGGTCGCCAACGCCGCAGTGCCCCTTGCCGCCGCGCGAAATATCTACGTCGCACGCACCTACGCTTACGTTGCGGATGGCAAAGAGGGGGTGGCGATTATAGACGTCGAAAAGCCGGAACAGCCACGCCTCGATCAATTGTTCACCGCCGATGGCAAAATCATCGACGCGCAGGACATCAAAATCGGAATGGTGGACGCGAGCGCGTTCGCCTTTGTCGCCGATGGCCGCAACGGTCTACGCGTGCTGCAAATATTGTCGCCGGAAGATTCGTCCAACTCTTACGGCTTCAGTCCGCGCCCCACGCCCAAATTAATCGCCACGTACCGCACCAGCGGTCCGGCGCTCGCCGTTTCGAAGGGCATTGACCGCGATCGCGCCGTGGACGAAAGCGGCAATCAAATCGCCGTCTTCGGCCGCCGCGGCGCCCGCCCCTTCAATCGCGAAGAAGCCTCGCGCCTCTTCCTGCACGATGGCACGCCTTACACAGTTCCCGACAATCCTCCCGGCCCGCCGCAATCGCCCGCAGCCGGCCAGCGCTCCGGCGCGAAAGCTTTGCCGCGCTAACGCCACACGAACGAACCGGCGTCCAATTGCATCTCTGTAGTGGGAATTGAAAATGTTGGTGGGCCCGCTAGGATTCGAACCTAGGACCAACGGATTATGAGCGTGGAGATTTGCCTACCGCCGCAATCCCTCACATACCCTTCAATCCGTCCGCCGCAGTTCAGAGAACGTGTGCTTGAGTTCAAGTGACCTCTCTCTCCCCAGTTTTCGTCGTTCTCTCGTCACGCCGGCGTCACAAGCGGAGCAAAGTAATCGAGCGCAAGGGCACAGAGCCAGACGGCGAGGCGATCGAGTTTGACATCGCCGCATTCTAAGCGGCGCGGGAACCTAATTGCATCGAGACCGACGCCACTTAGCGCATGAGGGGGTCAAATTCGAGTCCCGAATATGGAGTGAATGCTTTACAGAGTCCCAGACGGACGAGAAATGTCTTACGAAGAAACATCTTGACACGTGGCTCGTTATATCATATTCACTTACCACAAGAGACAGTATTTCTTGCGTTACATGTACCATAGCTTCAAAATCTGGGTATTCTCGGGCCATGGAAGCCGCAGTACGGTTTCGCGTTCATGGATTGAGACGACGGGCCCCGGAGATTGATTTTAGTTTTCCCTGGGTTAGCTGGATTCCTGTTCAATGGAGCTGCAATGCGCTGCCTCGTGAAGCTCGCCCCGAAAGCCTTTCTAATCTTCTCAATAGTCGTATTCGTGGAATGTGCGAATGCACAAGTACCTGTGCCCGTCCCGGCGAGCGCGCTGCCAACGATCGAATCGTACCCTCCGTGCATCCCCAGCGCTCAATCCGGCTATAAGGACAAGCATTGTCTGGTCACCATAGACAGGCAAGCTCCGATATCGCCGCCAATCTTGATAGTACCCGCTGGGACCACCGTGTTCGTGGAACTGAATAATACGCGTTGGAACGAGAACGTGACGTGGACGGTGAGCACAACTCACACCACCCCACCGGACGTGGCGGCGGCGGCCGTCAAGAATGCAATTCCTGCCTTACAAACGATTGTATTCAACATCACGACCGGTCCAAAGCCAGCCATGATTGCAAATCCGACAGGTATCCTCGCGCTTCAGGATGCAGTCGGCTCGCAACAGGAAGCTCTGGCACAGCAGCTCAGCAGAATAATCAGGGCTATTAACAATTCTAGCGCCGGCATTACCTGTCTTTCGAGCTACCAAGCACTGCAATTAGACAATACTTGCTCACAAGCCGGCATGCTGACGCCGTTGACATTTGATCCCGCAAAAACGGCCGTCATCACCAGCGCCAACGCTTCCGCGAATCTACCCGTTCCCGTGCTAGACATCACCGATATGGACTCGCTCGTCAAAACTTTCTATTTGACCTGTGTAACCTACGTTCCGGGACTGCCTGCCGGCGATCAGGATCTAGCCAGACAACTTTGCCGTGACATCGGCGAGAAGGTCTCCAGCAAGGAGTCGTTAATCGATTCGGCTCTTTCGGATATTCAAAAGGCACAGGATGCGCTATTGCAGACTGTACAGACGCTGCAAGCGTGGCCTGGGGCACCGAGCAAGATCGCGTATCAGTTCACGACGACCAAATATAACAATATGTCGATAGCGATTGCAGGAGTCGAGATTGTCAGCAAAACGAGTTCGCCGATCGCGACCGTCGCGATCAATCCTCAAGCAAATCGTTGGGTCGTGTCCATAGGCTTGGGGGTTTCAAATCTGACATACAACACCTACACGAATGCCCCAATCATCGTGAATGGGCAGCCTGTCTTGAATAGTTCAGGTCAGACGACCACAGTCGTGACGCGGACGAGAACCTCGCCGTCCTTCATTGCTCCAGAGGGGTTGCTTAGCTATAACTTGATTCCCTCGAAATACACCCATCTTTTCAACAAGTGCCCCAACGGATGCACGATATTGGCAAGCGGTGGAGTCGGAGCCAACTTGACATCTAAGACCGCCGACTTCGACGTGGGCTTGTCCTTTCAGATCGGCGGTGTCCTGCTGACGCCGGCATTGCACTTTGGGCGCGACAGCAGGTTAACGGATGGAGTGGAGGTGGGCCAGATGCTTGGCAGTAGCCCTCCTAATCCATTGCCCACGACGAATGTCTGGGTTCGCAAGTTTGCGCTGGCGGTTACCTACACAATCCCAACGCCATGACGGGTTCATTCTAATTCGCTGGTGAAGGGTGAAGCTGCAGTGAGATTTGGTATCAGGTGCGAGGCACTACGAAAAAGATGGATCAATTCCAAAAGATTGACGAATTCTCAATTCCACTTGATTAAAATACGTCTCAAATAACACTCGGACTTATTCCGTTGGTTTCGACGCGAGGCCCGCAGTCTTCATCCGAACGATTTCAACGTACGAAACACCTCGAGGAGGTCAAAGAAATTGAGACTTCTGAGTTTTGGCATCCGTGCACTTCTCAATGTGGGTTTATTAGTTGCGTTGACAACAGGAACAATTCAATGCGTCAGGGGGCAGCGTGTTGCGTCGGTCGATCGGAGTGAGACAATAACGTTCTCCGCCGTATCGGACCTCACAAAACCCTCCGGAGTCGAAACGGCGTTGCGACATGCTCGGCTCGCAAATCCAAGCGATTGGCCGGCTTCGTTTTATTCAGTCCATCCGGGCGGCTCGTGCACCAGCACATTGATTGGCCCCCGCGCTCTTCTGACCGCAGCTCACTGCGCTCCTGAAAGGGCGACTGTTGTTATTCGGATGGCTGGGAAAGTATACAAAGGCATTTGCTCACAGTCCGACAGCTACCTTTCAGATCCGTCCGCAGACTGGGCGATCTGTCTAATGGACATCGACATTCCAATATTTAGATATGAAACAGTTAATTTGGACGCGTCGCGTATCAAGATTAACACGCAGCTTCTATTGACCGGCTTTGGGTGTACCGAGGCGACAGGAACCGGGGGAAATGACGGGAACTATCGCATTGGGGAGGCAAACGTAACGAAACTGCCCAGTGGTGTTGATAATGACATTCAAACGACAGGAGACGTCGCGTTGTGTTTCGGCGACAGCGGTGGCCCTGCATTTTTCTTCTTAGATGCAGGGAAGAAGAGGCGCGTTCAGGTTTCCGTCAACTCAAGGATTAGCCCGGGGACCAACGGCAATCTGGGCAATACTTCGTACTTATCGAGTTTGTCCACAAACGCGGCACGCACATTTCTGCAGGGATGGGCGGCAAAAAATGCTGCCGAGATTTGTGGGGTCAACTTAAGCACCAGTGCCAGTAAGTGTCAGCACTGACGGGCGGAAGGCGAGTTGGATGAGGACAAACTTACAGATTTGGATTGCCGCTGCACTATTGAGCATTTTTACCTCGCCTGCGCCCGCCGCGTCGCAACAGAATCCGGATATTGTTTTGACGACTCCTGAAGGGACACTCGTCAAATTCCGCCCTACGGGTTCTGACGTGAAGGACAAGAAAGCCTTGGATCTCTTGATGAGAATTTTTGAATCCGAGAGAGTTGATGTCAGTGCGGGAATGACTGTCGATGATTTGTCGCGCCAAGTCTGCGGTCGGGTAGACAAGAATTGGATCTCTGCGTTCCTGAAAGAAAACCAGGAGCTTACCTCTGGCACGATAACCGCAGCGACGAAGGTCAGCCTGCCTCCGTGTCCATTTTGGAAGAGGGCAGGAGAAGCCCGAATTCCACCGAACGGTACGCTGGGTCAGACTGTTGCCTTGCAAATGGGCACAGTTGGCGCAAAAACTTTCGATTCGGTAGCAAGGCAAAACGGACGCTCCACAGCATCTCTGAATTCAGTTAAAGCCGGGGATACAATCCAACTCCCCTACATGACCGTTTTTACTCCTTATGCGCTGAAAGCTGAATACAGGACAGACCCAACAAGTACAGAGAATGCTCTCCGAAAGGTTCCTGGCTATATCTCATCCATACCGCGAAGTGAGTTGTCGCTGATCGCTGCAGCCTCCGCCGGCGATTGTGTTGCTCCAACAAGGGACTGGCCCTTTTCTGCGAGTGGACTCCGCAAGGTCTTGCAATACAACGCGACAAAGCGGTCGGGTCCTGTTCGAAAAGCTGTGATCGCCGTGGCAGATACAGGTCTAGACAAAAATGATCACCGGGCTTTTCTAGACAAGATCGTAGGTGCAAACATGGATCCAACAAGATCCGGCTTTCCTGCATTGAACGAAGATTATGATAACAGGAACCACGGCACTCACGTGGCAGGCTTGGCGCTAGGGGGTCTCGACGATGCTGAATTGGACAGACTAGTAAGGGAACGGATAGCCCTTCGGATCGTAAATATGGTCAAGCGTGAGGTGATCCAACCAAAAGTAGGTGATCCGATAACTCGATTCATTATCCCGAACGATTATTTGTTAAGAGCATTTCAGTATATAGGGGAGGATCCTCCGGCACAAATCATCAACCTTAGCGTGGAAGAAGACGAAGAAATAGCAGGCTTGGAAGTAGTACTCCGTTCAAATCGTGCCTTAGTTGTTACGGCTGCCGGTAATGATGGGGTTAATATAGATGAAGACGAGAGATACCCTGCAGCTAGCGTCGATCGAGATCTGCTCATGAGCGTGGCGGCCTATGAAGCATCAGGTGGATTAGCGAGCTTTTCTAACTGGGGCTCAAAAAACGTGGATCTCGCTGCACCCGGTTGTCAGATAGATTCAATACTCCCCGCCGGTAGGCGAGGGAGGATCAACGGAACATCCCAGGCCGCACCGCTAGTTTCCTTTACTGCGGCATTGCTCTATTCCGAAGGTCTGCCGCTCGCGGAGATCAAGGACCGAATTTTACTGACTACTGAAATGGATCGCGCCAAGCTGGGCGATTGTTCCGGAGAAGCTGGACGTTGTGTGAATTCGGAAGGGAGGCTGGACGTCGTTCGAGCACTTAGAGTCCACCAGGATGTCATCGTGCGAAGGAAATCGGATGGCTCGCAAGTTGAGCTGACAGGAACCATAAAGGACGATTGCATCTACTTGGACGGGCGTTGCTATGAAGTGCGAACCCAGCTAAAGCGACTCGTTCCTGACGCTCGATCTAATACGGGAACGGTGTGGATCAAGAGCAAGAATAATCGAGTGATGTTTCGCCCATGTATAATTGGTACACGAGAAATTAATTTTCGAGAAAGTGAGAGTGGACAGTCACAGCGCATACCCCTAAGCGAAATCGTTGATATTGTCCCGGCTGTCTTTTGACTACAGTAAACAAAGGCAATAACGATACTTTAGGCGCGCAGAAATATTACCCAGATGTCACAACGGCACTTCCTGTTACCAATCGGAGCATAATATAGATGACATAAAGAAGATAATGTGATAGTGTGTCGGGCATGGGAAACCAAGATGCTCGTTCGCTGCCGGCGGAAGCTCAAGAAGATCTTCGCCGGCGGGTCGTGGAGGCAGTTCAGAAAGGTCTTTCGCAAACTGAGGCGGCTCGAGTCTTCGGGGTAGCTCGCGGTACAGTGAGCCGCTGGATGGGGATGGTGGAACGGGAAGGAGGACGGGCGCTGAAGGCACAACGGCGAGGACGACCGCCGGTTTCGCGGTTGGCGCCGCATCAAGCAGCTAGGACGGTGCGCCACATTCTGAGCGGTTGCCCGGACCAGTTGAGCTTGCCGTTTGCGCTGTGGACCAGAGAAGCGGTGCAAGAGTTGCTGTCGCGAAAATTCGCTCTGCAGGTTTCGGTGTGGACGGTGGGACGCTACTTGCGAGCCTGGGGTCTGACCCCGCAGAAGCCGGTGCGCCGAGCGTACGAACAAAATCCGGCTGCGGTACGGGAATGGCTAGAGGAAGAATATCCAGCGATTCGCGCACAGGCGCGACAGTTTAAGGCCCAGATTCATTGGCTCGATGAGATGGGTCTGCGTTCGGACCATCAAGCGGGACGATCGTGGGGACGTCGTGGGCAGACGCCGGTAGTTTTGGGCACGGGTCAGCGCTTTCGCTGCAACATGATCTCTTCGATCACCAATCGGGGGCGGTTAGCGTTCATGATTTTCCGTCAGCGTTTCACGGCGCGGGTGTTTCTGAATTTTCTCGGCCGTCTGTTGCGCTTGATGCGCAAGAGCAGGCGGAAAGTGTTTCTGATTGTGGATGGTCACCCGGTACACAAGTCGCGATCGGTGAGCCGTTGGTTGGCAGAGCACTGCGAACAAATCCGGATTTTCCACTTGCCGTCTTACAGTCCGGAACTGAATCCGGATGAACTGCTCAACCAGGATGTGAAGACCAACGCACTGGGCCGTGTCCGTCCCGTGAACGTTCAGGAAATGATGGAAAACGTTCGCTCTTACCTTCGAATCACACAGGCCAGGCCCCAGTTGGTGAAGAACTACTTTCGTGAACGCCACGTCCAATACGCCGCCCGCTGAAAAGTGTCACCAATTAAGCGCTCGGAGTAATAATTCCCGTAAATTATCGTAGCTTTCGCCTTAACTTGGCCGGTTCTAAATCAGCGTTTACGTGACCACTCACAGGGAATTATCACGCACACACCCGAGCGCCTGACTCCCTATTGCACCCTTTCATTCAAGAACGCGCTGCTAGTGCCGGCTCTAGTGACGCCGAGAAGTCGCAGTCCTATCCGCTGAGCGTCCATATAGCTGGCCGACCGCGGTCGGCGTCAGGACAGTCCTAAAATGGCCCGCAGAGAGTGCCACAGCGGTGGCAGATGAAGGGGCATCCCATCTGCCGAACCGCTATAACGCCTGCGTAAACCCGTATCCAAGACGCAGTCGAAACGACGTAACACCATCCTGGGGAGTATAACTTGTTCAAATTGGCAGGCGATACGGGCCACGCAGCAGATCGGCGATCAGCTAATTTAGTTTAGGGTAAGTAGGTATGGTCAGACATGGGCCAGTTCGATCTCCATAAGCTTGGTGCTACTCGAAGAACTCCTCGTCAACTTTCTTGATGTCTAGCGTCTGTTCGATACGACATCCGACATTGTGGCGAATCATGAGGCGGGCGAGCTGATCTCCATCAATCAGTACAATGCGCTTACTCAAGTGCTCTGCTGTTTCCTTGGCCGACGGGGAAAAAGTCGAAGTTGTTACAAACAGGCCCTTGGTGGCCTTGTGGCGGTCCAAACTTCCAAAGAAGTCGCGAATTGCCCCAGGCCCTATGTTGTTGCCAGCTGCATAACGTTTGGCTTGTATGTAAACGCGATCTAGCCCGAGAGCGTCCTGATCGATGACTCCATCAACTCCATCATCGCCCGATCCGCCAAGAGTGCGACCAGCATCGACTGTTGACCCGCCATAACCCATGCTGAGAAGGAGGTTCACCATTAGGCGTTCGAAGAATTCTGGCGGGGCCTCGCGGATGCGCTCCATCAGGTCGTGTATTAGTGCGGTTTCGATTTGGCGATAAGCCATCCGCATCGTTTCATCGGGTGTCTGCTTCTGATCCTCTGCGGTTGGACCTGGCGTTTCGCTCTCCGATTGGGACGCTGCGGTTGATCGTTCTCGGAATCGACGAAATTCCTCAAACTGCATCAGGAATTTGATATCGATCTTTTGAGGCGAAGTCTGGAGAACCGTCTGGCCTCGCGTCGTAATTCGGAAGTAGGCGCGGCGGGTTATTTCCACGAGTTCCGCTTTGTTCAAATACGACTTCGCCCAATGCACGCGGTTGCTGAAAACCGTCTGCTGGCCAGAAGGGAGCAGCTCACTCCGCTCTTGCGTAGATAGCCCAAGCTTGTTGGCAAGTTCGTCCACGACCGACCCAATACGAACTTCGCCTTTGGAACAGCTTTCAAGCACCGGCAGCATCAATGATTGATAGTCTGGAATCGCCACGTAGTCCAACCCCCAGTGTGAACCAATTACGATCAAGTTCTTGCTGCCATTCTGCCTCGATGCCAAGATATAGTGCCTGCACTTGCGTTTGTGAACAATTATTTTGTGGGAACTCCAGGCCTTTGTCTCAACAGTTCTGGTGTGATTGACAGCTGTTGGACTGGAACGCGACTCAGTGCGATGGATTTCCTGATCTCCGGCGATTTGCGTCCTCAACCAGTCGACCACGGGAACGCGTCAGTTGAAATCTGGCCGGAGCGCGTAATTTCGCGGTCTCGAAGTAGGACGCGCGCACGTTCACGCTTGGTCACACCCGCGTCACAGGCTCAATTGAAGCCGCGTCGTCGGTTTCATTTCATCGATCGCTTAGCTTTTCGAGCACGGGATCAGAAGCTGCGTCTAGAGTTACAAACCCGTTCCCGACGCGGCTTTGCGCGGTTTACCCTACGCGGAGGTGATGCGATGATTTTGAGAGTTGTTGGTGGGCCCGCTAGGATTCGAACCTAGGACCAACGGATTATGAGTCCGCTGCTCTAACCAGCTGAGCTACGGGCCCGGCCTGGTCGAATCATCTTATAGCGAAACGTTTCAGCGGGCAGCAAGTGTTTGCGATGCCTTCCGCGGAATTCTCGCGGCGTTGCTTGCCACAGTGGGAACGCGCCCGCCGCCCGCTTCCTATCCAAAAAACGATTATCCGCTATGCGCAGAAATGATGGGAGCCTTTATCAATTCCTTACGCGTTGCCTATATCTTCTTGATGTTCGCCGGTAGCATGCGGGGCATTCCCGTAAACGCTTTTGCGAGAACTCGAAACCTACGCTTCGTCGGCCTTGAGCCCCCGTCGCGATCCGCATCCAGGATCAACGGAAGCCACAATTTCTTGCATATTCAAAAAACCGCCGAAAGGGAAAACGCGACCCGATGAATCATCAAATTCAGTTTGCATGGCAAGAAATAGCCGTCGCCACGCTAGGAATTGTGCTGCTGTCGTGCGTGGCGTCCTCAGCAGCGGCGCAGGCAACCCCTCCCGCCGCCCCGCAACAAAATGCGCCTGCCCAAACGAATCAGCAGGCCCCGCCGCGACAGAGTGCGTCGCAAAATGTCGCGCAAGGCAATTTCTTCAAACGCCTCGCTAACGCATACAAGGACGACTGGAAAGGAACGACGCCAGCCGGACCCGCGCCAGCCTTGCGCGGTGATCCCGCGCCCGTAAACGGCCCGCCGTTTCCCTTCTCCACCTGGCCGATTGGTGGCACGGTGACCATCGGCTATCCGTTCACGCAAGCGGGCCCCTTGATGCAGGCGCTTTGGAGCGGAGATCACGGCGACCGGTGGAAGAAAAGCGGCATCCAGATTTACGGCTGGCTGAATTTCGGCGGGAACTGGAGTACTTCCCACAACGTATCGAACGGCCAAGCCCTGTGCGGCGCTACGCCGCCGCTCAATTGCAAGTACGGCAATTTCCCCACGTCCTACGACGAAGTGCCCAATTCAATCCAGCCCGACCAGGAAGTGATCTATATCGAGCGCCAACCAGACACGGTGCAAACCGACCACTTTGATTGGGGCTTTCGCATCTCGAACTTGTGGGGCTTGGACTACCGCTTCACCACCGCGAACGGCATCTTCAGCCAGCAACTCCTCAGTAAGAACAAAGAATATGGCGACGATCCGGTGATGGTGTATGCCGACCTGTACTTTCCGCAGGTAGCGCAAGGCATGGACGTCCGCATCGGCCGCTACATTTCGCTGCCCGACATCGAAGCCCAACTCGCTCCCAACAATTACACCTACAGCCACTCGCTGCTCTATACCTTTGATTGCTACACGCAGACCGGCCTCAACACCACCACGAAGATCAACAACAATTGGACCATCCAGGTGGGCGTATCACCAGGCTGCGAAATCGCGCCATGGAAGCAACCGGGCCGGCTCGCGAAGCTCACCCTCAACGCTTGCGTTCAGTACATGTGGCACGAGAGCAAGGACGACATCTACGTCTGCGACAATTCCCTTAACTCCGGGAAATATGCCTACAACAATTTGAACGCTTTTTACTTCACCTGGTATCACGTCATCAACAAGAGCTGGCACTCCTCGACGGAGAGTTGGTATCAATATGAGCGCGACACTCCGAACCTGAACAATCCCAACGTCGGGCTGATCGGCAGCAGCGCGCCCGATCCCATCCTAATCTTCGGTGCGAACGGCGCGCGTTGCAATAACACTACGGAGACCACCTGCTATGCTCCGGAGTGGGCGGTGGTTAACTATCTCGAAGATCAAATAAATCCGCATAATTACATCTCGATTCGGAATGAAGTGTTCGATGATATTCGCGGCCAACGCACCGGAACCAAAGGTTGGTACACCGAACACCTCTTCGGATGGGGACACTGGATTGGGACTACGATTTTGTTCCGTCCCGAGGTGCGCTGGGAACACATCTACAATCCCAACCTGGGATTGACGGCGCCGCCTGCGGGAACAAAGAACGAACTTCCCGGCTCCTATGACAACGGCCTACGCCACAGCCAGCTTACGCTTGCCAGCGACATCATTTGGTTTTTCTAGATCAGCGAGCGCTCCGTTGCCGTTGGTAGCGCCGGCGTCCCGCCGGCTCTGTTGTCTTTGACTTTGTAGCGGCGCACTTTAGTGCACCATCGATGGTGCGGCTATCACCGATGGCGGTCGCGCTTCGCGGGACCGCCGCTACAACGGCCTGCGCCTTTTTCCGCAAACTGTTTATCCGCTGAAATACAGATTTTGAGGTTGCCACACAGACTCTAAGGCTATGAGTGGTCTTCAATTTTAATGCGCCGCCGCGGGGGCTCAGCTGTGAAGCGGGCTTATAATGCGCGTGGCGCGGCCAGTCCGCGAACGCATCGCGAACACAGGACAAGAGGGGGGCAATGGCTCGACTAGACTCTCCGTGGGTCGTCAACATCGAGGATTTGCGGCGCCTGGCGCGGCGGCGGCTGCCGCGCGCGGTGTTCGACTACATGGACGGCGGCGCAGGCGACGAAGTCACGCTGCGCGAAAACTGCCGCGCGTACCAGGAAGTGATTCTGCGCCCGCGCCATGCCGTGGCGCTCCAGAATTGCGACTTGCGCGCACGTGTCCTGGGCCACGACATTTCCTTTCCCGCGATTCTCGCGCCTGTTGGTTACAGCCGACTAATGCATCCCGAAGGCGAACTCGCTGCGGCCCGCGCGGCCGGCGAATTCGGCACCGCATTCATCCTTTCGACGGTCTCGGGCCACAAACTGGAAAACGTGAAGGCTGCCTCTACCGGCCCGGTGTGGTACCAGCTCTATATGATGGGAGGGCGCGAGGTCGCGGAAGCGGCCATCGAACGCGCGCGTGTGGCGGGATATTCCGCGCTGGTGATTACGATTGATACTGCCATCGCGGGCATGCGCGAGCGCGACGTCCGCAACGGCGTGAAGGAATTGCTGGGCGGTTCGTTGCTCGCGAAAATTCCTTTCGTTCCGGATGTGCTGATGCACCCGCGATGGCTCGCTGCGTTTTTACTCGATGGCGGCGTGCCGCGCTTGGAGAATGTGGTGACGCCCGGCGTCGGGCCGATGCCGATGATGGACGTGGCTGCGGCTTTGGCGCGCGCGGTGGTTACTTGGGAAGATTTGCGATGGCTGCGCAAACTGTGGCCCGGTCCGCTGGTGGTGAAAGGCGTGCTCACCGGCGAGGACGCGCGCCGCGCGATTGACGGCGGTGCTGACGGAATCGTGGTGTCCAATCACGGCGGGCGGCAACTCGACACCGTGTCGGCTTCGCTGCGCGCCCTGCCCGAAGTAGTTGCGGCGGTGAACGGCCAAGCGGAAGTGTTGATGGATGGCGGCGTGCGCCGCGGTTCCGACATCGTGAAAGCCATTTGCATGGGCGCGCGAGCCGCGCTGGTGGGGCGCGCGTACGCGTACGGCCTCGGCGCCGCGGGATATCCCGGTGTGGTGCGAGCAATGGAAATTCTGCGCGCCGACGTCGGGCGTGTGCTGAGGCTGATGGGCAGCGAGTCTATGGCGGAGCTGAATCCGTCGCTCGTGGATGTGCCGGAAGCGTGGCGCGCAAAATCACGCGCGCAATGAAGCAGAGAAGCAGGGAAGCTAAGATGCAAGAAAGCAGAGCTGCGAACGAGCTACGCTGCGCCAACGCGTCGTTGTGAGAATCACTGTGTTGCGCTTCCCAGTTTCCAGAAAAACTCCGCCTTTGACTTTGTAGCGGCCGCCTGCTTTTTAGGCGGGCGTAGTTGACTTTGCTTTGTAGGTCGTGGCTTTAGTTCATCCCCAGAGCTTGCCTGCGGCAGGAGCGGAGGGCCACGACATAGACTCCACGCAACGCCGGCGGCTTTACAGTTTGCGGAAGTAGTCGGTATATAGGGCGTCGGAGCTTTAGCTCCGACAATAAGTGCTTGGCTTCCAGCGGGCTTTAGCCCCTGGGGAAATGGTTTAGAGCATTGTTCCGCAAGCTGTTTAGCCGCTGAAGCTCCAATGTTGTAGTCGTCAGCCAGATTTTTTAACCCTCACGAAATCGCGTATCGTACTTTTTCGCCCAGCACGCCCGAATTCCTCGCTCCGCATCAACACCCCGCGTAGTAAAGTAACGCGCGGCTGCATTCGCGCAATCGATCCACAAATTCAGACTGGAAGGATGGCTGATGGCGATTCTCGTCGCGGGAGGTGCCGGATACATCGGCAGCGTCACGGTAGAACTCTTGCGCGCGGCCGGCGAGCGCGTGGTCGTCCTGGACAATCTCGTGCGCGGTCATCGCCCGTCGCTCGACAAAGACATCCCGCTGTATCAAGGCAACATCGGCGACCGCGGCCTCCTCGCGCGTATCGCCAGCGAGCACGAGCTCGAATCCTGCATCCATTTCGCCGCGGTGACGTTTGTCGGCGAATCCGTGAAAAATCCAGCATGGTATTACGAGAACAACGTCGCGCAAGGCATCGCCCTGATGAGCGCTCTCGTTGAAGCCGGTGTCCGCCGCGTGGTCTTCTCCTCCACGGCCGCCAGCTACGGAGATCCGCAGCACATCCCCATTTCCGAAAACGACTCGCAGTGGCCGGTGAATCCCTACGGCTGGTCGAAATTATTCATGGAACGCCTGCTGCATTCCTTTGACATAGCCTACGGCCTAAAATTTGTTTCGCTGCGTTACTTCAACGCCGCCGGCGCCACCGAAAAGTGCGGCGAGCACCACGATCCGGAATCGCATTTGATCCCCTGCATTCTGTCGGCGGCGCTCAGAGAACCGCCGGAGGTCGCGGTCTTCGGAAATAATTATCCCACGCCGGATGGCACGCCGATTCGCGATTACGTCCACGTGGTGGACCTGGCCGACGCGCACATTCGCGCGCTGGGCCATTTGCGCCGTGGCGGCTCGTCCGATTACCTGAATCTCGGCACGGGCCACGGCTATTCGGTGCTGGAGGTAATCGAAACCGCGCGCCAGGTCACCGGCAGCGATATTCGCATCCGTGTGGAACCACCTCGTGCTGGCGATCCTCCTCAGCTCATCGCCGATCCCACAAAATCAAAATCCGTTCTCGGCTGGGTCCCCACAAAATCCGATCTGCGTTCCATCATTGATTCCGCCTGGCGCTGGCACCAACGCCATCCCCGCGGCTACGATTCGTAGCAAGCCGTGGCACAGCCGCACACTTGGCTGTGTGCCTCCCGCAAAGCCAGCGCGGCCGACGTGCCGCCCGCCTGGGAACGCCAATCTCCCGATTGGCGTCGTGGCCGTCAGTAGGGCGCCGCTCGCAGCAATAAAATTGTGTCACCATCCACCCGCGTGCGACGCAACCCAAATCGCCGCCCGCCGCCGTTCCTGGGAACGCCAATCTCCCGATTGGCGTTGTGGCCGTCAGTAGGGGCGCTGCTCGCGGCAATAAAAGTGTGGCACGATGTACGGCGCTGCGATGCAACCAAAATCAAGTCAAGCAAATCCTATTCACCGACTCGCGGGCCCCGAACCTCCATCCAACACGTGAGGCACTAACATGCGCTCCCACCGGTTTCTTTCCGTCTCGCTCCTGACCAGCTGTTTCGCCCTGCTCTTCGCCGCGTCGTCCGCCAAAGCGCAGTGCGGCCGCAACACCCTCGGCTATGGCGACGTCGGCATCGTTGCAAATAATCCGTTTCACGCCGACGTGGTTGTCACTCCGTCAGGCTCGGCAGAGTTGCGCAGCCCGCTACTGCAACGACCGCTCTCGGTAGCCCGCGACACGCAAGGACGCGTACGCATCGAAAGGGTCGGAGGAGAATTCCAGCATGATAACGGCCCCGAGACCGGAAGCAAGGTCCGGGAACATACCATCACGATTTGTGATCCCGTCGCCGAAACCTTGACGCGCATAAACACGGTGAACGCGACTGCCACGATTATTCACTCTCGCCCCAGCGCGCCGAGTTCGGCAGGTCTTCGGTCAATCGCCCCGCGATCGTTCTGCTCATCTCGCTTACCTTCCGCCCGCGCGGCAGCGCATCCACAAGTCGAAGATCTGGGGACCCAAATAATCGAAGGAGTCGAGGCCCACGGAGAACGCATAACGTTGCCGATGCTTGGCGCGCCCGCCGGCGAAGAGTCGCCCAACGGAGAAAACACGTCCGAGCTGTGGTGCTCGGATTCGCTTTCGGCGCTCGTGCTAAGGATCACCGGCAATACCAAGACCGGAACGAAGACCACCCTCGCCATGCAGAAAATCGAGCGCACCGAGCCCGACCCCGCGCTCTTCCAGATTCCCCCAGACTACGCCGTGACAGAATCCGTAGCCGAACCCCGCGAACGCCGCACCCCAAACCCCGCGCCCAACGAACAACCGTAGCGTGTCTCGGCCAGCGCAATTCTAATCAGCCGATAGGACTGCCCGGAGTATTTGGCGCGGAAGTCAACTCCGATGAGCGGACAGAGCGTTCCTTGAATGACCTAAGGTTTTTAGCGCGAAAGATCTGAAGTTGTCTACGACTGCCGCTCGAACGTGTCTACTGACAACGATCGCAATTTCAGACATTGGTATCCGGTCGACAATTTCACAGGCAACTACCGAAGCAACGCTATGTTTGACTGCCGATACGGGGAGAATGGCGATACCCATGTGCGCATCGACGAGAGAGATCAGCGTTGAGATTTCTGCTGCGGTCTGCGAAACATTCGGAACAATCCTGGCGTCGCCAAGCATCCCGAAGATTAGATCGCAGAATCCGGGAGCATAGTTACGCTCATACATCACGAAATCCTCATCCGACACTTCGTTTAGGCGCACCCTTTTCCTTTTTGCCAGTTTATGGGACGCGGGTACCACGAGTACGAACGGTTCGCGATGCACCGTGACAACATCGAGGGCCGAGTGCCCGCCAATCGGCAGACGCAGAAATCCAATGTCGAGCGACCCTGTCTCCAGCATCTGCACCTGATCCGCTGTGGTTATAGCGCGCAAAGAGAACTCTACTTCGGGATTCAATTCTCTAAACTGACGAACGATATTGGGCACAGTCTCTCTTCCCGCGGTTGAAATGAATCCAATCCGCAATCGTCCCAGTTTCCCATTGGCAGCCAGTCTCGCCCTGCGAATCGCTTGCTCCAATTGTGACAGCGCTGCAGCCGCATCATCGCGAAAGGCGACACCCGCCGCAGTCAGCGTTGTTTTGCGTCGGTTCCTCTCGAAGAGTCTTACGCCGACCTCCTCCTCAAGAGCTCGTATCTGAAGGCTTAAAGCTGGTTGGCTGAGATGAATTAACTCCGCGGTACGCCCGAAATGCAGCGTCTCGGCGATCGAGAGAAACGAGCGAATCTGACGAAGCTCCATACATTTATCTTATTTGCGAATCCTATCACAGACAATAAAACAAACAATGTCCTCAATCACAGCCCGAAGTATCCAACCGGGTGTGGTAAAGGAGTAGTTCGATGCCACCAAAGGAAGGACTAAAGAAAATGAAATTCGAATTTCTACAGAAGCAAACCTCACGCCGCGAAATGTTGCGAGGTTCGGCTACTCTGACCGGCAGCGCCTTTCTGGCGCACCTCTTTCCCGCGACGCTGCTCCGCGGCTCTGCGATGGAACATGCGCAACGAGCACCTTCGCCGGCCGCCCTGCTCGCGAGCATGCGCGCCAAGTTCAACGCCGTTCCCATGGAAACGCAAGAGCTTGCCGACAATATCACTATGTTCGACGGTCCTGGCGGAGCCGTGACAGTACTCAACGGCCCCGACGGCAAATTCGTTGTGGACACTTTCGTTGCACTCGCCTGGCCCAGGCTCAGAGAAGCTCTCGATGGCCTTGGCAGCGCACCGGTGAAAAACGTCATCGACACCCACTGGCACTTCGACCATACCGATAACAATGCGCAGCTCCACGCCGCAGGAGCAACGGTCCTTGCGCACGAAAACACTAAGAAGCGCATGTCCGAGCCGCATGATCTGCCGGTCTTGTATAGAGGAGCAGACGGCGCGCTCGCCGGCTTGCATTTCGACCCCTCGCCCGCGGAGGCCTTGCCGCAGCAGATCTTCGCTACCAGTTACCAGTTGGAAGCCAATGGCGAGACACTCGCGCTCCAACACGTTCCTCCCGCGCATACGGATTCGGATATCTACGTTCATTTTCAAGAAGCCAATGTGATTTCGATGGGCGACCTGTTTTTCAACGGCATGTATCCCTACATCGACCCCGGTACGGGCGGCAGTATCGACGGCATGATCGCCGCAGCCGACAAAATTCTCTCGCTCGCCGACAATCACACCAAGATTGTTGCGGGGCACGGCCCGCTCGGCAGCAAAGCGGACCTGACGAAATCGCGGGACATGCTTATCACTTCTCGCGATCGCGTTCAGAGATTGAAGTCCGCAGGAAAATCCGCCCTGGAAGCCGTCGCGGAGCAGCCGTTTGCCGATCTCGACTCCGTGTGGAGCAATGGCATCATCAACAGCGAGCAGTGGGTCCAAATCGTGTATTTGACCCTCTGAGGCCTCGGTGAACGATCCCGGACGAACTAACCAGAACGTGACAAAACAAAAGGAGCCACAAATGAGTAATTCGATAAAGCCTACACGAGGAGTACGACGAATCTCACGTTCCGTCTGCATCGGTTTGACACTGTTGAACTGCGGGGTTCTGTCAGCGCAGAACCAAGCGCATGGCGTTCGAAATATTGTTCTGGTTCACGGCGCCTGGGCAGATGGTTCAGGGTGGAAAGGTGTCTACGACATTCTTGTCAAGGATGGCTATAACGTCAGCATCGTCCAAGAGCCGGAGACGTCCTTCCAGGATGATGTGGCTGCCACAAAGCGCGTCCTCGCTCTTCAAGACGGGCCGAGCATTCTTGTCGCGCATAGCTATGGGGGAGCCGTAATTACGGAAGCGGGCACCCGTCCATCGGTTGTCGGACTGGTGTACGTCGCAGCCCACATGCCGGATTCCGGCGAGAAGGAGTCAGAGGACGGAAAGCGCTTTCCGAGCGACCTCGCCAAATCGGGCGCCATAAAGAAAACGCCGGACGGCTTCACCTATATCGACCCGGCCCAATTCCATGAATTGTTCGCAGCTGACCTTCCCGACGACCAAGCCGAATTCATGGCGCACTCACAGGTGCTCAACTTTGCGGACAATTTCTCAGCGACGATTACTACGGCTGCCTGGAGAACCAAACCGAGCTGGATGCTGGTGGCGGGGAGCGATCGAACCATCAGCCCGGACCTGGAACGTTGGTACGCCAAGCGGGCCAAGAGCCACACCGTCGAAGTCGCAGGCGCAAGCCACTCAGTCTACGTCTCCCATCCCAAGGAAGTTGCAGATGTAATTGAGAGTGCAGCACGTGCGGTCTCGAAGTAGGCGGGAGTGCGGGTTCAGACGCCAGTCGATCCACGACCACAGCTGGCTGATTAGCCGACAACGTCAGCTAATCAGCCGGCACGTAAGTCTTTTTTTTTCTGGCATCAGTGTAGCCTCGCGGACGCCGTTAATGCTTGCTGGACGCGTGAGCTTGCTGTGGAAAACTCTGAAAACGGACGCGATTCTCAACGGATTTTAACGTGACCGCAATGCGCGCACTATAGAGGCTTTGTAGGCTCTCGCCGGAGGTAACAATGAAAAAGACAGTTGCTATACTTTTCCTCGCACTCGCCTGCTCGGTAGGCACCGCAATCGCCCAAGACGATAGCTCCCAATCAAACAACCAAGACGGTAACTCCGAAAAAAGCCACATCAAACGTGTTCTGCTGGTTAGCGTTGACGGTATGCACGCTGTTGATCTCGCGAACTGTGCGAACGGCGTCAGCATCGTCAACAATGGCGCACCCTATTGCCCGGAACTTGCTGCTCTCGCTAAGACGGGTATCAATTACGTTGCCGCCAGCACGTCAAAAACCTCCGATTCCTTTCCGGGCCTGACCGCGATCGTCACCGGCGGAAGCCCGGCCCTCACCGGCGTGTACTACGATGTCGCTTATTCCCGGAATTTCGACGCCCCAACGATAACCACCGGCAACGGCCTCGGCGCTGGCCCGTGTACGGCTGGCACGGCTCCCACGGGCACCACCACCGAGTATGAAGAGGGTATTGACCTCGACAAGACGAAGTTGAACGGCGGCGCGCCCGGTGCGTCGCTGACGGACGGTGGCCTTGCCTCCATCGACCCCAAGAAGCTGGTCCGCGACCCGAGCAATGGCTGCAAACCGGTTTATCCATGGGAATTTGTCCGCGCCAACAGCATTTTCAGCGTCATTCACCAGGCGGGCGGATATACGGCATGGTCCGACAAGCACCCCGCGTACATCTCCGTCGCTTCCGGCCTCGGTCCCACTGCTGTTGACGACTTCTACGGACCGGAAATTAACTCCAGCGTCATCGCCCTTCCCGGTGTCACAACGCCAACCGGACTTTCCTGCTCCTCAATCCCCGACCCAGGCTCGGACCTGACTGCCTGGACGAACAGTTTTCAGAACATTCAATGCTACGACACGCTGAAGGTCAATGCGATCCTCAACGAGATCGATGGGAAGAACCACCTGGGAAACAAGAAGACCCAGGTTCCCACGATCTTCGGCATGAACTTTCAGGCCCTTAGCGTGGGCCAGAAGCTCGTTGAGAGCAGCAACAGCGTGACCGGCGGATATTTGGACGCCGCTGGCACACCCACCGCCGCGCTGCTGGGCGAATTCAAGTTCGTGGACGCCTCCATTGGGGCTTGGGTCAAAGAGCTGAAGGGAAGGGGGCTTTACGATTCGACCTTGATCGTGATCACCGCCAAGCACGGCCAGTCGCCTATCGATCCGAACCGCTACGTCTCGCAACTCATCAACGGCACTTCACCCGTCACTCTACTTTCCAATGCTGGATTCATTCCCTTCTCTGAATCTACCAACAACCCCACCGGCATTGGACCGACCGAAGATGACGTCTCGCTGATCTGGCTGAACAATTCCTCTGATACTCTGGCGAGCGTCAAAATCCTCGAAGATAACGCCTCCGCCGCCGGAATCGAACTCGGCCAGATTTACTATGGCCCGGCGCTTTCGATTAACTACAACGATCCGACCGTGGACCCACGCACGCCGGACATTATCGTCACCCCGAACGTCGGCGTTACTTACTCCGGCAGCACCGCGAAACTGGCCGAGCACGGCGGGTTCGCCCATGACGACACGAACGTCATTCTGCTGCTGTCTGCTTCGGGCTTCCAACCCAGGACGATTCGCGAGGCAGTCGGAACGGCACAGGTCGCGCCTACCATCCTCGAAGCGTTGGGTATCAGCCCTGCGGCGCTCCTTGCCGTTCGTGTTGAGGGAACGAGCGTTCTCCCGGCGGTTCAAGTCAAGTAACCTGTCGGCAACAGGCGGCTCAATCAAAAGCGGGCGCTCCTTTCGTGGGCGCCCGTTTTCTTGCTGGTCAATTCCGGAGGCGCACCCCAGTAACTCGGGGGATCCTGGTTCCTCCACGTCGCCGATTCCCTTGAAGCAATTGATGAAGTCCAGCGCATGCGTGCCATCGATGCTGATTAGCAGGACGTGACGAATGCAATGCCCGCCGTGGTCACCGTCTTGCGCGTGCGCGATCAAAACCATTGCAGCAACCAGCAATAGGTCATGGGCGGGTCGCACACCCTTCCGCACCACCAAAACGAAAGCCGTTGAACTTCCGCGTGCCGCACTCTCCCCTGCCTGCCGCAGGCAGGCCGCAGTCGAGAGCGCGGGTTTAGAGTTTGCGGAAAAATGAACATAGGCCAAGATCTTGACGTTGTGAATCGCCCCACCGGGCGATTCACCCTGAGAATCCGCCTGTGGCGGATTCGAAGGGTTGGCGCCGCAGCGCGATTCATCCTGAGATCCTCCCGCGGCAGGCAGGCCCGCGATGCGGGATCGAAGGGTAGCGGCCAGCTTTAGAGTTTGTGTGGCAACTCAGGATTCTTTGTGGGTCGTGGCTTTAGCCACGACATAAACGCAACAAAGTCAGCGCGGTTTCACAGATTGCGGAAAAAATCGATCTTTTAGGGGGTCGGAGCTTTAGCTCCGACAATAAGTGCTTGGCGTGCAGCGGGCTTTAGCCCCTGAGGAGATGGTCTGCGCCTGTGGAATTAATTGGCGGGCTTCACCGCATCCATCAACCAAAAAAACCCCTCCGCCAGCGTGGGGTGGATGTACACCGCGCCCTTCAGCACTGTGTATGGCGCGTCCGCCAGAATCATGGCGCCAAGGATCTGCACTGTCTCTCCGCCTTCGCTTCCCAAAATCGCCGCGCCCAGAATGCGATCGTTCTGCGCGTCCACGATGATTTTCATCAGTCCCGCGGTTTCGTCGCGTTCAATCGCGCGCGAAACGGTGGACATCGGAGCCGTGCCCATCTTGAATTTGCGTCCCGAGGCGCGCGCCTCGGCTTCGGTAATGCCCACGCGTCCCAACTGCGGGTCGGTGAAAAGCGCGTAGGGCAGATAGCGGTTTTCGATGCTGAGATTTTTTCCTTCGATCATGTTCGCGTAAACAATTTGATAATCATTGTAGGAAATGTGCGTGAACGCCGGGCCGCCCTTCACGTCGCCCAGCGCCCAAACGCCCGGAACATTTGTTTCCAGCCGTCCGTTCACCTTCACATAGCCACGCGCGTCGGCCGTGACGCCGGCCGCTTCCAGGCCCAGGTCGTCCGTGTTCGGCTTGCGTCCCGTGGCAACGAGCAGGTGCGAGCCTTGCACAGTCTCGGTCGCTCCGCCGGATTCCACGGTGAGCGCAATCCCGCCATTACGATTCTCGACGCGCTTCGTCGCCGCATTCACCCGGAACGTGACGCCCTCCGACTCCAGCGCCTGCTGCAGCGCCGACGCGATGTCCAGATCTTCGCGCGGCATGATGCGTCCGCCATTGTGCACGATCGTCACGCGGCTGCCGAAGCGGCGAAACATTTGCCCGAATTCCAGCCCGATGTAACCTCCGCCGAGCACCAGCAAATGTTCCGGCACCGCCTGCAGCTCCATGACCGTGGCGTTGGTGAGAAACGGAACCGCGTCAATCCCGGGAATTTTCGGAATCGCGGGGCGCGTCCCGCTATCAATGAAGATTTTCTCGCTCTCGAAGAGTTCCGCGCCTACTTGCACTTGGTGCGGCCCCGTGAATTTCGCATGCCCGCGTATCAATTTTACGTTCGGCCTCGCGTCCACCCGTGCCTGCACGCCCCCGCGCCCTTTTTGCACCACTTGATTCTTACGGGCCACAACCGCAGGCATGTCCACGGCGACGTCGCTTGCACGCACGCCCCACCGCGCTGCATCGCGCGCGTAGTGCGCCACCTGCGCCGAGGCCACCATCGTTTTCGTCGGCGTGCAGCCGGTGTTGATGCAGCTGCCGCCCAATTCGGCGCGCTCGATCAGCGCCACTTTCCAGCCCAAATCGGCCAGCGCAACAGAAAGTGGATTGGCCGCCTGCCCGGAGCCGATCGCGATCGCGTCGAATTTCATTTCGTTCCCCCCGTGCCGCTTGGATGCTTCCGCGCCCCAAGTGTACTCAACTTCTCGCGATGTGGCATGGCGTCGAATGGAAAAAAGGGTCTTGCGGGCGGATGCGCCCCCACCCTTTCGCGTCCCGTTTCCGCACTTGAGTCAAGGAAACTCGCGCAAAAAAATGCATCCCGATTTTTGCCGCTCCAAATTAGAATCGATCCCATGGCCAGGGGATGGGAAAGCAAGGCAGTGGAAAGTCAGGTCCAGGAATTCCAGTCGAAAGAGGACCGCGAGAACAAAAAGCAAGTCTCGCAGGACCAGATTGAAACGCGCCGCAAGCGAGGGGTGCTGCTGCTATCGCGCGCGCGCGTCGAAAGACAATTGCAGTCGAGCCAGGGTCCGCGTTACCGCGAACAACTGGAGCGCGCGCTCGCCGATCTCGATGCCCAGCTCGCGCAACTCCCCACCGAAGCGAAGTGAACGGCGAAGGAGCGCGCCGCGCACGCGTTCAAGTGGCTATCGGCAGACTGATCGTAAGATGCTTGTCATATTTTCCGCCGCTCATGACGGTCACTTCCGTCGGGTCAAAGCCAGGTTTGCTGAGCTGAAGATAGTACGTTCCCTGCGGCAGGCTGCTAAAGCGAAACGCGCCCTGCGCATCCGTTGCAGTTTTTTGAATCGTGGTTACAAACTTCGAATCCATTCGTTCCACATCCACACCGGGAATCTCCGCTCCAGACGGATCGATGATTGTTCCCGCAACGTTCCTCGCATGAAACGGCTGTTCGATGCGGACTAGCTGCAGTTGCGGCAGAGAGCCTTCATCATCCATGGTTTTCACAACCGGAATTGCGGAAATTTCAAACGCGAAATGAAATATGACCGCCGCGCAGAACAGGGAGTTGACGAAAACCTTCACGGGACCCACAGGTCGACTCCGTGCGTTCTGACCATCTGATCGCTCCATACGGGCATGAGTCGTGCGGACCGCACGGCGCGGTTCGCAGCTAGTCGCGCGGGCGCCCAGGGTCGGGATCCTCGATGAACACCACGCCCACTCCATTCTGATTTTTTTCGCGCCCCAGTTCGAAGTGCACCACTGTCCCGCGCAGCGTCATCACGCTGGAAACCGTCGGATCGCTGGAAGCTTCAATTACCACCCGCACTTCAGACTGCAGGCGCGGGCGGCTGCGCAGCGCCAGATAAGCTCCCTGCAAACTGATATCGCGCACGACAGCTTTTTCCTCGAATGGCCTGCCGTCTTCGGTCTGCCCGCTCACGGTCGCGGCAAAGCGCAGCCGCCGCCGGATTCCCAGCCGCGTTTCCTTCATGTCCACTGCCACTCCGCGCTCGCTCAAGCTGATGGACATGCCTTCGGTTGCAGCCCAGGTCGCCGGAAATTCCTGACGCGCCGCGGAGAGGAATCCGTCCACCACTTTGTCCGGCGAATCTGGGTCGTGGTGGAACAAGATCAGATTCCGCGCCTTCGCCTCGCGCGCGATCTTCACGCCCTCCAGCCAGCTCGAATGCCCCCAGCCTTTGCGTTCAGAGGCCAGCTGCTCCGGAGAATATTGCGCGTCGTAAATCAACACGTCAGCGCCGTGCGCCAGCTGCCGAAGATTCTGGTCGCACGTATGCTCCCCGGGTTCATTGTCGGTGGCATAGACGATCGAGCCGCCGGTCGTCTCGATCCGGTATCCCAGGCATCCCTGCGGGTGATTCAGATAACGCGCAGTGATGCGCGTGCCGTGGATGTCCCACGTCTCCCCGTTGGCCACTTCGCGAAAATCGCGCGCCGCCGTCATCATAGTTACGTCCACCGGAAAGTAAGGGCTGGCGAGCTGCGCCGCGAACACTTGCTCCAGACTATTGGGTCCCAAATACTTGGACTGGAAACTATAGAAATGGAAGCGATTCTGCGATTCGAAGAACGGATGAAAGAACGGAATGCCCTGAATGTGGTCCCAATGGTAGTGCGTTACCAGGATGTGCGCTTCGATGCCCATCCCCCGGCGCCTTTCGGTGAGATGGTTGCCGAGCGTGCGCAACCCCGTGCCGCAATCCAGGATAAATTTGGTCCCGTCCGGCGCGGTCAACTCCAGGCAAGGCGTGTTGCCGCCATAGCGCCAGGTGTCGCGCTCGAGCGTGGGCGTCGAGCCACGCACGCCCCAAAACACAAGTTTGGCAACTTGGTGCGTCATCGCCGGGCGGCTTGCGACGCTGCGCGCCTGCGCCCCCTCTGCCATCTCTGAGAGTTGAGGTCCACGAAACTGGTGCCATGGTAGGCGGGTGCGGCGAGGTAAGTCAATTGCGTTTCGGCCCGCGCGTTCGTTCCTGATGGCCGTCGTGGTCCATGCCGCTATGCGCCTCGGCGGCGCTCACAGGTCGGGCTGAGAATTCGCGAGTCTTTGTAGGTCGTGGCTTCAGCCACGACACAATTCCCGTGAGATTGCTGCGGCTTCAGCCGCTGAAATACCGATTTTGGCGTCGCCACGTGTTCCCGGAGGTCACGTCGACGCGGGATCGAAGAGCCAACTAACTTGTCGAGGATGTCGGGAGAATCCGCGCTGTAAGGCAAGGCAAATCGCGGTTAGAATCGTGCTGATGCACGACCCAGCCCAGAAATCCGGCGGCCATTCTCACGACGGCCACAGCCACGGCCACGATCAAGCTCATGACCACGATCATCGTCACAGCCACGGCTTGGGTGGCCACTCGCACGTTTCGCTCCCCGCCGAGGGCATGACCCTGGCGTTGGGCGCCGCAGTCGTCGCAACGTTCGCGTTGGTTGCCGTCGAGCTGCTAGCCGGATACGCGGGTCATTCCATCGCCCTGGTAAGCGATGCCGTGCACAATCTCACCGACGTGCCCACTCTCGTGCTCTCCTGGCTGGCCATGCGCTGGGCCGCGAAGCCTCCCACGCCGCAAAAAACCTACGGCTATCATCGCGCGGGAATCCTCGCGGCGTTCGTCAATGCCACGCTGCTCACGCTGGTCTCCCTCGGATTGATTTACGAATCCGTGCTGCGCTTGCGCACTCCCGTGGAAGTGAAAACCGGACTGATGCTGTGGGTCTCGGTATTCGCGTTGCTGATTAACGGCGGGATCACGCTCGCTCTGCACAGCGGCCGCCGCGACCTGAATTTGCGCAGCGTGTGGATTCACAATCTGGGTGACGCGCTCTCGAACGTAGCCATCGTCGTCGGCGCGCTGGCCATCCGTTACACCGGCACGACATGGGCGGACTCGGTAATTGGCATCGCCATCGGCGCAATGGTGCTGTGGTCCGGCGTCGGCATCTTGCGTGAGAGCACGCACATTCTGCTGGAAGGCCTGCCCCGCAGCATCGCTCTGGAAGAAGTCGCGCGCGCCCTGCTGAAAATCGAAGGTGTGCAAGAAGTGCACGACATCCACATATGGACCCTGGGCACGGACCTCAACGCGCTCTCGTGCCACATCTGCATCCCGGACATGCACATGGAAGCAAGCGAAAAGGTTCTGACGAAAATCCACGAAGTGCTCGACCACGATTTTCGCATCACCCACACCACAATTCAGTTCGAGCGCGCCGGCCTGCCCGCCGACGCGGGCCTCTACATGCCCGAACCAATCCGCCGCTCCGAAAGCTAGGCGAGCCGGCCCGGTCTTCGTAGCGCCGGCGTCTCGCCGGGTCTTTTTTTTGCTAACCGTCGCTCTGCCGTCGCCGAAGCTCGCCGCCCCACGCAATTGGTAGGGGCGCTGCTTGCTGCGCCCCAGCTTGCCCGGGCGTCAACACATAGCCGAATCAGTAGGGGCACGGCGTGCCGTGCCCGCAGTTGCAGGACGCTGCATTTCCCGCGAGCTCGTGATTGACTAACTCCAGGCTAGCGCACCACCCGTGCGCAGGCGGAATTCGCAGTGACTACAGAGGAAGTTGCATCGGTGTCCCGCGCTCTTGATTCACGCGTTGTGTGGCATCCACGTCGAAAATGTCCGACGAGATGGTGAGGCGTCGGCCTTCCGGCGTGATGTAAATCACCTGGCCTTGCGTCATCGTGAAGGCCACCACGTCCAGATGGCTGCCGTCGCGAAGCACCAGCGTCAACGTGCCGACGTCCGGCAGCGGTTCCTGCTGCTCGGCTTCCTGCTGCTCGCGTGCGGGCGCGGCGGCGTTCGCTTCGGATGGCCCATCGTCTCGATGATCGGCGCGTTCGCCGTCTCGTTGTTCGCGCCGATCGCCGTACCGATCATTGGGGGCCCCAGCCTGCTGTTCATCAGCCTGTTGGCCCTCCACCTCGTCCGATTCCTGTGCTGCGTCTTGTGGAGGCCCTGCGGATTCATCAACGGGTGCCCCAAAGTAATACCCACCTACGCCGAGAATATAAACTACCCTGGGACTAGTAACCGGCGGCGGATTGCGTCGACCGCCCAACGGCGCGCCGATTGGCGCCAACACTCGGTTACTCGCGTTCTGACTTCGCTGTGTAGAGGACAATCCCGCGTGCCGGGAAGGCACGTCTCCGGCATGGACACCCGCGCGCGTATGAATGGCGGGGCTGCTGACAAGAACGCCAGTAGGAAGGCCGGACGATGTGCGTACCACGTTCGCAGCGTGCGGCGCGCCACCACTCGAGACAGCGCCAACATGCGTCCCGGAAGGAGCGAATCCGGCTACGGCCCCGCGCTGTGCCGCAACCACCGACGGCATCGCCACCAGCACGCCCGTTAACCCGATCAGCAATCGCCGCTTCATGGATCTCTCCGCCGCGCCCTGCCCATAAGACGCTGCAAACCGCGCGACGGTTGCCGATACTTTACCACCTTCCGCCTCGACGGCCCACACGATGAACTTTCGTAGCCTCGCCGGTGTCTAATGGTCGTGGCTCGCCGTGATTGGCTGGAGCGACAGGTTCGCCCGTCGATGGCCGCGCACCGCAGGGCGGCGAAAAGGCGATCCGAGTATTTCTGCAGGATCGAGGTCTCTGCATTCGCTGCAGTGCTGTGTGGGTTGCTGTTCGCGTTTTTAGCCCCCACCTCGCAACCGCACACTGGAGGGGCCGTAGACTTAGCCAAGAGCCAGCAGTCCAAACGTCTGCCGTCTGCCGTCTGCCGGGGGCCCTTCGCGAAGACGTTTTGCGACTGATGGCGCGCGTGACGGGCGTTTCTACTTGGGCAATCAGGGAGTTACCCCTGAGGAGTTGCCAGGTCGGATACGAGATGGAATCGGTGGTGGTGCGGAAAGAAGGGCTTATATCTTGGCTGATGCCCGTGCCAGATACGGCGACGTGAAAATAGTTCTGCAGCGTATAAGCTCGGCGGGAGTGGAAAACGGTAGCTTTTTTACGGAAGTCGCGCGCGCACGGTAGCCTGCGCCGGCAGATCACAGGCTGGTCACGGGTGTTTCCTGGTGCTCGAAGCGCCTTCGCCCAGCGCGGCCCCGAAAATTCACCTTGGCTTTTCCCCACACCCTGGATGTGCTATAAACATGCGTCCGAAGGACTACTAGAAATGGGACAGCCGGAAGCCGTAGTTCCGAAGGCGCAAGCGGCGGAGCCGAAAGTCAGCACTCGCGGGGTGCCACCCGAGCCTTCACAGTATTGCCCGCGATGTTCGGCTCGGCTGGAGCAGCGCAGCTGCAAAATGATCTGCGCGTCTTGCGGATATTACATGTCCTGCTCGGATTTTTACTGAAGAGAAAGTTCGCCGCCGCAGGGCAGTGACTTCTCGGCTCTACCGATTCCAAATAAGATTTCGAATTTTCCAGGAGGCGCGAACGTGGCACTGAGAATGGTTGATAACGAAGTCAATGGCGTGACGGTGCTGGAGATCGAAGGGCGCATCGTGCTGGGCGAAGAGAGCAATGCGTTTCGTGAAAAAGTGAAAAGTTTGCTCGCCGCCGGCAAGAAGCAGATCGTGCTGAACCTGGCGCAGGTCGGTTACATTGACAGCGCCGGCCTCGGCACCCTGGTGGCCACATTCCACAGCGCTCGCTCGCAAGGCGCCGTTCTGAAGCTGGCCAACCTCGGCTCGAAATTCAAGGAAGTGCTGCAGGTAACCAAGCTGATGACTGTGTTCGACACCTACGACAACGAAGCCGCAGCAGTCGCCAGCTTCGCCAAGTAGTTGTGCGCCACGCTTAACGGATCGTGGTTGTAGGGGCGGGTCTCAGACCCGCCCCTACGCTCCACGCCGGATTGCTCACTGTCCGCTTCTCGCGTCCGCTTGTCCCGCCACGCGACCTTCCACCTGATAAATCGCGATGCCGCTCAATAATTTGGGATAGAAGTCCGTGGACTTCTGCGGCAGCACATCTCCGCCCAGCGCAATATCAGCCACCTGCTGCACGCGCACCGGATTCAACAGGCAGGCAAGCTGCGCTTCGCCGCGATCCACCGCCGCGAGCGCCGCTTCCATTTCGCGTTCGTATCCCACGTTTTTTTCCGCTGCTACCGCTTCCGCGCTGATCCCCAGCCCGCGTTCCATTATCAGCCGGTGCAGCAACACCACATCCAGCCCGCGCTGCGCTTCGGAAACGTCCGGGAGCATGGCTTCCAGGTCTGCATCGCGGCGCAGCAAAAAAATATAGAACGCACCGCCGCCGTGATAGACGCCAATCGCGCGCCGCCCGTGATTCGTTCCTTCCAAATCCTTGCGGAATTCGGCGTAGGCGCTCGAGCGCTCTTCCGAATTTTGAAACGGATAAGAATACCAATCGAAAGCCTGCGCCACGGCATTGCGAAACTTGTCAAAATCGAAATTGGCGACGTTGCGGATCAGCCGATGCGTCGGCAGAATCGTCAAGCCCTTGGAATGCGTGTTGACGAACGTCATCATCGCCAATTCCGCTGCCGCATACGGATCGTTCACGCCGGCGGCGACGCGGGATTCGTTGCGAAAGTTCAGCGCCGTCTCGTAGCGGTGATGTCCGTCCGCGATGATCAGCTTCTTATCTGCCATCGCGCTCTGAATTCTGCGGATCGTAGCGACATCAGACACCGGCCACAGCCGATGCGTCACGCCGAATTCGTCATGCAACTCCTGCGGTGCGGATGCGTGAATCGCTTCTTCCAGCAGTGTGTCAACGTGGCGCGACGGGTCGTTGTAAAGCATGAAAAGCTGCCCGGTTTGCGCGTGCGTGTGCCGCAGCAGCTCGATGCGGTCCGCTTTCGGCGCGGATAGCGTGCGCTCGTGGCGGAACACCACCTGCGCGTCGTAATCTTCCACGCGCCCCAGCGCGATAAAGCCTATGCGCGTTTTTCGCGTGTGCGTACCGGGGACCAGATATTCTTGCGAGTAAACGTAAATGCCCGGAGCCGCTTCCTGCACCAGGATTTTCTCCGCAATCCATTCGCGGACTTTCTGCCCCGCGCGCGTGTACACATTATTTTCCGGCGAATCGTTCGCGCCCGCGCGCCCCTTCTCCACCGCAATCAAATTGTAAGGACTGGCGGCGTAATACAGCTCCTGCATCGCCGGAGTGATCTTGTCGTAGGGCTGCGTGAGGACTTTCTCCAGCGGCACGCGGTTCGTATCGTAGCGAAAGGCGCGAAAGGGTTGAATTTCAGCCATGTGGGCCTCGGGTGGCGGTTTCAGCAACTTGAGAAACCCTGATTGTACCAGCCGCGTCACCACAATCCAAAAATTCGCAACCCGTCCGCGGCAGCTCAATTTCCGGCTCGCGCGTTTGTCGCGTGCGAGGATTGCATCCCAATACTCCGCGATCCACCCGCAATCGGCCGCAGGATCTCGATAGAGCCTTCAACTTCCCAGAACCGGCCCACCATAACTTCCGAATTCGCCGTGACTCGGCCAGATCCCAAGAAACGGCTCGCGGAGAATAAGACGGACGAGTTACCCGTACCGGTATTCGGAAGATGCTGCTTTTATGAGTCGTTTGACCGCAAAACAACACCCAAGTGCCGGGTCACGAATCCTACGACGCGGGAACACGAAGGAAAAATAAATCCTAGATCGCTTCACTTTGCCGCGAGCGGCGAAGGTGATACGGGCGTCGGCGGAAACGGACCCTCGCTTCTCGCCAGCGAAAGTTCCTCAAAGAGCAGCGAGGGGGCCACGCAGGAAACCACGGGCAAGCCGCTTCCGGAGGAGAATGAGAACCCCATGAAGAGCATGGAGCTCACGCGCGGCATGAGTTCATCACTATAGAGGGCCGGCGCATCGCCCGTGGCGACGATCTCCTTGAACGATTCGACCGGTATATCGGACATGCGCACGCCACGGAGCGGCTCCTCATGTCCGTCGAAGTAGAGCTTGTAGATTTCCGGAATCGACGGAGAGCCACTTTGCCGAGAGGCTATCTGCCGTGCCATTTCCATTATGGAAGCGCCGGATCCCGCTCCGGCCCTGCGAACGATGAGCGCGTAGTCGAGCCCTCTTTCCTTCGCGCGACGCAGCAACTCCTGTTTCAGTTCATCGCTCGATAGTGTCTTCCCGGAAGTGACGAAAAGGTTGCTGGGAAGCGGGCCCCAGCCGCGGCGGCTGCCAGTGCTCTGCAAAATGCCGGAAACCGGGACGCGCGCCGCCAGCAGGTTCTTGAGAATGCCGTGATCAATCAGGACCGTTTCGCGTGTCTTGATCCCATCATCGTCCACCGACGACGTGCCAAGCAATGCAAGACCGTTAAAGAGGGTTTGCGAGGGATTGTCCCGCACGGACATGAAACTCGGGAGGACACGGGCGCCGATCTTGTCCTGGAACGAGGCGCCACCCATACGCTCGAACATCTGGCTGAACATCATCTCGAATTGCGGGTTGTCGCTAATCGGGGATCGCGACGTGGCAAGCCGCGAACCGAATTGTTGAAGGAAAATCTCGGCCGCGGCCGCTCCCTCGAACAAAACCGGGCCGTTATAGCGATCGAGCGAAGCTGAGGAGCGAAGTTTCACGATCAACGCGGACATCTGTCTCACGCGTGCGAGTAGCGCGTCCGTGGAAGGCAGAGCCGCCGCGTCCCGGCCGTAGACCGCGAACGAGTCCGCGATCGGCTGGCCGTCCGGCGCCTGCGTCTCTGCGCGCACTTCCAGCATGATGAGAGGCTGCGAGCGCGTGAATGTCGTGCCCTCGCTATTCAGGTACCGGGAGTAAACGTCGCTATATCGAATCCTGACCTCGGACCTGTAGATTTCCGGAGCGGACCGGAAAACGGCAGAAAGATCGCGCGCGGTGGCCTCAAGCTCGTCGAGATGGGGGAGAACGTCCTCGGGGATGACGTTGGCCCCTGTGTTGGGCGGTTCCTTGCTGAAGTCCGGGATATTCTCCCCGCCGCTGCGGCCCTTAAGGGCGGCGCGCTTCGCTGAGAGATCCTCCAGCGCCTGTTTGTATTTCCTGTCCGTCGCGAGCCAGAGTTCCCGCCGGATTTGAGAGTAGTTGTTATCCAAGGAGCCTTCCCCGATGCCGCCGAACATGGCCGCGCCGCCAAAGCTGCGCTCGGAAAAGAAGTTGGTGTTATCTAGACCATAGTCGCCGACCCGGAGCTCCACTTCGACGATCCGGTTATGAGTGGGAGACCCGGTGCGGGATGTCAAGCTCCCTAGCGTCGCCGTTATCTCCTGTACCGCAACGTCTTGCACACGGTAGGCAATAAAATAGGGCTTGTCCATCTGCAGGAGCCGCAACTGGCTCATGGAGCGCGCCAATTCGTCCTTCATCGCGCGCATGACCACATCGTCCTGCGGGCTCTGGGCCTGCAAGAAAGGAGCGAGGAGGATCGCTACGACTCCGACGAGCCATTTCGAGCGCGCGGTTCTGCATTTCGCGGCCATGCTCAATTATTCCCGGCCGATGCGGGCGGTGGAGGCAGCAGTGGCGCACGCTCCTGCGATTTCTCCTTCCTCTGCACTTCGATCTGCGATATCAGCATGCCCGGCGCGCTTGCGGAAACCGGGACCCATCCGGAGTCAGCTCCACAAACGCCATTGAAGACTTCTTCGTGATCGTCCGTGGCGACGATCTTGCTAAAGGAAGTGAGAGGCGTCCCGATCAGGTCTACGCCCCGGACCAATTCTTCGCGGCCGTCCGGATAGACGCGATACACGACAGTCGGCCGCACGTTGAACGCATTGGGGATGATTCGCTCGGTAAAGGTGAAGCCGCCCTCGATGTCGTCAAAAAACAGTCCGTAAGGTTTGTTCGCGGCCTTGACTTGCTCGATCAGCATCCTCTTGAGCTCATCGCGCGAAACGGATTTCGACGACTCGACGATCAAATTCGATTGCCGCGCCGCCACCGCATAGCCTTGCTGGTGGCGGCCGTGGCCGTTGGAGCGATCAAAACCGGTGATCGGAGTGCGCGACATCAGGAAATTCTGCAACACCCCGTTCTGAACAACCGTGACGCGCCGGGATGGCACACCCTCGTCGTCAAAAGCATAGTAGCCCAGTAATTCGGTGTGCCGCAGCTGGCGCAACGTAGGGTCCGAATAAACAGAAAGAAAATTCGGGAGGACGGGCTGATTCACTTTGCGCTTGAAGGTCTGCGCGTCGTCTTCGTTCTTCTGCCGCTGTCCTTCGATGCGATGTCCGAAGATTTCATGGAAGAAAACGCCGCTGGCGCGGCCGGAGAGGATCGCAGGGCCCGTGTATGGGTCGGCTACCGGGGCCTTGATCAGCGCCAGCAGCATGACGATCATTTTGTTCACGTCTGCGGATAGCGCGGCATCATTCGGCAAACCGTCCGGGCGGAAGGACATGTACGTATGGTACAGAGGTAGTTCCATCCCATCGTCTGCCTTTGCGGTGGCCCAGATGATCAGCCGGTAAAAGGGCGTGGACATGCGGATTTCGCTGCCCTCGCTGTTCACGTATCGCCGGGTCTCGACTTCGGCATCCAACTGCGCATTGGCTTCGAGAATTTCCTTGTGGTCCGCGAATGGCTTGGTCGCGCCGCGCAGTTTCTGCTGCCACGCCGGTTTGTCGAGGGCGAAATCCGCAATGGGCTCCGAATAGACATGAGCTGGTTCGGCGGAAAAATCCGGCGACTGGTCCTCTTGAGCGACTTTTACCTGGACGTTCGCCTGGACCTGTTGCAGGCGCTCCACCGCGTGTCTGTAATGCTGTTCCGTGGATTGCCAGAGCGCTACTCGTAGCGCCAAAGGATCATCGTTCAGCGGAATTTGGGGCGATTCCAGGCGCTCCTGCATAGGTTCGGAGAAAGTATCCTGGCGGAATGGATGCGAACTGTCCAGCTTGTAATCGCCGACTCGCAGATCGAGGTCGAGGACTCTGGTGGTTTCATCCGTCGTCGAAATTAAAGTCCCGAAGGCAGCGGTCACGTTGATCGCACGATTGTCGGTGATCTCGTAAGAGAGAAAGTACGGCGGAGCCGGAGTTCTCCTGAGGTCCTGCATGGACCGGTCGAGTTCCTGACGCATGGCCGCAACGACCGAATCCGACGGCGCGTGCTGTGCGAAGAGGGCGGGAGACGCCGCCAGCAGGCACAAGCCGAGCCATATTTTGGTAGGCACGCTCACGCTTCTGTTTTCCGGCCGCTGTGCAAATTACTAGTTTCGGATATAGCTCCCTTGCTACTGGACCGGCGCAACTGTACACGTTTGAACTCAAGAACTCAAAAAGAAAAGAATGACCTGGCAGCCGCGTCAGCGGAGCTGCGGCACGACTTCAGCGAATCCAACCTGCGTCTTGGCGGGATCCTATCACTGTTTTTGCGCACCTCCGCGAGCACCTGCTGCGTGGATACCACGTGGTGGACGTATGGTCGTCCCTACCGCGACAGTTGGCCAGAAACGGGGTTGTGGGCAGCGAAAGATGAGGCTCCGACCTCACGGAAACGGCGTCTGTTAACAAGCTGCTAAAATTCTAGTGCGGCGACTCGCTTCAGCAGGCGAATCAGGGTGGAAACCTGCGCCGGACGGAACTCCTTGCGAAGTTTATCCTCAGCTGCGCGGCGTGCTTTGATCAGACCCTCTCGGTACTTGTTGCCTTTTGCCGTCAGCTGGACGAGCAGCGCTCTCCCGGTATCCGCTTTCCGTTCTGAAAGCAATCCCTCGTGAATCATCGTCTTGATCGCGCGATGCACCACGGTCCGGTCGAACCCCAGCATCGTTGCGATCTGATTTTGGTTCCGCGCCGCTCCGTCGCGCAGCGTGGACATGATGAATCCACGCGTCTGCGAGCATTTTGTCTTTTGCTCCAGCCTCTTGCCGATCGCAAAATAAGCCGAAGCCAGATGCACCAGCACGGAATCCTTCAGGATTTCCTGCGGTATCAGCTTCTTGTCAACAATGATCATACGATCCGCACCGTCGCTTCTAGCGGTCTGCGCCACTGCGGTTGATCCACGTGGCGCGCCGATTTTTTTCCGATGGCGATGACCATCACAATCTCATGATCCTTGCCCGAAAGTCCCAGCAATTTGCCCAGGCGCCGCCCGTCAAATCCTTCCATCGGACACGTGTTCAATCCGAGCGCTTCCGCCGCAATCATCAGATTCTGGCACGCCAGTGACGCGCTCTTGGTCGCCCATTTAAACATGCCCTGTCGCGCCACCGGAAGCGTGCCCATTGTCTTCCAGAAATGCACCACGCGCAGAATCGTCCATTTCAGCAGCCCGAACACGCCAAACCACCCCTGAATGAAAAACCATTTCCCGAATTTGGCGCGGCGCTCGTGCTCTGCGATTGCTTTCTCGTTGAATCCAGCTGTGCGCATCCAAGCCAGCTCGCTTGCGGTGGTAGATTTCCATGATCCGATATCCGCCACCGCGACGATCAATGCCGATGCCGTCGCGGCGGGACTCTGGCCAAAGCACAGCCGCGCGGCTTCGTTTTTCATTTCCGGCGACTCCACCCAATAGAAACGATACGGCTGGATATTAAAGCTCGAAGGCGCCACGCGCGCCGCGTGCAGGATCTGTTCGCGCGTTTCCGCGGAAATTTCCACCGGGTCAAACACCTTAATGGCCCTTCTTCGCAAAATCGCATCGAGAACGTGGCTCATGTGCGGCCTCCATGTTGCTACTACAACATAGATATGTTGCAGATGCAACATGAGAATGTCAACGCGACCGCCGCGGTGACAATTCCCGCCGCGCCGCATAAAATGGAAGTGTCAAACGAAAATTCCAGGCGAGGCCCGCTAGACGCATGACCGAAAATAACCGCAGGTTCTCCGGCGTCCGCGCCATCATCTTCGATCTCGACGGCACGCTGATTGACTCCCAGCTCGACCTGGTGCTTTCGGTGAACGCCATGCTCGAACACATGGGCCGCGAACCCCACGTGCACGAAAAAATTTGCAGCTTCATCGGCAATGGCGCGCCCATGCTGGTGCAGCGGGCGCTCGGTCGAGACGCCTCCGACGCGGACGTCGAAAAAGGCCTCGCCTATTTTCTCGAATACTATCGCGCGCACATGCTGGACAACACCGACGCTTACCCGGGCGTGCGCGAGACCCTCGCGCAGCTGCAAAAATATCCCATGGCGGTGCTCACGAACAAACCCGTGCATTTCAGCCGCGCGATCATGCAAGGCCTGAATCTTGCGCGCTATTTCCGTTACGTTTACGGCGGCAACAGCTTCGCAACCAAGAAGCCCGACCCGCAGGGCGCGCAGATTCTACTGCGTGAACTGCAAGCCGCGCCGCTCGAGGCCATGATGGTGGGAGACTCCGACGTGGACATCAAAACCGCGCGCAACGCCGGAATGCACGCGTGCGGAGTAACCTATGGTTTTGGCGCCGAAAGTTTGCGCGCCCATCCGCCGGACATAATGCTCGATACTCTGAGCGACTTGCCCGCGCATCTAAAATAAATTGCTGCTTGAGGAATGCGGAACGACAAAGCCCGTACGAAACCGCGAGTATCCTTGTGGGTCGTGGCTTTAGCCACGACATTAGCGGAGCCAACTCATTGCGGCTTTGGCCGCTGAAGTTCCGCCTCGCTTTTGCGATTGAATCTGTGAATGGGCTGGATCAGCTGCCACTACGCCTTCGTGTAGGCCTGCTTATACCAATCCCAAGTCCGCTTCAGTCCCTCTTCGAATAGCACGCGCGGCTCGTAGCCCAGGATTTTGCGCGCGAGCGACACATCCGCCTGCGAATCGCGAATGTCCCCATCGCGCGGCGCATCATATTTCGGCTTGACTGCTTTCCCGGTAATTTGTTCGAGCAATTTCAATACCTGATTCAGCGTGATCCGCGCGCCGGTCCCTCCATTGAACACCAAGCCCGTCGCGCCGGGTGCCTCACAAGCGCGCAGCGTCTCGTCCACAATATTGTCCACGTAGGTGAAATCGCGCGATTGCTCTCCGTCGCCATACACCACCGGCGCCTGGCCCTCGATCACCGCCAGCATAAAGCGCGAAAGCACGCCGGAATATTGCGACGTGGGATCCTGGCGCGGTCCAAATACGTTGAAGTACCGCAGACACGCATTCTCCAGGCCATAGACGCGCCCAAACACCTGCGCGTACAACTCGCCGACGTATTTCGTCAAGCCGTAGGGCGATATCGGCTGCGCTGGCATGCTCTCAATTTTCGGCAGCGTCGGCGTTTCGCCGTACGCCGCCGACGACGCGGCGAAAACAAACCGCCGCACCTGCGCATCGCGCGCGGCCACCAGCACGTTCAACATCCCGTCAATATTCACGTGATTGGTTTCCAGGGGATTCAGCACCGAGCGCGGCACGGAAGTCCGCGCGGCAAGATGGATCACGTAGTGAACGCCTTTACATGCCGACTGCACCGCGGCCAAATCGGTAATGCTCCCGATGTGCAGTTCAATCTTGTCGCGCACCGCCGCCAGGTTCGCTTCCTTGCCCGCCGAAAGATCATCGAGCACCACCACTTCCTGGCGCCGCCTGACCAGCTCATCCACAATGTTCGAGCCGATAAATCCAGCGCCACCGGTTACAAGATAACGCATTCCGAAAGTCCTCCCGCATAGAACAGCCGCAACCAATGGCTACTCATTTATTTTTCAGACACGCTTGACTATATCCCCGCGCCTTGCGAACGGGCAACCTCTGGCACCAGAATAGATGGCTGATGCGCAATACACGCAAATCAAGACGGCTGCCGTGTTGCGGAAGAATGATTGTCTGTTGAGCAGCAACATGAAATTGCCCCATCACGCAACGTTCACAAGCCGGCTCTTCACCGTCGCCGTCATTTTCCTTTGCGGCTTCGTTCCCGTCCTCCTTGCGCCGGCGCGCCCTCGCGCCGACACACAGCACGCTCCGCCGAGCACCCCCAGCAAGGCAATCTCCGCCAGCAAGATTTCAGCGCCGGAAATCCCGATGCCATTCCGCACCGGCGAAATTTTGAACTATCGCGTCGCGTGGGCGATCTTTCCGAATGCCGCCGCGCTGCAAATAAGCGTCGTCGAGCGCCGCAATCTTCTCGGCTGGCAAACCTGGCATTTTCAGGCATCGGCGCACTCCGTGGTCCCGGCGCGCACGCTTTTCGAAGTAGACGACCAATTCGATTCCTACACGGATGCCACAACGCTGGAGAGTCATCAGTACGAAATGTATCTGAACGAAATGGGTTCGAAGCAGAATGAAGTGTTGCACCTGATTGCGGTCGGGCAGTCCAATCGCGGCAACGTCGCGCCGGTGATCGTGCAACCCGGCACGCGCGATCCCCTCGGCGCATTCTACGCGCTGCGCGCCGTGGATTGGCAGCGCACGCCCGATTTTCATATTCCGGTTTACGATGGCAGCGATCTATATGACGTTCGCGCGCGACAGGAGTCTGCGTCAGATCCGGTCGCTGTGGATGCGGGAAATTTCCAAGCTGCGAAAATTTCGCTGCGCCTGTTCGAGCATGGCAGAGAAGTGCCGCACACAGGTTTCCTCGTGTGGTTTGCGCACAATGCCGCGCGCACGCCGGTGTTGGTTCTCGCGGAAATGCCTTTGGGAAATGTTCGTGTGGAACTGACGGCAACGCCCAGGTAATTGCAGTTCAGCAACGAAGCAGCAAGGCCGCTCAGTCTTCGGGAACGACCCAATCCTCCGGCGGGAAATCAATTTGCCAGAAAGTGCGCGAGGCCTTCACGAACTCGACTCCCATCTGCGCTTTTCCGGCCTGCGCCGCGCCCACATACACGATGCGGCATTTCTGGGTGTGCTGCGTGGCCTTATTTGCCAGCGTAACTTCCTGCGCGGCGGCCACACGCGCGGCCAGCGAGATCAAGGCTCCGTGAGCGTTCACCACCAGCGTGCGCGTATCTTCCTGGAAATCCTGGTTGGACGTGTTCTTTCCGGTCACCGTAATCGGCACGCTCAGCAGCACCCTCATGCTGCGGCGGCGTCCCGGGTCCAATAACAACGGCTCTTTGTCCTTTTGCGGTTTTGTCTCTGCTCGCATACTCCAGACGATAGAGTTCCGCTACGTACTGGGCAATGGAACTATCTTCCCATGTGCGAAAACACAAACCTCCCCTGTTCGTCGGTACAGGCGAAGGATTATCGGCGGTATGTCGCGTGACAAGTCGAGCAGACCCGGCTAGCAGTGCACCACTTTTTCGCGGCCCTGCTTTACATGGCGCGTGGCGTTGCGCGTGTCCACCACCAGCTTGGACTTGCGCACGATCGCGTCGTAGTCGTAGCTGCTGTGGTCGGTGGCGATCAGCACGCAGTCGTAACTCGCCAGGCGCTCGGGTGAAAGCTCCACGGACTTCATGTTGGAAAAATCGTAATGGCGCATTTTGTGCAGCGCGGGGAAATAAGGATCGTTGTAATCGAGTAGCGCTCCTCGCGCGGTGAGCAGCTCCAGAAGTTTCAGGGAAGGTGATTCGCGAAGGTCGTCCACATCCTTCTTGTAGGCCACGCCCAACAGCAAAATCTTCGAACCCTTCACGCTTTTTTCGTGGCTGTTGAGCGCTCCCACCAGCGCATCCACCACGTTGTAAGGCATGGCTGTATTAATTTCGCCTGCCAGCTCGATAAAACGCGTCGCGAAATCATATTCGCGTGCTTTCCAAGATAAATAATAAGGATCGACGGGAATGCAGTGTCCGCCCAGGCCCGGGCCGGGATAGAACGGCATGAAACCGAACGGTTTCGTCGCCGCACTGTCAATCACTTCCCAGATATCCAGGTCCATGCGCAGTGAAAGCTGTTTGAGTTCATTCACCAGCGCAATATTCACGCAGCGAAAAATATTCTCCAGCAGCTTCACCATTTCCGCCGCCCGCGTCGAACTTACCGGCACCACCTTCGACACGATCTGCGCGTAGAGCGCCACTGCCGCGCGGCCGCTCGCCGGATTGATCCCGCCGACCACTTTTGGAATCTGCGCCAGGCCAAATTGCTTATTGCCCGGATCCTCGCGCTCCGGGGAAAACGCCAGGTAGAAATCCGTGGCAACATTCTCGCTGCCGGCGCCGCGCGCAAGCGGGCACTTCAGGCCGCCTTTCTCCAGAATCGGCAGCACCAGTTCCTCGGTGGTTCCCGGATAAGTGGTGCTCTCCAGCACGATCAGCTGATTGCGTTGCAGATTCGGCGCGATGGACTGCGCGGTTTTCTCGACGTAGCTCAAATCAGGTTCGCGCCGTTCATCCAGCGGCGTGGGAACGCAGATCAGCACCGCGTCCATCTCGCGCAGGCGCGTGAAATCTGTGGTGGCATCGAAGCGTTTTCCCTGCACGTGCTGCTTAATTTTGTCCGCGGAAATATGCTGGATATAGGATTGGCCGGCGTTCAGCTTGTGGATTTTTTCCTGGTCGGTGTCGAACCCGGTGACGCGCTGGCCCACGTCTGCAAAGCGCAGCGCCAGCGGCAGGCCCACGTAGCCGCATCCGATAATTCCGATCTTGACGTCTTTTCCCGCAAAAAATTCCGGCGTGCGCTCCGCGGCCATCTCTCTCCCTCGTTGCTGCAAATTAAGGCAGCTGCGCCCAGACCGGGCTGAAGCCGCAATGTGAAACGGAAAATTACTATAACAAGAATCCGAATCTGCTCATAGGCATGGCGGGCGGCGCGCAGGGAAGCATTCCCTTGTCGAAAACGCATGAAGGTGCCTCGGAACGCTATGCCAGAACGGACGAAACTGATGTCGCGTTCGTGCCAATCTGAAATCGAGTGGTCAACTCGTTCCATATTGAAACTGCTCGAACGTCTCTTGATCCCGTGTACCTCGTAGTTCTTTGAAATCAGCAGTTCGGCAAGGTAGGAGCCATCCTGGCCGGTGATTCCGGTGATGAAAGCTCGTTTGCGGCGTACCGGAAAATCGAAAGTCATGTGGTTTGCTCTCTGGAACGCGCCGTTCGACCTGGAATCCGCGCCACAGCTATCAATTCGACCATGTGCGCCTATTGCTTCAGTCATTTCTGAGCAAGGCGGATAGAGGCAAGCAGCAAATCGCCGAGGTGCCTTCGCGTTTCCGTAAATGAAATTGTACGGGTCGGTTCCAGACGCCTAGAGAGCAAGATTCCTGCTAATCAATTTGTCGCTTGCCGCGCTTTCATCGTCGCGCGGCCAGGGCACTCGGCCGTTCCTCCGTTGTCATCTCTCATCTGCTGCGTTATCCTCGGCTGCAATGATCGATATTCATTGCCACTTGCTTGCCGGTCTCGACGACGGTCCCGATTCCATCGAAATGTCTCTGGAAATGGCGGAAATGGCGATTTCAGACGGCATTACGCATGTGATTGCGACACCACATGCGCATCCGCAGCATGCTTTCGTTCCCGAATTGATCAACCTGCGGCGTGAGGAGGTGCAGGCTCGGGTCGAAGGTCGCATGATCCTCGCCACAGGATGCGACTTTCACTTGAGTTTTGAAAACCTGCAGGAGATTCAGCGCCTGCCGAGCCGCTTCACGCTGAACCAAAAGAACTACTTGCTGGTAGAGTTTGCCGACTATTCGATTCCGCCTTCGCTGGACCAGGCGCTACATCATCTGCAACTCGCCGGACTGCGGCCGATCATTACGCACCCGGAACGCAATCCCCTGATTCGCGCGAAGCCCGAGCGGTTGTACCGCTGGCTGCGTCAAGGTTGTTACGCGCAGGTGACTGGGCAATCTTTGCTGGGGAAATTCGGGAAGGCTGCACAGGAAGTGGCGGAAGAATGGATGGGAATGAACGTGGTGCACTTTCTGGCAAGTGACGCGCACAACATCACTACGCGTCCGCTACGCTTGAAGGAGGTGTTCGACCACGTGGCGAAAAAGCGAGGCGAGGATGTCGCGAAAGCGCTGCTGGTGGATAATCCGTTGGCGGTGTTCGAAGGGCGGCCGCTGCCGTGGGTTCCGGAGATGGATGACGACATCGGCTTGAGCCCGGGAGCGACGCCGCGCAGGCGCAAACGGTTTTGGTTTTTTTGAGCGCGAGCGGCGCCGAGGGAAAAAAAGAAAGAGAGATCCTTCGCTGCGCTCAGGATGACGACGCGTTTCTGCTCGGGATGACGGCGCGCTTCCGTTGAGCCGGCGCCGCGCGGTTCATCGAAAGAGCTCCAGAATTTCTTCGTAGCGTTTGAATGGCGCGATCAAGTACGCGCCTGCGATGCTTTCGCTGCGCGCGGTGCGCGCCCAATCGAGCATTTGGCGAGCCAGCACGAAACCGCGCTCGCGCGCGGCGTCTCCGGCTTTTTCCATTTCGCGCAGCGTGGCTTCGGGGATGACGATTCCGGGAACTTCGTTGTTCAGTCGCAGCGCTTGCTTGTAGCTGGTGAGCGGCCACAGGCCGACGATGATGGGCACGGGAGATCTGCCGCCCAGGCGTTTCAGAAATGCGTGCCAGTGCTCCGGATCGAAAATCGGCTGCGTCATCGCGAAATGCGCGCCAGCTTCAATTTTTGCTTCGAAGCGCCGCAGCTCTTCGTCAATATCTTCCGCGACGGGATTCACCGCGACACCAATCGTGAAATTGGTCGCTCCGCCGAGGCTTTTGCCGGCCCAGTCCGTGCCCTGATTCAAACGCGATAGAACTTTCACCAGGCCGATCGAATCCACTTCATACACGCCGCTGGTTTCCGGGTGATCGCCGAGCGAAGGAGGATCGCCGGTGATCGCCAGCACGTTGCGCACGCCGCCGACAGCCCATGCGCCCAGCAGCACGGCCTGCAGGCCAATGATATTGGCATCGCGCGTGGTGACGTGCGGCACGGTTTCATACCCGTGCGCTTCGAGGGCGCCGGCCAGCACCAGCGCATCCATGCCGACGCGCGCTAGCGTGCCGCTATTGATGTCAATCGAGTCGACATGCGGGGACGCCATGACGCGGCCGACTTGTTCCAAGATGCGGTCAATCCCAACGCCCTTGGGTGGGTCAATTTCGACGGAAGTGACGAATTGCGCGGCTTGAATTTTTTTCCAGAGTTTGCTTTCCGGCTCGCGGGTGGCGATGCGACGGAAACGCTCGGCCGGCTCAAAAACTTCCACCGTTCCGCCCGCGCCACTTGCGCCGGCGATCGTTGAGCCACGCGGCTTCGCAGAGCGGAGTTTTTTCACCGCCTCGGATATGGCGTGAATATGTTCGGGCGTGGTGCCGCAGCATCCGCCGATGATGCGCGTGCCTATTTCGGCGGCTTCCTGCGCGAACAGCGCGAAATATTCCGGCGAAGATTTCGGATACACGATGCGATCGCCTATGCGCTTGGGAAATCCCGCGTTGGGCATGGCGGAAAGCGGCAGCTTGGTGGTGGCAGCGAGTTCGCGCAACACCGGCAACAAGAGTTGCGGACCGATGGTGCAGTTCGCGCCGAAGACCTGAATATTTTTGTCCTTTAGCTGGTCCCAGGCATCTTGCGGGCGCGTGCCGCCGAAAGTGGAACCTTCATCGGAGTAGGTCAACTGCGCGGCGATGGGCAGGCGCGAAAACGAGCGGATGGCTTCCACGGCGGCGAGCAGCTCCGCGATGTCGCTGAACGTTTCGAGTAGAAAAAAATCCACACCGCGCTCTTCCAGAGCGCCGGCCTGTTCCTTGAAGATGGCAACGACGTCCTGGTGCGGCAGTTCGCGCACCTGCTGCAGAATTCCCAGCGGCCCGATGGACCCGGCAATCAGGACTTCGTGCTTTGCCGCTTCGCGCGCCTCGCGGGCAATTTTTACGGCGCGGTGGTTTAGCTCGGCCACGCGATCGGCCATGCCGAATTGCCCGAGCTTGTGACGGTTGGCGCTAAAAGTATTGGTCTCGATAATCTGCGCACCCGCTTCGATATAGGTTTGATGGACGTGAAAGACGGCTTCGCCATGCGTGACGTTAAGCTCGTCCACGCAGCGCTGCGGGCCCACCGATTCATAGAGCAGCGAGCCCATGGCGCCGTCGGCGACCAGGATCGCCTGTGTCAGTCGTTCATTGAAATCTGCGATGCGCATGGTTTGGGTTTTTTGCCTGCAACTTCGGCGCGACTTGCGCAAACGCCGCTTCTGCGTATTCCGAACACGGGCAAAAAGTTCGTCATTATACCATCTGCGGAGCGGGGGACTGCAAAGCGCGGCCCGGCGCGCTGTGGTGTCCACTCCGTGGGATCTAGTGCGCACCACACAAACTATGCATTTTTTCGCGATTAGAGAGGGTCGCCATGGTTTATTTTCAGGAAGTTGCGTCGGGTTTTAATTCTACGGATTCGCGATTAGAAAGGTCCTGTAACTCATCGGCGATGGCGGCATTCGTTTCGCAACGCGCCAAGCGATCCACACCGCGGGCGATCCGCACGCCCGGGCGGACGATCCATTTGCGGGCGTTAGTGAGGCCATATTCCCGCGCGATGGCGGCAGGGCTGCGCCAGCGCAGGTACTCCTGCTCGATTTCCTTACGTTGAGGATGATGGCAGACCGGGCATTTACGCTGGCGGCGGCCCATGGATGCGCGGCGCTCTTTCGGCACGGTGCCGTAATCCATTGAACCTGTGTAGTTTGCGGGCTCGTAGGTTGACTGGGGCGTGGAGCTGGATTGGGTGGTGCGGCTGGGTTTGGCGGGACTGGCGTGCGTTGGCGCGGTTGGGGATTCGCCGGGGGTGGCGCTGGTCTTTTTTCTGGCGTCCTTCATGTTTCTTCCTCGAGGGGCGTGAAACGTGCCGCTACTGCGGACTAATCAGGACAGCTGACGCGGTCGCTCAGCGTTTTTGGCCGACGAGGCCGGCGATTGTGTCCATTAGGTCGAACTTGGTTAGGACTTCTAGTTTGTTGCCGGTCATTTCTACGAAGACGGCGGGGCTGTCGTGGCTGAGGATGTGGGTTACGCGCTCGATGGGGGAGTTGGCGGGGACTTGCGGGAGCGGGGCGCCCATGACTTCGCGGATTACCAACTTGCGCAGATCTTTCCCTTGCAGGGCGAGATTCAGGATCTGATCCTCGAAGACTGTGCCGATGGATTTTCCTTCTTCGAAGATGGGAAGCTGCGAAATATCCTGCTGCTGCATGGTTTGCAGCGCGTGGAACACGGTCTGGTAGGGTCCGGCGACAATCATTTCGCGAGTCTTGCCGGCCTGGCGCTTGACGCGAATGACGTCGGCGGCGGAGAGCGCGACTTCGGCGTCCACATAGCCGTGCTCGCGCATCCAGCCGTCGTTGAAAACTTTGGACATGTAACGCGAACCGGAATCGGGCATGAAGGCCACGATCATGTCGCCTTTTTTGGCGTTCCGAGCGATTTTGAGCGCGGCAGAAATGCAGCCGCCACCCGAGCCTCCGGTGAAAATGGCCTCTTGTTTCGCGAGGCGCCGTGCCCAGACGAAACATTCTTCGTCGCTCACTTGGAAAATGTCGTCGAGAATTTTCAGATTCATCGTGCCGGGGAAAAAATCTTCGCCGATGCCTTCGACGACGTAGGTGAGGGCCTTGCCGGTGTTCCCGGTTTTTACTTTTTCGTAATAGAGCGAGCCGATGGGATCCACGCCGATAATTTTGACGTTGGGATTTTTTTCTTTCAGGTAGCGGCCCACGCCGGAGATGGTGCCGCCGGTGCCGACGCCGCAGACGAAATGCGTGATTTTTCCTTCGGTGTCGTTCCAGATTTCCGGGCCGGTGGTGCGGTAATGCGCCTCGGGATTCATGGCGTTTTCGTACTGATTGGGATAGAAGGAATTGGGGATTTCGCGCGCGAGTTTGGCGGCGACGGAATAATAGCTGCGCGGATCTTCCGGCTCGACGGCGGTGGGGCAAACGATGACTTCGGCGCCGAAAGCCTTCAGGAGATCGATTTTTTCGCGCGATTGCTTGTCGGTGATGGTGAAGACGACTTTGTAGCCGCGCACGCAGGCGACCAGAGCAAGGCCCATGCCGGTGTTGCCAGAAGTACCTTCGATGATGGTGCCGCCGGGTTTCAGTTTTCCGGTGCGTTCGGCTTCGTCAATCATGGCGAGGCCGATGCGGTCTTTCACCGAGCCGCCGGGATTCATGTAGTCGGCCTTGACCCAGACTTCTGCAGGCAAATCTTTCGCCAGGCGATTCAGGCGGATGATTGGCGTGTTGCCGATGGCTTCCAGGATGTTGTGGCACTTCATGTACGGAGATCAGCTCCTGCTTTCAGCGGCGGACTAAACTAGCTTAGAGATTTTCCTAAACGCTGGCAAGCGGGAAGGGCGGGGCGTTTCCGCAAGTGCGATTTAGCGGGTGCGTGGCGCAAGCGCAGGAGGCGCTCATGCTATGCTTTTCTGGTGGGGCCCGGCGCGCCTGCGGCGGAATATCTTTTTTACGATGGACATTGCGGACTGTGCCATCGCTCGGTGAAGTTTGTTTTGCGGCACGACCGCAGCGGGCAGGCGTTTCGATTTGCGCCGCTGCAGGGCGAGACGTTTTTGGCGCGGGTGGCGGCGGAGCGGCGCGCGGGGTTGCCGGATAGCGTGGTGGTGCTGACGCGTGACGGGGAGTTGCTGGTGCGGTCCGCGGCGTTCTTGCATATTTTTCGGCGATTGCGCGGCGGGTGGGGAACGCTGGCTGCCGTGCTGGGCGTAATACCGCGGGGGCTGCGCGATTTTTTGTACGACTTCATCGCGCGGATTCGTTATCGGGTGTTTGGGACGCGCGAGGATTTGTGTCCGATCGTGCCGGCGGAATTGCGCGAGCGGTTTGATCCGTAGAGAGATCCGCAGGCGCGCTGAGTTGCGCTACGTATTGTGAATGGCGGCGGAAAATAGAAAAGCGAAAAGCGAAAATAGAAAAGCGCGATCGTGGAGATTGGTTGGGCGGGAATTCGAGGAGGAGATAGGTGATGGCGCGCACAAATATATCGAGTGGAACGCCTTGGGAGCCGGTGATCGGTTACTCGCGGGCGGTGCGGGTGGGCGCGAACGTGTGGGTTTCCGGCACGACTGCGACCGACGCGCAGGGAAAAATTGTCGGCGTCGGGGATGCGTATGCGCAGGCGGTGCAGACGCTGCAGAATATCGAGCGGGCGTTGCAGAAGGCGGGAGCGGGACTGACGGACGTGGTGCGGACGCGCATGTTCATTACTCGCGCGGATGATTCAGAGAAAGTGGGCCGGGCGCACGGGGAGGCCTTCGGAAAGATATTGCCGGCGACTTCGATGATTCAGGTGAGCGGATTTATTTCGCCGGAGATGCTGGTGGAAATTGAGGCCGAGGCGTTTGTGGGGTGAGCGGCTGCTACCGCGCTCGGCCAATATGCGCTAGGCTCTTGCCGCTGGGCCCAAGGGAGCGCCGCGCGGCGGTTGTAACACAATATTCACAATGGGAGGGGTGGCGATTCGCTAGAATCGCGAGCCATGGCCAGGGACACCTTGCAGATTGTGGTATCGGCGGGGAGCCGCGAGGGGCAGAAGATTTTGACCCTTAGAGGCTCGTTGAATATTCAAACGATTTTCGATTTTCAAAAGGCGACGCGGGAGGAATCCGCGCCGAAGCTGATTCTAGATTTTCGTGGCGTGCCTTACGTGGACTCGGCGGGGTTGGGCGCTTTGGTGGGCGCGTACGTGGCGGCGCAGCGGATGCAGCGGAGATTGGCTGTGGCGGGAATGAATACGCAGGTGAAGGCGCTGATTGATATGACGCACGTGGGGACTTTGATCAAGTCTTATGCCACGGTGCAGGAAGCGGAAGAAGCGCTGGGGTAGGGGCGGAAAATAGAAATTAGAAAAGTGAAAATAGAAAATCGGGCGGCGGGCGTTTTGGTTATTTTGGTTTCGTCACCTTCCTTGATTCATCCGCATTGAAAATCCGCTGACAAAATCTTGGCTATGCCTTCGCTGCAGCGGCGGCTTGTTCGGCGTCGAGCTTGGGCTGGATCCGGCTGTGCCGGCGAGATTCGTTCACACCGGAAGGGGCGGGTCTGAGACCCGGCCCTCCGCCGCGTGATGGGGCGGAAGCCGTGGCAAGCTGGAGCGCAGCGCATCGATTCAGCACCGCCGATTATCAGGCTGAATCGCCCCCGCTCTGCAGCTGCGATTCACAAATTCAAAGGCAAAATCAAGATGCCTGCTTCAGGGGAAAATTCAAAGGCAAATTCAAGAACAAAAGAGCCGGCGGGACGCCGGCGCTACCGAGACCGACCATGCCTGGTGGGCGACAACAAATTGGGAACATGAGGCAAGGTAGGCTCCGGCGAGGTGCGTGACTATGCGATAGAATGGCAGGGCGATGGAACGATTTTACCGCGCGACGATGAAGATTACCGGCGACACGGTTTTTGGCCGGCTGGCGTTTACATTCCTGGTGCTGTGCGCGATCGGGTTTGGCGCGGCGGTGGGGCTGCTGTTTGTGTACTCGGGCGATTTACCGGAAATTCACGCGCTGCAGGATTACCGGCCGAACGTGGTGACCGAGCTGTACGCGGATGACGGGCAATCCGTCGGTACGTTTGCGCTGCAGCGGCGGATTCTGCTCACCTACGGACAGATTCCAAAAGTTCTGAAAGACGCCATCCTCACCACCGAAGACCAGCACTTCGAAGAGCACTGGGGCGTGGATATTCCGCGCGTGTTGCAGGCCGCCTGGCACGATATCGCCAAGCGTCGCCTGGCGGAGGGCGCCAGCACGCTGACGATGCAGCTGGCCGGCGGATTGTTCTTGAATCGTTCGGACCGCAGCGCGCGGCGGAAGATTGAGGAAACGATTCTGGCGATCCAGATCGAGCGGCACTACACGAAAGAACAAATTTTCACGATGTACTGCAACCAGATTTATCTGGGTTCGGGGAATTACGGGTTCGAGGCGGCGTCGGAATATTATTTCAGCAAGCCGGTGGGGCAATTGACGCTGGCGGAAGCGGCCACGCTGGCGGCCATCATTCGCGGGCCGATTTATGCGCCGATCAATCACCCGGACCGCGCGCTGGCGCGGCGCAATCTGGTGCTGGTGTTGATGGCGCACGACCGCAAAATCACGCAGGCGGAAGCTGACGCCGCGGTGAAACAGCCGCTGGGCCTGCACCTGGAATCGCTGCGCAATGATCTGGCGCCGTATTTCGTGGAAGAGGTGCGCCAGTATCTGGAGCACACTTACGGCACCGCCGCGGTACACGAACAGGGATTGCGCGTGTACACCTCGTTGAATGTCGGGATGCAGAAAGCGGCGGACGAGGCGGTGCGCGACGGTTTGCATGCGTACGACCGGCGGCACGGCTGGCGCGGCAAGCTGCCGAACATTCTGGAGCAGAATCTGGGGCCGCTGGAAAAATATCAGGATGAAGGTTGGCGCAACTCGCCGCGCAAGGGCGACTACGTGACGGGATTGGTGACCGCCGTGGAACCCACGTTCGCGACGCTCAAGCTCGGAACGTATCATGCGATGCTCACGCCCGCGGATTTTGCGTGGACCGGGAGCAAATCGCCCAAGCAACTGTTGAAGCCTGGCGACCTGGTGTGCGTTTCGGTGAAGGAAGTTGCTGGACTCACAGTGCGCGCGCAGCTGGAACAAGTGCCGGCGGCGCAAGGCGCTTTGCTGGCGATTGACAACGCCACCGGCGAGATCAAGGCGATGGTGGGCGGCTACGATTTCGAGGAATCGAAATTCGATCGCGCCACGCAAGCGGTGCGGCAGACGGGTAGTTCGTTCAAGGTGTATGTGTACGCTGAAGCGCTACAAATGGGGATGAATCCGTTCGACACCGTCGTGGACGAGCCCGTCACGTTTCGCAGCGGCGGACAAAATTATTCTCCGAAGAATTACGACGAGAAATTCGAAGGGCGCATCACGCTGCGGCGCGCGCTGGCGGATTCGCGCAACGTTCCGGCGGTGCGATTGCTGGATCATGTGGGCGTGCTAAACGTGATCGAGCTGGCGCGCAAATTCGGGATTAGCAGCCCGCTGCCGCCGTATCTGCCGCTGGCGCTGGGGGCAGCGGATTTGAGCTTGCTGGAGCACACCTCCGCATTCACCGTGTTTCCGGATGACGGCATTCACATCGAGCCGCACTACATTCGGCGCGTGACTTCGTATGACGGCGCGGTGCTGGAAGAGCCTCGTCCGAAGGTGAATGATGTGATTCCGCCGGACGTGGCGCGGACGATGGTGGCGATGCTCGAGGAAGTGGTGCAGTTCGGCACCGGCGTGCGCGCAAAAGAATTGGGAAGGCCGTCGGCGGGCAAGACCGGCACGACGAATGATTTTACTGATGCGTGGTACATCGGATTTACGCCGCAGCTCACGGCGGGCGTTTGGGTGGGGAACGACGACAAGCGAATTTCACTGGGGAAGAAGGAAACCGGCGCGCGCGCCGCGTTGCCCATCTGGTTGGAGTTCATGCAACAGGGCATGCAGGGCGTGCCGGTGGAAAATTTCCCGAACGTGGTGCCGCTGGAGAAGCTGGCGCCGTCGAGGCCGGTGCAGGTGGATGTGCCGGATACCGCGCCGCCGGCGGATGCCGCGGAGCAGGGATTGACGGAAACGGCAGTGCCTAAGGCAGTGCCAGTGCAGCCAAGACCCGCGCCGCCGGCGAAACCGAGCGCGCCGTCGGCCACTCACAGCGGCGCAGCTGATCCCTCGCAAGATACAAGCGGGCCTGGGCGGTAGCGATTTTAATCAGCTCGCAGGCTATGGGCTTTTTGTTCCAGGGTCAGCCTCATCGTTCTGGCCAGCCGCTCGCTGAAACTGGGCATACTCGAGCAACGTGTTCTTGAGCCGTTGCGTGTAGTTGTCCTTCATTCGCGGTAAATTCAAGCTGGCGGCTTCAAAGGTTCCCACTGCTTTGCTGAAGAACGGATCGCCTTTCTCGAAATCCCCCAAACGAAAATCGGCTCGCCCCCAATCCGCATAGTTCGATGCCAGGTCGGCGTCATCCAGCTTGAGGTAAGTCAGATTGAGCGTGAGCGCCTCCTGGTAGTGAGGCAACGCCTCATCGGTCTTACCCTGAAGAAGGAGCGCGTGACCCAATAATGATTGCGCCCCGCTTCGCTCTAGGACCGCAGCGGCGGGAAGTTTGTTCGATAGATTCGCGGCGTCAGAACAAGTTTTTTCGGCTTCGGAATAGCTTTGTTCGTTGACGAGTTGCCTGCACTTGTCGTCCAACGGGAAGAAGGCCTGCCGGCTGGCCGGCTCTCCCGACAGGCCGGCGCTACTAAACCGCTTCGCGCACGCTTCATTGAGACATGCCGGTTACCTGAACGGGTCCCAGCCGTGTGATTCGAGCGGCTCGTTGTGTCCGTCGGGGTGAACGAGGATCAGTTGGCGGTTGCGGGTGATTTCGCCGATCGCGGTTAGGGATGCGGCGCCGGGGGCGCGGCTCGGGTTTTTTGCTTGGCGGGGCGAGACGGTGAAGAGGAGTTCATAGTCTTCGCCGCCGTGCAGGGCTAGCTGCAGGGGGTCGAGCTTTTGCTGGCCGAGTTTACGGGCGGCTGCTGGCGGAATGGATACGCTGGGAACTTTGCTGGCGTAGATTTTCGCGCCGACTTTGCTGGCGGTGCAGAGGCGGGCCAGGTCGCTTGAAAGGCCGTCGGAAAGATCCATGGAGGATGAGGCGATCTGGTGGCGAGCTAGCCAGGAGCCGAGCTCGATGCGGATCTTGGGATACAAGTGGGGCTGGACGAGGGCGCGCAGCTGGCGGTTGCGGGCGTGGCCGCGTAGGACTAGCTCCAGGCCGAGTTGGGCGCGGCCGAGTTTGCCGCTTACATAGATGATGTCGCCGGGGTGCGCGCCGGATCGGGTGAGGGCGCGGCCGGGTGTGATTTCACCGAGGACCGTGATGCTGATCAAGATGCGATCGCTTTTTGTGGTGTCGCCGCCGATGATGGTGATGCCCAGTTCGCGGGAGGCGCGGGCCATCCCTTTAAGAAATGCGTTGAGCCAACCAGCTGAGGGAGCTCCAGGGGCTGAAGCCGCTGAGCCACGTGCGGAGGTTCTGTCGTGGCTAAAGCCACGACCCACAAAACTCCGATCCACAAGACTCCGATCCGCAGAACTGCGACCCGCGGAACTCCGCTCCAGAGAACTTTGACCCGCAAAACTTCGACGCGCAGCACTGTGACTCGTGCGGCTGTGGCTATGCAAGGGGCTGGAGTTCTTGGCAAGTCGCAAAGCTGCGCTCGTGGGGAAACCCGAAGTGCGGGCGGCTCCTGCGGGCAGGGCGAGAGTCAGGAGATAGAAGCGCGGGGTGGCGCCCATGGCGGCGAGGTCGCTCGAGGCGCGCGCGAGAGCCTTGTAGCCGACTGAGTCCGGCGGGTGAGTCTTCGCTTCGAAATGCACGTGCTCAAGAAATGCGTCGCAGCTTAGTACCCATTCGGTGCCACCGGCGGGCGAAAGGACGGCGGCGTCGTCGCCGATACCGAGGCGCAAACGAGAAGTGCCGCATTTGCCCGTAGGTAGCGCCCGGGCGATTTTTTCGACGAGTTGGCTTTCGCGCGCCATACTGGACCTTGGTACAGTTGTAACGCTGTTCCAGAATAAGGTAAGGTTTCTGTTAGGGAATCGCTAATCAAAAGTTGGGGCGTGCCGACAAGTCCTTTGTATAGTTGGAGACGCTGTGGAAAACTTAAGTTTGAGGTTGACCATGATAGGTGCGGTGGCTACAATTCACCGGGTTTTGCATCAGGCTTCCTGGATTGGACTTAGGACTGAAGAACCGTCGTGCCGCGATTGGGGACTCGCGGTGTTCGACTGGCCGAATCAAATTGAGACAGGCAAAATTTAAATTATGAAGGGCAAGTACTACACGTTTTTTATCGCGTCGAGTGCGTCCGGTGGGATGAGGCGCGTTCGTGTGCCGTTTTATGTGCTGCATGCGCTGGCGATACTGGCGGCGGTCGGTGGCGTGACGGTGCTGGCGGGGATGGGTTCGTACTCGCGAATGTTGTGGAAGGCGACCAATTACAATTCGCTGCGGCGCGAGCAAGACACCCTGAAACAGCAGTATAAGGTGCTGCAGACCGAAGTGAAGGATACCAACCAGCGCCTCGATTCGCTGCAATCGCTGGCGAGCGAAGTGGCGATCGCTTACGGCATCACGCGCTTCCGGCAGACCCCGTTTGCGTTTGGCGACGATGCCGTCGCAGGCGCGTCGGACGTCGAGTACCAGGAATCGGTGGACGAATTCAGCTACCTGCAGAGGAATGCCTCCGCCGTAGCCATGTCCGATGGCGGGTTGCGGCTACTGCCTGCGTCGCAGCTCAGCAGCCTGGGAATTGTGCCTACCTTGTGGCCTGTGGTGGGAGAAATCACAGGGCATTTCGGCGAGCGGCTGGACCCGTTCAGTGGTGAGGGCGCATTCCATGCCGGGATGGACATCGCTTCGCACTACGGAGATTCGGTGCATGCCACGGCGGACGGTATCGTCGCGGTGGTGGAAGAGCGCGCTGGATACGGCCGCCTTATTGTGATAGATCATGGATTTGGCGTCAGCACCTGGTATGGGCATCTTTCGGCGTTCAGCACGCACGTGGGCACTCATGTGAAGCGCGGAGACATTATCGGACTGGAAGGCGCCAGCGGGCGTTCTACCGGGCCGCATCTGCATTACGAAGTGCGAATTTACAACACGCCTGTGAATCCTTGGCGTTACCTCAGTACAGCTGCCACGGCGGCTTCCGCGGCGGATTAGAACCAACCGCAAATCACGGCTTCAGGGGCTATAGCCCGTGGTGTTTCCGAGTTCTGCGGCGGGGCTGAAGAGTGTGGGTGAGAACTTCAAAATCGGTACTGCAGCGGCTGCAGCCGCTCCGGCTTTGCTGCATTTAGGTCGTGGCTAAAGCCGCGACCTGCAAAGATTTCCGAGTTCTCACACAGAGTCTGAAGCCAGGCCCTTCCGAAGCAAGGATCAACACGAACGCAGCCAATTGCTGATGTTCGCAATCGCACTTCCTCTACCACTAATTTTTCTTAGGGTTGTAACGTTATTGTGAGGAGTGCGGATATGCTGCGGGAGGTGGTGCAGCGGTGTGCGGATTAGTAGAGGGAGCGTGGGTTGCGGCGGGCTTGGGTGGGGCTGTAGCGAGCATGTCGGGGGTGATCTCCAGGGTGAGGCGCACTACTTTGTTCTGATGGTCGATGGTGGCGCGATTGATGAGCGCTGCGAGGAACATGAATTGTTCTTTGGTCATCTGGCGGCGCGTGCGGGGATCGGAAAGCGCCATGGAGCCGGCCATTTTTCCGGTTTCGAGCAGGAAGGCGAGCTGCACGGCGTTTTTCAGGGAATCGCATTCGGCGTCAAGCGTGAGTTTTAGATTGTCGCGGTCCGGCTGGCCGGCCAGCGTGATGGCTTGAACGCTGCGCGCGATTTGTTCGAGTTGCGGCGAGTTGTGCAACGGCGCGTAGATGCTTTGCGGCAAGCGCTCGGTGCGCGCGACGGCAAACATGGGGGCACCGGCGACGCGTTGAATGCGCGATTGCATGGCGGGGCCGCGAGTCGACGCCGAGGACGCCTTGGGATTGACGCGCGCGAGCAGGTCTGTGGGGTTGCGGCCGCCGGCGAGGGCGATGCGCGTTGGCGAAAGGAATGTAAGAGAGAGCGGAGGGTTTCCGGGGACTTCGTAAACGGGCTGCGAACTGTGGGGGACTTCTTTTCCCGTGCGCAGTGCGTAGGCAATGATTTTCTGTTGGTCGAAGCGGCCATCGGCGATGGCCAGGACGCGATCTTCGCCCAGGACGTTTTCCGGTGCGCCGAAACGGGCGGGCCATGCGGCGATGGCGGCGTGATCGAGGTCGCGCGTGTAGTCAAAGCCTGTGTCGCGGACGAAGGTGGCATAGTCGCGATCGGCTTGCGGGCCAGGTGATGCGAGGCCCAACGCGGCGGCGAGCGGAGAATTCTGTAACGTGCGAAGACTTGCCGCGTCTACATACGCAACCACCGGCGCATCGGCGGGAAGCTGGCTGAGAATGTCCGGCGGCGGCCCAGCGATCGGCACACCTGGAACAGTTGAAACAATTGGCGGGAGCGGGCGAGATTGCCAGAAATAGTAAGCGACGCCCGCGCCGATCAGGCAGAGGAGCACGACGGCGATAACAATCCAGGCGCGTTTGGCGGAAGAGAGCGGCACGTTAAATAAATGTTCGACGCTAGCAACTTAGTGTAATGTTTTTGTTCCCGGCTGCGTAGAATATTCAGCGCGGCGGTGTGCGGAGTTTTGGCGCGGCGAGGTGTGGAATATGAGATTCACGTGGAAGAAAGCGCTGGGCATCGGCACTTTGGGATTGCTGTGCGTTTTTACGGCACAAGCGCAGGACGCGGCAAAGCCCGCGGCGCCAGTGGCGACACCATCCGCAACAAAAGCGGCTGCGCTGCCAACCGCCGATCAGGTTCTCGATCACTACGTGCAGGCCATCGGCGGGCGCGCCGCGTGGCTGAAGCTGAATTCGCGGGTTTCCAAGGGCACCATTGAAATTCCGGCGATGAACAATCTTAGCGGCACGGTGGAGATTCATGAGAAGGCGCCGAATTCGATGCTGGCAGTGATTAATCTGGGCGGCGCCGCATTCGAGCAGGGCTTCGATGGGAAGATCGCGTGGTCCGACAATCCGCAGAGCGGATTGCGGGAGCTTTCCGGCGGGGAGCTCGATGACGCGCGGCACGAAGCGAATTTTTATCACGCGCTGGATCTACGGAAGAATTACACCAAGTTGACCGTTAGCGGAATCGAAAGGGTGAACGAGCACGACACCTACGCGGTGGAAGCGACGCGGGCCGAAGGCGCGCCGGACAAAATGTATTTCGACATGCAAACCGGGTTGTTGGTGCGGAGCGTGAACCAGCGCTACACTCCGGACGGCGTCACGGAATTTACGGCGGACGTGGATGACTATACCGAAGTGGACGGCGTGAAATTGCCTTTCACCGTACGGCAGACGGGCGCGAGCGCGACTTTCGTTATCCGTTTCACGGAGATTCATCATAATTTGCAGCTGACGGACAGCCAGTTTGCGAAGCCGCCGGCCGAACCTCCGGCGCAAGCGCCAGCCGCGCCGGCGGAGAACCGGCCGGAATAAGGAAACTGGGTTCGACGAAGAACGGGAATAGCTGTATGATAGGGCACGGCTAGTACTTGAAGAGATGAGGTAAGTGGCGATCTGGCAATGGTTTTGCCGGTGGCAGAAAGTTGCTTGCAATTTGATTGCCTGTATGATAATTTTGCTCGGTTTGCCAGTGCTGGCGTAGCTCAGTTGGTAGAGCATCTGATTTGTAATCAGAGGGTCGGGGGTTCAACTCCCTCCGCCAGCTGAGATTGAAGTACCGGGAATATTTTGGCAAGGGTTGCGGACGAAACTCCTCGCGACAAAAGCGCTAGGGCTGGTGTCTTTAGACACGAGCCCTTTCTGCATTGCGGAGTGCCCCGTACAACGTTGCTGTTCAATCAGATTGCGAGCGAGATGCGGGATGCAGTTGTGTCCCGGAGGATTTCACGGAACGCAGTTGGAGTGTTCCGAAAGGTTTTGCGGGACGGGTGGGTGAGTGGCTAAAACCAGCAGACTGTAAATCTGCCGCTCCTTGCGGGCTACGAAGGTTCGAATCCTTCCCCGTCCACCAGCAACCCGCGTTACCCAAGCGCATGGTCGGACAGTCTGGCGGAAGTTTATTTTGCAGGCTTTAGGAAATTCAGAGGCGCAGCGGCCTCAGCGGCGATTCTGACGACAAGACGGAGGGATGTGGGGCGACCGGTACGAGCCTGGGTAGCTCAGTTGGTAGAGCGCGTCCTTGGTAAGGACGAGGTCACCGGTTCAATCCCGGTCCCAGGCTCCAGGATGTCGTAAGTGAGGCATGAGCGGGGGTAACTCAGTGGTAGAGTCTCTGCCTTCCAAGCAGATGGTCGCGGGTTCGAGTCCCGTCCCCCGCTCCATGGCGCGGCCGATTGCGAAGGACGTAGGATTTTTGCAGCAGCTAGCACCGCAGTGACATCTTATCGCGCGCCGCTCGCCGCGAAGCTCTAATACGAGGGTGACACCAGCATGGCGAAAGAGAAATTCGAACGGAATAAGCCGCATGTGAATATTGGGACGATTGGTCACATCGACCACGGCAAGACGACTTCGACGGCGGCGATTACGAAAGTGCTGTCGAAGAACAATCCGAAGG
>JABCZK010000011.1 GCA_013289695.1 Acidobacteriota bacterium
TGGAGAACTGATCAGCTTCTCCACCTGCTCCTGCGTTTTATGGCAGAAGGAACAGCGTAACGGCTCTTCCGGTGTGAACCGTTTCACTGATTAGGCTCCCTCGCTTCGGATTTCACCACACCCATAATGAATGTACCTTCCATTGTAAAACGGAAACCGGCGGGGCGGCAGGGATTCATCGGTTTGGATACTAACCCTTTGGAACGGCAATTACCTGTGCTTCGTAATGATTTCGTCCACGATGCCGTACGCCTTCGCCTGTTCGGCCGTCATGATGAAATCGCGCTCCACGTCTCGCTCGATTTTTTCCAGCGTTTGGCCCGTGTGGCCGGCTAGCAACCGATTGAGCGATTCGCGCGTGCGGATGATCTCTTTCGCATGAATATCGATGTCCGTCGCCTGGCCTGATAGGCCGGACATCCACGGCTGGTGAATCAACACTCGTGAATTCGGCAGCGCGTAGCGCTTTTTCGGCGTGCCTGATGCGAGCAACACTGCCGCGATCGAGGCGGACTGCCCGATGCAGTAGGTCACCACGTCGGGACGCACAAACTGCATCGTGTCATAAATCGCCATGCCGGCGGAAATCGAGCCGCCCGGCGAATTGATGTACACCGAAATATCTTTCTCGGGATCTTCCGACGCCAGAAACAGGAGCTGCGCGGTCACCAGGTTCGCCACGTGGTCGTCAATCGGCGTACCAATGAAAATGATGTGGTCCTTCAGCAGCCGCGAATAAATGTCATAGGCCCGCTCGCCGCGGTTCGTCTGTTCGACGACCATGGGAACGAGCGTGGTGGCGTACGGAGTCGCGTCGTCTGTATATTTCATTGGAAGTGTCTTTGCGCGCTGAGGAGCCCGAACCAGATATTACTCTTCACGTTTGGCTGTCTTCTCGATTCGGGTATTGCTGTAGAGCCACTCGATTGTTTTGTCGCTTCGCAACTTCGACTTCATCCTATCGAGCGCTCCCTGCTTTGTCAAGCGAGCCCGCAGCGACGTTGCCGATTCGCCACTGTGTTCCGCCAGCGCATTTATTTCCCTTTCGACGTCTTCGTCGGTTGCTTCGATTTTTTCCGCGTCCGCGATCCGGTCAATGATCAGCTCAGCCTTCACGTCGTCCACCGCGCGATCGTGCTGGCTCTTCCGGAGCGACACCCAATCCACGTTTACGGCGCGGGGGTCCACTCCCTGGGATGCCAGTGACCGGACCGTGCGCTCCAGGCGGACATCCATCTGATGCTCGACCAGCGCTTCCGGAACCGGAAAATCATGCTTCTTTACCAGCGTTTCCAGGATCTTCTCGCGCGCTTGCGCGGACTGGCGCGCTTCTTTCTCGGCTTCCAGGTTGTCCTGGATCTTCTTGCGCAGCTCGGCGACCGTCGCGACGCCGCCCGCTTCCTTGGCCACGTCTACCGCAAATTCGTCATTCAGCTCGGGCAGCTTCTTTTCCTTGATCGCTTGCACTTCTACCGTGTAGTCGTAGGTCTTGCCCTTGAGCTTCTCGTCCGGATAATCATCGGGATATTTGGCCTGGAATTTCTTGGTCTCTCCGGGAGTCGCGCCGCGCAGATTTTCGGTGAAGCTCTCTAGCGTTTCCTCGGCGCCGATGTGGCACATGATGTTGTCGGCTTCGACGGGCTCGCCGCCGCCCTCGGGCATGCCGGAGAGTTTCAGCAGCGCGTAGTCGCCGTCTTTTGCCGCGTGGCCTCCTACGGGAACGAATGTCGCGGCGCGCTCGCGCATTTCCTCAATGACTTCGTCAACCTTGGCGTCGCCCGCTTCCACTTCGTCCACGTGAACTTCCAGGCCCTTGTAATCGCCCAGCTCGAATTCCGGAAGAACTTCGAATATCGCGCGGAACTTCAGCGGCTCGCCCTCTTTGAATTCGACCTTATCGACTTCGGGGCGGGTTACCGGAACCAACTTCTTTTCGTCGAGCGCCTTTTCCAGGTATTCCGGCACGAGCGATTGCACTACTTCGCCCTGGATATCCTCGGCGAAGCGCCGGCGGATTAGGGTGACCGGCGCCTTGCCCGGACGGAAGCCGGGAATGCGCGCTACACGCGCCAGATCTCGCTCCACTTTCTGACTGGCTTTGCTGACAACCTCGGCTGGAATTTCCAGCTCGATTTCACGTTTGCAGGTTGATTCGGTCATGGGATTTTTTGCAGGGGAAGGACCGCGGAACACCCTGTTTCCAATCTGCCTTTCACCTGATCGAAATTCGAGAAGGAGGACGGCAGGGAAGTGCGGCCATAGGCAACCGCATCAGAAACTCCAGTATAAAGAAACTGTAAGCGCTCGTCAACGCCGATTGGGACGGAAATAAAATGTCGATTTGCGGGCGAAGCGCGTTGCGCCGCGCGTCCGTCCCGGCGTGTTTGCAGCGAATCGGGGAACAAGCGCTATACTGCCAGCGGGGAGGGCCAAGATGAACCCGCCAAACGAAGAAGCCGCCGCGCAATTGAAACGCGAGCATGAGGCCGCCAAGCACAGATTGGAATCGCTCCGAGAAGAAGCGCGCAAGTTGGGCCAGGAATTCGAAGAGAAATTGAAACCGGAAATATTGGAAGCAGAAGTGGAACTGACCCGCCTCAGCGGCATGCTGGGACAAATCGGGCTGTAGCGATTCGCGTTCAGAAGGTGAATTCGCACGAAGAGTGCGGAAGAAGGGACTCGAACCCCTACGGCCTTTCGGCCACCAGCTCCTAAGGCTGGCGCGTCTGCCAATTCCGCCACTTCCGCAGTGGGATCCAAAGTATAACATTTGCGCTGGATTTCACGCGTTCACGCTTCGGCATCATGAGTGACATCGCAAACTCCGCGCACCCCGGGCGTTCTTCTCGTTTGTGCTTGCGCCAGCACCGGGCTTTTGCTAGGCTCCGCGCCAAATGCCAAACCGGGACGCCAAATCTTCGGGAGGGACTTCGTGCCACACTGCACTAAGTGCGGAACCATGGTTGCCGACAACGTGGGGTTCTGCCCCGGTTGCGGCGCGCCGCAGGCGGCGGGAGTAGCGCCCGCCATGGCTCCCGCTGCCGGCACGCAATCAGGTCTATCCGAAAATGTTGCCGGGCTGCTGTGCTATTTGCTGGGCTGGGTTACCGGGCTGATATTCTTTTTGACGGATAAGCGCCCGTTTGTCCGTTTCCACGCGGCGCAATCCATCGTCGTATTCGGTGGCCTGATGGTCATCCGCATAGTACTGACGATGCTGTTCGTTTCATCGGGACTGGCAGGGTTCTCGATGGGCCTGGGACTCGTCTGGCTCGTCTCGGTAGTGGGCTTTGTGCTTTGGATACTGCTTATGGTCAAGGCGTACCAGGGCGAAAGGTTTCGCATCCCACTCGCTGCTGATCTGGCCGATCAAATCTTCGGAAAGTCCTAACTCGATCCGCGACGACAGTTCCTTCCGACACGGCCTGGTTTTCTATAGCGCCACCCAGGCTTGCCTAATTCCCATCACGGGAAGATCGCAAGGTTCCCAATTGCGGCCGCGGAATCCGCTCTCGCTCGCTCTCGTTCGCTCTTGACATTAGCCAACTGAACGTCCATCGTTGTTGGCTTTCCCCTGCGCGGGGATGGTCAGGAGAGGGAATTGAAGGTCCGGGTTTGCTTCCACGATAAATGCTTCGACGGAGCCTCCTCCGCCGCGATTTTCACCCGCTTTTACAAGGAGCGTATCAGCCCCGCAGCCGAATTCTTCTACACCGGAATGACGCACAAAGCCTCCCAGCCCTTCGAGGACGGCACATTTGACGGCGACGAGAACGCCATCGTGGATTTTAAGTATTCCAGCTCGCCGCGGCTCACCTGGTGGTTCGATCATCATCAGAGTGCTTTTCTGACACCCGCCGACGCCGAACATTTTCGCCAAGACCACTCCGGCAAGAAGTTTTACGATCCCACCTACAAATCCTGCACCAAGTTTCTGGCCACCATTGCGTCGGAGAAATTCGGGTTTGACGCTAAGCCGCTCGCCAATCTGATTCACTGGGGCGACATCATTGATGGAGCGCAATTCGCCTCGCCCGCGGACGCCGTCAGCCTGACGGAACCCGCCACGCAATTGGCCTTGGTGATCGAGGCTGCGCCCGAAGCCGAACTGGTGCCCAAGCTGATCCCGCACTTGGCCTATCGGTCGCTGGCGGAAATGGTCGAATTGCCCATCGTGAAAAAATATCTGGGTCCGCTGCTCGAGCGTCATCGCAAGTCGCTGGACGTGTTCCGCGAGCGCGCTGATTTTCGCGCTGGCGTAATCTTTTTCGATGTCAGCGATTTGGATCTCGAGGGCTACAACAAATTCGTGCCGTACTTTTTGTTTCCGGATGCGCTCTACTCCGTCGGTGTGAGCGCGTCGCCGCTGCGTTCCAAAGTCTCGGTGGGCACCAATCCCTGGAAGGAAGCGTCCGCGGACATAAATCTGGCTTCACTGTGCGAAAAGTACGGCGGTGGTGGTCATGCGCGCGTGGCAGCCATCTCGCTGGGTCCCGGCGACCTGGTTCGCGCCCGGCAAGTGGCTCAGGAAATTGCCGCTACCCTGCGCCGGCACAAATAGCCCCATCCGCGTGAAGTAAAGCGGCGTTGCAAGCGCTGCAGCGCTCTTGCGATCAGCGGCGGCTGTTGGGTGCGGTATTCACTCGTGTTACAATTTTTTTCAGTGGGCCGGTAGCTCAATGGTAGAGCAGCTGCCTCTTAAGCAGCGGGTTGGAGGTTCGAGTCCTCCCCGGCTCACCACTTATTTTCAATAAGTTAGCCTCTTCTGATTTGTCCGATACATAAAACTGTGCCCAATTTTGTGCCACACCTGGCTCAAAATCTGTCCCGCTCAGGTTGTCTACTGCGTGCCGTTTGGCTTCCATCCGAATGTGCGAGTATCGCTCCATCATTGCTCGGGAGACGTGCCCTGCAAGGGCCATGACGGTCGAGTCTGAGGCTTGAGACTCCGCGAGACGCGAGATGAAGGTGTGCCGTAGGTCATGAAAGCGGCAAGCGACGCCAGCGGCCTTGCGTGCACTCTCCCAAGCCACTCTCCAGCGGTGCGTCTGTTCAGTAGGGATAATCTCATACGCGCAAGGCTTGCGATCATTTCCGGCAAGGCCGTACTTCTCGTGCGGGAAGACGTAATGCTCCGGCTGTGCGCCGGTGAACAGACCGCGCCACTGCTTAAGCATGGCGATTGCGCGAGGATTGAGGGGAATCGCCCTTCCCGTACCAGCTTGGGTCTTTGATTTACCGACCGTCAAGGCGGTCCCCAGGAAGTCCACTTGCGCCCATGTGAGGCCGCGAATTTCGCTAACCCGCATACCCGTATTGAGGGCCAGCAACACGACTGGGTATAGGCTTCGGCACCGGCTTTTTGAGGCCGCACCGAGAAGACGCGACTCCTCATCCGCCGATAAGGCTCTTCCGGGTGAGGGGTTTTCTTTGAGGAAATCCACGTCGCCGGAGATCGACTCCCACATTTTGTTACGTCGCAGAATACTTCGCAGGACGCCCATTTCAAGATTGACAGTGCGATTGCTCACCCCGTCACGTTTCCGGCGCGTCTGATAGGCCGCTAGGTCTCCTGCTGACAGGTCGCAAAGCAATTGCTTGCCAAAGTCCGTTGAGAGCTGAGAAATCGCAAGTTTGTAGCTACGTTCGGTCGAGGGAGCTATGTTCGTGCGCGTCTTAAGCCAATCTGCGGCGGCGATGGAGAACAGCGGTGGCAGTTTGCGCCGTTTGATCTGATTCCAGCTTTCTTCCAGTGCGCGCCTTCGGATTCGTTCCGCGTCTTTCGCGACAGTTTTGCTGTCGCTCTTCGAAGATTCGCGAATCACCTGACCCGCGAAGCGAAATTTGTAACACCAAACATCTCCGCGTCTGTAAACACTCATCGCGCACCGTCCTTTTTTGGTGGGCGTCCGCCCTTTCTCCCGTTCTCGCGAGCGATCTCTCGAATCCGCTCGATTCCAAAACGCTCGACACGCGCCGCATAGCTGCGCTTTCCGAGCCAGCTTGTGAATCTTTGAATGTCCTTCTTCCTCATACGAACAATCCTAATCTGTTTAGGTTTAATTTACAAGACCAAAATGATAGAATTTGACGAGCGGCTAGCAAGCCAGAAACGGCTGGTAATTGTGGGCGCGACCGGAATGGTTGGTGGCTACACTCTTCGCTACGCCCTCGACCACCCCTCCGTCGCACGTGTGACGGCTATCGTGCGAAGAAAACTCGCCATCTCACATCCCAAGCTAATCGAGGTTCTGCACAAAGATTTCGCGGACTGCTCCTCGCTTGCGGAGGTGCTTTCGGCTCAGGACGCAGCGGCCTTTTGCCTGGGCGCTTACACCGGGGCGGTGACGGATGCCGAGCTTCGCAAGATAACCGTGGACTACACGGCCGAGTTCGCGCGAGTTCTCCACGCCGGCAGTCCCGAAGCGGCGTTCTCGTTCTTGAGTGGGAGTGGCGCGGACCCGACCGGCCGAAGCCGGATGTCTTTCGCGCGCTATAAGGGAGAGGCTGAGAACGCTCTACTCGCGGCTGGCTTCCCGCGCGTGTATCTGTTTCGGCCCGCCTACATCTACCCCGTCGAGCCTCGGAAGGAGCCGAATTTCACCTACCGCCTCATGCGCGCGATCTATCCTGCGTTTCGGATGCTGTTCCCCAACCAGGTGATTCGGGCCGACGACTTGGCGCGTGCCCTGGTGAACGTCGTCGTCCAGAAAACAGCGGAGCGCGAAATCCAGGTTTTCGAGAATCGTGACATCCGGGCAATGATCCCTTCGTTTCACGCGACCTCGGAGTGACGCAAGCATTTCAGCAACTGCAAGAGGAGAGTGGGGGTTCTGGATGGCAGCATGATACGAAGCCGCCACATCTGGGTCCTTGCGCCCGTTGGGCTCAGCCTGGTCGCTCTAGTCTGCACGATCATTATTTATCTGGTGCCACTCAGGGCTACGGTCAGCCTTATTCGTCGTGAAAGAAGGCGCGGTAATGTCGGCACGCCCTGAACCGATCTGGGGATTTTTGCTCGTGTCGTGTTGTACGCATCTCTCACGCACCTGTTAGAGATTGCATTTTGGGGGCTATTGTTCATGCTTTGCGGAGAGTTTTCAGACTTCGGAACCGCCTTTTATCACTCAGCGGTGAACTACACGTCGCTTGGTTACGGTGATTTCCTCATGTCGCCGTCCTGGAGACTGTTGGGTCCGCTGGAAACGGCGAATGGAATGCTCCTGTTTGGAGCCTCGACCGCGATGGTCTTTGCAGTCATGCTGTGGCTGATTCAAGCTAGGTTTACGGATCTCAAGCCCTGAAATATCTTTGGTAAAACGAGAACTCCATTTGTTCTGTCAGACGCAACAAGTGAGGCAATTCAAAGTCGCAGCCCGACCCTAGCAGCAACTACAGCAGTTTCTGCCCTCCAGCTTCTGAAGCTCAACCGATATTGCGGACAGGCAGAGGCAATCCATTTGGACGAAAAACGCTGGAGCCCTCCGGACAAATGCTGCAAGCAACGTCGCGATCCGACGAACTCTAGCCCAAATCACTCAGATAATCGCGGAGGTGTTCCAAACCGCCCCAGAGTAGAGCAATTTTCACAAATGAAATCTCACTCCCAGAAGCCGACATTCTCCGAACAGCCCGATCTCCGACGGAAAATTGGTCGGTCGATTTCTCTCTCAGGGCTGATCGGTTTGCCTACCCGCACCTTACCTCAGAAGCCAAGACGGTGATATATTCCTTCGAGGCGCGGGAGCTTTAGAGAGCGAGCGACTAAACCATTGCGTAGTTCGTTCAGCGTCACTGTTCCACCTGCAGCTTTTCCATAATGGCACACTTGGGCAGTCCGATAGGTAAACATGCTGACGGTATTCTGTAGCGTAAAAAATGCAGCAGCCTACGCAGAGGTTTTTCTTCTGAGCGCCGCAAACAAAGGATTTCGCCCTGGTGAAGCGATCCGACTGGTCATGCTAGTAGGTGAGTCGCAAGATGATACTGAAAAGATATGCAGGCGTCTCATCACGACAATTCCGATCCGAACCAAATTAATCATGGAACATTCTCTGGACCGGAAGATGAGACGTCGAGTGGCTGAAATAAACGAATCTAATGCACATCAATTCAATGAGGGAATGTGGGATTTCCTGAGAGATAATTTTCATTTCAACTCGCGTTTCTATGCAGGAATTCATGTTGACGTGGAATTTGTGAAGCCCGGCCTCTGGAGGTTTCTTCTGAATCGAATGGTATCTAGAGACGCAGTTGTAGGTTCCCTGTTTGATCCAGGCGAGCTGTATCGCCCCAACGGCGCCTTCTGGGTTTCAATGCCGCGCTTTTTCCCCTTAGTGGCAATCGCCAGACGAACATCGTCACAGCGTTTTGGTATCGACTGGACACGATCCCAATGCGAGAAGTGTCCGAATATTCTTTACGACAATGGTGCTGAAGCGTTACGCGCCGCGATCACTTCAAAGGTACGAATTGAGATTTTTACTGACGGCGAATTGAAAACGTATATTAGGCACTTCGGATTCGTCTGGACTCGTAACTATGTTTCTCTTCTGTACAAGAGCGCTGGACAAAAAAGTCGGCGTGAGGTCGCCGAGAGATTGAGAATCCTGCGAGGACGGACATAAGCAGTGCTGTGAGGGATTATGAATTCTGTACGGTCTTAGACAGGGCCCGGCATAATGCTTTCGACAGCGAGGCGCCGAAAACAGAGGTGGCACGGTCCGACGCGCGGTCACCCCGATATGCGGTTGATTGTGCCGCGGCAGTTGGGGGAGCCACAGCGACACCGGACTATGGGAGCTTTCGGGCTAACGAGGTAGTCGAGCGTGAGTTCCTCACCGCGGTGAATGCGGCGCCGGCTAAAGAACCACATGCGTCCGCGAATCTTTTTGCGTTTGAGATTGGGATCGCAACAGTGGTTGACCCGCTCGGCTCCTGAGCCTTTCTCGACGCCGTCCAGAAACCAGCGGCGATTGAGACGCAGGAGATAAATCGGCCTCCTGCCACCGGGCACCCAGATTCGCTTGAACCGCGCAACGGCTTGCGGAATCGTCAGGCGCTCGCCCGTGTACTCGATCACCCTCTTGCCACGAGGAATTTCTTCGGCGGCAAATACGCCGATTTTATGAATCGCGGAACGACCGATACGCAGAGAATACATTGAGAAGCGTGGATCAATCGACGGAGGTTTGTGGCTGTAGCTCATCTGGGTGAAATCGGGGAAAGGGAAAGGACTGCCCGCAAGCCGACAGTCCTTCCCATCGTGCGCTGAGTGGATATCCCAACGTCTCGACGAGTCCCACGACGACCTTACGGCTCTTACTTATAGAACATTACAGTCAGAGGCTTGATCCCGCTTAGCTTCTTGGTCTTGCGCAACTTCTTGGTTGATTTTTTCGCTGTCATACGATTCCTCCTCGCTCTCCGATTTGCCCCCCTCGGGCACTCCGCTGTTATATGCAAGCGGCGCGCCATTGTCCAGAATTGTTCAGAATCATGGGTGCCTCGGCCATGGCCTTTCGATTCTTTGAGATAGTGCGAGCGCAAAGCGCACGGCGGTTGGAAAAGGTGCGAGGGAAGTATTGACTAATTCAACTAATATTGACAAATCCAACAGCTGGCACGGTTAAGCTCAATGTGAGCAGTCTAAAGAGGTTGAGGCAGACCGGGTTGTTAGCATACGACATTAGAACGTCGAAGGCGATCTTGGATAACTCCTTGTTAACGCCCTGCCGGTAAAATGGATTTGGCTTCCGATTAGTCCGGTTCTGTTGGCTTCGTGTGCGCGCGTCTTCGTTGAAATATTCAACAGTTGGTGATTTTTCCAACGCTCCGGCATGCCTTCAAGGCGCTCGGGCCGTGTCTCCGCTCGGAATCGAAAAGGCTTAGCGTACCCGTGGACATTGGAACGGTTATTGCATATAACCATGTGACCGCCCCAGGGGGCAATCCGGAGGTAGGAGATAAACAATGGCGACCAAGAAGCTGAAGAAGTCCAAGAAGATCCAACCGACCAAACCGCTCACGATGATCGTGGACAAGCACTAGCCAAGGCTTTAACGCCGCACTGACAATCTGGATCGACGAAAACAGCGAAACAGGGCCGCCTTGATTCTAGAGGCGGTCCTTCCTTGTTTTAGTGGACGCAAGAAATCTCCCTGGCCCCGATTGCGACATATCATCCACCCTCGAAGCGCACGCTTCCTTCTCACCATCCGACGTTCGCGCATTCATCGCCTCGGTGTCTTCGCGGCCGAACTCATCCCAGCCGGGGAAAAAGTGATTGAATACACAGGCGAACGAATAACACGAAAAAAGGCTCTGGAACGCCAAAACAAGTCTTGGGTTCAAGGAAGGCCAAAGCCGGTCTATTTCTTCCGTCTCAGCCGCAACTGGGAACTTGACGGGGCTGTGGGCGGGAGTGGCGCCGAATTAATCAATCACAGTTGTGATCCGAATCTCTCCCGGCGCCGAATCCGGGGCCACATCTTCTTCTTCAGCCGCAAGACGATTCAGGTAAAGGGTGAGCTCACGTTGGATTATCGTTTCCCGAAGAACGCCCCGAAAATTCCATGCCGTTGCGGCTCACGCAACTGCCGGGGCATCATCAACCGAAAATAACTACTCACTCCCTGATTCACATTGCTCCCAACGATGTAATCAAACCGGATATGGTCATGCCCTTCTACGCTCTTAGACCTGGTCAGTACAAGGAAGTGAGTAATGGCAAGAGGTATTGATTTAGGGGACGCTGTCCCAACGCGAGCCGAAGAGCAGGCGCATCCCGTCCTGCCTGCCGCATTCACTTCTAAAAGCCGGGATAGCACGCGGGAGGTCGCATTGAAGCCATTCGATGAGCGGCTGTTCCAACTCAAATTGCAGCCCATAAACCAGCGGATGCACGCTGAGGCTGGAAAGTGCTGGCCACGCGCACGAGCCGAGGTTAAACGACTTGGAAACCACGCGCGCCTTTTACCGGCTTTCGTCGAATATGAATTAGAGGTGCTGCGGAAATACCTCGAAGAGGTTGATAGACTGCGCCGCGAGGTGTGGCTCTTGGACGGGAATGCTGTCACGCCGGAATTTATTCGGACCATATTGGCTTTTCACGCTTTCACCATCATTGCAGCCAGGAAGGGAGCTATTCAGCACGAGTTAAACCGGCATGCGACGCGAACCGGAGAGCACCAACGAGGAGGGCACATTTTGGCCCATCAGATGAACCGGCTACAGGGCGAAGTGGCGAATCGCTACGAGGTTGGCCAGGGCAACGCTCGGCTGTTTAGCAGATTGCGAAGTCACAGGCGCGACAGTCTAGCTCACCGCTGGCAGTATTTTAGCTGGTTTGGCCTTCTCACGGTGAATAAGAGCGGCCAACTTTCAGGATGGGACAATCAGTCGAAGCGGGTACTTGGAACAATCGGAAGTACCCTCAACGAGATAGAAGGTGTGCTAATCGCCGCCACCGAGCCGCCCTTCAACAAACAGGGGGCAAAATTCCGCGGCATCCCTCGTTACCGTCAGATGCCACACATCGACGCGGAGCATATTTCCTTGAGCCAATTGCGAGAAATTTTGACGGGGATTGACAGAAAAATTGACAAACTGCGGAACAGATGAATCGGCAAGCAGGGGGCTAAGAAATATCAAGAGCAACGCACCGGAGCTGTGCCCTATTTTGTGCCCACCCTCAGTAGGAAACCGTCATACACCGTAGTAAGAGGCGACAGCGTGAAAACCCTCTGCTGAGGCGGAAAATCAACGCGATCGCAAACAGTCGTACTCCGTGCTAGTCCCGTTTGGACGGTCTCTTAAGCAGCGGGTTGGAGGTTCGAGTCCTCCCCGGCTCACCACTTCCTTGCGTTTCAATTGATGTCGCGGGTCATCGTCCGCGTTGCGATTTCAGCCTGCACTCAGCAACTCCGACGCGGTTGGATTCTGACTTCACCTGCGCGCGCAGTTCCAATAACTTTTCCAATTGTTCAACGGTAATCGCTGCGTCCCGCAGGATGCTTTTCAGTACTTTTGGGTGAAGCGTCTTGGCGGCGTGAAACGGAACAGTCACGCGTTTGCCAGCCGCATTTTTGTAAATCGTGTGACTGTCGCTCTGCCTCGTGAGCGAAAATCCCGACTTCTCCAGGACAGTGACGATCTGGCGCGCAGTCAGTCAGGCGCGCAAGCCGGGGAGTCACATGCTTACTTCTACGGTGGATAGACTAACGGAGACGTATTCGGGGATTTCTTCGCCGTCGGCGATGCGGTCATCGATGTGTAGGCGAATCGCGTCCTGGATGTTTGCGACGGCTTGCTCGTAGGTATCGCCCTGGCTGTAACACCCTTGCAAGGCCGGGCAGGAAACATAATACCCGTCAGCATCTGATTCGATCACGATGGGAAGCGTGAGTTGCCGCACCAACAAGTTATAAGGCTTCGCTCGAAGAACGCCAATCAGAATTGATGTTGCATGCGACAACTCGGCTATGTCTTTGCGTTGCTTCGATGGTAGGGCTCGCACCGAGCCAAGCATTTTCAGCGTTATGCGTATATCGGTGATTTCCTGCATAACTGCCCCGCAATTCATTTGACGCTGATACTTGCTTTGCCTGATGCGCAGCGATTTATCGTTCCATTGTGGGCGCTGTCCTGTAAAATTCCATCTCGTACAGCCCTGGTGCTTCTGTCTTGCGGCCGCCCCTCCCGATGGCCGCCGGATCTGCTGCTTCGTTCCGCCGGCCGGAATGCGTAGGCCGCAGCTTTCCGGCGGCCAGTAACGACTAGACTGGAGAATCAAATCTAGAAGATGGCTAAGCTGGCCCAACCGCCTCCGCCCATTTTTTCCGAGCCAGAGGAAACGATTCGCGCCGAGCTATTCAGCGTCGAGCGCCTGGAGCAGCACGCGGAAAGCCTGGCGGCCGCGCAACTGGTGGTCACCGCTCCCGAGGAAGGTCGGCCGCTGATTCCTCGTGTACTCGAAAACGGCCGCGTCCTGCTGGAATATTACCGGGCCACGGCGCGCGCCATTCAACACGAACAAGCCATCACGCCCGCGGCCGAATGGTTCGTAGATAATTTCTATATCGTCGAAGAACAATTGCGCGAAATTCGCGACGATCTTCCTCCCGGTTTCTACCGCAAATTGCCGAAGCTCGCGTCCGGTCACCTGGAAGGATTTCCGCGCGTCTTTGGCGTCGCCTGGGCGTTTGTGGCGCACAACGACAGCCGCTTCGATCCCGAAGTATTGCGCCGGTTCGTCAGCGCCTACCAGCGCGTCCAGCCGCTGACCATCGGCGAACTGTGGGCCGTGGCCATCACGCTGCGCATCGTGCTTGTGGAGAACTTGCGGCGCGTCGCCGAGCGCATCGTGCGCAGCCGCAACGCGCGCGTCGAAGCTGACATCCTCGCCGACCGCGTACTCGGCGCCGCCGGCCAGACGGCCGTTTCACCCGCCGCCGTTCTCCGCCGTTTCGAGAACAAGCCTCTCGAGCGCTCCTTTGCCGTGCAATTGGTTCAGCGCCTGCGCGACCTCGATCCGAAGGTTGGCCCGATCCTGGTGTGGCTGGACGAACGCCTCGCCGCGCAAGGCACCACCGCCGATGAAATCGTCCGCGCCGAGCATCAAGAGCAGGCCGCCATGAGCGTGACGGTGCGCAACATCATCACCAGCATGCGGCTGACTTCCTCGTTCGATTGGGAAGGATTTTTCGAGAGCGTCAGCCTGGTGGACGAAGTGCTGCGCAGCGGCAGCAATTTCGGAGACATGGACTTTGCGACGCGTGATTACTACCGTCACGCGATCGAGGACCTGTCACGTGGTTCGGCTCACTCCGAAATCGAGGTTGCCCAACGCGCCGTACAACGCGCCAAACGGGCGCGCGCGGAACTGCACAGTGATGGGCATCCGCCCAACGAACGCAAGGCCGATCCCGGCTACTACCTGATCTCCCGCGGCCGTCTCGATTTCGAGCGCGAACTCGGATTCCACGTTGCCTGGCGGCGCGGCGTGCTGCGCTTGTATGTGCGAGCCGCCGTACCGGGATATTTGGGGACGATCGCGATAATGACCGCGCTGATTTTGGCGCTGCCGCTGGCGCATGCCCGCGAATTGGGAGTAAGCACCCCCATTTTGGCGCTGTTCGCGTTGCTGGCCTCTGTGCCTGCTTCTGATTTGGCCATAGCACTGATCAATCGAGTCGTAGCGGATTTACTTGGGCCACGCACTTTGGCGCGCCTGGAATTGCGCGATGGCGTTCCGGAGGAACTGCGCACCATCATTGCCGTTCCTACTCTCTTGATCTCGCAGGATGCGATCAAGGAACAGGTTGAGCGCCTGGAAATTCATTACCTCGCAAACGTTGATGGCGATCTGCGCTTTGCGCTGCTCACCGATTGGGTGGACGCCGCCACGGAAACTCTGCCGGGAGATGACGAACTGCTAGCTGCGGCTGCCAGCGGCATCGCCGGCTTGAACAAAGCCCATGGCCCTGCCCCCGGAGGCGGCGCGCGTTTCTTCCTATTTCACCGCAAGCGGACCTGGAACGATCGCGAAAAGAAGTGGATGGGCTGGGAACGCAAGCGGGGAAAGCTGCACGAGCTCAATGAACTGCTGCGCGGTTCGACGCAGACAAATTTCATTCCCGTCGGCGACCAGGTGCCCGAGTCCATCCCCATGATTCGCTACGTCATCACGCTCGACGCGGACACGCGCCTTTCTCGTGGCACTGCGGCGCGCTTGGTGGGAACAATGGCACACCCGTTGAACCGCCCGCAATTCAGCCCGGAACTGGGGCGCGTGGTGGACGGCTATGGCGTAGTGCAACCGCGTGTAACGCCTTCGCTTCCCACCGATCGCGAAGGCTCGCTCTTCCAGCGAATTTTTTCTGGACCGAGTGGAATCGATCCGTACGCCGCAGCGGTTTCAGATGTTTATCAGGACTTGTTCCACGAAGGGTCATACACCGGGAAGGGAATCTACGATCTCGATGCGTTTGAGGCCGCGCTGGCCGGCACGGTTAAAGAGAACACCCTGCTGAGCCATGACTTGTTCGAGGGCATTTTCGCACGCGCCGCGCTAGCCAGCGATATCGAGCTATTCGACGAATTTCCATCGCATTACGAAGTGTCGGCCGCGCGGCAGCATCGCTGGGCCCGCGGAGACTGGCAGCTATTGCCGTGGATTTTCGGACGCGGGGGGCTTTCGAAAGAGGAACGCCGCAAAGTTTCGATTCCTGCGATCAGCCGCTGGAAGATGATTGACAATTTGCGCCGCACGCTTTCCGCACCGTGCATGTTGCTGTTGCTGGCGGCGGGATGGCTGATACCCCGGGTGTCACCCTGGATGTGGACGCGCTTCGTCGTAGCCACGATTGCGATTCCCGCGCTAATCCCTTTTCTTGTTGGATTGAATTCCCGTCTGAGCGGCATTTCGAAACGCAGCCATTTTCGCGATGTTCTATCCGACCTGTCGTTGGGCGCATCGCAAATCGGTTTAACCCTCACGTTTATTGCGTATCAGGCATGGCTGATGACGGACGCGATCGGCCGGACGCTGGTCCGATTGTTGTTCACGCGCCGAAATCTGCTGCAGTGGGTAACCGCGGCGCAGGCCAAACATGCCGTGGACTTGAGTCTTTTGGCTACCTACGGACGCATGGTGGCTAGCGTCCTGGTGGCTTTTGCCGCGCTCCTAGCGGCGGCTGTCGCGCGGCCTCAGGCTTTGTGGGCTGCGATCCCGTTTGGCGCACTTTGGATCGCGGCGCCCGCCGTGGCACGCTGGATCAGCATTCCACCACCGGTCGAGGACGTCGAGCCACTATCTGCATCGGATACGAAGACTCTGCGCACAATTTCCCGCCGCACTTGGCGGTTTTTCGAGAAGTTTGTATCCGCCGAAGACCGTTTTCTGCCGCCGGACAATTTTCAAGAAGATCCCAAACCTGTGGTAGCCCATCGAACTTCTCCCACCAATATTGGTCTCTATCTGCTTTCGACGCTCGCTGCGCGAGACATGGGTTGGTTGGGCGCGCAGGAAGCGGCAGACAGGCTGGAAGCGACGCTGCAAACCTTGGGTCAGCTCGAACTGCACCGCGGCCATTTTTACAACTGGTACGACACGCGACGTCTAGTGCCGCTCGATCCTAAATACGTCTCCACCGTTGACAGCGGAAACCTCGCTGCCAATTTGCTGGTCCTGGCAAACGGCTGCCGCGAAATCATTCAGGAACCGTTCGCCATGTCGCGCCCATTCACCGGAGTCGGTGATGCTTTTCATCTTTTGCGTGAAGCACTGGAAGAAATTGCGGATACGCAGCGTACGCACACCGTCACGCGCAAGCAGCTGGCAAACGCTCTGGACTCGCTGACTGCCTTGCTCGATCCAGTCCCTGCCGGTCCGCGCGAATGGGCCGCGCGCTTTCTGGAGATTCAAGAACGCGCCCAGACGGTCGCCGATATCGCTCAGGCTTTAGCGCAGGAACTCGGCGCGCCTGCGGACTCCGAATTGTGCATTTGGGCTGAGGCCGCGCGAGCCAATCTGGAAAGCTACGCGCGCGATGCGCGGATCATGATTCCCTGGGTCCGTCTGGAACGCAGCGATGTGCTCGCCATGGCGGAACGCCCGCAGGACGAAGCGCCCGAGTGGATGGCCATCGAATCTTCCTTTCGTCATCTGCCGGCCCTGGCGGATGTTCCGGATCGTTGCGAGTCCGCCGTGCGTGAATTGGCGACGCTGCGCGAAAGATTCGCCCGGGATTCCGCAACCAATCGCGAAGTTCTGCGGCGTATTGATGCTCTCACCATAACTCTCAACGGCGCCGGCCGGGATGCGGCGGCTCTGACTCGTCGCCTGGTCGCCATCGCGCACGCTTCCCAAAGCATGTTCGACGCGATGGACTTCACATTTCTTTTTGATGCTTCGCGCAAGCTTTTCTCGATCGGCTTTCGCGGTACAGACGGAACGCTGGACGGCAATTGCTACGACCTGCTGGCATCGGAAGCACGGCTCGCCAGTTTCATCGCGATCGCCAAAGGAGAAGTGCCGGCGTCGCATTGGTTCCGTCTGGGCCGCGCGCTCACCCCGGTCGGCCGAGGCTTGGCTCTGATTTCTTGGTCAGGCTCGATGTTCGAATACCTGATGCCGGATTTGGTAATGCGCTCTCCGGCGAACAGCATGTTGAGCCAGACGTACGAGCAGGTCGTCGCGCGCCAGATCGAGTACGGAGAGGAGCGCAGCGTTCCCTGGGGAATATCAGAATCCGCCTTCAACGCTCGCGACATGGATTTTACGTATCAGTATTCGGGTTTCGGAGTTCCGGGCCTGGGGTTGAAGCGCGGGCTGAGCGAAGACCTGGTGATCGCGCCGTACGCCACTGCACTGGCAGCGATGATCGACCCAACCGCAGCTGTACAGAATTTCACCAGGCTGGCGAGGGCGGGCGCCGCTGGCAGCTATGGATTTTACGAGGCGCTGGATTACACCAGCAGCCGTTTGCCGGAAGGGAAGGACGTAGCGGTGATCCGCGCCTTCATGGCGCATCACCAAGGCATGTCCATCGTCGCGCTCGCAGATATTCTGAATGGTGGCGTGATGCGCGATCGTTTTCACGCCGAGCCGATCGTGCGCGCTACCGAACTGCTGTTGCAAGAGCGCACCCCGCGCGACGTGCTGGTCGCCCGTCCGCGCGCCGAAGAAGTTTCCGCCGCGTCCAAGGTGCGTGAACTGGTGCCACCGCTGGTGCGGCGCTTCAGCACGCCCCACGACGCCATTCCGCGCACGCAATTGCTCTCCAACGGGCGCTATTCCGTAATGCTCACCGCCGCCGGCTCGGGCTACAGCCGTTGGCGCGATCTGGCCATCACGCGCTGGCGCGAAGACCTCACTTTGGATAACTGGGGCCAGTACATCTTCCTGCGCGACGAACAATCCGGAAATGTGTGGTCGGCGGGATTTCAGCCCGCGGGAATCGAAGCGGACGAGTACGAAGCCATTTTCTTCGAGGATCATGCCGAGATCATCCGGCGCGACCGCTCGCTCACGACGGCGCTGGAAGTCGTCGTTTCCTCCGAAGACGATGCCGAAGTCCGGCGCATCTCGCTCAGCAACGTCGGGGTCCGCGCGCGCGATATTCAAGTCACTTCCTACGCGGAACTTTCGCTCACGCCGCAAGCGGCGGATGTTGCGCATCCGGCTTTCGCGAAGCTGTTCGTCGAAACTGAATTCGTGGCAGAGGTCGGCGCGTTGGTAGCCACTCGCCGGAAGCGTTCCGAAGACGAGACGTCCGTGTGGGTCTCTCACGTTCTGGTCACGGACGCCGAAACCGTCGGGGAATTGCAATTTGAAACCGATCGCGGGCGTTTCGTGGGACGGACGCGCAATCTGCGCGATCCCGTGTCGGTGATGGATGGCCGGCCGCTTTCTAACACTGTTGGTGCCGTACTGGATCCCATCCTGAGCCTGCGCCGCACGGTTCGCGTTCCTGCGGGCGGCACAGTCCATTTGATTTTTTCCACCATTGCCGCCGCCACGCGCAATGAGGTTTTGGATCTCGCCGACAAATATCGCGATGCCCGAACGTTTGAACGCTCCCATACGCTGGCGTGGACGCAGGCGCAGGTGCAACTGCACCACCTCGGCATCACTTCCGAAGAAGCGCTTCTATTCCAGCGGCTCGCGAACGCCGTGCTGTATGTGGATCCGTCGCTTCGTCCCACCGCCGACGTGCTGGCGCGCAGCTCCCTGGATATTTCCACACTGTGGGCCCAGGGAATCTCCGGAGATTTGCCGATCGTGCTCGCGCGCATTGACGATCCCGACGATGTGGACATCATCCGGCAAATTTTGCGCGCGCACGAATACTGGCGGATGAAGCAACTGTCGGCGGATGTGGTCATCATCAACGAAAAAGCCGTATCCTACGTTGAGGAACTGCAGGACTCCCTGGAAGCGCTGGTACGCGGCAGCCAGCTGAGGCTTTCGCCGGACTCCGGCGGGGTGAGCGGAAAAATTTTCCTGCTGCGGGGTGATCTCCTCACTCCAGAGGCCCGCACGCAACTTCAGGCTGTGGCGCGTGCCGTGCTGTTGAGCCGCCGCGGCACGCTGGCTGAGCAAATCGTGCGATCGCAATATCCGGAACCAGCCGAGCGCACTCTGGTGCGCCCGGCACGCCCGACCAGATCCCCGGAATCGAGCTTGCCGCGGCAAGCTCTGCAATTTTTCAATGGGCTCGGCGGTTTCGCGGATCGTGGCCGTGAATATGTGATTGCCCTGAATGAAGGTCTACGCACCCCGGAGCCGTGGGTCAATGTCGTGGCCAATCCATCCTTCGGATTCTTGGTGTCCGAATCGGGTTCGGGATTCACTTGGTCTCTCAATAGCCACGAAAATCAGCTTACGCCGTGGTCCAACGACCATGTCTTCGACACGCCGGGAGAAGCGATCTACGTCCGCGACGAAGCCAGCGGCGACGTTTGGACGCCCACGGCCCTGCCTATACGCGACGAAGGCGCAAGCTATCAAGCGCGTCATGGACAGGGCTACAGCCGTTTCCTGCACGGATCGCGCGGCATCTCTCTCGAGCTCTTGCAGTTTGTGCCAGCAGAAGACCCCATCAAAATCTCACGTCTAACGCTGCGAAACGATTCGGATCGCGTGCGTCGCCTTTCCGTGACGGCCTATGTCGAATGGGTGCTGGGCAGCTCTCGCAGCGCCACTGCGCCGTACATCATTACGGAAGTGGAGCCGCAGTCCAAAGCCATCCTGGCACGAAGCGCCTGGAACGGTGAGTTCGGAGGCCGGATCGCTTTCGCCGATCTGCGCGGGCAGCAAACCTCCTACAGCGGCGACCGCGCGGAATTTTTCGGCCGCAATGGCACAGCAGATCGTCCCGCGGCACTGGAGCGAACTGGTCCGCTCTCCGGCAAAATAGGTCCGGGCTGGGATCCTTGCGCCGCGCTGCAAACGACAGTTGAGTTGCGCCCGGGTGCGCGCGCCGAGGTCGTATTTTTCCTGGGTCAAACGGAGAACAAAGAACAAGCGAGCGACCTGCTGATGCGCTACCGCACCGCGGATCTGGACAAAATTCTGGGCGAGGTCAGCCGGCGCTGGGACGAAATCCTCGACACCGTGAGAGTTACCACTCCCGATCCCAGCATGGACGTGCTGCTGAATCGCTGGCTCTTGTATCAAACATTGTCTTGCCGTGTGTGGGCCCGCGCCGGTTTTTACCAGGTCAGCGGCGCCTACGGATTCCGCGACCAACTGCAAGACGTAATGGCTCTGAATATTACCAAACGCGGAGTGGCGCGCGAACAACTGCTGCGCGCAGCCGCCCACCAATTCCCCGAAGGAGACGTGCAGCACTGGTGGCATCCGCCCTCGGGCCGCGGCATTCGCACCCGCATGTCCGACGATCTGCTGTGGTTGCCCTACGCCGTGATCCAGTTCATCGAAGCAACCGGAGATATGACAGTGCTCGAAGAATCCATCCCCTTTATCGAGGGTGATCAGCTGGCGGATGGGCAGAAAGAGTCCTATTTCCAACCCCGCGTTTCGGAAATTCGTGCGACCCTTTTCGAGCACTGCGCGCGCGCCTTGGACCGCAGCCTGGGAGTCGGAAGTCACGGCCTGCCGCTCATGGGCACGGGTGATTGGAACGACGGCATGAACCGCGTGGGACAGGACGGCAAGGGCGAGAGTGTGTGGCTCGGTTGGTTCCTGCATACCGTCTTGTGGGAGTTTGCAAAGCTCGCCGATGGCCGCGGCGCTCATCAGCGCGCTGAAACCTGGCGCCTTCACGTCAGCAGCCTTAAGGCTGCGCTGGAACGCGATGGCTGGGACGGCGAGTGGTATCGCCGCGCGTATTTCGACGATGGCACGCCGCTGGGCTCTGCGCAGAACACAGAATGCCGCATCGACGCGATTGCGCAGTCCTGGGCCATCCTCAGCGGAGCGGCAGAGCCAGGACGCGGAGCGCGGGCCATGACGGCCGTGGACCAGCAGCTCATTCGCCGTCCCGACGGGCTAATCCTGCTGCTTGCCCCAGCTTTCAACCATCCGGATCATGATCCCGGCTACATAAAAGGCTATCTGCCCGGCATTCGCGAAAACGGCGGACAGTACACCCATGCTGCCACCTGGGCTCTCATGGCCTTTGCGGAACTGGGCGACGGCGACAAGGCCGCGGAGCTATTCCGCATGATGAATCCCATCAACCGTGCCGATACGCGTGCCAATGTCCAGCGCTACAAGGTTGAGCCTTACGTTGTCGCTGGCGATATCTACGCCGAAGCGCCGCACATCGGTCGCGGCGGCTGGACCTGGTACACCGGCTCGGCGGGATGGCTCTATCGCGCTGGGATCGAATCAATCCTGGGATTCCGCGTCCGCGGAACCTCCCTTTCAATCGATCCCTGCATCCCGCGAAACTGGCCGGGGTACAGCATGGAGTTCCGCTACCACTCGTCTGTTTACAAGATCACGGTCGAAAACCCTTCCGGCGTGGCGAGGGGGGTGGCTCTTACGGAGCTCGACGGGAAGCTTCTGGCCGGCTCTGCCGCCATTCATCTGATGGACGATGGCGTGATGCATCAGGTGCGCATCGTACTAGGGTGATCCCAGAGCGCGGACGATAGGCTGCCTGGGGGACCCCTCGTTCGTCGAAACAGTCATTAGCTTCGTTTGGTACGCAGTTTCATTCGATGTCTGGTTCGTCTAACATTAATTGTGCCGACTAGGGACATATTGAGGCCAAAGAAGCTATCGCGCCGCGAGCTGCTGCGAGATCTGGCGGCGCTTTCCGCCTGCGGCATTCCGCTAGCCGGAGGCCTTTCGCTCCAGCACCCGGTCGCAAACCGGCAGGCTGCCCCTCTGCCCGCGCAACTGCCACCTCCCTCATACCTGTCTCCCAGAGACGATTCCTTCCTGGAGGAACTTGAAAAAGCGATCTTTCAGTTTTTCTGGGATCAAACCAACCCCAGCACAGGAATGGTGAAAGACCGCTGCAACGTGCGTTCCTCCGATAGTGGCGTAGTTAGCAGCATCGCGGCCACCGGATTCGGCTTGACCGCATTGTGCATCGGCGAAAAGCGCGGATATGTCTCGTTTACTCTCGCTCGGGAACGTGTGATCAACGCCCTTCGTTTTCTTTGGAGAAAGCTGCCCACCGAGCGCGGATTTTTCTACCACTGGGCCAATATCAATACGGGCGAGCGGCTCTGGCAGTCTGAATTCTCCTCGATTGACACATCCATACTGCTCTGCGGGATTCTCACCTGCCGCCAGCACTTCGAACACTCCGAGATCAGCGAGCTCGCGCATCAGATTTTCAATCGCGTGGATTGGGACTGGTTGTCGGAAGATACGCGCATCCTTCCGCATGGCTGGAGCCCGGAAACCGGATTCTTGCAATATCGCTGGGACAGCTACAGCGAAATGATGATGATGTACCTGCTGGGCTTGGGCTCGACGTCCCACGCTCTGGCTCCCGCCACCTGGGACGCCTGGAAGCGCACGATCTTCGAATTCGACGGGATCAAGTTCATCGGCTCCTACGCTCCGCTGTTCGTCCATCAATACTCACAGGCTTGGTTTGATTTCCGCGGAAAGCGCGACCTCTACGCCGACTATTTTCAAAACTCGATTTTGGCGACGGACGTGCACCGGCGATTCTGTTTGAGTCTGGCAAACAAGTTCCCCGATTACAGCAACGACCTCTGGGGCATCACCGCGTCAGATTCGATCAAAGGATACCGAGTCTGGGGGGGGCCCCCGGAGACGGGCCCGATTGATGGAACCATCGTTCCGTGCGCCGCGGCGGGTTCACTTCCATTTTTGCCCGGACCGGCGATGCGCGTGTTGCGCACGATTGACAATCGTTACGGCGCCGGCACTTGGAGCCGCTATGGGTTCGTGGATGCTTTCAACCCTCTGACGAATTGGTACGACAGCGACGTGGTTGGAATTGACGCCGGAATTACCATCGTGATGGCGGAAAATGCGCGCACCGGATTTGTCTGGGATACCTTCATGAAGAATCCAGAGGCGCAAAGAGGCATGGAACGCGCTGGATTCAAGTCTTATCAGCCACTCGCGCCGCAGGAACTGGTGGGAATGCACCTACGTTCGACGTCGTGAGTAATTGGGGAAGAGAAGCGGAGCACTTCTCCGCGGTCACCAATCCGACCGCGGAGAGGTCCAGATAGAGATCAAACCACGTAAGAGTTAGCGGTAATTTGCGGCCTGCAGTTCAAACATCTCCGCATAATGCCCGCCCACTTTGATCAGCTGCTCGTGCTGGCCCTGCTCGGCAATCTCTCCGTCCTTCAGGACCAGAATCCGGTTGGACATTTTAACGGTCGAGAAGCGGTGCGAAATCAGCAGTGACATCTTGCCTTCGGTCAACTCCGAAAAGCGCTGAAACACTTCGTGCTCGGAACGGGCATCGAGCGCCGCCGTGGGCTCATCCAGAATAAGCAACTGCGCGTCGCGCAAATAGGCGCGGGCGATCGCGATCTTCTGCCACTCGCCGCCTGAAAGATCCACGGCGCCTTCAAACCGCGAGCCCAGCACCTGATCGAATCCCTTAGGCAGCCGGCGGATGGCCTGCTCCGCAAGGCTCTTGTTGGCAGCCGCGCGGATCCGGAACGGATTATTGCGCTCCTCGATGCGGCCCACCGCGATGTTGGCCGAAGCCGTCATCTCATAGCGCATAAAATCTTGGAATATCACGCCGATTTCCTGCCACAAGCTCTCCAGGTCGTACTCGCGCAGGTCCTTGCCATCGAGGAGAATCTGCCCTTCGGTCGGATCGTACAAGCGCGTGAGCAACTTCACGATGGTGGTCTTGCCCTGGCCGTTTTCACCCACGATGGCGATGCGCTCCGAAGGCGCGAGCTTGAAGCTGACGTTGTTCAGGATCATCCGCGAGCTGCCCGGATAGGCGAACGATACATTCCTGAATTCAAAACCCTGTTGAATCTTCTTGGGAGCAGGAAAGGCGCCAGGCTTGGAGAAGATCTTCGGCTTCACGGCGAAGAACTCCAGCAGGTCGGTCATGAACAGAGCCTGGTTCGCGATTTCCGAAAACGTGGTGAAGACTGCCTGGATATTGGAGCTCGCGCCGCCAATCGCGCCGGCCAGAAAAATCATCGTGGCCAGCGAGATTACTCCAATCACCGTGTGATAAATCACGAACGCGTATGTCCCGTAGTAGCCAGCCACGCCCACCATCGCCAGCAGTGCGCCGATTAACAGCCGGTGCCGTGCCACGCCTATGGTCTGGTCGTGAAGCTCAGTCGCAACGTCGGAATAGCGGCCTACGAGGAAAGGAGCGAGCCCGAAGAGTTTCAGCTCCTTCGCGCCTTCTTTGGTGCCGCCCAGCAGTCGCAAATAATCGAGTTCGCGCCGCGCGGGGGTCTGCTGGAAGCTCAACGAATATCCCAGGAACGCGAAATGCGTTTCGCCAAGAAACGCCGGTACGACGCAAGCCACCAGCGCGATCAGTAACCATGGAGAGTAAACGAAAATCCCCGCCGCCAGGCTGACGGTCGTAACTGTTTCTTGAATCAGCCGGCCGGAGATCTTGATCATTTGTACGCGGTCGGTGCTCTGCACACGAGCGCGTTCGAGCTTGTCATAGAAGACCGGATCTTCGTAGGACATCAAATCCAGATTCGCCGCGTGCTTCATCAGCCGCACGCTGATGTGCCGCATGAACCGTTCGGCCAGCGTGGTGTCGCAGAAATCAATCACGCGCATCAGAATCGCCGCGATTCCAGCCAGTATGAATTCCAAGGCCACGAGCCCCCAGAAATAATGTGGCAGCGGCGTCTGCTTGGCGTTTAATGCATAAATCGCAGCAATAATTTTCTGGGTGACCGCCAACATGGAAAGTGGAATCAGCGCAGCCGTCAAACGCGAAACCAAGTTCGCGACGGCCACCGCAGGCGCGGCGTCCCAAACATATTTCATTACCGGGGGAATATTCTTCAGCGCGCGGATGCGCTCAGCCCATCTAGGGCTTGGGATGTCCTCGGCGGGATTCGTCTCTTTCACCGCCGGGTTGCCAACTAGAGCTCTTGTACTCACAACTGGGTCTCCGATCTCGAATGCTGCCGTCTCGCGCTGTCATGGTGCGTATCGCCGAGAGCTGATTATCCGAGAGTGCACGTCTACTGCCAAGACGATTTCCCTGTAACTTGCTAATAAGTAAAGACCTGCGGAAATGGCCGAAAAGTTGCTAAGCGATTTTTTTCGCGGTCCCGGAAAGTTCTACTCGAAATAGTACGCAGCCGGAAATAGGAGTTTACCTACCTCCGAACCGCCGTAAGAATTCGCTGCCCCGGAACTGGACAACTCTCGTTCAAGAATACCTGAAAAACCTGATCTCCGCGCCGTCGCCGAAGAGCGTATGGTTAAGCTGTGGCTACCCTGGTAAGCGAAGAAGTTCGCGCGACGACCGGTTCCAGATGGGCGAAGATTCACAATTTCGCGCACAACCTCAAGACCAAAGCCAAGCGCACCGTCTGGCGTTCCAAGGACGGCTGGCGCCAGTTGACAGCAGGCATGGAGACCGCGGACCTCTGGATGCAATTCAAAGCGGAGGCGCAAGCCAGCTCGAGCCTCTATAAACGCGACGTTGACTGGCACGCCGTGCACTCGCAGAAAGCCTGGAAGCAGCCATTCAAGATCGTCGCGGCGCTGTTTGCGGGAATCCTGAAAAAGCTTTCGCCGGCCCGGCGCGTTCTGTTGGTATTAAGCTTGCTCCTTGCTGTCCTATCGCTCGTTGGCTTTCAGTTTCTACTGATTACCACCAAGGTGGAATTTCTCGCGGCCTTCGCCGGAATGCTGGTCCTGCTGATTATGGTTTTGGGCGATCACGTCGCGATGAAGCGCGACATCGAAATTGCCCGCGAAATCCAGCGCTGGCTCGTGCCGCGCGTTCCACCCGAAGTGCCGGGAATTGACATGGCTTTCGCGACGCGCCCTGCCAACACAGTGGCAGGTGATTACTACGACGCATTTCGCCGCGCGGTTGATGGTCCACTCCTGATCGCCGTCGCTGACGTTTCGGGCAAGAGCGTTCCTGCGGCGATGCTCATGGCTAACTTTCAGGCCAGTCTCCGCGCGCTTGCGGGTGCTCCAGGTTCGTTGTCGCAACTGGTTACAGATTTGAATCGGCTGGCTTGCGGCAACAATCTGAATGGCCGCCGCTTCACCACCGCGTTCCTGGCGGAATTGAACCCTGCCACGGGCGAGCTCAGCTATCTCTCGGCCGGCCACAATCCTCCGATGCTCGTGCGGCAAGACGGGACCATCGAGCGGCTAAACTCCGAGAGCATGCCGCTGGGAATCGACCTGACCGAAAAGTTCGTGGCCGGCGAGACTGTGCTGGAACTCAACGACCTGCTGGTCATTTACACCGACGGCGTCACCGAGGCGCAGAACGAAAGCGATGAGCAGTTTGGAGAAGCGCGCCTGCTCGCGATGCTGCAGCCGCGAATGCCGGAAAGAGCGGCCGTCACGCTTTCGGCGATAATGAAACATCTCGATGAGTTTGTCGGCGTGGCGGCGCAACACGACGACATCACCTGCCTGGTCGTCACTCGAACTTAGCCGTGAGGTGGTTCAGCATCGCTCGATGATTGCCGCGATTCCCTGGCCAACTCCGATGCACATCGTACACAGCGCATATCGTCCTTTGGTCGCCAGCAACTGATACATCGCCGTGGTCGCCAGGCGCGCGCCGCTGGCGCCCAGCGGATGTCCAATCGCAATCGCTCCGCCGTTGGGGTTCACATGCTGCGCAGCGTCTGGCAAACCCAGTTCTCTTGTCACCGCGAGAGCCTGCGCCGCGAATGCTTCATTCAGTTCGATCACGTCCATCTGCGAAATCTTCAACCCGGTCTTTTCCAGCAATTTTTTCGTTGCCGGCGTGGGTCCAATGCCCATGATCCGCGGAGCCACTCCAGCCGTGGCCGTCGCCAGCACACGTGCGCGAGGTGTCAAGCGATGCTTCGCAACGGCTACCCTCGACGCCAGCAGCAGCGCGCATGCGCCATCGTTCACGCCGGAAGCATTTCCAGCGGTGACGGTGCCGTTGGGTTTGACGATCGGTTTTAGCTTTGCCAGCGCGTCCAGAGTCGTGTCCGGACGCGGATGCTCATCCGTATCAAAAATCTTCGCATCGCCCTTCTTCTGCGGCACGGGCACCGCGACGATCTCCTGTTTGAAAAATCCCGCCGCATTCGCGCGCGCCCAGCGCTGTTGCGTGCGATAGGCAAACGCATCCTGGTCCGCGCGGTCCACGTGAAATTCCTCCGCGACGTTTTCCGCCGTTTCCGGCATCGAATCCACTCCGTACTTGGCTTTCATCAGCGGATTCATGAAGCGCCAGCCGATGGTCGTATCGAAAGTCTCCGCGTTGCGGCTGAAGGCGCTGTCTGCTTTGCCGGTTACAAACGGGGCGCGCGTCATGCTCTCCACTCCGCCGGCAATCATCAGTTCCGCTTCGCCCGATTTGATCGCGCGTGCAGCCACGCCCAGCGCGTCAAGACTCGACCCGCACAACCGGTTCACCGTCGCGCCCGGGACTTGCTTTGGTAATCCCGCCAGCAGCAGCGCCATGCGCGCCACGTTGCGGTTGTCTTCACCAGCCTGGTTCGCGCATCCGTAGATCACATCATCTACCGCCGCCCAATCCACACCCGTATTTCGCTCCTGTAGCGCGCGAATCGGAATCGCCGCAAGGTCGTCGCTGCGAATCATCGCCAGCGCCCCGCCGTAGCGGCCAAACGGTGTGCGCACTGCATCACAAATGAACACTTCGTTCACAAATTCTCTCCATGGCAGTCGATGCAGCCGGCGCTGCTCTCGATTCGTCCTCGGCGCGAAGCATGCGCGAGCACAAAGCCGCGAGCGCGATGATCGGCTAGCAGCCGATTTTGCCCGCCTAGTATATCCGACCAGCCGCCACTTTCCGTCGCTCGCCGTGCTTCACAGGAAATAGAGACCTCGTGTAAGCTATCGCCATGAGCGAAAAAATACGCAAGAGCGACGCCGAATGGCGCGCCAAGCTGAACGACAATCAATATTACGTCACGCGCAAGCGGGGAACTGAGCCACCCTTCACGGGTGAATACGAAAACGAGGAAGCCGAAGGCACCTACGTGTGCGTCTGCTGCGGCCAGCCGCTGTTTGCTTCCGACGCAAAATTTCATTCCGGCTCGGGCTGGCCCAGCTATTACCAGCCGGTCGCAGCCGATAACGTGGAACTACAGCGCGATATCAGCCACGGCATGGTGCGTACCGAAGCCACCTGCAGCCGCTGCGACGCGCACCTTGGCCACGTGTTCGACGACGGCCCAGATCCCACCGGCCTGCGTTTCTGCATTAATTCCGCCGCGCTGAAGCTCGAGGAAAAAAAGAAGAACCAGAAATAAGCGCTCCACGCGCCAGCGCGGCGCATTCCGCTGCCCCGCCGGCGCGCAGATTAGTGGTTGAAGTAAATCACCTCAGGATGTGCTTTGCCCGGATTCTTATCGGTAGAGATGCCACGGAAACTTCCCGGCGACACAATGTAGAACGCCATCCCCGCCGGCAAGCCAATCGTCGAACCAATCTGCATCGTCCCGCGCCCATTAGTCCCCACCACGTAATTCGGAATCACCACCGACTGATCCGTGTGCGGCGTCCCGTCATTGTCCGCTGCATCCAGGATTCCCGTCATTGACCCGTTGCCGTCGAGCGAATCGAACTGCCCGGTGATATTCAGAACCGCTGGATCGAGCGTGGTCTCCGCGCTGAGCGTGTATCCGCCGAGTAGCGAACGGCTGGAGAATGGAGCGATGGAAGTTTGTGCGTCGAGCAATCCGAAAGTGACCGCGGAGTCCGAACCGATCAAAATTCCTTGATTCGGCGCGGTCAAATACGCAGCGGCAAGCCGCGCACCCAGTCCCGTAAATGCGATCCTGCCATTCGTGCTGGGGTCTGCGCTATAGGTTCCAGCCGCGGCGTTGTTCGCAGTGACCGCGCCTCCGTCGTTCTGGTCGTACGTGCTGTTTGCTTGATTGACTCCGCCCGGGGTGGTCATGCCGGTCAGCAAGCCGGCCAGAACGCTCGCGTTCGATCCGTCTAAGCCGCTGCCGGTAACCACGCTGGTTCCGTGCAGTGACGTGGCGTCGAACACGGTGGAAGCCTGCTGCAATATCATCTCGCCACCCAGACGCGGATGCGTCGCGTCGGTGGGATCAATCGCCATCAGGAAAATGTCATTCGCAGAAACGAGATAGAACGTGTATTCCGCGATCACTTGCGCCGACGCAGGAAGTTGATAGGTCAGGAACAAAACGCCCTTGTCATTGTTCGAACCCACCGAAAAGCTTCCGGTAACCGCCACCGCCGGGCTGTAAGTTCCTGCGTCGTTCACGTCGAACATCCCAGGGGTAAGCTGGGAGACGCCATCCGCGTGCGTAACCCCCACAATCACTTCCGATTTTCCTTGGTTATCCTGTCCGTCGAGCTCGAACACATAATTTCCACTGAAACTGGCGCCGGACAACGCGCCTACCACCGGCTTGATGATTCCAGACCCATGCGTCTGCGGCGTGCCAATCGTATCGTTCTCGATCATGTGGAAGTTCCCGCCGGAATCCTCGGCCAGTAGGTAATTCGTCGTGGACATCGCTCCCTTGTTGTTCGTCGTGATCAGCTGCATCGTGCCGCGTCCATCGCTGCCCACGCTGTAGCTTCCAGTAAACGTGGAACCGGTGAAAATTCCCAGCGTGCCCCCCGAACGATTGCTGTCGAGCTGTCCGCCGGAAATCGTGCCGGCTCCGTTGGCGATGAAGTTGCCCGCGATCTCCACGTTGCCGCCCGAATCGAACCCGTGGAACAAAAAGCTGTAAGCACCGCTGAACAGCGAATTGGTAATCGCGGTTCCGGGATCGATCACAATGCTCAGGGCTTGCGGCGTCGATTTCGTCGAATTCGAGTCTTCAACCTGCACTGTGAAATTGGTGGGCGTCGGCGGCGTCGTCGCCAGAATCGGCGTGCCGGAGATGATACCCGTCGTCGGGTCCAGCTTCAGGCCCGAAGGAAGCTGGCCGCTCGTCATGCTCCACGTATATGGCGGCACGCCACCGGTAGCCACCAGGTTGGCGTTATAGCCCACCGCGACGTCCCCAGATGGCAATGGAGGCGTGACCGCCTGCAGTTGCGCCACGGTGATCACTGAAATCGTTACCCCCTTCGCACTGCTGGCGTGCTGAGGCGGAAGTGCAGAATCTGTTACCGTCGGGAAAAACGTGGTAACGCCAGGAGTCGTGGGTGTGCCGCTAATTAACCCGGACGAAGTATTCAGCTCAAGCCCCGCCGGCAACGTCCCGGGCGGCACGCTCCAAGTCAATGGCGGTACGCCCCCCGAAGAAGCAATCGCGGAGCTGTAAGCTGTGCCGACAATCCCATTCGCCATGGCTGTCGAAGTGATGGAAAGCGCAGGCGGCGGATTGATTGTCACCGTGTAGCTCGGCGAAGCCACAGTCAATGGCGGCGTCCCGAAATCGGTGGCGTTAATCGTAAATGTGAAGGTTCCCGAACTGCTCGGAGTTCCGATAATCGTCCCCACGCTGTTCAGTTTCAAGCCCGCGGGAATACTGCCGCTGCCCACCGAGTAGGTAATCGGCGCCACTCCGCCTGTGGTAATGATCGTTTGATTGTAGGCCACGCCGTTGGAGCCGTTCGGCAGAGAAGTGGTGGTGAAAGTCACCGGCAGCACGATCGTGATTGTTGACGTCGCGGTCACGCCCGAATTTGCCTTGGCGATCGCTTCTAGACTTACGCTAATGCCGGTGGTGAGACCGGATGGCGCAGTGTAGGTCACCGAAGTAGTCGTGATGTTTGTCAAAGTGCCGCAGCTGGTCCCGGCGCATCCGGAACCCGTAAGAGGCTGCCACGTCACTCCCTGATTCTTCGTATCATTCCCCAGCGTAGCGACGAAAAGCAGCGACTCTCCTTGATCCATCGTGGAGGTCTTCGGAGTGACTGCGAGCGTCAGGCCTCCATTGCCGCCGCCACAACTCGCAATCATCGTGAGGCACAGAAAAGCGACCAGAGCGCACGCGACGGACGGCAGGCCGCTCCAGCGGGCGCCACCGTTTGCGTTTTCCCTCTTCCTCAGCGCCAGGAACTTTTTCATGCGGGCATACACCTTCAATGTCGTCATAGCACCTTGGATTTCTGTTCGGATCCGCCCGGAACGGAGGGAGTCGCTCCCACATCGAACCATTGGCTCATTAAACGAAACTAGTTGAATAACAAAACCGCCGCAGCGTGTCAACGCACATCTCCACCGGGCCGTCGGCTCGCTATCGCCCTCAAATGCCTATGCCACCGGAGTTTTGCTCTGCGATAATGCGCCCCATCAGTCAGCCATAAGGATGCAGCCAAGGCGTAGCTCGTTGCCCGGCCCTCGTCGGCGGTTCTTGGGGAAGTTCGCGGCAGGGTTTAGTTCAGCCGCACCGCGAACCAACGCGCATCTGGTAACGTATGACGTCTGGCGGCGGGCTAACAACTAGCCGGGCGAGTAGCAGGAGTGGATCGTGAAACTGTGGCGTGCTGCTACGCTGATTTGTTCAGTTCTTATCTTTTCGGCGTTTTCCTCCGGACAAGCTTTCCGCGGCAGCATCATCGGTCGAGTTCAGGACGCCTCTGGCGGGCGCGTTCCGAACGCAACGATCATGGTCCAGGCCCGCGGGTCCGCCGTCCAGCGTAGTGTCACTAGCAATAACCACGGGGATTTCCGTGTGGATGATCTGCCCCCCGGCTGCTACCACCTGAGCGTTACCGCCGCGGGATTTGCCGAAGCCGCCTCGGACCTCGAAGTGGTAGTCAGCATGGCGAAGGAAATTACCGCCACGCTGCAACCCGCCACCATCCAGCAGACCGTAAAGGTGCAAGCTCGCGCCTCCTCGATCAGCACCGCAGCGATCGAACTTTCCAGCGCGGTTCATCAGGGCGCGGTCTCAGCCGAAGATTTGCAGACAATTCCTCTCGCTCACCGCAGCTTCGCCAATATCGCCTTCCTCGTGCCCGGCACCGAGCCTGTCGAGCCTTCCGATCCCACCAAAGCGCGCATCACCGCGGTTTCTTTCGGCGGCAGTTCCGGACTGAACGTCGAACTTTCCGTCGACGGCGGTGACAATTCCGACGACTACATCGGCGGCTTTCTACAGAACTACTCGCCCGACGTCGTCCAGGAATTCGTGGTGCGCACTTCACAGGAAGACGCAGACACCGGCCGCACCACCGGCGGTTCAGCGGTGCTCACCACCAAACGCGGCACAGACGATTGGCACGGCGAAGGTGCATTCTACGAACGCGCAGCCGCTCTCAACGCCCGTCTTCCGATTGATAATCCTCCGCCGGAACCCAAACAGCCCTTCTCCCGCCAGAATTACATCGGCACGCTCGGCGGCCCGGTGGTCAAGGGCAAGATCTGGTTTTTCTCGTCGCTCGAATACGTGCAGGAAGACGCCAGCATCGCCTACAGCCCCGCCAGCATTTCGGAATTTGCTGCCCTGGCGACGCTGGCCACCGCAGGCCTCATCCCGAAGGTGAATTCCATCGGCGTTCCGAAGAACGCTCCTGTGCCGTTTCACGATTACCTGCTGACCACGCGTTTTGATTGGACCCAATCCGCCCGCTCGCAATGGTTCCTGCGCGCCGCGGTGGATCGTTACACCACCACCAACGATCTCGTGCAGCAAGCCACCTTGCCGTCCACCGGTGCGACGTCGCGCTCGAATTACGCGAACGTGCTGCTCGGCGAACAGCTCATCTTCAGCCCCACGTGGGTGGGCTCGTTCGTCGCCGAAGCCAGCGGCCTGCACCATACCGAGACGCGCAACGGTGATCTCGGATACGCGCTCGCGTTTCCATTCAGCTCCACCGACAGTAGCATTTCCGGCTTCGAAACTTTCGGCGACAATCAATTTGTCACGCCCATCACCGCGTTTCCGGTTCTGCGCAACCAGGAAAAATATCAGTTCCGCTATGACGTCACGCACGCCATCAGCAAGCACGCGCCGCGTTTCGGAATCAATTTCATCCACGAACCGGTGATGAGCGGCGCGCTCGCCGGCAATGCCGAAACTCTCATCCAGTATCCGGATAACCCCAGCTTCTACACCGCGAATCCCTCGCAGTTCTACCACGATTTGACCTGCACGCAGGCAGTTCCAGCTGACGTGAAATGCACCGCTACTCCTGCAGCAAATGGCAGCTTCGTGCAGAATGTTCAGCGCCTGGGCCTCTACGCCGAGGATTCCTGGCGCGTCACGCCCCGCCTCACCGTAAATTACGGCCTGCGTTACGACACGACCTTTGGATTGTTTAACGCCTCCGGCCGCAGCCAGCTGGAAAATCCGGCATATCTCACGCTAAAAACCTTGGGCGTCCCGCTCGACGCGAGTGCGCCGCAAGATTATCGCCACGCCTTTGCGCCTCGCCTCGGCATCGCTTATTCTCCCGCGCGATCGGCGTCCACGGTCTTCCGCGCCGGCTTCGGCCTTTATTACAACGATCTCGCGCAGAACGGCTGGGTCACGGCATTTCAGGCAGTCAACGCGCCTCCGGGCCTCTGCGTTGTGCCCACCGACCTCGGCTGCCTGCCGCCCGGCTCCGGAGGCGCGCTGATTGACGGCCGCTACAGGACGCCCTACGCAATCCACACCACAGCGGGCGTCGAACATGCATTCAACGCCCAATGGCTCGTCAGCGCCGATTACACGCACGAGCAGGGCAATCACGCGTATCGCCGCTACGATTACACCGCGGGAGTAAATCTCCCGGCCGACGCGCCAGACATCGCACTGTTCAAAAGCGACAATCGCTCCAGCTACAACGGACTTTCGATTCACCTGCAAGGCAATGTCTCACGCCATTTCAATCTCATCGCCAACTACACGCTCTCCAAGGCGCAAACCTGGGGCTGCGTGCTAGGCGAACTCTTCGACTACGTGAACGGCGTCTGCAATCCGCTCGACCCCTTCGCTAAGGGCGATTACGGCCCATCCGGCGAAGACGTCCGCGATCGTTTCGTGCTGGCCGGAGTATTCCATCTTCCAGCCGGATTCGAACTCTCCCTCCTCGGCCAAGCCGAATCCGCCCGCCCCTTCACCATTACCAATACCGATGGCACCGACCGCATCACCGTGAACGGCGTCAAGACTTCGCTCGATGAATTTCGCGGCACGCCTTACATCCAGTGGGATTTCCGCGTCAGCCGTCGGTTCACGTTCCACGAAAGATTCACGGCCACGCCGTTCATCGAATTTTTCAATGTTTTCAATCGCAATAATCCCGGGGCGAACTACGTCACCAACGTCGGCGCTTTCCCCCTGCCGGTGAATGACACCTCCAACATCACTGGCATCTGCGCGAACCCGCCCGCGTGCACAGACTTCACGCCCGTCACGAGCCGCAAGCAACTGAGCTTCGCAGCGGGCGCCCTCGGCGATTTCTTCGGTCCCGGCACCACAGTAGGCGGCGCGTTCGCCGCCCAAATCGGTGTCCGCTTCACCTTTTAGCGTTTGCGGCGTAACAATACGCCCCCGCTGGACGTTGCACGGTCTTGTGGCGGGCAGCCTTACTTTTAACCTGGGCCGTCGCGAAATCTTCCCGCCGATTTTCAATTTCCCTCGTTTTTTAGTATAAACATTTGCTTGGAACTGTCCGGCGCTCTTGCCGGTCTTATCTCCGCGGGAGGAATGCATTGATAGAAGTTCAGGATTTGACGAAAGCCTACGGTGCCGTCACGGCCGTGGATCACGTTTCTTTCACGGTAAATAAAGGCGAAATTCTGGGTTTCCTCGGACCGAACGGCGCGGGCAAGACCACTACCATGCGCATTCTCACCGGCTACATGCCCGCCACCTCCGGCACCGCGAAGATCGCCGGCTTTGACGTGTTCGGCGATTCGATGGAAGTCCGCCGCCACATCGGCTACCTGCCCGAAACCCCGCCCGTCTATCCGGATATGGCCGTCGAGGATTATTTGGACTTCGTCGCGCGCATCAAGAACGTCCCGGCGGAAAAACGCGCCGCCCGCGTCACCGAAGCGATGCGCAAAACCAATTTGGAAGATCGCGGCGCCGAACTGATCAAGCGCCTCTCGCGCGGTTACAAGCAGCGCGTGGGCATCGCGCAAGCGTTGGTCCACGATCCCGACGTCATCATTCTCGACGAGCCCACCGTCGGCCTCGATCCCAAGCAAATTATCGAAGTCCGCAATTTGATCAAAGGCCTCGCGGGCGATCACACCATCATTCTGTCGACTCACATTCTCCCGGAAGTCAGCATGACTTGTGACCGCGTCGTGATCATCAACAAAGGCAAGATCGCAGCCGTGGACACGCCGCAAAACCTTACCTCGCAGCTCAAGGGAGGCCAGAAAATCCGCGTCGAAGTGCAAGCGCCCGAAAAAGCGCTACGCGACGCGCTCGCGCAGGTTCCCGGCACCACCCGCCTGGAAGCGGAACAGCTCCCAGCCGGCGGCCATCTCGTCGCGATCGTCGAAACCGCGCAGGGCGCCGACATTCGCAGCGCCATCGCTGCCAAAATCGTGCAAAATGGCTGGCCACTGTTTGAACTCCGCGGCGTCAGCCTGAGCCTGGAAGAAATTTTCCTGGAATTGACCACCGACGACGCCGCGCACGCGCAGGCATCCTCGAATTGACCGCTCTGCGCCACATTTACCAAGGAGTCTGAAAAACGATGCGCAACCTCTACGCCATCTATCGCAAGGAAATGCGGCATTACTTCGTCTCGCCGATCGCCTACGTCTGCATCGGCTTCTTCCTGCTCGTCAGCGCGTATTTCTTCAATTTCTTCCTGTCCGCGGTCATCCAGCAGTCGTTCCAGATGGAAATGCAGAGCATGCAGTTCGGCATGCCGCCGCAATTTGACGTTCCAGGCCAGGTGATGCGCGCTTTTCTGGGCCTGCTCTCGACGCTCATTCTTTTCATCACGCCGTTTCTCACCATGGGCGTCTTTGCAGAAGAGCGCAAGCGCGGCACCATGGAATTGCTGATGACTTCGCCGATTAGCGAAATTCAGATCGTCTTGGGCAAGTTCCTCGCTTCCTTGTCACTGTTCGCCCTGATGCTGCTTCCGACGGCCAGTTATGTGATTTACATGTATCTGCACAGCGATCCGATTCCGCCATGGCGCGTGCTCCTTGCGGGCTATGCCGGAATTTTGCTGCTCGGTGGCTCGCTGCTCGCGCTGGGCACTTTCATCTCGTCGCTCACCGAAAATCAGCTCATCGCCGCCGTGCTCACGTTCGTGGCTTTCCTGTTCCTCTGGGTTTTGGATTTGGGCCACACCTCCGAAGGCGGCCTCGGTTCGGTATTGCAATATCTTTCCGCCAGCCGCCATTACGATGATTTCGCTCGCGGCATCATAGACACCTCCGGGCTCATTTATTACTTAAGCTTTATGGTTCTTTTTGTTTTCTTAACTGTGCGCTCGATTGATTCGATGCGCTGGCGCCGCGCCTAATTCAATCGCGCGCGGCTCTCAATTCACGGAGGAACTCGCAGTATGAAATGGGATCGCGAAGAGATATCCAGCTTCATCGGCACGATCGGCGTGGCGATGCTCATCGCCAGCGGCGTGCGTTATTCCATTCAAGGTGAACTGCTCACAACCAGCAAAGCGCTGCTGATTGTCGGCGGCGCCTTCGTTCTCGTGGCCGTGGTCCTCGGTTTTCGCGCCATCGTCAGAGCGTTTTCCGGCCGCACTGCGCAGCAGGGCACTAACACCACAATTCTCACGCTCGCGGTTATCGCCATCCTTGCCGTCATCAACTTCGTCGGCTTCCGCCATCACAAGACTTTCGACCTCACCACCGAAAAGCTCTACACACTGTCCGACCAGACTCGCAATATTGTCAGCGGTCTGAAACAGGACCTCACCGTCGCGCGTTTTGACAAAACTCCGAACACTTCGTTCGACGACCTGATGGCCGAATACAAAGCCCTCAGCCCGCACTTCAAGTATCAATTCGTGGACCCGCAGCAGAAGCCGGAAGTCGCGCAGGATTTCGGCGCAACGCACATGGGCGACGTCGTCGTTGCCTACGGCATCCGCAAAGATCACTTGGATGCCGGCGCGAGAGGCCAGCTCGGCGAAGAGGACGTAACCGGCGCGATCGTCAAAGTCACCAGCGGCGACGTGAAGGAAGTCTGCTTCGTCACCGGCCACGGCGAAAAATCTCTTACCGATGGCTCACCGGACGGCTTCACCCAGGTGGATGCAGGTTTGAAGAAAGAAAATTACGCCACAAAAACCATCAATCTGATCGCCGAAAACGGCGTCCCTGCGGATTGCAGCGTCGTGGTGATTGCCGGACCGAAGCAGTCGTACTATCCGCAAGAGACCGCGATGCTCGGCAAGTTTCTCGACGCCGGCGGCGAAGCGCTAATCATGCTGGATCCCGCGACCGATCCGAAACTCGACGACCTTTTCCAGGCATGGAATGTGGCTTTGGGCAGCAATGTCGTAGTGGACGCCAGCGGCATGGGTCAGCTCTTCGGCGGCGGTCCGATTATTCCGGTGGTCCAAGATTTCGGCGCCAGCCCCATCACCAAGGGATTTCAGGGTTCAGTAGCGTTCTTCCCGCTGGCGCGCACGGCTTCAATCGCGGATAAGAGCAAATCAATTCCGCAGACGGTCGAGCTTCTCAAAACGTCAGAACGCAGCTTCACCATTCCCAAGCTCGAAGTCGGCCAAAAGAAAATATCTTTCGACTCCAAGACAGACAAGATTGGCCCGCTCTCGTTGGGTGTCGCAGCGAATCGCAAAGTCTCCGACAAGGACGCGCGGCTGGTGGTCATCGGCAATTCACAATTCGCCGCGAATCCCTGGATCAGCCAGCAAAGGAACGGCGATCTTTTCTTCAACACGATTGACTGGCTAACGCAGGATGAAAACTTGATCTCCATTCGCCCCAAGAGCGCCACGAATCGTCGCGTCACCCTTTCCGAAGCCCAATCCGCCGCACTGCACTGGCTGAATCTGGTCTTTCTCCCCGGTTTGATAATCTTCTCCGGAGTCTATATTTGGTGGAAACGCCGCTAGCGCCAATGCAAAGGAATTGATAAGAATTTCCGAACGCCATGATGAAGAAATCCACGTTAATTGTCCTGCTCGCCGCGGTCGTCCTCGGCGCGGCCGCCTATTATTTCGATTGGAAGCGCGGTCAAAAAGAAGCCGCGAACTCGCCGGCCGACACCAGCAAACCTGCATTCACGCTCCAGGCGGACGATATCTCCTCTCTGACCATCTCCTACCCAGCCGACCCAAAATCACAGCCCATCCACTTCGAAAACCAAAATGGCGTGTGGCAAATCACCCAGCCTCTGCGGACAGGCGCCGATGACGTGTCGCTGCAGGGAATCCTGCAGCAACTCGCGTCGGCCCGCGTCGCCCAGACAGAACCCGGTACGCCGGATCGCCTGAGAGTATTCGGCCTGGAAACTCCAGACGTCACGCTCGATTTTCAAATGAAGAATGGCGCGAAACACTCGCTGCGCTTGGGCAAGAAGGATTTCACGGGCGTTTCCGTTTACGCGATTGTGGACAGCGCTAAGGACGTAGCTCTGCTCCCCGAATCGTTGCTGGTCAGCGCGGACAAGCCTCTACAGGATTTGCGCGATCATTCCGTCCTGCATTTCGTTGCCCCCGACGCAACTTCATTCGATCTCAAGAATCCATCGGGCGAACTCGCAGCGGCCAAGGACCACGACGCCTGGAAGTTTACGAAACCCAGCAGCGCGCCCGGAGATGGTGGCGCCATCAATTCTTTTCTCGCCTCCGTTGCCACTAGCAGGATGACTACGATCGCCAGCGAAACCCCGGATAATCTCGCGAAGTATGGCCTCGCAAACCCCGGAATTTCACTCACCGTCACGGACGCCAAGGGCAAGACCGCGACTGTGCTGGTCGGCAAAAAGGAAGGCGACGAGTATTTTGCGCGCGATAGTTCGCGCCCGACGATCTTCCGCATCAATCAGGACGCGTACAAGAAGCTCACGGAAAGTTTCACCGGCTTGCGCGACAAAAAGCTCGTTCATTTCGATCCGGCGGCGATTACTCACGCGGAGATTCACAACGCCAGCGGCACGATCGCGTGCACGCGCAAGAACGAAACGGACTGGACTTGTGACAACACAGATCAAAAAGATGACAAGCAGAAGCAGGACGCACCGCAAAAAGACAATCAGCAGGGAAAACCAGCAAGTCTCGACAAACTCTTTACTCCGCTAGAGCAAGCCACCGCCGAGGAAATCTTCGACCGCCCTACGCCCAACCTGCTGTCCAAGATTGCGAAGGCCGCCTTCGAAGCGATTCTCACCGACAAGAACGGAAAAGTTCTAAAAGTGGAAATTTCGAAGGAATCCGGCGGGTTCGTCTACGCACGTACCAGTGAAACTCCTACAATGTACGAATTGAAACCCCAAATCCTTACCGACTTGAACTTTAAACCCTCCGACCTGACGAACTAACCGCGCGCGAACAAACTTCGACACCCCGGCGTCGCGGCAAGCCCCGCGCATACAGCGCATTACGCCACAGAATGCATTTCTTCCAGCGCGTTTTGGGCAGGCCACGTCGCCACGAGCAGCACTTTTCTCGTTGCGGGAGAAATGTGCACGTAAAATACCTGCGTGTCGCTCTTAATCTCGTACAAATCAGGATGTTTCGGATCGGGAATTGCCGGCGCGCCACTTGCCAATAAATGGCACAGCTGCACGACCAATTCCGTTGGATGATTCCGCAAATCTTCTATCTGCACGTCACACGCCCAGCGCATCACCGTGCTCCTCCCCCAGCCGCCATTTCGTACCTCATTCACTTATACGGTTGGATGCGCGGAAATGTTGCAGGGCTCCTCGTTTTTTCGCCTTGATTCAGCCAAATTGGCACTCACCCCTGCAGCGGCCCCTAATCGAGTATACGAACGTTAACCCCTAACTTGTTACTTGCGCGGCCCTTCCAAACTTGCCATAGTCCAGACAACGGAGGGAACCACTCATCGTGACTAAGCAGAGACTGAAGAAAACCAGCCGCATGAAGCGCGACAAGCGGCGTAAGCATCACCACTGGCAGGTCACCGTGTACTACGCCGACGGCGAAAAGTTTGCTCGCGTTTACATTGATCGCGACCGCGCCCAGAAGTTTGCCGACCGACAGAAGAAATCCCCTGTCGTCAAAGCCACTCGAATTATGGAAGTTGATTAACTCCCGATTCGGCGGCGCCGGCGCTCGCATCTGGTAAGGCGAAGACGCCCGCCGCCCCTTCCATTCTCCCCGCCCTCTCGAATGATCAATCTCGATCATCGCGCGGCACCTCGCTCTTTAACCCCCGAGCCCTTACCGAAGCGCCGCCGCTTTCTGCTCTAGCTGCCGCCCTCTGTACCTCTTGGTCCAGAATTCTTCGTTCGGCCAAGTGTTTCCGGGTCGTTGCGACCAGAATCTCCTGCTGAGATTTCAGCGGCCATGCCTGATCAGATTTACGTCCCGCAGCCGGTCGATACCTCGCAAGTAAGCTGGACGACCCGTAGCCCCTTCTGGAAGGCCTCGCTCGCAACGCGCTCGCGCCGGTTTGAATTTCCCGCAACGAAGCAGCCCACGGTCTAAATCCTTGGCGGCGCCGACACAGGTTTGAATGTGGCGTGACAGGCTAGGAATACAAATTTGGTTCCGGCACTGACCAGCGGAATGGATCCGGCGTCCAGTGCGTGGGTATCAACGGCAGCTTTCGATTTCTGGTTATGCGGTGCGGGATAGCAAACCTTCGAATGGAAAGTCAGGAGCGCCGGAGAAAACCGTTGCTTCCTACGCGAAAACAGCCGCAGTCGGAGCTCGTTAATCCTGATCGCCGCTGTGTTTCTTCTTAATCTTGCGGCGAATGTCGGGCCAAAATTCCTTAGCGAAGATGGAGAGCGCGTCGTATCCCATTTGCGTGCCCCATACCGACGCAGTGTTCGCTAGATTCTTGTCTGCTTGGGGGTGATAGCTGTAGGTGGAAATCGCCGCCGCCGCCGCGCTTCCCCCGATTTCCGCAAAATTGAACATATGGTTGCCCGCGTCCGTTCGCGTAATCACCAGGCGGCTCAACGCGTATTCGGTGCGATGCCAAAACCCGCCTTTACCCAGCTGGTAATAGCGAGGGTCGGTATGCAACAGCGACGGCACGACCGCGTTGACCATGAAATTCTCGATCGTGCCATCCGCAAATTCCTGCCCGAAGCGCTTGGCATATCCCTGTGCGCCTTGCCCGTACCCCGGCTCGCTGTTCTCAGCCTGGCTGATCCCCGCAAGCGCGGCGTACCACGGATATTGCACGTAGTCGAACGAAGATCGCAGCGTAATTTTGAATTTTTGGCCAGCAGTCAGAGGCGGAGTTTGCGCGGAATTCTCCACCGTCAGAAAATTTGGCAAGGTATAGAACAGACGATCCTTCGAGGGCAGGCCACCTTGGTTCGTCGCCTGAGAATTGTTGGCATCTCCAGGTTTCTGGTCACTGGAAGTTTGCCCGGAGGTTGCCGCTCCATGCGCCGCTGCGGGTTGTTGCTGCTGCCCTTGCTGCGCTTGCTCCGATCGCGCCAGCTCTGATGGTGCCTGCTCTAATTGCGACTGCCCTAATTGGAAAAGTCCCGACGGTTGCTGAGCGGTCTGTTGGGAAGGCTCGGTTTGCTGTTGGGCCGATGCGCGAGGGGGTCGAGCAAGCACTGCCATCGCAATGCAAAACGCGTACATTCTGCCGAGCCGCCGACGTCTGGTCATCATCAAGGTCTATAATCTCCCGGCTCTTGGCCGCAATCTGAGAACTCGTCCACATCTGTTCGACCAGCGACAGTTTCATCGCTTCCATACCATCGATGGTTGCGGGTAGCGTTGGGAATTCACTACAAACAGCCATTAAGTTCCAGAATTCGCTCGTCAGCGGCTGGAACGCGTGAAAATGTGCGCCGTTTCGACTCGCGGTGCTTTCCGATTCGATGGAATGTAACCCCCAGCATATCAGAATCGTCGTGGGGCGACTCCCGGCGTTGCCGTTGTTTACAACCAGCCGCGTCGGCCAGGCCGCCGTGAGCGAACCACGCAGAGCTCCGACGACAAGCAATGGAATCAATCGCTAGCCGAAGTCCGTTCACCACAAGCGTCGGCCAAGACCAGCACAGCCCCGCTGAAAAACAACGTATCAAAAAAATAGTTCAAGCTAACGATGTCCTTGGGGCTCGCGAGCAACATCGGCAAATACTCAAACAGCACCAGAAGCAGAATCATCAGGCCCAAATACGTTGCCGCCTGCCGCGTTTTCTTGTTCGCAACCAGGCACGCTCCGCTCGCGATCAGCACCGCGCCTGCAAGATAAGCCCAGAACAGCCGCCCTGGAATCCACTCGGGCATGATTTTTTCCAGCGGAACGCCGGTCGCGAACGTCGGATGCAGAAAATGCTCGACGCCATAGAACACCGCCGTTACCCCGATGCAATACCGGGCAACGGTCACTAGCACCGGGGCTCTGCCGGCGTGCTTCGCGCTCATGCGCGCTCCCGCAAACGCAAAACCCCCGCTGGCGAACGCAAGTTCTCGCAATGCCAGCGTCCAGGCAATTCGATTGTTCGGCTCCGCCAGCGCTGCGGGTATATCCATCAGCACCACGAACGAAAAGAACATCACTCCCAACAGCGTGGCCGCCAATCGTGACTGGACCTTCACCGCAATACTGAGCGCCGCGGCAAGCAGCGCAACGCCCACCAGATACACCCAAAATGTGTGCACGGGTATCCAGCTCGGAACCATCGTCGCGATGTCCGAAGTATCGGTGAAGTGCTCCGTCCCGAACACCGCCAGCGGAGTCGCGAAGCACAAACGCCCGAACGGCATGATCTTGTCGATTCCCCGCGCCTGCGGCAGTTCGTCGTTGAAAATTTTCACCAGGCCAACCACAAGCACTGCCGCGGCCGCAAAATAACCCCAGAACACGATGCCCGGTAGTCCGAATACTGCAATCGCAGGCGCGAAATCAACGTGCGCACCCTCCAGGAAAGCGCTCGACATTCCGTCAACCCCCTTCGTGATTCTGAATCACGTCCCGCCGGAAGAGTTGCACGCCACGCTACATCCAACGAGCGCGCGCACGCACGCATCTGGGAACTCTCCCGAACTCGCTTTCGTCGCGGCGGCTCGGTCCCGCGTCGGCCAGTACCGGTATTCGATCCGTGGATATCGCGTCAGGTTTGTTGTAGCAAATCAGGATTAGAAAGCGGCGGCGGGAGGAATAAACGTTGCTAAAAAGCAGAAGGCCCGCCTTGCAGCGGGCCTTCGAGGGGAGAAAGCTCCACGGCCACTGCGCGGTGGGCGGCAGAACTCTTTCCTCGGTCGCAGTCTAGTACGAGGTGCGGAATTCAGTCAAGCGGGAAAGGGTACTTTTTAACCCTTCGTTAAGATGCTGAAAATAATAACTTTACGTGCCAAATGGGGGCTTTTCCACCGGCTGGTCACTTCGGCTGATTCCGCTCTATCCCGTAGAAGTCCTCTGAATTGATGGGCTTACTGCCCAGCCCTAATTGCAGCACTTGCATCGTGCTGCTGCGATCAAACACCTTATCAGGAAATAATCGCTTCACCACGATCCGGAATCCGCCGAACGCAATCCCCGAAATCAGCGCGAAGCAACAGATTATGCCGGTGCCAATGATCGCTCCGACAATCATCGTAGTGATCGGCGGCTCTTTGAATTGAAAAGTCGGCTCATTCCAGGTGACTTCTGCTCCCGATTGAACTTGCTCCAACAATTTATCCGCTTCCGCTTGCGTGCGCGCGCCGAACACAATGGCCAGCAGCGTGATGGAGCGCTTACCGAATACCGGAGAACCATTAGGATCAACGTCGGCAGCGTTCACGTGATAAACCTGCTGCAGCTCGTTCAATTTTTTCTGCGCTGTCTGCGGAGTAGGGAAGTCGGCGATCAGAAGATTCAGCTCGCGTCCGTCCACGTGGTATCTTGCGACCTCCGCTTCGGCGCCAGTGGAAAATCCCAGCCAATCATGCTGCGAGACAGGGAAAAATTGGTTCAGCGTCACCGGCCCCAAAATGTATTTGTCCGAACGGTCAATGAAGCCCTTCGTCGGCAAGTGCTCGGGAAGTGTCGGCAACGGACCCTGCTGCGCGCGTGCCGAGACGGCGGCCGCAAGCGCACTCAGATCTGTGCCGAACCTCGACAAATCGTTGCCACGAATATCGAGAACCAGGTTCCCTAGCAGAACAAGCGCTTCCTCGCGCGACATGACCGAGTGCTCGTTCGGTCCCGGCCGCGACATATCCGGCGCGCGCAGGTACGAATACAGCCCATACGCTCCGCTGGGATCCTTCATCCGGTAAAGCGTCACCTGCAGCGCGTCTCTTCCAAGCGAATAGGTTCCTTCCTCTCCCGAAAGAAACCCATATTCCTGCCGTACCGCCGCTCGCTGGTCAGCAAGCACGCTCCCGATATGGTCGCCGTTGTATGCGACGGGAGCATTCAGTCCGGAGTTAGTGTTGCCACTCCACCCCGCGAAAGAACTCGGTAGAATGCCCTGCGCAGACGCAGGAAAGGGGGCTAATAGCACAAATAGAATGATCAAAGGTATGGCGCGGCGCATAGTGTCCTTCTATTAGACGCCAATATTCTACTTAGGGTTCCCGTCGGAAGCTACTGTTGCAGACCCGCCGCCCGAGGGACGGTTGGCGGAGACCAGCTTGGACTTATCGTAGGAGAGGCTGTTGAGGCTGTCGAGATACGAGGCGATGCCGCGATACAGACCGTCGGCGACGCGCTGCCGCTGGTCAGTCTTGCGCAGCAGCTTTTCATCACTGGGGTTGCTGATAAAGGAGATCTCGGACAGTACCGAAGGCATATTCGCGCCAATCAGCACCACAAAAGGAGCCTTTTTCACGCCGCGGTTTCGCTCGTCCTGGCTCACCAACTGCAAGCGGTGCGTCAGCGAATCCTGAATGTCGCTCGCGAGCTCCTTGGATTCTTCCACCTTCTCATTACGCGCGATTTTCTTGATGATGTCCTGCAAGTCGTGCAGCGAGGACTGCGCCAGCGCGTTTTCGCGCGCCGCCACGGCCATGGATTCTTCCGAAGTCGCAAAGTTCAAATAATAGGTTTCGATTCCGCGTGCGGCCGCGTCGTGGCTGGAATTGGCGTGCACGGAAATAAACAGGTCCGCTTTCGCCTCGTTGGCGATGGCCGTGCGCTCCTCCAGTGGAATGAAAGTGTCGTCCTTGCGCGTGTAAATCACTTCGGCGCCCGGAAGCTTGTCTTCGATCTCACGCCCCAGTCTTAGCGCCACGTCCAGGCACAGGTCCTTCTCCATCAACCCGTGCGGGCCAATCGTTCCCGTGTCGTGTCCGCCGTGGCCGGGGTCAATCACGATACGGCTGATTTTCAATCCCAGCGCGCGCGTCAGCGAGCGCTGCCCATCGCGCGTCGGCTTCGATTCGCTCGGCGGCGCCAGCGCGGCCGATTTGCTCGCATCCGGCTTGGATTTCGCGGCAGGTTGTCTTGCGCCAACTGCTCCAGACGGTGGCGCTTTGGTCGTCGGAGCAGGCTTGCCGTCGGCGCTCACTGAAACCGTCTCACCCGCTACCGCGCGCGGTTTCGAATCAGGATCGTCGGATTCCGCTCTTGCATTCTTTGCCGTCGCGCCGGATGCCGAGGCACTCGGCGCAGCAGCTGTTGGCGTCGCCGCGCTCGCAACCTCATTCCCGGACGAAGCCATGGGTTTCGCGTGAACCTCAATCACCAGCCGGTAAGGATTCGCCAGCAAGTAAGCGGAAAAATCCCGCGCGCCGTTCACATCCAGCACCACCCGCACCACACCATCTTTGTTTTGCCCAAGACGCACGGACTTCAATAGCCCATCCTTAACTTCCCAGTTTTTCTTGGCGATGTCGGGCGTCAGCTTCGCTCGGTGCAGGTCGAAATAAACACGGTCCGGAGCGGCGATCCGCGCGGCGTTGAACGCAATCGTGTCGTTCAAGGTCACGACGATGCGCGCCGAATTCTCCGTGTTCCAGGTTTTCACGTCCAAAACCCGCGGAGTTCCGTTCTCGCTCTCCTGCTGTTGCACCACTTTGCCGTTCAGTTCCGGCAAAGCGTCCGTCGTAGCTGCGGCCTGAACCTTAGCCTGGGCCTTTGCCTGCGCTTGCGCCAGTGCTTGAGCCTGTGCTTGTGCAAGAGCTTGCGCCTTGGCTTTTTCCCGCGTCTCGGCGATATCTTTTAACGCGACATGCGCGTCGCTGGCGAGATCAGATTTGGGGAAGCGTCTGATGTATTCCTTCAGCGTCGCTTCGGCCACATCCGGCTGATGCAGGCCGTCCTTTTGCACCAGGCCGATGGAATACAGCGCCTGTTCGCGATAGCGGCTGCCCGGATACTGTTTCAGCAGGAAATGGTAGGAATCGATCGCCGACTGAAAATATTTGGCGTCAAACAAGCGCCCCATTTCTTCGTACAGCTCAGCTTCCGCGATCAATGAAGGCGTCACTTCCTCCGCCTGCGCCGAAATCAGATACACCTTGTGGTAAGCAGCGACAGTCGCGCGGTAATCGGTGAACGAGCGCTCTCTCTGCGGCGTGCCTTCCAGAGTAGTCCGCATCCTCACCGCGCGCTCGAACTGTTCGCGCGCATCCATTTTGTGATCGGTTCGCGCGGACGCACAAAGGGGAACGGCTAGCGCCAGGGCTAGGAAGAGCCATCGGGCCGGCAGATGAATTCTAGCGGATACCACGTGAGTCATTCGTTCGTGAAAATTACCCGGCCATTTGAGTCCACTACTTTTCGCACTGGATTTCTTGGCGGAGTCCAGAGCGTCGAGTCGCGGCCCGAGCCGGGGCGAAAGTATGCGTTCTGCACCTTCTGTACGTACCGCTGCGTTTCCCAATACGGCGGAACGCCTCTGTTGGCATCCACGGCGTGTTCGCCGGCATTGTAAGCCGCGAGCGTCTTGCTCAAGTCGCCGTTATAACGATCCAGCAGAGCTCTCAAGTACGTCGTCCCGCCTTCCACGTTCTGCGCGGGATCGAAAGGATTGCCGACGCCAAAGCGTTGTGCCGTCCCAGGGATCAACTGCATCAACCCCACGGCGCCCTTGCGAGACACCGCTTGCGGATTCCACCCGGATTCCGTGCTGATCACGGCTTTCACCAGCGCGGGATCCACTTTATGACGCGCCGCTGCATCGCGAACGATGCGATCCAGCCGTCCGTCATTCGCACCGAGCGTTTCCGCCGCAGACTCAGACGAAAGCGCGGAGCGCGAGCGCGGGCCGCTAGCCGTAGGACTGCCCAGGGCGGAACCGCCCTGAGTAGAACTGATAGTACTCCCACGACGGCCGTTCGGGGAATCTCCATTCACGAAGACGAGCTTGCCGTTCTCGTCCAGCGAAGTTGCAATCTGAGCGCACAGCGGCGTGGACAGCGCGAAGAGCGCGCCCGCGACCAGCACTGCAACTGGGATGCAGTTCTTGTTCATGGTTATAGTTTTCGCCAGCGCTTTTTCAGGGCGCCGACGCACAACCTTACCGCAAGCCTCGGGGAAGGCAGAGCGCTTTGCTTCCTAGCACGAACGAAAGACACGCTCACGGCGGAGAAGGAGGCTTCTCCGGCGTAAGCATCTGGCACAACAGCAATTATAACAATCGGTCGAGTAGGGGGTAAACCTGGTCAAGGGCGTTTTGTATGCCCGATGTGTCTTTTCCGCCAGCCTCTGCCAAATCGGGCCGGCCACCCCCGGAACCGCCTACCAGCTTGGCAAGTTCCTGGACGATTTTGCCGGCATGGAGCTTGGGGATCAGATCCTTTGTAACTGCTGTGATTAGAGCAACTTTGCCGTCATCCGCTGACGCCAAAACGACCACGCCGGAGCCTAGTTTTTGGCGCAAAACGTCCACCAGTTGGCGCAGGGCGTCGCGGTCAAATCCGTTCACCTGGGCGGCAATCAAGCGAACATCCTTGACCGGGCGGGCCTGTTCTACCAGATCTCCGGCCAGGGAACCTGCCGCTTTGCGTTGCAGGGCTTCCAGCTGTTTTTCCAGTTGCTTGGTGGCCTCAAACTGGCGCTCCAGCGCCGCGATGATTTCGTCTTCGCCGGCATTCAGCATTCCGGCGACGGTGCGCATCGTCGCGAGCGACTTCTGATATTCGGTGAGAGCGCGATCGCCGGAAATTGCTTCGATGCGGCGCACTCCGGCGGCGACGGATTGCTCGCCAATGATTTTGAAAACGCCGATGTCGCCTGTGCGCACCACGTGCGTTCCGCCGCAGAGTTCCTTGCTGTAGAAACCTCGCGGCGCGGTCGCGTCGGGAATGGTAACGACGCGGACGTTCGCCTCCGGATACTTGTCGCCGAAGAACGCCAGCGCGCCGGACGAGAGCGCGTCGTCAATGTTCATGATGTCGGTGCGCATTTCCAGATTTTTTCTGATTTCTTCGTTCACTTGTTGCTCGATTTCGCTGAGTTCGCTGGGATCCACTGGCGCGAAATGCGAGAAATCAAATCGCAGATGATCGGGCGCGACCAGCGAACCGGCTTGCTTCACGTGTGTGCCCAGAATATTGCGCAAAGCGGCGTTCAGCAGATGCGTCGCGGTGTGGTTGCGCATGTCGCGCACGCGTCGCTCCGGGTCGGCGATAGTGGCGACGTGATCGCCGACGTGCAGGTCCGCTTTCGCGACGATGCGGTGCGCGACCAGTCCGGTGACGGGGTAGTAGGCACCGCGCACTTCGGCGACTTCCTGCGCGCCGGAGTTGTCGAAGAAGCCGCCGGTGTCGGCGACTTGGCCGCCCGATTCGGAGTAAATCGAAGTGCGGTCGAGGACCACTTCGGCTTCCGTGCCGGCCTTAATTTCGTTCACCGCGCCATCTTTGGTGACGATGGCTTGAATGCGCGCGTCGCGCGCCTTCGTGCCATGGTAAAAATCCTGCTCGGTCTTGTGCGTCTGCGCCAGCTTCGCATAGACGGGATTTGCAGCGTCTTTGTGCGCACCTTTCCATGAGGCGCGCGCACGCGTGCGCTGCTCCTCCATGGCGCGTTCGAAGCCTTCCTGTTCGAAATCCAACCCGAAATCACGAACCGCGTCCTGAATGAAGTCTAACGGTAACCCGAACGTATCGTAGAACTTAAAAGCATTCTTGCCCGGGTAGTTAAGGCGCGTTCCCGTCGGGTTCGCTTCGTTTATTTTTCTGAATAGCTCGGCGCGTTCCGCTTCGCGTAGCGTCTTGTTCCGCTCCAGTTTGTCGCCCGGCCCCGGCCGAACTCGCTGCAGCGCGAAGTTGTAGATGTCGTCTTCCAGGGGACCCAGACCAGCATCGAGCGTTCGCGTGAATCTGGTTTCTTCGGCCTTCACGACAACGGAAACTCGCTCAGCGCTTTCGATGAGTTCGGGGTATGGGTCTTTCATCTCGTCCCGGACTGCGAACACCATCTGGTAGAGAAACGGCTGTTCCTGCCCGAGCAAACGGCCGTGATGAATCGCTCGTCGAATAATTTTTCGCAGCACGTACCCACGACCTTCGTTGGAGGGAACGACGCCGTCGTTTAGTAGAAAGGCTGTGGCACGAGCATGGTCGGCTACGACTCGCAGCGAAGCAGCGCCGCCGCGACCGTCCTCAAGCGATTCTTCTTTCTTGAGATCAACACCGCAGAGTTCGGCGGCGCGTCTGGTGAGCGGGACGAACAAATCCGTGTCGTAATTGGAAATCACGTGTTCGAGGACGGCGGTCGTGCGTTCGAGGCCCATGCCGGTGTCCACGGACGGTTTCGGCAGGGGATTGAGATTTCCGGAAGCGTCGCGATTGAACTGCATGAAGACGAGGTTCCAGATTTCGACGTAGCGGCCGCAGTCGCAGGGGAATTGGCAATCGGTGTGGCCTAGATCGGAGGCTGCCCCGCCCATGTCGTAGAAAATTTCGGTGCAGGGGCCACAGGGGCCGGTATCGCCCATGGCCCAGAAATTATCTTTCAGTCCGGGGATTTCGATCACACGGTCTTTGGGCGCGCCGATCTTGACCCACAGCGCGGCAGCCTCGTCATCGGGGGCGAGCATTTTGCCGGGGGAAACTTCCGCGCCGCCGAAAACGGTAAAGTAGAGTTTTTCCAGCGGAATGCCGTACCAATGCGGCGAAGTGATCAACTCCATCGCGAAAGCAATCGCGTCCTTCTTGAAATAATCGCCGAAGGAAAAATTTCCCAGCATTTCGAAAAATGTGTGATGGCGGTTGGTGAATCCGACGTTTTCCAGATCGTTGTGCTTGCCGCCCGCGCGCACGCATTTCTGGCAGGTGGTGGCGCGATTGTAATCGCGCTTTTCGAGGCCCAGGAACACATCTTTGAACTGGTTCATCCCGGCATTCGTGAAAAGCAGCGTGGGGTCGTTCGTCGGCACAAGCGAAGAGCTGCGCACCACGCGATGGCCGCGCTCTGCGAAGAATTTCAGAAATGTTTTGCGGACTTCGTTGCCGGTCCACTGCTTGTCAGTCAAGGATGCCCTCTGTCGAAACGGTTCATTATCGCAGAGGGTCACAACGCTCGCAACGCCACGTGGCGCCGAGCAAGGCCACGTGAGGCCCAATGCAGAAAGTACAGCTGTCCTCATCCGTCATCGCAAAAAGGTACAGGTTGAATACTTTTTCGGCCAGCTTGTACTGATTCTGTCCCGTCGCTCCGCTGCTTGCACATCTTTTCAGTGCTAATTTCGAACGGGAATCAAAAAATGAATTCGCACTCACGATCGCGCGATTTGCCAGGGAGCCCAGCGCCGTTGCCGCCCGCCCAACTTGCTTTCCGCGTTCTTCACGGGTCGCGGGCCACCGGTCTCAAGTCGCGGCCGGCAAATCAAGGATCTGGATCCATTCACCACTCGCCACTTGTCGCTCAACACGGCCGATCTCTAATCGGTAGTCGCCCATTATCAAAAATCAAGCTAACTCGCTCACAACCAACGAGAAAACTTTTTCTAACCGGTGGTTTTTTCGCAGTTTTGCCTCTGAGTCACCCCGGCAGAGGCGCAGAGAGCGCGGAGAAATTCAGAGGCGTGCATGCTACCGGTACGTAAGCGACACAGTGGGGGCGGCTCTCAGAGCCGCCCCTACAAACCCGAAGCCTCGCGGGGGACCAATGTCGCGCTAGTTTTCCGGCGCGGCTTGTTTCTTGGCTTTAGCTTTGGCCTCGGCCTCCGCGGTCCACGGCGGGACGACGCCGGTCATGCGTGCGTAGGCTATGGATTGGCCGAGGTGCTCGTGCGCATGGGTGACCAGAATGTAGATCACGTCGCCGTAGTTGGCATCCGGGCCGAGCTTGGGCAGCGGCTTATTGAAATCGGCGTTGGTCATGGCTTCGATGGCGGTGTGGGCGCTGGCGAAGGATTTATTGAGCGCGTCAATGATCTGGGCCTTATCGGTGAGCGATTTGTCGAAGGTCTTCATCTCAAAGCCGGCTGGAACGGGCGCGCCCATCAGTTGAGGAAAGAAGTAGTTCGCGCCGGCGACGTGCAGAAAAACCTCGCCGATCGAGCGCACGCCTTCGGCGGGGCGCCAGCTGTATTTTTCGGCGGGAACGGCGTTGGCCAGATCCACAAATTTCTGGTGCATGCCGTCCAGGTCCAGCAGGGATTGGGGTTTCATGTCATAGCTGGGAGGAGTCTTGTCCTTGGATTGCGCGGCGGGAGCGGCCTGCGCGGCTTGGCCGGAACGCGCGAACGAGCGGGACGCGCTGGCGGTGAGGAGCAGGGCCAGAGCCATTGCAGACATCAAGAGTTTCTTCATTTGTGGATCTCCTTTAGAAGCAGATGCTGCGAATCTAATCGTGCGTCCCGCGGAGCAGCAGCACACTGTCCGAAATCGGCAAAGCTGATTGCGCAGTGTCCGGAGTCGAGATGATTACGCCGGATTGCGGGTAGCAGCGTGTGCCGGGCTTCCATTTCATGGAGATTGCTGTGGCGACATGCTTCATGGAACTCCCCGGGTTGCTGTGGGGTTTAGACGGAGGGAGACGAGAAAAATCTCACGGTGGCGGCGATTTTTTTCGGCGGACGGATGGATTTTCGTATAGCGCCGCCGAAGCAAGCTACGGCGAGGAGAAAGCGGCGGCAAGCCGCCGCACTGCGCATTACGGCTCGGCGGATTCCGAGTCGGCGGCGTCGGGAAGTTCGGGGAGCTCGCCGTGGGTGATGCCTTTTAGTTCGGCGCGGATGATGTCGGAGGAGAAACCGGCGCCGAGAAGATTGCGGTAGAGGGAGGCGATCTTTTTTTGGTCGAGAGGGCCGCGAAGATGCGTTAGGCGGCGCATGAGGCGCGCGCGGACGAGCGAGGCTTCGTCGGTTTCGGCGAAGACCGCGTCCACTGCGGATTCGATGTAGCGGTCGGGGACGCCGTGGGCGCGCAGTTCGCGGGCGATGCGGAAACGTCCTTGGCGGCGCAGCTTGGCGTGCTGCGCGGCGTAGTTCAGGGCGTACTTGGCGTCGTCGAGATAGTTGAGTTCGCGGAGGCGCGCGATGACGGCGGGGATCAGGTCTTTATTTTCGGCGCGGCGTTCGAGATGTTTTTTCATTTCGGAAATGGAGTGCGGGCGGCGCATGAGGGCGCGTTGCGCGGACAGGTAGAGTTGGGTTTCGGTTAAGAGCTTGCGGGTGGGCGCGCGCGAGCGCATGGATTGAGGATAGTGCAGGAGGTGGAGGAAGTATAGCAGTCGAAGGAAGAGGAGGAGAAAGTCAAAGGCACCACAGATGAACGCAGCTGAACACTGATAACGGCGAGAGGAAGAAAAAGGCATCTAGGGCGGCTTACGCGAGGGATTTTGGGAACTCGAAGAGAGATCCTTCGCTACGCTCAGGACGACGGGCGCGGCGGTGCGCCGATCCGGCAAAAAATCCGCGCCGAGTTTTTAGCGGCGAGAGGAGTTGGTGCTGTCGAATTCGGACATGGCGCGTTCCATATCTTCGCGGGCGGAATCGGCGCTGGAGCGGACGCCTTGGACGCGCAGTCGGAAATCGTCCGGATTGCTCGCGCGCAGAATGGCTTCTTCGAAGGTGATCAGGTTGCGCGAGTAAAGATCGAAGAGCGATTGATCGAAAGTTTGCATGCCGTACTGGCTGACGCCGGCGGCGATGGCGTCGCGGATCATGCGCGTCTTATCTGGGTTGATGATACAGTCGCGGATGTAGCCGGTCGAGATCATGACTTCGACGGCAGGAACGCGGCCAGAGCCATCAGCTTTACGCACCAGGCGCTGGCTGATGACGGCTTTCAGCGTGCCGGCGAGTTGCAAGCGAATTTGCTTTTGCTCGGGCGGCGGAAAGACGGCGATGATGCGCTGAATGGTTTCCGTCGCGTCGAGGGTGTGCAACGTGGACAAAACCAAGTGGCCGGTTTCGGCAGCAAGAATGGCGGTGGAGATGGTTTCCAGGTCGCGCATTTCGCCGACCAGGACGACGTCCGGGTCTTGACGAAGCGCAGCGCGCAACGCGGTGGAGAAGGACGCGGTGTCCACTTCCACTTCGCGCTGATTGATGAAGCCTTTTTTATCGCGGTGCAGATATTCGATCGGGTCTTCGATGGTGATGATGTGCTCGGAGCGCAGCGAATTGATGCGGTCAATCATGGCGGCGAGCGTGGTGGATTTGCCGGAACCGGTGGTGCCGGTGGTGAGAATCAGACCGCGCTGCTCTTCGCAAACGGAGGATAGAATGCGCGGGAGCTCGAGTTCTTCGATGGTGCGAATTTTTGTGGGAATGACGCGCAGGACCATGCCGACGTTGCCGCGTTGCTGGAAAACGTTGACGCGGAAACGGCCGAGGCCGGCGACGCCGTACGCCATGTCCAGCTCGGCGGTTTCTTTGAACTTTTGTTTCTGGCGATTGGTCATCATGCTGAAGGCCATGGAGAGCATTTCTTCAGGCGTGATGCGCGGCACGTCGCTGAGCGGATTCAGGATGCCATCAACGCGAAGATAGGGGTGGTTGCCGACCTTCAGGTGCAAGTCGGAGGCGCGGCTTTCGACAGCGCGGCGCAAGAGATCGTCAATATTGATGGCCATGTGAAGTCCTGTGCTCGATGGAGCGTCTAGTCAAGCTAGCATGGATTGCGGAGGCTGCAAGACGCGCTGGAGACGGATGCTGCGAAATGGACAACCTGAACTTTGGGACAGGTGGGGGTGCGCGTTAAATCGCAGGTTGGTCGGGGAGGAAGATGCGGTCGTAGATTACGCCGGCCAGGACGCCGCCTAGCAGGGGGCCGACCCAGTAAACACCGTGGTTCGTCCAGTGATTGCGCGTGACGAGGGCGGGGCCGAAGGCGCGAGCGGGGTTGACGGCTGCGCCGGTGAAGGGGAGGCCGCAGAGGGCGTCCACGGTGACGGCCAGGCCGATGGCGAAGCCGGCTACTTTGTTGAAGGCACCTCTGGCGTCTACGCTCGTGGCGAAGAAAACGAAGACGAGGAAGAACGTCATCACGCCCTCGAGGAGCATGCCGTGCAGGCGAGTGAAATCAGGCGCGAGCGCTGGTGTGATGGAGCCGAGCGCTTCGGGGCGCCAGCTGGCGTCCGGTATGATGACTACGAGCGCGTAGGCGGCGGCGACGGCGCCGAGAAGTTGCGCGATCGCGTAGAGAAGAGTTTGCAGGGTGCTCAGGCGACGGCTGACCCAGAAGCCCACGGTGACCGCGGGGTTCAAGTGGCCGCCGGAAATGTGTCCGATGGCGGTGACCATGATGGCGACGGTGAGGCCGTAGGCCAGGGCGAGGCCAAGGATGGTGATGCTGCCTTGTCCGGAGGAGCGGAGGTATTGGTCGGCGCAGAGAGCGCCGGCCGCGAAGAAAACGACGGCGAAAGTGCCGAAGAATTCGGCCAGCAATTTTTGGGTAAGGCTGTACAAGCGGCGCTCCCAGGAAATGCGCGGCGCGATGCGTTTGAGGCTAGCGTGATTGCGCCGCGCGCGATTCTACTGAATTAACGGAGCCAGGTCAAAAGAAGGGCGCGCGATTTCGGGGCACGCGCAGAGATCGCTAACGAACGGCGACGGCGGGAACGCCGACTGGGGTTAGCCAGTTGTGGCGGTCGGTTTTTTTGCCTTCGACGAGGGCGAAGAATTCGTCTTGGATGCGCTTGGTTATGGGGCCGCGGGAGCCTATGCCGATCTTTACGCGATCAATGGAGCGGATCGGGGTGACTTCAACCGCGGTGCCGCAGAAGAAGACTTCATTCGCGATGTAGAGCATTTCGCGGGGGATGATTTGTTCGACGACGGGAATGCCCAGATCGCGACAAATGGTCATGATCGAATTTCGAGTGATGCCGGGCAGCGCGGAATTTGATAGCGGCGGAGTGATTACTGTGTCGCCGGACACGATGAAGACATTTTCGCCCGAGCCTTCGCTGACGTAGCCGTTGGTATCGAGGGCGATGCCTTCGACGTAGCCATTGGCGCGGGCTTCCATGCGGATGAGCTGGGAATTCATGTAATTGGCGGCGCACTTGGCCATTTGCGGCAGGGTATTGGGCGCGGGACGATTCCAGGAGCTGACGCAGACGTCCACGCCATTGCGCAGGCCTTCTTCACCGAGGTATTTTCCCCAGGGATAACAGGCCATGTACACCTCGATGGGGCAGCCGGCGGGGTCCACACCTGCTTCGCCATAGCCGCGCAAAACCACCGGGCGAATATAGCAGGCGCCGATTTTGTTCACGCGCAGTAATTCCAGATTGGCATTGCAGAGTTCCTCGAGATTGTAGGGAACCTCCATTCGGTAGATGTAGGAGGAATTCAGCAGGCGCTGCATGTGTTCTTTCAGGCGGAAGACCGCCGGACCTTGTTCGGTATCGTAGCAGCGAATGCCTTCGAAGACGGCGGAGCCGTAGCTGACGACGTGAGAGAGGACGTGAATTTTGGCGTCGTCCCAGTTGATGAACTTGCCGTCGTGCCAGATCTTTTCAGTCTTTGGAATGGGCATGGGGTGCTCCGTACGTAAAAAATATCTAAAAATGGCTACCAGGGCAGAGTAGAGCACCGATGGCGTGGTGTCAATCTGTCGCGGGTGGTGTGTGCCGAGGCGAGATGCTCCAAATTGGACCAACAGACGATGGAGAAAAGCACCACAGATCGATACAGATAAAGGCACTGATGAAATCGAAAACGAAAACAAGAATGAAAACTAAAATCTAAACGACAACAATATCAACAAAACAAAAATGCGGACTACTCTTCGCGCAGGGCGACTAACGGATCTACGCGCGTGGCGCGGTGGGCTGGGATGAAGCAGGCCAGGAGCGCTACGGCGCTTAGTAGCGCGGCGATGGCGATGAATGTTACGGGATCGGTTGGTTTCACGGCGAAGAGCATGGAGCGCAGGAATTGCGTCAGCAGCAGTGCACCGAATAATCCCGCTGCGAGGCCGAGAGCGACCAGGACCATGCCTTCGCCGAGGGCCATGCGCAGGATGTGAGATCGCTGGGCGCCGAGGGCGATGCGAATCCCGATCTCATGGGTGCGCCGGCTGAAGGTGTACGCCATCACGCCATAAATTCCGATGGAGGCAAGCAGAAGGGCGATGACCGCGAAGACGCCCAGAATTTCCAGCGCGAAGCGGCGCTCGGCCATGGACCTGGCGACCACCTCTTCCATGGAACGAACCGCATACACCGGCACGTCCGGATCAACAGCCTGAACTTCGCGCCGGATCGCGTCGCCGATGATGCCGGGATCGGCCGCCGTGTGAGCGTAGATGACTGAATTGAAATTGGGGGACTGGAAGTCAGAAAGATAAATGTGCGGGACTTCCTGGGACTCGAGTGACTCGGATTTCACGTTGCCGACTACGCCTACGATGTTCAACCAGGTGTTGGTGGACTGGACCGGACCGAGTTTTACCCGCTTGCCGAGCGGGCTCTCGTTCGGGCAATACTGACGGACGAAGGCCTGGTCCACGAGTGCGACGGGAAGGCCCTTGTCATCATCGGAATCAGTGAAAATTCTACCTGACAACACAGGGATCTCAAGGACTTGGAAGTGCGCTGGAGTGACAGCGGCCGCGTCTGCCACAGGCGTTCGCTCCGCATCGGCTGGACGGCCTTCCATCATGAAGGGGATCTGGTTGCGCGTGGTCACGAGCGGCAAGCTTCCACCACTGCCAATGGCGGCTGCTTCGACGCCCGGAAGGGCTGACACGCGGCGGAGCACTTCATGCATGAAAGCAGCGCGCTTCGCAGTGGTGAAATAGCGGTTTTGGTTGGGATCGTTCGGGTACGACAGCCACATCTGCGCGGTGACCACATGATGAGGATTGAAGCCGGGACGGACTTGCAGGATTTGCCAGAAGCTGCGCAGGAAGAGGCCGGCGCCGATCAAGAGGATCAGCGAGAGCGCGACTTCGGAGGCCACCAGCGCGCTGGAGACGCGCATCTGGCGCTTGCTTGAGCCGGAGCCGCGGCTGCCCTCTCGGAGGCTGGAGATTTGGTTCGGGCTAGCGGCCTGCAACGCGGGCGCGAGGCCGAAGATCACACCGGTGAAAATCGAAACCAGGAGAGCGAAGAGAAGAACGGCGGGGGAGATGGTCACTTCACTTAGCCGCGGGATATCCGCGGGGGCAAAATTCAGCAGGGCGTTTTTCAGTGCGACTACGGTAATCAGGGCGACGCAGCCGGATACGAAAGCGAGCAGGACAGTTTCGGTGAGCAACTGAGAGATGAGGCGGCCGCGTCCGGCGCCGAGAGCGAGGCGGATGGCAATCTCGCGGTGTCGTCCGGAGGCGCGAGCCAGCAGAAGGTTCGCGAGATTGACGCAGGCGATCAGCAACACGAATCCGACTGCGGCAAAGAGTACAAAAAGTTCGGCGCGGACGTTGGAGGTGAGATCTTGCTGAACGGAGACGAGGCGAGGAGCCCAGCCTGCGGCGGCGGGATAATCGGTGGCGTAATCGCGGGCGAGGCCAGCGTCAAACGTCGCGAGGCGAGCTTGCGCTTCGGCGATGCTCAAGCCGGGTTTGAGACGCCCGATGGTGCCTGGAAGCATGCGAACAGAACGGAGCGGCGGTGTGGGAAATGGCAGTGCGTTATAACCAGCCGCGATGTAGGCGTCTTCTTCGGTTTCTAAAGTTTTTCCCGGATGGTGGAATCCGGGAGGCATGACGCCGAAGATCTGGTAAAGGTCGCCGTCCAGCCGGATGCTCTTGCCGATGGCTTTGGGATCGCCGCCAAATTCGCGATGCCAGAAGCCGTCGCTTAGAACGACAGCGTTGATGAAGCCGGGGACATCATCTTTTTGCGTGAAGACTCGGCCGAGCGCGGGTTGCACACCGAGCATGGTGAAATAGTTCGCGCTGGTGGCGAGGACTTCGATGCGTTCGGGCCGTTCCACGTCGGTGAGGTTCGCGGGGATGGGCCAGATCACTGCGATGTCTTGAAAAATACCGGCGCGATCGCGATAGTCCCAAAATTGCGGGACGGACATGCCAACGTCTTTGGTGTTAGAACCGCGTAGATCGTCGAATACGCGCACGAGCTGTTCGGACTGATGGAAGGGAAGCGGACGAAGCAAAACGCCGTCAACAATACTGAAGGCGGCAATATTCGCGCCGATGCCGAGGGCCAAGGTGAGAATCGCGACCAGCGTGAAGCCGGGAGTCTTAAGTAACATGCGGCAGCCGTAGCGGATGTCTTGCAGAAATGAGGCCATTTTGGCTCCTTCTTTGCGCGAAGCGAACGGACCCGTGCGGTTCGTGAACTAAGACGTGGGAAGTTATTTTTGTGTTAGCGGCGCGATGAAATTTTGTTGCGATTGCGGTGTGTGTGTTTGTTCCGCGCTGTGCGGAGCGTCCGTTGCTGGGACGTGAGTCCCTAAATCAGACAGGTTCGTGGGGTTGAGGCGGGCAGCTTCGTGGAGGACAGCTCAGCGACCGGTGGCTTGCGCGCCACGCAGAACCATGCAGGTAGAGGAGGACCGCGCGACTAGAACGCCCGAGGCGTTGGTGATGTCACATTCCACCAAACCGACGGTGTTGCCGCGTTTGACGACCTTTCCGACGGCGCGCAATTTTTCATTCCAGACGGGGCGCAGGAAATTGATCTTCAATTCGAGCGTGGTGAAGGATTCGCCGTCTTCCAGAGTAGCAGCGAAGGCGACGCCCATAGCGGCGTCGGCGACATCGCAGAGAACTCCGCCGTGGAGAGTGCCCATGGGATTTCGGTGTTTTTCGCTGGATTCGAAGTCGAAGACAGCTTCGCCAGGCTTGACGGCGACCAGCCTGAATCCGATGAGTTGAGCAATCGGGGGAGCAGGGACCTCACCGCGGATCATGCGCTCGAGATTTTCCAGTCGTTCGGTCATGGGTTGTTCCTCCGGCGAGAAATAATCGTGCGGGCCTGAATGATTAGAGTCGCGGCTAGCGGGAAAGATGCCGGAGAATAATCCAGAGGAACACTAGAAGTGATCCTCAATGTCGTTGGCGGCGTGGCCGCGGCCGGAAGCACCGGAGATTCGACCCCAAGCGCTGGTTTTCCAGTTTTCAGTGATGTTACTCGCCAGAATCCAGGGCGGCAGCTCGACGTACAGGTAGCGCGCGAGGGAGTGTATGTACGGCTCGTACATATCGCGCAGCTCTTTCAGTTTTGTGTAAGAAGCCTCGTCGTTGCGGAGTTGATAGCCGGCGTGCTCAAGGCTCGCGTACATGCGCGCGAGTTGCTCGGGAGGCAAACGGTCAGGTGCAGCAGTGACCGACTTGGCGAAGAAGACCTGCGCCAGATCCGCAACGGTGTGGCGGCACATAGCGAAGGTGAGCCGCGCTTGACGCGAACAAGGGTTATCGGATGTGGCGATCAGCAGAGCCGTGGAATCAAGAATCGTGGCGAGAGCCGCGAGCCAGGACTCATTGGAGTGTTGCGAGCGGAAGTAACTGACAACGGGATAGGAGATGTGACTTTCCAGCAGCTCAGCAGACCAGTGCTCCCAATCACGGAACAGGATCAGCAGAGCGTCGAGGCCATGAGGGCCGGCGTGACGGAGAAGCAGTTCCGTCGCGGTAGGCGGAGAGCCGGCACGCGCGTCGAGCAGAACGATGCTGACTTCGCGTTTGGAGAATGCCTGATAGATGACCGGCAGATAGCTGATGATGAGCGCGAGAAAACCGAAACCTAGACCGCTTTCAAAGATGGCGAGGACGCGTTCGACGGAAGTGTGGGGAGTAACGTCGCCGAGGCCCAGGGTGAAAAATGTGGTGCCGCTGAGATAGAAACAGGTTTCGAGCGACGGCCGGGTCGGATCGTGCGGCGTGTTGCCGTAATACAGGAAACCGAATCCGAAAATCAGGCAGGTGGCCCAGAGCGCGAACAGGATCAGCAGGGAGAGCGGGCCGAAGAAGCTGAGGAAGGATTCGCGCGTTTTTGTCGAAGGGATCAAACGCGCGATGGCCTTGGTGGGAATCCATAGCGAGAGGTAGAACGCGCGTGTGAGCCGGAAGCGGCGGGTGACTCGGCGCGGCAGAATGATGGTTTCGAACGCTTCCAGCAGGATTGCCGCGATGATGCAGAGGCCCAGGACGACGGGAAAGATCATGCAGCCTGCTCCAGTACGGACGTGAGCGAGATATCGGCTCTGAAGAGGCGCGAGACCGGGCAATTGGCTTTGGCGCTGGCGGCTGCAGATTCGAACGCGGACTGCGAAATTCCCGGGACGCGCGCAGCCAGGTCCAAATGTATTTTGGAGATGGTCCATCCGGCTTCGAGTTTTTCGAGCGAGACGGTTGCGGAGACTTTAATGCTTTCCGGAGTGAAATTCATGGTGCTGAGCTGAGCGGAAAGAGCCATGGCGAAGCAGCCGGCATGGGCCGCGCCGATTAATTCCTCGGGGTTCGTGCCTTTGGCGTTTTCAAAGCGCGTGAGGAAGGAGTAGGGCGCGTTGTTCAGCGTGCCGCTGGGAGTACTGATGCTGCCTTTGCCGTCTTTCAGGGTACCGTTCCAGACTGCTGTGGCGGTGCGTTGCATGCGAGCCTCCTGTGGACAGCCAGATTTGGCGCGACGGATTTTTCGTGGCCAGGGAGCGGCTTTCGGCCTGAATGCTACGAACTGTTTTACTCTTGCGAGAGGCTGAAATCCAGCGTTGCGCTTCCCACAATTCCGCTCGCAAGCCGGCTACGCTGAAATCGTCAGGAATTGGATGTTGCCGGAAGCCGTGTGGATTTAGATTTAAAGTGCGGCGATAGAAATTCGGAAATGATCCGGGTTCAATGCACGTCGGAGGGCGGAGGAGGCGCTTCGCGATTGCTGAGCGATCGGAAATTGTGCTGGATGCGCTCCAGACGATTGCCGGCGACGTTCTCGTAGATGCCGAAAACCACGAAGGGGACCAGGGCGGCGAGGGCCCAGAGCTTGGCGCTATTGGGGAATTTTGCTTCGGGTTCCCAGCGGAAGAGCCTGCGAGAGATTTCGAAGGCGACGAGCAAGCCGAGAGTGAGGGCGACGAAATCCGTGAGGACTTCGGTGGGGGTGGAGGCATTCGTGGTGGCGGCTTCCAGTCCGTTCGCCAGATAGGTGGCGGGCATGAACAGAGCGGCGCGTTGAATCCAGTGCGGGAAGATGGCGAGCGGGACGCTGGCGCCCGAGAGAAACAGGAAGCCGGTCCAGATGAGCTGGTTGATGACTTGCGTTTCCTGCATGGTGTTGGTCACGCTGGCGACGATCAGGCCGAAAGCGGAGAACGCCGCCGAGCCGACGGTAATCAGCAAAAACACCGCCCAGAGATTGCCCCAGCCCGGCATGTGCAGCGCCCATTTGCAGGCGAGAATTTCTATGATCACTGAAGGAACGACCAGCAAATAATTCGCGACGATGCTGGACGCGAGCATCGGCCCTGCGCCCAGGGGCGCCAGGCGGAAGCGGCGCAGGATTCCGGCTTCACGAAACATTACCAGCTGGACGCTGAGTCCCCAGAAGCTGCCCATCACGGTGAGGGTGAGGACGGCGCCGAGAATGTAGGCAATCCATCCGGTGGAGCCCTTACTAAAAACCAGCACGAAGAAAAACAGGAAGCCCAGCGGCATGATCAGGCTGAAAAACAGAAACGTGCGATTGCGCATGGCGAGGCGCACGCGGATTTTTGTGAGCGTCCAGGTATTCGTGATGGGGTTGGAGGCCATTTTCAGTCCCTCAGCCTGCGGCCGGTCAGCTCGATGAAGACGTCTTCGAGAGAGGGCGAGAACATTTCCAGGCTTTGCAGTTCGTTGTTTTCCGCTTCCAGTTGTTTGACGAGCGCGACGATGGTCCGGGGAGGAAGCGTTGAATGCAAGATGTAAGTACCTTCAAAGTCGCGGCAATCGGCGACGCCTTCGAGCGTGCTGAGAACGCCGTTCGTGAGAGGCCGCGCGAGGCGGACTTCGATGCGCGTGGTCCCAGCAGAGGAATGTTTCAGTTCGCGCGGCGAGCCGGTTTTGATGATGCGGCCGTAGTCCACAATGGCGACGCGATCACAGAGGCGTTCAGCTTCTTCGATGTAGTGGGTGGTGATGAGCACGGTCTTCTTGTCTTTGCGCAGTTCCTCAATGATGTCGTAGATTTCGCGGCGGACTTGCGGGTCGAGGCCGGCGGTGGGTTCGTCGAGAAACACCACTTGCGGATTATTGACGAGCGCCATGGCTAGGGCGAGGCGCTGTTTTTGCCCGCCGGATAGCTGGCTGTAGAAAGCGTCGCGCTTTTCCTCGAGCTGAAAGCGTTTCAGCAGAGATTCGGTGTCGGCGCGGCTGGTGTAGAAGTTTGCGAATAGGTCGAGCGCTTCCTTGACGCGCAGTTTGTCCGGCAGGGAAGTGGACTGCAGCACGGCGCCGATTTTCTGCTTGAACTCCGAGCCGGCTTTTTCGGGATCGAGGCCGCAGACGCGTGCCGTGCCGCGGTCGGGCGTGCGCATACCTTCCAGGATTTCGACGGTGGTGGTCTTTCCCGCGCCGTTGGGGCCCAGCAGACCGAAAACCTCACCCTCTTGGACGGAAAAGCTGAGGCCGCGGACGGCTTCGACGGCGCCATAGCTTTTGAACAGGCCTTCCACTGCGATGATCGGTTCCGGCACGAAAAATGTCCTCAGTGATTGTGGAGCCATCTTCTATATCACACTCGTGATTTCGGCGCGACTCGGCGGGAGGGTCTGCGTTTTGCTTGGCGAGGTTTAGTGCGCGATTTTGGCGACCAGGCGAACAGCTTCATGTCAATTCTTGCGCCTGCGAAGGGCACACCTTCGCTGGCGAGGAGGCGGCGCTGCAGGCTGGCGTGCGGTTCCGGCATTGTTACTTTGCCGCCTGCGCCAATAACGCGATGCCAGGGAATGCCCCGGCCGTTCGGAGTTGCCGCCATGGCATAACCGACGGCGCGAGCGCCACCGGGCAGGCGCAGGGCTTTAGCAAGCTCGCCATAAGTAGTAACCCGACCGCGCGGAATTAGTTTCACGAGCCGATAGACGGGATCCCAGGACATTTTCCACCTCTCATGACAGTTTAATCGAATTGTGGCGGCGCTGCGGCATCAACGTGGTGCAGAGGGTTTGCGCTGTGCAGAAGCCCTTGGATGAGCGGCGGGAACGATGAAATCTAACTGCGATGGTGTCAAATAAATGAGGCGTCACGCTGGAAACGAGCGCCTGCCAGCGCTGAGAACGCTGCAACGAGTAATGACGGATACGATACAGTGCAGACAATCCAACCGTTCGTACTATTGCTCTCGTAGTGGACCACCCATACACTACGTATCAGCATCTAAGTACGTAGTCGTGCAGAGCATTTTAGAACTTGCCCCGCTCGAAGAGGAGGTGTTGTGGCTTTTGTTCGACGCAAAGGCAACACCTACTTTCTGGTGCACAACGTGCGCCGGCAGGGCAAAGTGCAGCAATTGCATTTAGCGCGGCTGGGGGAACGGCCGCGAATAACGGACGATGTGGTTCGCAAGGTATCGCGGAATCACCCGTTTCTCGATCTGGACTGGTCGCATCTGCGTGAGCAGGTGAATGGGCGGATCGAGTTATTCGATATTCGGTCGCCGTATGTGCAGAACCTGATGCATTCGTTGAGAAACCTTAACCTGGACCTGGCCGACCTGTCGCCGCCGATGTTGCTATTGGCAGATCGAGCCAATTCGAGCCGTGAACTGGTCACGCAATTACGGTTGTTGCGGTCAACACTCGATGTGAAGTTGGATCAATTCGAGCGAACGGAACCGCGCAATCCGGAAAGCGGCAGAAAGTTCCGGTAGGGGAGTGACACCGTGGGCGCGCAGGCATTACAACTAGACCCGACCCAGCGCAGCGTGGAATCTCGGGATTTTGAAGCCGGGCTGCGGCGGAAGATTGTGGGGCAGGACGAAGCGGTGCAAGCGGTGGTGGACTTGTACCAGGTGTTTCGCGCCGGGTTGAATTCGCCGGGACGGCCGGTGGGGAATTTGCTGTTTTTGGGCCCGACGGGCGCGGGGAAGACGCGCGTCGTCGAGGCTACGGCCGAAGTGCTGTTTGGAGATCCGCGCGCGGTGATCAAGGTGGACTGCGCTGAGTTCCAGCACTCACACGAAATTGCAAAATTGATTGGATCGCCTCCGGGATATTTGGGCCACCGCGAAACGCATCCGCTGATCACGCAGGAAGCGCTGGCGCAGTACCACACCGAGAAGCTGAAAATTTCATTTTTGTTGTTTGACGAAATCGAGAAGGCTTCGGATGCGTTGTGGCAATTGTTGCTCGGAATTCTGGACAAGGCCACGCTTACGCTTGGAGACAACCGGCGAGTGGATTTGTCGCAGACGATGATTTTCATGACGTCGAACTTGGGCGGAGTGGAGATCACCGAGCTGATGACCGGCGGGCTGGGATTTGCGCCGCTGCAACGCGCGGAAACCAAGGCAGGCCTCGACGAGAAAGTGGAGAAGACCGCGTCGGAGGCTGCGAAGAGGAAATTCGCGCCGGAGTTCATGAACCGCATTGACAAGGTGGTGGTGTTCCACCCGCTGCGTTCGGCGCAGCTGGAACAAATTCTGGAAATTGAACTCGGGATGGTGCAACAGCGCGTGCTGGAGACTGCGAAGGGAAGATTCCTGTTCCGCGTGACGCAGCCGGCGCGGGAATTCTTACTGAAAGAAGGCACGGACATGAAGTACGGCGCGCGGCATTTGAAGCGCGCGATCGAGCGGCACGTGGTGTATCCGCTGGCAAGTTTGCTGGCAACCGAGCAAGTGTCGCTGGGCGATGTGATTTCGATTGACTGGCACGGCGGGGAATTGGGCTTGACGTTCCTGAAAGAAGCCGAAGGCGCGCTGGTGCCGATGCCTTCTCCGGCAACAGACCGTCTCACCGAAGCGGCAGCGGCGAGTTCGGATGGGCGCACCACGCTGTTTCCCGCGGCGATTGCGGCGGCCGAGCTCACTTCGACGCAGAGGGTGGCTCCCGCGGCGACGCGCGGCTTGCCGATCGAAAAAGCCAAGCTCGACAAGAAGTAGAACGGCTAGTTTCCAGTTCTTCGCGGCGAGCGTCGTGGGATTTCACCAGGCTCGCCGCGATTTGTTTTTTGGTCCGCGGTTCATAGAGCAGAAATTTCGTCCCGCCATCCCGCGCCTTGAGCGACTCTCTGTCGGCGGTTCCCAGAAATCGAAAACTCTCGCTTACGATCCCGGCTCGGTCCACGGTTCGTCGAAGCTGCCGCCATAAATATTGGGAACTTTGGCGCCCATGGGCCGGAGGTAGGCACTCAACTGGCCGCGGTGGTGGATCGAATGGTGCAGCATGAACTGGAGATATAGCACGGTAGGGTTATTGTAAATGCCGAAGAAGGGGCGAGGAGTGGCCCAGAATTCGGGGGAAAGCTTGCTGACTTGCGGCAATTTTGATTCAAAGCTGTCTTCGTAAAGAGCCAGGATGTCTTCCGTGTTAGCTAGATCCGCAGGCATCGAATCGTCGTCCATCTCGAATTTGCCGGTAAGGAATCCATCGAGAAACCAGACATCGGAAGAAGCGATATGCCACGCGAGTTCGAGGGCGCTGCGCGAATCCGGGTGCGGGCGGTAGCTTTCCTTGGCGACCGGGATCGCTTTGAGAACGCGGCGAGTGGTGAGGTACTCCTTCTGTACCTGGGGCAGCAGAGTCTCTGCGAAAAAGGCGGCTTGTTCGGGTGTCACGCTGGTCCTCTTTCTGGTGCAATTCGGTAGTGTTTAAGGCAAAGCTCAATATTCTGATGGTCACATACATTATGCCAGCAAACGGGCACGGTGCGCGAGAGCCGCTGCAGCGCTGCTTTGTTTGTGACTCTCAAAAGTCGCCGGTGCTACGCGGGCTTCCAACGAAGAATCGGTTTGCGCGCGGCGGCGACTTCGTCGAGGCGGCCGACGCGTGTGGAATGTGGAGCAGTCTTCACCAGATCAGGAGTGGCGTCGGCTTCGGCGGCGATGGAGCGCATCGCGTCAATAAATAGGTCGCACTCCTGCTTCGATTCGGATTCCGTTGGCTCGATCATCATCGCTCCCGGAACGATGAGCGGGAAGGCCGTGGTGTACGGGTGGAAGCCGTAATCAATTAGGCGCTTGGCGATGTCCATCGTGTTTACGCCTTTCGCTTTTTGGCGCGCATCGCTGAAGACGACTTCGTGCATGGAGGGCAGGTTATACGGGAGATCGAAATAAGGCTCGAGATTCTTGCGAATGTAATTCGCGTTGAGCACGGCATCTTCGGTGGCCTGGCGGATTCCGGAACCGTAAGCGAGCGTGTAGGCTAGGGCGCGCAGCAGCACACCGAAATTTCCGGCGAAGGCGCGGACGCGTCCCACGGATTTCGCGCGATTGTGATCGAGGGCATAGGTGCCGTCCGGTTTCTGCACGATTACGGGAACCGGCAGGAACGGCTCGAGGATTTTCTTGGTGAGCACAGGACCGGCGCCGGGACCTCCGCCGCCGTGCGGAGTGGAAAACGTTTTGTGCAGGTTCAGGTGCATCACGTCCACGCCGAAATCGCCGGGGCGCGTGACGCCGGCGAGCGCGTTCATATTGGCGCCGTCCATATAGAGCAGCGCGCCGCGTTCGTGGAGGATGGCGGCAATTTCGGCAATGCGTTCTTCGAAGACGCCGAGCGTGCTGGGATTGGTGAGCATCAGCGCGGCGACATCATCGGTGACAAATTCGCGCAAGTGATCGGTATCAATCTGGCCGCGGCTATTGGATTTGATGTTCTGCACTTCGTATCCGGCGATCACGACTGAAGCGGGATTGGTGCCATGCGCGGAATCGGGGATCAGGACTTTGTGGCGCGGGTTGCCCTGGCTCTCGAGGTACGCGCGAATCATAAGCAAGCCGGTGAGTTCGCCCTGCGCGCCGGCGGCGGGCTGCAGCGTGGCCGCGTCCATCCCGGTGATGGAGAGCAGGCACTTCTGCAGATCGTGCAGGATGCGCAGGCAGCCCTGCGAGACTTCGGCGGGCTGCTCGGGATGCTCGCAGGCGAGGCCGTCGAGGCGGGCGACGAATTCGTTGACGCGCGGATTGTATTTCATGGTGCAGGAGCCGAGCGGATACATGCCGAGATCAATCGCGTAATTCCATGTGGAAAGGCGCGTGAAGTGGCGGATGACTTCGATTTCGCTGACTTCGGGGAAACCTTCGATCGCAGCGCGCGTGAATTCGGAGCCTAGAGCTTTCGCGGGATCGACGGCGGGGACGTCGAGCGGCGGGAGTTCCATACCGCGTTTGCCGGGGGCGGATTGTTCGAAGATCAGGCCTTCGTTCTGGCTGACGTGCGCGCGAGCTTTGCCTACATTCTTGATGGGCGTTTCGAGATCGGTGATTTTGGGATTCAAACCTTATAGCTCCTTAAACGGGTCTTTCGAGAATGCGACGGACCGCGACGGCGAAGCGTTCGATTTCGGCGCGCGGCGCGGTTTCGGTGACGCAGATAACGGCACGCTTGGTAAGCTCCGGATATTGCGTGCCGAGCGCAAACGGGCCGATGATTTTTTCCTTCAGCAGCTCGGCGTTGATCATTTTCACCGAGCGCGGAAATTCGAGCGAAAACTCGTTAAAAGTGGGGCCGCCGAAAACGCGCCGCACGCCTGGAATTTTTTCAAGTTCCGCCTGCGCGAAGCGGGCTTTGGCGAGATTTTGCAGCGCCTGTTCGCGCAAGCCTTCCTTTCCGATCAAGCACAGGTGAATGGTGGCGGCCAGAGCGTAGAGGGCCTCGTTGGTGCAAATGTTGGAGGTGGCCTTCTCGCGGCGAATGTGTTGTTCGCGGGTGGCGAGCGTGAGCACGAATCCGCGATTGCCGGCGGCGTCTGTAGTTTGTCCGGCAAGGCGGCCGGGCATCTGGCGCACGAATTTTTCGCGAGTGGCGATCACGCCGACGTAGGGGCCGCCGTAACTGGGTGGAATGCCGAACGCTTGACCTTCCATGGCGACGATATCGGCTTCGGCCGGCGGTCGAACGATGCCGAGCGAAACAGCTTCGGTGATGGCGGTGACCAGCAGCGCGCCGGAACCGTGCGCGACTTCGGCCAGCGCGGGCAACTCTTCCAGAATGCCGAAAAAATTCGGTGATTGCACGACCACAGCCGCTGTGCGCGCGAGCGTTTCCGGTTTCAGCGCGGCGCGATCGAGCTGCCCGGACGCGGTGTAGCCGATTTCTTCAATCTCCAAGCCGAGATTTTTCGCATACGTGGTCAGAACCTGGCGATATTCAGGGTGCACCGAGCGCGCGACAAGCACGTGGCGGCGGCCGGTGAGGCGTTCGGCCATCAGGACCGCTTCGGTGAGCGCGGTGGAGCCGTCGTACATGGAGGCGTTGGCGACTTCCTGGCCGGTGATCTGGCACATCAAAGTTTGAAACTCAAAAATAGCAGTGAGCGTGCCTTGCGCGAATTCGGCTTGGTACGGTGTGTAGGAAGTGAGGAACTCGCCGCGTTGGATCAGCGCGTCGGCGGCGACGGAACGCAGATGTTGGTACACGCCGGCGCCGAGAAATGAAACGTAGCCGCGCGCATTTTCCGCGGCGCGCGCCTGGAAATATTGAATGATCTCGGCTTCGGAAAGCGGGCCGGGCAGATCGAGCGGGGCGCGCAGCCGGAATTTTTCCGGAATGGATTTGAAAAGCTCTTCGACGGAGCGCGTCCCGATAGCAGCCAGCATTTCCTGGCGCTCGGAGGGGCTTTTAGGGAGATAGCGCATCAGGCGGAGTGTTCCTTGGCTTGCTCGGCGATGTAGGCCTGATAGGCGGTTGCGTCCATCAGGGCCGCGACTTCTTTCGGATCCGCGAGCTTGAGCTTGATGAGCCAGGCGGTGTTGTGCGGGTCGGTATTGATTTTTTCGGGCGCGTCAATCAGCAGAGGATTCGTTTCGGTGACTTCGCCGGACACGGGGCTATAGATTTCGCTGACGGCTTTTACCGATTCCACGCTGCCTAAAGACTTGCCTGCGGAAATCTTCGCCTTTACTTTGGGCAGCTCCACGAATACCACATCGCCCAATTCCTGCTGCGCGTAATCGGTGATACCGATGGTGCCGATGTCACCCTGAAGTTTGATCCACTCGTGATCTTTTGTGTAGCGATAGTCGGCTGGATACATGATGCCCCTTTCGATTGGATGCGCGCGAGTTATTGCGGACGCTTGTAAAACGGCAAGGCGACGATGCGGGCCGGCGCCGCCTGTCCGCGAATGCTGATTTCGATTTCCGTGCCCACGGCAGTCGAGTTCGGGGGAACGTAAGCCATCCCGATATTTTTTTTCAGGAACGGCGCGGGACAGCCGCTCGTGACGCGGCCGGCTTCCTGGCCTCCGATCAGCACCGGGTAGCCGTCGCGCCCGATGCGCTTATCGAGCATTTCAAATCCGACGAGCTTTCGCGGCAGGCCCGTTTGCTTCTGTTGCGCGAGGGCATCGCTGCCGAGAAACGGAGCCTTCTCCATTTTGCAGATCCAGGCGAGTCCTGCTGCCCAGGGCGTGGTGGTGTCGTCAATTTCATGCCCGTAAAGGCACATGCCTGCTTCCAGACGCAGAGTGTTGCGCGCGCCGAGGCCGCAGGGAATCATTCCGGCGGCTGCACCGGCTTGCATCAGATCGTTCCAGAGTTTGTCGGAATGTTCCGGAGCGAAGTAAATTTCGAAGCCGTCTTCACCCGTGTAGCCGGTGCGCGCGATCAGGCAATCAACGCCGCTGACCTTGCCAAACGTAAAATGGTAGTAGCGGATTGAATCGAGCGGCGCCGGGGTAAGCTGCCGCAGAATTTCCGTTGCGCGCGGTCCTTGAATCGCAAGCTGAGAATAGCGGGGGCCGGAGTTTTCGACCGCGGCGTCGAATTTGTTGTTCGCAACGATGTGCTGAAAATCGTCGTCCTGATTGCCGGCGTTGACGCAGAGCAAATAGTGCGTGTCCGACATTTTGTGGACCAGAAGATCGTCCACGAACGTGCCGCGGGAGGTCATCAACCCTGAATAGTGCGCCTGGCCGACATTCAATTTCGCGGCATTGTTGCAGCTGACCCACTGCACCAGCTGCAAGGCGCCCGGACCGTGGATTTCCAGTTCACCCATGTGGCTTACGTCGAAGAGGCCGGCGCGCGTGCGCACCGCTTGGTGCTCGGCGATGATTCCGGAGTACTCCAAAGGCATATCCCAACCGCCGAAATTGACCATCTTCGCGCCCAGCCGGCGATGGACGGAATTCAGAGCGGTCTTGCGCAATTCCACGGTTGCCGATGTGTTCACAGAGGGTTTCTCATTAAAGCGGCGAAACATCGAACGTAGCATGCGAGTTTTGGAGTGTCAAGGAACGCGACCGCTGGTCATTTTCGCCACCTCGCAGCGCATTGCATCGCCCGCGTGCAGAGCAGGGAATCACGCAATGCAAGGCGCTTGTGGCTGCGTCGCGCATGTCCTACTATGAGTTGAGCGAAACGAACGCGTATTCGAAGCAGAGGCAGAACGGTGCTTACACTTTGTTCGCAATGCGAAAAGCCGGAATCGCAGTGCACCTGCGAGAAATTCTGCTGTTTCTGCCAAGCGCAACACAATATCCGGCTGGCGGTGGATGGGTTGTACTATTGTCCAGACTGCCGCGAGGCCTGCGACGTCCGACTCGCCGACGCCGAACAGCACTAATCCATGAGTAATTCAGAATGAACACCGAACCCGCGCGCACCGAATTGATCCTGCACGAAGACACCCGGTTTTTCGGGGCGATCGCTGCGGTGGTGCAGCACGCTTCGCAACACTGCGGTTTGTCGGAAGCGGGTCAGCAGGGGCTCACATCAGCGGTAGAGGAGGCGTGCCGCGAGACTTTTCCGCTGATGGAAGGCCACGCGAACGGGGAACCAACTGTAAGGGTGATCGTTTCGGATTATCCGGATCGCGTGGAAGTGGCCATCGAACACACTGGCGAAGCGCTGCCTACCGCGGGGCTCGATACGTTTATCGGCGACGCGGCGGCCGATCCCGGTGCTGGGTTGAGCAGGGCGCTGCAGATGACCAAAGTGGACCGGGTCCAATATGCGACGAGTGGCGGCCTGTCGCGCATGACGTTGACCAAGTATTGTGACGGTGGACGCAAGGCCAACGCTTAGCTCGCAGGGTCAGCACGACAGCTTGCAAAAAAAGGCCTCAAGCTGTGTCCGCAGGCCCTGAAGCCCAATTCAAGCGGAGCACATCTTGTCCTAGCTGAAGCTCCGACCCCCCAAAAGACCTAATTCTGCTGCAGAGTCGTTGGACCGGCCTGCGCCGTCGCACGAAACGTCGCTCACATCGGCGCAGCGAAAGCCTTGGTCTGAATCAGCGACAGCAATTCTTCCTGGCTCACAGGCGCTTCGATCTTCAGCCGATCGCCGGTGGGCGTTACTTTTACCTGATCCAAAGTTTTCGCCAGCGATGGGTTGCCCTGCGCTTCCTGATACCTGCGGTACATGATGCCCGCCTGCATCGCGGCGCCCAGCAGATTCGCGTCGTCCACCGAATCGCAGACGGCTTGGAAGTGCGCGTCCACGCCGCTATCCGCATTGATGTTGATGATCATGGCGTGCAGGCGCCCGATGATGGCGGCGGCTTGCGGGAACTGCCCTGCTTGCGGAACCAGTTGTTGCATCGCGAGGTGCGTGTGGTCTTTATCCAGGACAGCCCAGATGATGCCGTTGCCGTTGGCTTCCGTGATCAGCGGGAAAAGCTTGCCTGTGAGAAGCGTTTCCTCACCGCCCATGCGAACGTTGATGAGGTGCTCGAGAACGGAGCGGTTTCCGAAAGCGGCAGTGCTGGAATCGAAGAAGACGAACAGAATATCTCCGGCGGCGGCTCCGCTGCCAAAGGCGTAGAGATGGTAGCCCTGGACTTCGAAGGAGGGCACTTTCTGCGCCTTGAGCTTGGTCTCCACCGAGGAAGGGTCGAATTGGCCGAGGGCGATGCCCACGACGTCGTCAGCGCTTCCGCTACTGATGTTGGCCCACGCGATCTCTTCGACCTGGGAGTTCGGATCAACACCGGAAGAACCGAGAAACTGTTCGAACTGGCGGAATTTCGGCGGCAGCACCTGGCCGTAGAGTTGCGAAAACCAGGGAAATTTGCGCGCGGCTTTCAGGTCGGCGTAGGAAAATTCGCCGACGGTTTTTGGGAACATGCCGATGATGGCCGTGCTCAGCGATCCGGCCGAGGTGCGCGTCGGAGCGATGCTTATGGTGCCGAACACCAGAGCGAAGGCGAGTAGGCCTGAAATTGCGCTGCGTGTGATTGGTTTTGTCATTGAGTATCCCCTCAGTTCAAATCCTTACATTAGTCCTTCAGATAGAGTTTTCACCGGCTGACGCCAACCGGACTTTCGGCGACACGCGCCGCAAGAGTTGCGGACTCCTCGCGCAGACGCTTGGCAAATTCGCTATCTGTGATGGATTCCAGATTAATGGCGACATTTTCCAGAGCGCCGCGAACCGCCGCGGCAGCCATCAATCGCCCTACGCGGATGTCTGAATACATAGACGGGCTGGAGATGCTTTGCAGTTGCCCGAGCCGGTCAAATACTTCCGTAGCCTGGCGCGCGACTTCGAGCGGAACACTGGCCGCGCCGTGCAGCGCCTGCTGGATCGCGGCGTCGCGCTGGCCCTCTAGTTCAGACGTATCTTTCGGCAACTTGTAAGCAGTCATCACGTGGTTGAAGGAAGCCGCGTCGCGATCAATCGCTTCCGAAAGCGCGCGCGAAGAGACCTGAAATTCGGCCAGGGCGTCGCTCAGTTGATCCACGTAAGCGGCCTGCGATTTTTTCTTGCGCGAGAGGCTGGCAACCATCTGGCCGAGGCTGGCGCCGAGCGCGCCCGCAAGCGCCGCGACGGAACCGCCGCCGGGAGTGGCCGTAGGCTCCGCGACTGCATCGAGAAAGGGCTGCGCGAGTGCTGCCAGCTTGCCGGGGCCGTCAGGAGTAACGTTGCCGCTAAGCGAAGCCTCAATTCGATTCTCAAACACTTGCGCGGGCGAAAAGTTTTCCAGCTGCAGATAAAAGTCGGCGGTCAATTCGATGGCGCGCTTGGGAATCAGGCCGACAATTTCGCTGCCCACGATCGCGACGCCGTAACGTTCCGCTTCGCGCTTCACCATTTCAAAAACGCGATGCAGCGGCGTCTGCTCGAAATCCGTCATGTTGATGGAAACTTGCGCGAGATGGCGCGCGCGGAGATCGACGCCCATGGCTTTCACGTAACGCAGGCCGCCATTCGAGAATCGGATGTTCTTGCTGATTTTTTTCGCGATCTCGAGGTCCGGAGTGCTCAGGTTGATGTTGTAGGCGACCAGGAATTTGCGCGCGCCAACGACCGTCGCGCCGGCGGTAGGATGCAGCCGTGGTTCGCCGATGTCTGGCGCACGGTCGGGATTCTTGGGAACTTCGGCGAGCAAGCCCTCGAATTGGCCCTTGCGAATGTTTTCCAGGTTGCTGCGCTCGGGACGCTGCGCGGCGGCCTCGTAGAAATAGACAGGGATGCGATAGCGCTCCCAAATTTCGCGGCCAACTTTTTTCGCAAGGGCGACGCAATCTTCGATGCTGACGCCCTCGACCGGGATGAACGGCACGACGTCCGTCGCGCCCATGCGCGGATGCGCGCCCGAATGCTCGGTGAGGTCAATCAGCTCGGCGGCTTTTCCCACACCGCGGAGGGCGGCTTCTGCGACCGCGTCAGGCTCGCCGGCAATGGTGACGACGCTGCGATTATGGTCGGCGTCGCTTTCGCGGTCGAGAAGGTACACGCCGGGCACTGCGCGCATCGCGGCGATGATGGCGCCAATCTTGGCCATATCGCGTCCTTCGGAAAAATTCGGAACAGTTTCGACGAGTCGTTTCATAGGAAGAGTCAGGGCGATCAGAGTCTAGCTGGCACTCTGGAGGTCATCCAAAATCGCGTCAATCGTTTCCTCGACTTTTAGGGCTGAGTCGTGCGCCACTTGGTAAAGTGCACCTAGAGACTTTTCAACTGCCGCGAAGCCGGACCTAGTGTCGAGCATCAGCATTTCGCGATATTCAGGGTCGCGCATGATTGGTCTGAAAGAATCGGCGTAATAGCTTGGATTGTCATACTTCGTGACCGTAAACGTCACCTGACCCTTGAAGGGCGCCACGAACTCATTGTCCCTGGCGGTCAGTTCCCAGGGTGTCGCCTTGGCCCTCGTTTTTTCCAATAACTGCTCGACCAGCTCTACTTCTTTTTGGGGCATGCTCTCACCTCGCCTCTATCCTACCCATGATCTCCGCTGTTTCGCCCGAAAGCAATTGCAGCGCCTTGTGTTGAGCACCAGCCAACCTGCGCATCTCCTGTTCGGTCGGAGGAATTCGGGGCGCTCGAAGCGCAACGCGAGCGATTCAACCCGCCTGTTGTTGAGCGACAAGAATGTTGTCACAGAACTCCTCGGAGAGATCGTGCGATCCCCACCTTCGCAGGATCTGGCCGCAAGATGTAACCACTTTCTGCGAACGTAGAAGAACGATTTCCCATTTTTCCTGGCCCAAGTGGCTACCAACTTGTTCCGTCTTGCTCTGAGCCTGTTCCAATTCATCGGCCAAATTTCGTCGGGGCGCTTCTGACTTCGCTTCTTCAGCCGCTTGCCTAGCGGCCTTCGCTACTAGCAAGGTAGCGCCGCTAACGAAAAGCCCAACCACGCTCACGAGACTTCCCCAATTGCTCGTAGGCCAGTACCCGACGGGCGCCCAAGCCATGCTTGCCAAAACCTCGATACTTACGATCTCCAGGGCCCATATAGTAAACAACACCCGCAAGATTGTTCGTTATCAGAAATTTTTCGAGTGGATGATGGTGCCGCGTTTCACGGTCAAGGCGCACAGGTTCACACCAAAATAATACGGGATTTCGCGGTAGTCGGCCACGTCAAAGGCGGCGATGTCCGCATACTTGCCAACTTCCAGGGAGCCGGCGCGATCATGGGCGCGCAGCGAATAGGCGGGGTTGATGGTAGCGGCGCTGATGGCTTCCGCTGGCGTCATGCGCATCTGCGTGCAGGCGAGCGACAAAATCATGGACATGCTGAGCGTGGGGCTGGTACCGGGGTTGAAATCGGTGGCGATGCCGACGATGGCGCCGGCTTCGATCAGTTCGCGCGCCGGAGCGTAATGACTGAGGCCGAGATGGAAGCAGCAGCCGGGAAGCAGAGTGCAGACGACGTTGGAGAGAGCGAGAGCGCGAATGTCTGCGGCGTTGATTTTTTCCAGGTGGTCGGCGCTGGCTGCTTGCAATTCGATGGCGAGGCGGGCTGCGCCGGTGTTCGCCAGCTGCGCGGCATGAATGCGCGGGACCAGACCTCCGGCGCGTCCCGCGGCGAGGATCTTGCGCGACTGCGCGACGGTGAACGCGCCGCGATCGCAGAAAACGTCGCAGAATTCTGCGAGGCCAGCCATGGCTACGGTGGGAATCCAGCGTTCAACGAGCAGTTTCACGTAAACGTCCGGGCGGCTGCGATATTCCCGCGGAACGACGTGCGCGCCGAGAAACGTGGCGTGGATATCGAGCGGATGCTCCTGATGCAGTTCCGAGAGCAGCGTCAGGATTTTGAGTTCGCTCTTCCAGTCGAGGCCGTAGCCGCTTTTGCACTCGACGGTGGTGGTGCCGTGAGTGGCAAATTCGTTCAGGCTGGCTATGGCGCGTTTCTTGAGTGCGCTTGGGGTGGCACGGCGCAGGCTGTCTACTGTCGAGCGTATCCCGCCGCCTCTTCGGGCGATTTCTTCGTAGCTTGCTCCGGCGATACGGTCTTCGTATTCATGCGCGCGGCTGCGCGGGAAAATCAAATGCGTGTGCGAATCCACGAAGCCCGGGAGAACCACGCGTCCCGCTAGATCTAATTTTTCCGCGCGGCGCGCTTGTCGCAATTTTTCGATGCGGCGGCGTGGGCCGATCGCCGCGATGCGGTCTTCGTGGATGAGGATGGCGCCATCGGGAATAATACCGAGGTCGCTGAGGGCTTTGCCGCGGCGGGGAACTGGTCCGCGCAAGGTCAACAGCTGCGAGCAGCCGGTGATGAGGCAGTCGGGCACGGGTGAAGCGATACTAACGCCGACGGGGAGTAAAAGACTACAGGCGACGCGGAACCGTCAATGGTTGAGGCCGATTTTATGAATCGCGCCACAGGACGATTCACAAGTGCTCGCACAACAAGCCAGTGCTACGCCTTCGCGGCCATGCTCAAGTACGCCGGGGCGAAAACTTCCGCGACGAAGGTTTCGATCGAAGTTGGCGTGGTATTTTTCGCGTTCCGGGGTTCGTGCGGCTTGAGCGTGCCAGAGTTGATCGATTTCCACATCTCGATCATTAGAGCGACCGTCGATTTTGGCAGGCCAGTTTGCACCAGAGCCGGCTCGAGCATCATGAAGGGAACTTGCATATATCCGAGCTTGGGCTTGCCGATCGCGTGACCGACGATCGCGGCGACTTCTTTCATGCTGATGTCGCGCTGGCCGTGCAGTTCCTGCAGCGAACTGCCGCTGAAATCGCGCGCGTGCAATCTTTCCGCGGCGTACGCACCGATGTCCCGCGCGGCGATCATTGCCTGCATTGCGTCTCCGGGCAGCGGGCCGGGAAGCATGCCCATGGTGCGCAGCGGCTGCACGCTCATGAAAAGATTCTCCATGAATCCGCCGGGGCGCAGGTGCAGGACGTTGAGGCCGTTGATGGCATTCAATTTTGTTTCCAAACTGCGTGGGCCGAGGATCGGGCCGGATTTTTCGGGCAAGTCCGCTCCAATGCTGCTGAGAGTCACGACGTACGGGACTTTGGCATCGGCAATCGCGGCGGCATAGGCGGCCACGATTTTCTCCTGGTAGGCGCGATAGTCGTTCGTCTGCATGTCGGGCGGGATCATCACGTATGCCGCCTGCGCGCCTTGGAATGCTTTGCGCAGCAGCGCGGGATCTTCCACGGTGCCAACGAAAGCTTCCGCGCCTTTCTGCACGAATGGCTGAAGTTTGGACGCGTCGCGACCGATGACGCGAATTTTTTCACCCTTCGCGAGCAACGCTTCGGTTGCGGGCTTGCCTGTGTTTCCTGTGGCTCCGGTGATTACGATCATCATGACTCCTTTTGTTGCGCGCGAACAGAGCAGGGATTCCCGGTGAAGGGCGGCAACGCCATATCAGATGCGCGAGCTACTCGCTGCGCATCGGGATTTTTAAGTCGGACTTTTTGGCGAAGGCCACAGCCTCGGGATAGCCGGCGTCCACGTGGCGCGCGACGCCGATACCGGGATCGTTGGTCAGCACACGCTGAATGCGTTCGGCCATTTCTTTCGAGCCATCGGCGACCGTCACTTGACCGGCGTGCAACGAGTAGCCGATGCCCACGCCGCCGCCATTGTGTATCGAGACCCAACTGGCGCCGCTGGCGGTATTCAGCAATGCATTGAGCAGAGGCCAATCGGCGATGGCGTCCGAACCATCCAACATTTTTTCGGTTTCGCGGTAGGGAGAAGCAACCGAACCGCAATCGAGATGGTCGCGCCCGATCACGATGGGGCCTTTCAATTCACCGCGCGCGACCAGATCGTTCAGCGCCATACCGAAACGGTCGCGTTCGCCGTAACCAAGCCAGCAGATGCGCGCGGGCAGTCCCTGAAAACGCACGCGCTTTTGCGCGAGCTTGATCCAGCGCGAAAGAATCTCGTCGTGCGGAAACATTTCCAGAACCAGCTGGTCGGTGCGATGAATATCGGAAGGCTCGCCGGAAAGCGCCGCCCAGCGGAACGGGCCGCGGCCTTCGCAGAACAGCGGGCGGATGTAGGCAGGCACGAAGCCGGGAAAATCGTAAGCGTTCGCTACGCCTTGCTGGAACGCGAAGGTGCGGATGTTGTTGCCATAATCGAAAGTTACCGAGCCCATTTTCTGCAGCGCAAGCATGCCTTCTACGTGGCGCGCGATGGAGTCGAGCGAGCGCTTTTCGTAGGCGGCGGGATCGGATTTGCGCAACTCGGCGGCTTGCGCGACGTCCAGTCCCTGCGGGATGTATCCGCCGATGGGGTCGTGCGCGCTGGTTTGATCGGTGAGAAGGTCGGGCACGACGCCGCGGCGCGCGAGTTCGGGAATCACGTCCGCGCAATTTCCGGTGAGGCCCACGGAAGTGGCTTCGCGTTTGCGCACCGCATTTTTCAGGATGCGCAGCGCTTCGTCGAGATCGTTGACCATCACGTCGCAGTAACCCGTTTTCACGCGGCGCTTGATGCGTTCGGGGTCTACGTCAATTCCCAGGAACGCCGCGCCGTTCAGAGTCGCGGCCAGCGGCTGCGCTCCTCCCATGCCGCCCATGCCACCGGTCACTACCAATTTTCCAGCGAGGTCGCCGCTGAAATGCTGGCGCGCGGCTGCGGCGAATGTTTCGTATGTTCCCTGCAGAATTCCTTGCGAGCCAATGTAAATCCAGCTGCCGGCGGTCATCTGGCCGTACATCATCAGCCCGGCGCGATCGAGCTCGTCGAAATGTTTCCAGTCGCTCCAGTGCCCGACGAGGTTAGAATTGGCGATCAGAACGCGCGGCGCGTAGCTGTGCGTGCGAAAAATTCCCACCGGTTTGCCGGATTGCACCAGCAGGGTCTCGTCATTTTCCAGCGAACGCAGCGACGCCACGATCGCGTGGTAGCAATTCCAGTTGCGTGCAGCCTTGCCGCGCCCGCCATAGACGATCAAATCTTCGGGCTTCTCGGCGACTTCCGGATCGAGGTTGTTCATCAACATGCGCAGCGCCGCTTCCTGCTGCCAGCCCTTACAGGAAAGCGCGGAGCCGCGCGGCGCACGCACCGGTTGATACCCGGAAGCTTGTTCGGTGGCCAGCTTCGACATGGAATCCCTCCGCAGGCATCTTATCGCACACCGGCGCCCGATTTGTAGCGCGGCTGCAGGCTTCGCGCCTGGCCATAACGCATCCGGCCAAGCGCGTTGCACGTCCTGCGCCTATACGCTAGAGTTGATTGAGAGCACATGGAATATCCCTCGCTGAACAAACTTTTCCTGGAAGCTGTAGACCGCTACGCCAATCCGAAAGCGCAAATTTCCAAGACTGCGAATGGCTGGGAATCCATCACCGCGGGCGAAATGCTGCGGCGCGTGGCGGGCTTGTCGAAAGCGCTGGGCGAACTTGGAATCAAGGCGGGCGATCGCGTGGGGATATTCGCGCCCAACTGCGCGGAATGGCACGTTGCTGATTTCGCGATCACCGGGCTGGGGGCGGCCAGCGTGCCGGTGTATTTCAACGAGTCCGCGGACCGGCTGACTTACATCCTGAACGATTCGGGCGCGCGGATCGTGATTACCAAGGGCGAAACGCAAGCGCGAAAGATCGCTGAGGCGCGCGAACGCATGCCCGGCCTGGAGCATGTGATTTCGGTGGCTCCTCCGAGCGATCTGCAGGGGGAAATTTTGCGCTATGAGACGTTGATTGCCACGGCTGGAGACGCGGATGTCGCCGAATACCGGCGCCGTTCGGCGCAGGTCGCAGGCGATCTACTGGCGACGATCATTTACACCTCGGGAACGACGGGCGAGCCCAAGGGCGTGATGCTGAATCATGCGAATCTCAGTTCGAATTCGATTGATTCGCTGAAGGAATATGTATTCGAGCCCGATGACGTCGCGCTGGAATTTTTGCCGCTCGCTCACGTGTACGAGCGCAGCGTCGGCTACGGCTATTTGTCGCGCGGCGTTTCGATCGCCTACCTCGAGCAGATCGAAGCCGTCGCAGAAGCCCTGCTGGAAGTGCATCCGACGATGACGGCTGCCGTGCCGCGATTTTTCGAGAAGCTCTACGCGAACATTCTGGAGAAGGGGCATCGCGAGACGGGCCTGAAGCGCAAGATTTTCGATTGGGCGCTGCGCGTGGCGCAGGAATCGGTTCCGTGGCGCGCATACGGGAAAAAGGCCAGCAGCGGACTGCAGTTGCGGTGGAGCATCGCGGACCGTTTGGTCTATTCAAAGATTCGCGAGGGGTTGGGCGGCAAGATTCGCACGTTCTGCTCCGGAGGGGCGCCGCTCGCTCCGGAACTCACGGAATTTTTCTGGTCGCTGAATGTGCGGGTGTTTCAGGGCTACGGCCTGACGGAGACTGCGCCGGTGGTTACCGCGAATTTGCCGACAGCGAACAAAGTGGGCACGGTGGGGCGTCCTATTCCTCATGTGGAAGTGCGCATCGCGGAAGACGGCGAGATTCTGGTGAAGGGTCCGAACGTGATGCAGGGTTACTATCGCAAGCCCGCCGAAACGCGCGAAGTGTTGACGGAAGACGGGTGGTTCCGTACCGGTGACATCGGAAAGCTGGACGCGGACGGATATCTGATCATCACCGACCGCAAGAAAGAACTGCTGAAGACCGCGGCGGGAAAATTTGTCGCGCCCGCGCCGATCGAGAATATGCTGAAGTCTTGCCCGTACATTACGAATGCGATTGTGGTGGGTGATAGGCGCAAGTTTGTCTCTGTATTAATCGTTTTGAATTTCGCGACGAGCGAAGCCGAGGCGAAGCGGCAAGGGCGCGAATTTTCGACGCGTGCGCAGATGCTTGTAGATCCCTGGGTGCGCGATTTAATCTCGCACGAGATCGAACGCCTGACGGCATCGCTCGCGCAATACGAGAAGCCCAAGCGCTTCGCCCTGTTGGAGCAGGATTTTACCTATGCCAGCGGCGAGCTGACCTACACCCTGAAAATGAAGCGGCGCGTGATTGAAGAGCGTTACCGCGATGTGATCGCGCGGCTGTACGCAGACGTGGAAGAGCCGCGGCCGCAACATCACGCGTAGCTCCAAGCGTGGCCCTAAGCGTGACAAAGACCGAAAGTTTCGCGTATAACCTCTGCGGGCCGGGCGCCTAGGCCAACTGGAATCGCGGCTCGCGCAGTCCGCGCGCTGTACAATAAGATTCGGAGAAGCGTGATGGCCGACCAACTGATGATTGCCGGGCGCTGTTTCAATTCGCGCCTGATTGTGGGCACCGGGAAATACCGCAGCTTCGACGAAATGCGCCGTGCGCACCAAGCTTCGGGCGCGGAGATGGTCACCGTCGCGGTGCGGCGCGTGAATCTCACCGACAAGTCCCAAGAATCCCTGCTCGATTACATTGACCGCGCGAATTTTTTCATTCTGCCGAATACGGCGGGCTGTTACACCGCGGATGAAGCGGTGCGCACGGCGCGGCTGGGGCGCGAGGTCGGTCTATCGGAGTGGGTGAAGCTGGAAGTGATCGGCGACCAGCGAACGCTTTTTCCGGACACCGAGCAATTGATCGCGGCGACGAAGATTTTGGCGAAGGAAGGGTTCGTGGTGCTCCCTTATACGAATGACGATTTGATCGTCGCGCGAAAATTGATTGACGCGGGCGCGGCCGCGGTGATGCCTCTCGGCGCGCCGATTGGTTCCGGCATGGGAATTCAGAATGTGACGAACCTGCGGATTTTGCGGGAGCGGATCACGGAAGTGCCGCTGATTGTGGATGCGGGCGTCGGTACCGCTTCGGATGCGGCGTTGGCCATGGAACTAGGCGCTGACGGCGTACTGATGAACACCGCGATTGCCGAGGCGCAGGATGCCGTGCTGATGGCCGAGGCGATGGGGTCTGCGGTAGATGCGGGCCGCAAAGCGTTCTTGGCTGGGCGCATCAGCAAGAAACTCTATGCTTCGGCATCGAGTCCGCTGCACGGAGTCGTGAAGTAGTCTGCTCTTCTTCTCCTTGCAGCGCGGTTAAATCCTGCCGCGTGGCTCTAGCGAAATAAGATGTGCCACAGAATATCTACCAGCGCATGAACGATCGCGCCGGGGAATAGCGACCCCGTTTTAATCCAGGTACGGCCGTAGAACAATCCCGCCACCGTTGCCAGCAACACATATTTCCAATTCGGATAAGGCGCGTGGAAAATGTGCGCAAAGCCAAAAGCGACGGACGCCACAATCAGGCCGGCCCACCGATTCTTGAACGTGCGCGAAAGAATATTCTGCAGCACTCCGCGAAACAGAAATTCCTCCGGCCACGCCGTGAAAAATAAAATTCCGACGACCTCAATCGGCGCGGTACGAAGGCGCGCGAGCGATGGCGCGTACGTCAGAAATCCGATGCGCAGACCCAGGGCCACGGCAATCACGGCGAACACACCGAAGTGCAACATCACATTCCAGGCGAAGCCGCGCCGCCATTCCACCGCGTAACCGATGCCGTCCAGACGCCGCAAGAGCACGAACGCCGCGACGCCGGTGCTGAGCGCCAACAAGATCGTCAGCGTGTGCATTAGCTGCGGCGGATAAGGGAACAGCACGTACAAAAATGTAAGGCCCCTCCATCGGAGTTCCACGGGCAACCAGATCAGCAGCACGGCGGCGTAGTCCTGCCACTGGCCGGCGGGTTTCCCGATGCATGTCGCTGCGAGCAGCGCTGGCAATACCGTATAGGCCGCGCCGAGCAGTGCCATTTTCCAATTGGCGGTCACGCCGATGGTGTAAATCAGTACAGCGAATAGAGGCACCAGCGGCGCGAGCACCGCGCCGTGTTCGCCGAACAAATGACGCGCCCGTTCGAGCACGCGCGGCGCCGCGAGAAACAACGCAAGCGCAAAAAGCGCCGCAGCCACTCCGAGTGCCAGCGCAAACGAACCTCCGGAGTAGCCCAGCCGAATTCCGTAGAACGCGGCAAGACCCACGATCACGGCCCAAGCGACAGCGGCGGTGGGCAAATTCATGGACCACGATGGAGAGCTCTTAGTCACACTTCGAGATTTTACTGAACTGCGCGCCAGTTCCGGAAAGAACTTCAATGGCGGTCCGCCTTTCCGAATAGAGCGTTAGACTCTCGCGGGCCGGCAGTCTCGGCAAACTAATTGTGATGCACAACATAAAAGGGATCATCCCGGTGAGCGAGGCCATATTTATTTTTTCCGGCCTCGCTCATATGTCCGGCGACTTTGGCAATGTTTTAATGCGGTCCGATCCCCACGACATGCATGTTTCGTTCGAATTCGCCGCTCATCTGGCGTCGGATCCCCGGGCCTTCGTGACCCAGGCGGATGACTCTGTTTTGGCGGCGACGAAACTTGGTGTTTGGCGGTTGACTCCATCAGGAGATGTGAATCACTTATTCTGGATGGAGCTATTCCAGGGCTATTCCTTTTACATAAACTCAATTACGGAGACTGCGGACAGGACGATCTATTTGGGCTCGGAAGCGTTTGTTCTGAGGTTTCGCGAAACCGGTGTAAGGCATATCGGAACACTTTCTGACCATAGCGCAGACTTGCTTCTGCCGGACCAGTGTCGACGAGTTGTAATGAACCAGAATCAACGCGTGTGCGGGCTGCAGTAAGTCGCTTTTTTTGTGGCCGCAGGCCGAAGCGCCTGATCAGTCCGCGTATGGGAGACGGGCGCGCTGCGGAAACTTCTTTCGGGTTCCGGCCTGAAGATTCTTATGCGATTCTGGTGCGGCTCACAACGACGCCATACGCATGCCTGCGCCCGCGAAACCCGAACGATTTACTTACATTGATTGGCTGCGAGGATTCGCCTGCCTGCTGATGTTTCAAGTGCATGCGTATGACTCGTGGCTGCGTCCATCCGCGCGCGAAACGAAATTTTTCAAGTGGTCGCAGCTGAGCGGCACGCTGCCTGCACCGCTGTTCCTGTTTCTGGCGGGCGTGTCGTTCGCGCTGGTGACGGACAAGCTGCGGCGCAAAGGCCTGCCGCCGAACCAAATCGCACGCAAGACGATTCTGCGCGGCGCGGAAATCCTGGCGCTCGGCTACGGCTTCCGTTTACAGGAATATCTGCTCGGGCTGCCCTGGGCGCCCTGGACCGATCTGCTGCGCGTGGATATTCTGAACACCATCGGCTTCTCGATGATCCTGATGGGCGTGGTGTGCTGGTTTGCACGCACGCGCGCGGCGAATCTGGTGCTCGCGCTTCTGGCGGCGGCGGCGATTGCGCTGGCCACGCCGCCGCTCTACACCACGTGGCAGCCGCGCTGGCTGCCGTGGTACATCGAGTCTTACATCAACGGCGTGCACACGTTCAAAACTCCGCAGCCGTGGCTCTTCCCAGTGTTCCCGTGGGCGGCGTTTGCCTTTGCCGGCCTGGCGCTGGGGTTTTTCTTGTTCGACGATTGGGCGATAAAGAACCAGGCGAAAACCGTCGCGCTCTTGGGCGCGTTGGGAATCGCGCTGTACTATTTTTCGATGTGGCTGGATGCGCGGTCTATGCAGCTCTATCGGGTGTACGACTACTGGCACTCCAGCCCCAACTTTTTTCTCGCGCGCGTGGGCATTCTGCTGGTGCTGTTTCCGCTGAGCTACCTATGGTGTCGCGCCGTAGTTTCGCGAATCCCGTTCAGCCCGATGGTTCAGCTGGGCCAGACGTCGCTGCTGGTTTATTGGGTGCACATCGAGTTCGTGTACGGCAGGTTCTCAATCCTAAAGAAAGGCGCGCAGTCTGTTCCGATGGCGACTTTCGGGCTGCTGATCATCACCACGGCGATGGTTTTGTTGTCGGTCGCGCGCACGCGCTGGAAGGGAAAGGGCGCGGAAGTGATTGCCTGGTGGCGACGCGCGCTTTGACCAGCAACGAAGGATTAAGGCTTCATCGCGGAGCAGCCCTGCGACCCGGGCTTCGGCTGCGTCTTGAAAATCAATTCTCCCGGGCGTGCCAAGGCGAAATCTTCGCGGGCGACGCATTCAATGGTGGAAGGATCGGTCTTTAGATCCTTCACGTGATTCTGCAGTTTCTTATTTTCGGCATCCAACTGATTAATTTCCTGCTGAATTTTCCGCGCTTCGGCCTGCGAACGGCGCATCGCCAGCACTCCGTGCGTCCCGAAAATATCCTGCAGGAGCAGTAACACAAATCCCGCAATCAGAAACCAATACAAATTGCGACGGCAGAACGCGCTCAATTGCTCGGCGAAGGACTGGCGTGGAATGGTCGCTTCGATTTTCTGCGGCGGCGGATTGCTGACGCGGCGGTTCATTGGGTCATCCATGCGCGCGTTTCCTCTGCCAATTTCTTAGCGGCTGCCAGCTTCGCGGCTTCGGTGTAAATCCGCACTACCGGCTCAGTGCCCGAAGGGCGCATCAGAATCCACGAGCCGTCCTCGAAGATCAGCTTGAGCCCATCCGTGCGGTCGATCTTGGCGACTTTGTGTCCCGCGAATTCGCTGAAGTTTTCGCGCAAGCGCTCCGCCAGCTTCGCCTGAGCTTCCGCGGGCAGATGCAAATTTTCGCGCACGGGCCAATATTCGCCGCCCACCCGGCGGAAGAGATCGCGCAGCTGATCACCCAGCGACTTCTGACGCGCTGCAATCATTTCGGCGACGAGCAGGCAGGCCAGAATGCCGTCTTTTTCCGGGAGGTGGCCGTGGATGGTCATGCCCGCGCTTTCTTCGCCCCCGAGCGTAATTTTGCCGGCGCGCAGCAGCGGGCCAACGTACTTGAAGCCCACCGGAGTTTCGTAGGCTTTCACGCCGTGCAGTCGCGCAACGGCGTCAATCAAATGCGTGGTGGCGACGCTACGCTGGGCGCCCAGCTTTTCACCGCGCGTTTCGAGCAAGTAATCGAAGACTAGTCCCAGGATATGATTCGGCTGCACGAACGTGCCGTCGCGGTCGAGGATCCCGAAGCGGTCGGCATCGCCGTCCGTGGCAAGCCCGGCGAGCGATTTCTTTTCGAGTACCAGCTGCTTCAGCGGCGCGAGATTTTCTTCCGAAGGGTCCGGGCCGGTGCCGTCGAATAGCACGTCCCGCAGCGTGCGAATGGATTCGACCGTCATCCCGTGGTCGGTAAGAATGCGATCGAGCCAGCCCGCCCCGCAGCCGTGCACGGCGTCGTAGGCGAAATTGCCTTTGGCCTTGGCCAGCACGTCGAAGCGAATCATTTTTTTCAGTTGTGCGAAGTAAGGGCCGCGCGGATCAATTCGCTCGAAATCGTCTGCAATCTCCTGGAAATGACTTTCTTCGTCGTCCGGCAATGCGGCGGCGCGTTTTTCGATGTCCTTGGTGATGTCGGGCAGAGCCGGGCCGCCGTCGGGGCCTGAGAATTTCAGGCCGTTGTATTCGGCGGGGTTGTGACTGGCGGTGATATTGACGCCGCCATCGAGTTTATTGTGAATGATGGCGTGGGCCAGCACAGGAGTCGGCGTCGGTTCCGGGCAGAAAACGATCCCGCATCCATTTTTTCGCAGCACCTGCGCGGCGGTGCGCGCAAATTCCGGAGAAAAGAAGCGCGTATCGTGGCCGACGACGATTTTAGGATTTTTCTTCTGCGCGCAGACGTGTCCCGCGACGGCAGCCGAGGCACGGCGAACTCCAGCGAAGGTAAAATCGTCGGCGATCACGCCGCGCCAGCCGGAGGTGCCGAAATGGATCGTTTGTTTCGTCACGCGCGACTATTGTATCTTGGCCTGCGCACTAAAATCACGGAAGAACGGCGCGAGTCGCAAGAGTAAAGGCGGGTGGGCGGCAAAGATGACGGACAAAATCATAGTACTGGTCACCTGTGGGTCACGAAAAGAGGCGCGCAAGATCGCGCGAGCGCTGGTTGGGCGGCGGCTGGCGGCATGCGTTAGCGAAATCGGGGTCTCGGTAGCGTCCACATACCGCTGGAAGGGAAAGCTGGAGTCGGCGAAGGAGTCCCTGCTGTTAATCAAGACGAGCAAGAAGCGTTTCACGGCGGTGCGGAATGCGGTGCGCAAGCTCCACAGCTACGAAGCGCCGGAAATCATCGCTTTGCCGATCGCAGCGGGGTCGCGCGAGTATTTGGATTGGATTGCAGCGTCTGTGAAGCCCCGGTAGTTCGCAACGGAGCGGAGCCGGCGGGCCTGCCGCGAACAGGCCAGCGTGTCATCCCAGACGCAGCAGGGAGTTCGGTCGTACCCGGGAGCGCTAGGTTTGAGCGAGCGCCTGGTCCAGATCAGCAATAATGTCCTCGACGTCTTCAATCCCGACGGACAAGCGCACCAACCCCTGCGTGATCCCAATCTGCATCTGGATTTCCGGCGGGATGGAAGCATGCGTCATAAGCGCCGGCAGGGAAATCAGCGTCTCGACGCCCCCCAAGCTTTCCGCCAGCGAGCACAGCCGCACGTGATTCAGAAACTGCTTGGCCGATTCCCGCGGGCCCAGGTCAAAGGAAATCATGGAGCCAAAGCCTCGCTGCTGCCGCTTGGCGATTTCATGCTGCGGATGCGAAGCGAGGCCGGGAAAGATGACGTGCTTCACCTTGGGATGAGCCGCCAAGTACTTCGCCACCGTCATCCCGTTGGAATTGTGGCGGTCCATGCGCACCGCCAGCGTCTTCACACCGCGCGAAACCAGGAAGCAATCCATGGGAGCGAGGCCTGCTCCCGCCGAGCGTTGCACAAAATATATTTTCTGAGCCTGTTCCGGTGTGCTGACGATCACCGCTCCCCCGGTGCAATCGCTGTGGCCGTTCAGGAATTTGGTCATGGAATGCACGACGATGTCCGCGCCAAGAGCGAGGGGCTGCTGGAGATAAGGACTTAGGAATGTGTTGTCCACTACAACCGTCAGATTTCGCTCGTGCCCCAGTTTTGCCACGGCGGCCAAGTCGGTCACGATCATCGTGGGATTCGTGGGAGTCTCCACGTATATCATTTTCGTATTCGGCTTGATGGCCTGCCGCACTTTTTCCAAATTAGAAGTGTCCACGTAACTGAATTCCAGTCCGAACTGGACCAGAAGTTGCGTCGTGATGCGGAACACGCCGCCATAGACCGATTGGGAAAGAATGGTGTGGTCGCCCGGGCGCAACAGGCGGAAGACGGCATCAATCGCCGCCATGCCGGAAGTGAAGACGTAGGCGGCGTGGCCACCCTCCAGCTTTGCGATGGTACGCTCGAGAGCTTTTCTGTTCGGGTGGTTGGTGCGGGCATAGTCGTAGCCCTTGCTCTTGCCCATCTGTTCGATCACGTAGGTCGAGGTTTGGTAAATCGGGGCGACGATTGACCCGGTCAGCGCGTCCGGCTCCTGGCCTACGTGGATTGCATCGGTCGAAAAACCCATCACTTTCCTCCAGACACGATTCCTGCGAACTTTTTCAGCTTCGCGTTGCGCCTAATCCAGGCGTCCACTCCAAGAGCTTGCCTGAGAAAGGTCGTGCGACTGGCAAATTCAGGGCACTTAGCGTCTTACGTTCTCACAGCGGACCTCGGTGATCCGTGTTGGCTCCCAGATTTGACCCTTTATCATACGTCAGGCGGAGGCCATCACGACACCGACCGCCCAGTGCATTGTTAAGGATGCAGCAACGCAGCCGCAGCAAAAGGTGTTAGGGTCATGGTTCTAAACCTCCTGCGTATTCGATACCTCTGACGAGCGCCGTCGCCAACGTCCCTGGACGTATGCGCTTGAGCGACCGCCCCGTTTGGAGTACAAGAAGGAGGTATGAGGCGCTGCGCCTTCTCTCGCGGATTATTCTCTCTCTTGGCAGTGGCCGCAATTTTGGCAACGGGATTGCTCGCTCCCGACGCCTGCCGCGCGCAGGGGAACGACGCCGGCAAGACCCCGACCCAGAGTCAAGCTGACGCCACCGACAAGCCCAGCCAGAAAGACGATCAAACTTCCGACGGCACCACGGTCCGATTAAGGATCCGTGTCACCAACAGCCAAGACAAGCCGGTAGGAAATGCCAGCGTGTACGTCCGTTTCAATCAGCCTGGTGGATTCTTACGCAAAGACAAACTCGCCGAATTGAGCTTCAAGACGAACGAAGACGGTTCGGTGAAAGTTCCCGCGGTGCCGCAAGGCAAGATTTTGATTCAGGTGATTGCCAAGGGATTGCACACATATGGCAAGTGGTACGACATCGAAAAAGATCAAGAGACAATTGAAATCAAGCTCGAAGCCGCTCCTCGCTGGTATTAGCTTCGATCCCCCCGAAATTTTAATTTCCGCGTGCTCCCATCGCTTTTTTAAGTTAACGATTCCGCGCTGCCCGGAATTAGTGCAAACAGGTTTAAGCCTTGGCATTGCAGAACGAATTCGTTTTCCGTGCGTTCATTTCCACACGGTTTTCAACAGAACTGTTGAAAACTTTTACAAAAATTTTATATTTTCTTTGCGGTTTGGCGATGGAATGTTTTCAAAAATGCGCTCGCGCGTTTCCCGCAGTCTTTTTCAGACGTGACCGCGAGTTTTCCTGCCCAAAAAGAAGTTTGCCTGCGCGACGCGCGCGTGCGGGTCGGCTGCGCCGGTTCGTGCGCTTGCTATCATCGTTACTCGGCTGCAAAATATCACAGCCCCGAATGAAATCCTTGATTCTCAATGCCGATGACCTTGGAATGACGCGTGGTGTGAACGAGGGAATCATTCGCGCTCACCGCGAAGGGATTCTCACGAGCACCACGTTGATGGCCAATGGTCCCTCATTCGACGATGCGGTGGAAAGAATCGCCGCGAATCCACAGCTGGGAGTTGGCTGCCATCTAGTTCTCGTCGGCGGAAAATGTATCGCTCGACGGGAAACGGTTGGGTCTCTGGCCGACGCGGACGGCAATTTGCCCGAGTCCCTCCCGAAGTTCGTCGCCCGGCTTAGCTCCGGCATGATCCCGGCCGGTGAGATCGAACGAGAGCTTCGCGCCCAAATCGAAAAAATTCGGGCGGCCGGAATAACTCCGACGCACCTGGATACCCACAAACATACGCACGCGCATCCTCGTGTGATGGAAGCGCTAGCCAGAGTCGCCAAAGAATTTGGAATCAAGCGAGTACGCAAGCCTGTGGAAAATCTTCACGACTCCTGGCAGACGATGCAGGCCGACGAGAAGGGCATTACCATGCAAATCGTGGCGGCGGGCGCGGTTCGCGCGGTCGCTCCGCGCTTCCTGGCCATCGCCCGGAAGTACGGCCTTCTCTTTCCGGACCATTTCCTGGGATTGGCAGTAACTGGCCAAGTGAGCGCCGCCGCGCTGCGCCGTATGGTTGATACACTGGACGACGGCAGCACTGAAATAATGTTGCATCCTGGAATTTGCGACGCCGACCTGGTGCAGTCGGGCACCCGGCTGCGAGAGCAACGCGAAACCGAACTCGCTGCGCTGCTCGACCCCAACGTACGCATTGCATTAAACGAACGCGGCGTTCGCTTAATCAGCTATCGCGAGTTAAACTAAGTACATGCGCGAGCACCCCAAAACCCCGCCACGCTTTTCCCTGGTGGTGCCCTTTCACGACGAGCAACAGAGCGTCCGCGAATTGCACCGGCAGTTGAGCGAGATCATGACCGGGCGATTCGAACCAGTTGAGTTCGTTTACGTGGATGACCAGAGCTCGGACGCGACTCCCCAGATACTCGCCGAGATTGCCGAGGAGGATCCGCGCGTCGCGGTGCTTCGCCTGAAGCGCAATTACGGCCAGACTACGGCGCTGGCCGCGGGATTTGATTACGCTTCCGGCGATGTGATCATTTCCATGGACGGCGACTTGCAGCACGACCCTGCCGATATTCCGGTTCTGCTCGAAACTCTGGATGCCACTGGCTGCGACATCGTGAGCGGCTGGCGGCAAAAACGCGTGGACAACTTTATTTTGCGTCGATTGCCGTCGCTGGTAGCCAATTGGATGATGGCCAAGTTATCCGGCGTCCCCATCCACGACTTCGGCACGACCTTCAAGGTTTACCGCCGCGAGACCATCAAAGACGTTCCGTTATACGGCGAAATGCACCGCTTCATTCCCGCGTTGGCGGCGTGGAATGGGGCCAAGATCGTTGAGGTTCCGATACGCAACATCGTGCGGCCAGACGGCCAGTCGCATTACGGGATCTCGCGGACGCTGCGCGTTTTCTTCGACATCATCACCATTCGCTTCTTGATGCGCTACATGACGCGCCCACTGCACTTCTTCGGTCCTCCAGGACTGCTGGGATTGTTCTTGGGCGGCGGAATCATGGCGTTTCTGCTGGCCGAAAAGCTGCTGTGGTGGCGGCTGGACCTCTTCGCGGAGCATGGGCCCCTGCTGGTCCTGGGAATGATGCTGACCTTGTTCGGAGTCCAATTGTTGGCCGTAGGGTTGGTAGGCGAGCTGCTCATGCGCACGCACTTCGAATCCCGAGAGAGCCCCATCTACCGCGTGGAGCACGTTTACGGCGGCCCCGAGGCCACCAATATTTCCGGCTACCCCAAAGCAAAAACGCTTGCGTCCAGGCAAGCTGGCGGATAGATTGTCGGCTGCCTAGCCGGGGGATATTGCGTCCCACCGAATATCCGTCGTGCAACACCGGCTAAATCTGGCGCCAATCAAGATCGAGGAGAATTTGCGCAAGGCTTTCCTTTCCGGTTGCGTCGCCCTATTGCTTGCAGCAATCGTATGGGCGGGCGGCGATCCGTGGAAGTCCAAGCCGTATCAGCAGTGGGATGCCAAAGATATACGCAAAGTGCTCGACGCTTCCCCGTGGGTGCGCAGTGTCCAAGTTGATGCTCCCTGGAGAAACGGAGATGTTGCGGCGGGCGATGCCGATGGCGGTGGCACGGCGGCGCAACCAGCGCCCGCCCGCATGGGCCAAGCACCCCGCACAGGCCCGGGCGGTGGCGGCGCTGATGCGGGTGCTGGTCCCCAGACGGCCTTAGCCACATTCGTTGTGCGCTGGGCGTCGTCGCGGACCATCCGCGAGGCCGTTCTTCGGAATGACATTCTCACAGCCCATATTAAGGAAGACGCCGCGGAACAAGAGCTCGCGCATCTCAGCGAAACGTACGAGATAGTGGTGGCGGGAGCGGACATGAAGCCGTTCCAGTCCGTGGACGAGAAGATTCTGGAACACGGTGCTTTCCTGATGGACAGGAAAACGAAACAAAAAATCGCGCCCTCCAGCGTGAAGATCCAGAACAGCGAGGACGGGACAAAGATACTGTCCGTTCTTTTTATCTTTAGGAAGCAGTCGGACAGCGGGATGTCCACGATCGGCGCGGATGTAAAGACTGTGGATTTTCTGTCCGTGGTCACCAACGTGAAAATAGAAGCCAGCTTTGACATTACCAAGATGACGGATACATTGGGACGCGACCTCTAGTCTCAATCGCTCAGAATCTCAAGTACGCGAGGAGTGTTCATGAAGATAGCGGCGCGCTTCGGTTGCCTTGGCGTTCTGTTCGCGATATTGCCCGGGTTCGCGACCGCGCAGATGGGGATGCACGCCGGTCCGGCGATGCGTGGAATCTTCAATCCGGTCGTGGGTTCGGGCGGCCAATACGAAATGACGACGGAAAAGGGCACCAAGCTGGAAATGGAAATCGCCGTCGTCGGCAAGGAATCGGTCGGCGGCAAAGATGGCTACTGGTTCGAAACCACCTTTTCCGATCCATCGATGGGACGAATGGTCCACAAGACGTTGACGGTTGTGGACGGAACGGACACCGTTATCTCTCGCATGATCATGCAAATGGGGAACCGTCCGCCGATGGAAATGCCGACGAGCATGATGAAATCGAGCGCGCAAAAGCAGTCTGCCGATATCCGCGAGCGGGCCGAAGACGTTGGGAGCGAATCCATCACCACTCCCGCAGGAACTTTCACTGCCGAGCATTACAAAATGAAGGACGGCTCAGGCGATGCCTGGGTAGCTCCCAAGGCCGGCCCCTATGGCCTGGTAAAGTTCCAGGGAAAAGACACGTCCATGGTGCTGACGAAGGTCATCACCGATGCCAAGGACAAGATTACCGGGACTCCGCAGCCGTTTAATCCGATGATGTTTCAGCAAGACCAGCAACATCCGTGATAGGGATTCGGTAATTTCAGGTTTGAGAGGCGCCTCACTGGCTCCGGGGCGCCTCTTCTTTTTTTTTAGGCGCGTCTTTCACGTAGCACGCGAATCTAAAGGGACTTGGGGGACCTGCTAGATGGTTTCCACCAGCGAAAAATTCTACCGTGGTCGCATCACGCAGCGCGAAAATTTCGCGCCAGATCTATGGAAGGTCAAGATTGACCCGGGCGGCGAATTCAATTTTGTCGCGGGGCAGTACGCGACTCTGGGAGTGGATTCGCCGCTGAAGCGGGTTGAACGGGCGTACTCGATCGTATCCTCGCCCTACGAGCGCGAATTGGAAATTTTCTTCGAACTGATCGAGCAGGGGGAATTGACTCCCTTGTTGCACAAACTGCAAGTGGGCGATGAACTTTCCGTGCGGAAAATTGCCAAGGGCCGCTTCACGCTGGATCTGAAAAGCGGACGCCACAACCATCTGCTGCTCGCCACGGTCACGGGCATTGCGCCGTACGTTTCCTACGTCCGCACGTTGTATGCCGACTGGAAGGAGGGAAAATTTCCGGGCGAGTTGCGGCTGTACATAATTCAGGGCGCCAGCCGTTCCTGGGAATTCGGCTATCGCGACGAACTCGAGCGCATCGCCGGTGAAGTGCCGTGGCTGAAGTACGTGCCAACCGTTAGTCGTTCCTGGGAGGACACGGCATGGCGCGGAGAAACCGGGAGAGTGGAAGACATTATCCGCAAGTACGCGTACCAATGGAAACTCGATCCCGCCGATACCACCGGCTATCTTTGCGGTCACCCACAGATGATTGAGTTGGGAAGGGGTGTCCTGCTGCGCGGCGGTTACCTCAAAGAAGCCCTGCGGGAAGAAGTTTACTGGATTCCGCCGCGCTAGAGCCCCTATCTCGGAAAACTCGAATCCTTGTATGTCGTGGCTTCAGAGTGTGTCTGAGATCTCGGCAATCTTTGTAGGTCGTAGCTTTGGCTACGACATAAATAAGGCGAAATCAGAGCGGCTTCAGCCGCTGAAGTACGGTCTTGCAACTTTCAGATAGACGCCGAGACTCCAATTCTGACGGGCGCTTGCAAGGGGCCTTGCTGCGCCCGCCAGTAAGGGAATCCGCCGCGATTTAGTCCTGAGTCTCGGAACTCGCGGCGGCGACCTGTTCCACGGTGCTTTCGATCGCGCGTATCGGCGCGGAAACGTGCACGATGTCATCTTTATCTGTGACGTCCACCACTACCGAACCGCCGGACTTGGCGACGAGTACGTGTTGCCCTGGTTCGCGCAGCTCCACCAGCGTTAGGTCCTCGCCGGCGCGCAGTTGCTCGAGCGCCGCGCGGATCGTGGGCATCCACGGCCTAATTTCGGCTGAGGCGCGGCCCAGTTTGCGGCTGGGGACTAAGTGCGTCGCAATGGGAACGAGCATCGCCGGCGCAAGAACGTAAACGTGATGAACTTCCGGCTGCTTTTCAACCACGTTCACTTCGATCATCCCTTCGCTGCAAATCAGCCCGAGACCCGCAAGCGCGGTACCCGCGATTCCCAGCGCCACTTTTCCTAGTAAAACCATCTTGCACCTCCTGCGCGAATTTCCACGGACTTACTCCGCTGAGCTATGCGAATCGATCCAGATGCGCACGTGCTCCGTGGCGTCCTGCACGGTCACCAAAACCGCGTCGCCCGCATCGCTAAGCGCGCGAACGGCTGCGGCCACGTCGAGTTCGTTTTCCTTCGCAGTGGAAAATAGCGCGTCCACCACCTTCATGGGGATGGTGACGTCCACTTTCTCGCCGTCTTTGCTCTTGTCCAAAACGTGTACGATCAAGTCTCCATTCGATTTCGCCACGCGCACGTCCTGATCTTTTTCTTTCACCGTGACAAATTCATTGTCGGGAGCCGTGCGAATGGCCTGCAATATCGCGCGCACGTCCACGCCGTTGAAATCCGCCGCGCCGATGGTTACGTGGCCGTTGTGGAGAGTGCCCTTATTCACAGTGGGCAGGATCGCCGCTGCCATCGAAAGTGGCAGGTTCACGTTCACGCTCTCGCCTTTCGAGGAATCGTTAACTTTAATGTGGATATAGCGTTCGGTCGGCGCGGCCATTGCCGTTACCGCTAAATTGCTGATCGTTAGGGCCAAGACACAGCACACCCCAATCGCTCGCATCGCTTTTTGCATGTATGGAAGCCTCCCACGCTCTTCCTGCTCATAAGTACGGAGGCAGTAGGAGAAATGTTCCGTGAATTCTTATGCGGTGGCGGATTGCGATTCAACCGGGATAGGACGGCGGGGGATTAGTCTCGTTGCGGCTTGAAATAAACAGCGGCGAGCGGCGGGACGCGGAGCTTGATGGACCACGGACGGCCATTCCACGGAATGGGTTCCGCGCGCACGCCTCCGGCATTTCCGGCGTCGCTGCCTTCGTAGTAGGCGGAATCTGTATTGAGAAATTCCCGGTAATATCCCGCCGCGGGGACGCCGACGCGGTAATCCAGACGCAACACCGGCGTGAAGTTGCAGACCACCACCACAAAATCCTCCAGGTTTCGCGCCCTACGGATGAAGGAAAGAATGCTCGCCGCTGCATCGTTCGCGTCAATCCATTCGAACCCCGCCCATTCGAAGTCCACTTCGAAGAATGGCCGTTCGGTCGCGTGCAGGCGATTCAGGTCAGACACCAGCCGCTGCACTCCCCGGTGAGACGCTGAGTCCTCCAGCGACCATTCCACGCTACCCTCGTCCCAGAATTCGTTCCGCTCCGCCAGCTCGCTGCCCATGAAGAGCAGTTTTTTCCCGGGATGCGCATACATATATCCGAACAGCAAGCGGAGATTGGCGAATTTCTGCCAATCGTCGCCCGGCATCTTTTCCAGCAGCGTGCGTTTGCCGTGCACCACCTCATCGTGAGAGAGCGGCAAAATGAAGTTTTCCTGAAACGCGTAAATCATCGAAAAGGTCAGTTCGTTGTGGTGGTGCTGGCGAAACAGGGGATCGAGCGCGAAATAGCGCAGCGTATCGTTCATCCATCCCATGTTCCATTTCAAATCAAAGCCCAGGCCGCCCACATATGTCGGGCGCGAAACCGCCGGCCACGACGTGGATTCTTCGGCGATCATCAGCGCACCAGGATGCCGACTGTGCAGCACTTCGTTCAAAAGTTTCAGAAAAGCAATCGCTTCCAGATTTTCGCGGCCACCAAAGGCGTTTGGAATCCACTCGCCGGGCTTGCGCGAATAATCGAGGTACAGCATGGAAGCCACCGCGTCCACGCGCAGTCCGTCGAGGTGATATTTGTCCAGCCAGAAAAGCGCGTTCGAGACGAGGAAATTCTGCACTTCGTTTCGCCCGTAATTGAAAACCAGCGTTCCCCAGTCCGGGTGCGCGCCGCGCCGTGGGTCGGCATGTTCGTACAGATGCGTGCCATCGAATAATCCCAGTCCATGCGCATCGCGAGGGAAATGCGCTGGAGTCCAATCGAGAATCACGCCAATTTCCTGCTGGTGGCAGCGATCCACGAAATACATGAAATCCGCGGGCGAGCCAAAACGACTGGTCACCGCGAAATAGCCGACGGTCTGATAACCCCAGGAGGCGTCCAGCGGATGTTCCATGATGGGCAACAGCTCGATGTGCGTGAAGCCCATGCGTTTCACGTACGGCAGCAATTCCGCGGCGAGCTCGCGATACGTGAGCCAGCGGTTTCCTTCTTCCGGCTTGCGCCGCCAGGAGCCGGCGTGCAATTCGTAAATCGTCATCGGCGAGTGCAGCCAGTCGCGCAGCGGGCGCGACTCCATCCATGCGGTGTCCCGCCAGCGATAGCCATCAATCGTGCGCACCACCGACGCGTTGTTCGGACGCATTTCGCCCGCGAAGCCATACGGGTCGGTTTTCAAGCCAACTTGGCCGCCAACGCTGGAAAGAATCTCGAATTTATACAGCTCGCCCTCATCCAGTCCGGGAATGAATAGTTCCCAAATGCCGCTCGAGCCGCGATGGCGCATCGGATGAATGCGTCCATCCCAGAGGTTGAAGTTACCCACGACGCTCACGCGCCGCGCATTAGGCGCCCAGACACCGAAATGCACGCCACGCACGCCGGCGACTTCGCGTACGTGCGCGCCCAGTTTTTCGTATTTCTGGTAGTGCGTGCCTTCGCCTGAAAGATACAGGTCGTACTCGGTAAGCACGGGCGGGAACGCATACGGATCGTAAGTCTCGAAAAGATTTCCGTCGCTGAAGCGAAACTGCACGCGATATCCATCGGGTGCCACGGCTTCGCTCTGCGTCTTCCCAGCGCCGCTTGTGGAAATGCGCGCTTCGAACACGCCGTCGGGATGTATTCGCATGGTGCGCTGCGGTTCTGCTTTCTTGCCCCACAGCACCGTTGCTTCCGCCGCGTTGGGTCGAAAAACGCGAATTGCCAGTAACTTTTTTCCGCCTTGCTCGGTCCAGTGTGGGCCCAGGACCGCAAAAGGATCGGAATGCTCGCCGCGGACGATCAACTCGATATCGTTCGCCCAGGTCTCCTGAGGATTTACTGCGGGAGCTTTCAGTTTGTCGTCTTTTCCCATGACAGTCGGAAATCCAAGCAACAGTCCGGCCACCATCTTACCGGAGGGGAAGCGTCACGCCAAACTCGCAGCACCGTGATTGCTGTCGCCCGAAACGTGCTGGACTTGATCGCAAAAGCCCGGTAGCCTAGCCGGCAGCTCTGGGGCGCACGGCGGGGCAATCCAAAGAAGGAGATCACTTTTGAAAAAACTCGCTCGCTTAGTTTTCCTCCTGGGCACGCCGGCGCTGCTCCTCGGCCACGCAGGCATCACCCGCGCGCAGGAAGGCGCACAGCCGAAAACTCCTCCCACGCCCACGCAAGCCGTTTTGGAGAACTGGAACGACGTCGGCAACCGCCTGATAACCATGGCGCAGGATTGGCCCGAAGAAAAATACACGTACAAATTGAATCCAGCCGTGCGCACGTTTCAGCAAGTGATCCTGCACATTGCGGGGTCGAATTACGACATCATCAATCATCAGGCTGGCACCAAAGTCGGCGAAGCGCAGAACGATCCGCCGGTGAGCCAATACAAGACCAAAGCGCAGACCGTGGCGTATCTGAAAAAATCCGTGGAAGACGGTGCCGCCCTGATCCAGACGGAAGGCGACGCCGGTGTGCTGAGGCATCTCTCCGACTGGATCGGTTTCACCGAACACATGGGCGAGCACTACGGATTGCTGGTGGCTTACTACCGCGCGACGGGCGGAGTGCCTCCAGAATCGCGCCCCAAGAAGTAGCCGCGTCCACCTTTTTCGATTAAGTAAGAATTCAGGCTCGGAGGCTGAGTCCGCCGCCGACCAGCGCCGAGCCGCGATTGCCTCATCGAGCCGCCCTATTCTCGGCCTGGTCCCATAATGCCGTTCAAGAAGCCCGTCCGGACGATTGGCAGCCGGTTTCCGACGGCCTCTACCGACGTCGAAGTCCCCGGAGTTGCAGCCCCGCCCGCGGAGCGTTCGCGATCATCAGAGCGTACCCGCGAAGCCTTCTCTGGGGCCCCAGCTTGGCGAAAACTGACCTTTTCACTGTCCCTAAGTCATAGGAAATGTGAGTGCTTAGTACGAAGGTACCATTGCCGCTCTGTTCGCCACAATCTATACAAGGTGTGGGGGAATCCTCGGGTACGAGTATCTCGTACCCCGCCAGAGCAAATGCCAAACAAGGCCGCAGCTTTGCCGAAGAATGGAGACGGTTCGTCGCGCACCCATGCGGGAAAGCGGCCAGCCACGTCCCCGCAGTCCGGGGCGAGTCCCGGAGGTTCGTTTCCGTCACAATTGGACTTTCAGCTCCTGTTTTCGAGTCATCCTGAAGCCATGGTGGTCCTCGACCTGAACGGCCGCATACAGATGTGCAATCCCGCGTTTGAAGATCTCTTCCAGCATCGTCAAGCCGAGATTCTGGGCGCCGAGCTTGATGTGCTGCTGGCGTCCGACGAACTTCAGGGCGAGGCGCGACAACTCAGCGAACGAGCAGCGACGGGCGAAGTAGTCCGCGCGAACACCCGCCGCCGCCGCCGCGATGGTTCGTTCGTTGCCGTGCAAATCACCTGCGTGCCCCTGCGGCAGGACGGAAACAGCGTCGGCTGCTACGGAATTTACCAGGACATTACCGAGCGCTGCGCAGCGGAACGCGCGCAGCAAGAGGCCGAGAAAAAACTCAGCCTGCTATTTGAAAACGCGGTCGAGGGCATCTTCCAGACGACTGTGGATGGGCAACTACTGAGCGTGAATCCCGCGCTGGCGCGCATGTGCGGCTACAGTTCACCGGCGGAAATGCTCGCCACAGTTCACGACATCGGCAAGGATTTTTACGCGGAACCGCAAACACGCATTGAATTCCAGCGCGCGATGGAAATACACGGAGCGGTCGAGGCCTTCGAATATCAGCTGCGCAAGAAAACTGGCGCGCTCATCTGGATTTCAGAAAACGCCAGGGCCATTCGCGATGCGGACGGCAAGGTCAGTGCCTACGAAGGCACCATGGAAGACATCACCGAGCGGAAACGCTCCGAGCTGGAACGTCAGATCACGTTTGAGATTATTCACGGCGTCAACGTCACCGACAACCTGGACGAACTGCTCTATCTGATTCATCAATCGCTCAATAAAGTGCTCTATGCCGAGAACTGTTTCGTCGCGCTGTATGAATCCGCTTCCGGAATGTTCCACTTCCCTTTCTTCGTTGACCAGTTCGACGAAGCGCCTCCCCCGCAGCAGGTGGGCAGAAGCTGCACGGCGTACGTCTATCGCACCGGCCGCGCGATGCTAATTCCGCAGCAAGTTTTCGATCGGCTTGCTGAGGAAGGTGAAGTCGAGCTGGTGGGAACACCTTCGCCCTCCTGGCTGGGCGTGCCTTTGCGCACCCCTGCCGCCACCATCGGCGTGCTGGTGGTGCAGCATTACGAAAATGAAGCTGCGTACACAGAGCGCGACCTGGAATTCCTGGCTTCCGTCGGTGGCCAAATCGCTCTGGCGATTGACCGGAAACGCGCCGAAGAAAAAATCCGCGAAAGCGAAGCGCGCCTTCGTGTCCTGGTCGAACAGTTGCCGGCGGTGCTGTGGACGGTCGGCAAAGACCTTTGCTTCACCTCTGCTTTGGGCGCGGGCCTCACGCGCCTGTGCTTGAAACCGAATCAGATTGTGGGCCTTTCGCTTTTCGATTATTTCGAAACGCCGGACCCGGCGTTCCTGCCCATCGCCGCCCATCGCCGTGCCATCGCCGGCGAGCCGACGACCTTCCACGTGGAATGGAAGGGCGGATCGTACACGTGCCACGTAGAGCCGCTGCGCACCGCAGAAGGCGAACTGCAGGGCGCGATTTGCATGGCGCTGGACATCACCGATCGCAAGCAACTGGAAGAGCAACTCCGCCAAGCGCAAAAGATGGAAGCCGTCGGGCGCCTCGCCGGAGGAATCGCTCACGACTTCAACAATCTCCTGATGGTCATTCAGGGTTACGCGGATCTGATGACCGAGCGTCTGGCCGAAGGCGACCCGCTGCGCCGCAACGCCGAACAGATTCAAACGGCATCGCAACGCGCCACGTCCCTCACCCGCCAATTGCTGGCCTTCAGCCGCAAGCAAATGCTGGCGCCGAAGGTGCTAAGCGTTCAAAGCGTCGTTTCCGAGATGGAGAAAATTCTACGCCGGCTGATCGGAGAGGACGTTCAGCTCGAAACCTCCAGCGTGCCGGATCTCGGCTTGGTTAAAGCGGATCGCAGCCAGATCGAGCAGGTGATCCTGAATCTGGCAGTCAATGCACGCGACGCCATGCCCGAGGGCGGACGCTTGACCATTGAAACGGCCAACGTGGATCTCGATGAGGCCTTCTCGCATTCCTCCGTCATGCTTTCGCCGGGCCCCTACGTGATGCTCGCTGTCACAGACAATGGCTGCGGCATGGACGTCGAAACCCAGGCGCACATCTTCGAGCCTTTCTTCACCACGAAAGAAAAAGGGAAGGGCACGGGCCTCGGCCTCGCCACCGTTTACGGCATCGTCAAGCAAAGCGGCGGCTACGTGTGGGTGTATAGCGAGCCTGGACGCGGAACCAGCTTCAAAGTTTACCTGCCTCGCGTCTGGGACGAGCAAACCACGCCAGGCCGCGATCGCAGAATCGACGGGAAGGCGCTGCCGCAGGGGACGGAAACAGTCCTGCTGGTGGAAGATGAAAAAGGCGTACGCGAACTCGCGCGCGAATATCTGGAAATGACGGGGTATACCGTCATTGAAGCGGAGAATGGCCACACGGCTCTGGAATTGGCTGCGCTGCATTCCGGGCCTATTCACCTGCTCATGACCGACGTGGTCATGCCGGGCATTAGCGGCCGGGAACTCTCTGAACGCGTGAAGAGCATCCGCCCCGATATCCGCATTCTCTTCATGTCTGGCTATGCGGACCAGGCCGTCATGCATCACGGGATCCTGGAAACCGATGCGGTCCTGTTGCAGAAGCCGTTCACGGTGGCGGCGCTTGCAGCGAAGTTGCGCGACATCTTGAATCTCGAAGTCGCTCGCTAATCTCCTCTCTGCGTTTCAGTCTTGAATCTAAAAAATCTTCGACTTCACCTCGCACTCAATAGTACGTCGTTGTTTCAGCCCGGAACACTTGGGCTCTTCCGAACCATCGTTGCTTCTGGACTCTCCACTATCCGGAGCAGCGCGCACCGTTCTTCGCAGGGAAGCCCCGCAGTTTCATGCAATTCCGTATCGCACCGTGCGCGCGCCGACTCTCCATGCATTGGCGCTCCAGATGCTTCTATCCGTTGCGTCAGGCCGGGAACGAAAGCATCCGGCGATGCTGGAGGCTACAGATGGACACCAGCACGGCGCAAGGAAACGTGGAGATGCACGACATTGTTACCGAAGAATTGATTTCAGCCCGCCGCTTGTGGCTAGCGGTAATTCTGAACGCCGTCGAGGATGGGCGCAACGGCACACTGCGCGCTTGCCGCGAAGCTCAGGAATTTCTTTTCGAAAACGATGAAGATTTCGAGATGGTCTGTACCGCTGCAGGATTGGATTCTTCCGATTTCCGCACTCGCTTGCTGAAGATCGGCCACCGCGTCGAGTTGCATACCTCATTCCCCCTTAATTTCGCGGCGTAATTTGCCCACGCCCTGCGAGTAACGGCGCGCGAAGAATCCTCCGGTGGCATCCGTGCAAATAGCGTAGTATTTGCTGGTCGCGGACTTGCACGGGAAATGATGACGCCGGCAAACGAACACATCTCATCTCCGGAAAAGCGATTACTCGTCTGTTGCGCCCGCACCAAGCTCACGCCCGAAGTCGCATCCACAATTCGCAAAATCCTTACGGGCCCGCTGGATTGGGATTATCTGCTCTGGGAAGCACAAGAAAATTCCATCACGCCCTTGCTCGAGCGCCACTTGTCAGCCGTCGCTCCCGACGCCGCGCCGGCAGCCTCGCAAGAACAGTTGAAGAAGACCTGCCGGGCGAATACCGTTCGCTGCCTTTATCTGACTGCGGAACTGATCAACATTCTGCGCCTCTTCCAAGCCCAGAAGATTCCCGCCATTCCTTATAAGGGTCCCGTAGTCGCCGCGCAGGCCTACGGTGACTTTGCGCTTCGCGAATTTGAGGATCTGGACATCATTCTGCGTCAGAGTGACCTCCCGAAGGCGCATGAAATAATCGTATCGCTCGGGTACAAACCAAAATTCGATTGGATTCTCTCGCCCGGAGCCCCCGCATCACTGGTGCCCGGCGAGTACAATTATCGAGACGAGCCGCGCCGCACGTTGGTCGAATTGCACACCGAGATCACCCTGCGGCATTTTCCCGTCAAACCAGATCTCGATGCCTTCATCCGGAATCTTGCGCCGGTCCGCCTAAGCGATCGCGACATTCTCACCTTTATCGCGGAAGACTTGCTGACGATGCTCTGCATTCACGGCTCGAAAGATTTTTGGGAGCGATTAACCTGGATCGCGGATGTAAGTGAACTGGTTCAATCCCATCCGGCGCTGGATTGGGACCGTGTCGCGCGCTTTGCGGCGTCTCTGCACGCGACGCGCATGTTAAACCTAGGTCTCGCGCTCGCCGTACGCGTGCTCGACGCGTCGCTACCTCCCGAGGTGAGCGCGGGAGTGCAAGCTGATCGCGTGGCGTGCCAAGTAGCTGCCGAAGTGCGCCAAGGGTTGCTGAGTCGTCCGTTCCGCACGCTGGATGCCGCGGGACGATTTCACTTTCGCCGGCGAATGCTCGCGGGAACACTCGACGGCTGGCGCTATGCAATGCGTCTAGCGGTGGTTCCGTCCGAGGATGACTGGCAGATGATGCGTTTGCCGCCCGCTTTGGCGCCGTTGTACGTTGCGCTCCGTCCGCTTCGCCTGCTGCAGAAGTACGGTTGGGCGGGCAGACGAGACGTGAAGCCTCTGTCTTAACAGTTTGCGGAAATAGTCGGTTTATAGGGGGTCGGAGCTTTGGTTGATCCTGAGAGCCTGCCTGTGGCAGCGTCGAAGGGCTTCGACAATAAGTGCTTGGCTTCCATTGGGCTTTAGGCCCTGAGGAAATGGTTTAGAGCGTTTTTCCGCGAGCTGTTAATGCGCTAAGACTGCCGCCCCAATCAATTTGCAGTCTTTGCGAACCTATGCAGAACTTCGATCACAAACTCGCTGGGGGCCTGAAACAATGTAAGATCAGGCTCGTCGCGCCAAAAAGCGCTTCCCGTTGTCGAGCGGCCTGGCCGGAACCGGCGCAAATTTCACCGATGCAAAATAGTCGGTGACGGTGCCGTGGCGGAGCTTCACGAGGCCACCTCGCCAGCTAACTTTTCAAAACATCGCATTAGATTCGGTTAATCATAATCCTGGACGGATTCCATGAACCTGTTTCGTGCGCATCGTCCCTGATTGTGCGGTAGAATAGCTATTCGCGGCGCCCGCTCGCGGATGTGCGGCGAGGCTGCCTGTTTGAACGAATTGCGGCACCAACTTTCTAGTTTCGACCAGGAGGACATCATCATGAGCACTTCGGTAAATTCGACCACTGCTGCCAACGCCGGCAAATCGGCTCAGAATCCACTGAAAGAGTTAATCAAGTTTGGCCAGTCCGTCTGGCTCGATTACATTCGCCGCGACCTGCTCACTTCCGGCGAACTGAAGCGGCTGATCGAAGAAGACGGCCTGCGCGGCATGACTTCCAATCCCTCCATCTTCGAAAAGGCCATCACCGGCAGCACCGAATACACCAAGACGCTCGAAGAACTCGAAAAGCGCAAAGACCTCGACGCCAAAGCGCGCTACGAGGAACTCGCGATCAAGGACATTCAAGACGCTGCCGATTTTCTGCGCCCGGTCTATCAGCAAACCAAGAAGCGCGACGGCTACGTGAGCCTGGAAGTCTCTCCCTATCTCGCGCACAAGACTCAGGAAACTCTGGACGAAGCGCGCCGCTTGTGGAAGCGCGTCGGCCGCGAGAACTTGATGGTCAAAGTGCCCGGTACGCCGGAAGGAATCCCCGCGTTCCAGCAATTGATCAGCGAGGGTATCAATATTAACGTCACGTTGCTCTTCGCCTTTGACGTCTACGTGCGCGTCGCCGAAGCCTACATCGCCGGCCTCGAAGCGTTCGCCAAGAGTGGCGGCGACGTGAGCCGCATGGCCAGCGTCGCCAGCTTTTTCATCAGCCGCATAGACACGCTCGTTGACGGCGAAATTGACGCCAAGCTCAAGACCACGACAAACGCCGGTGACCAGGCGCTGCTGCGCAGCCTGCACGGCCAGGTTGCCATCGCCAACGGCAAACTCACCTATCAACGCTACAAGCAGATTTTCAGCGGCCCCCGCTGGGACGCTCTGGCGTCGCGCGGCGCTCAGACGCAACGCGTTCTGTGGGCCAGCACCAGCACCAAAAATCCGAAATACAGCGACGTGTACTACGTCGAAGAACTAATCGGTCCCGATACGGTGGACACCATTCCCCCCGCCACCTTCGATGCCTTCCGCGATCACGGCAAGCCCCGCGCCAGCCTAGAAGAAAATGTCCCAGCCGCGCAAGAGACCATGCAGGGCCTGGAAAAGGCCGGCATTTCCATGAAGACGGCCACGGACAAGCTCACCGCGGACGGCGTCAAGCAGTTCTCGGATGCTTTCGACACGCTGCTCGATGCCGTGAAGAATCGCGCCGCGAAAGCCAGCTCCGCGAAATAAGCTTTGTGGCCTTCACTCTTCGCTCGCATGAGGCGCGGGGATGAAATCCCGCGCCGCATCGCTCCGCAGCATCGCAGGGCAATCGTTTGACGTTTGCGCAATCGGCGGCGGCGCCACCGGCTCTGGCTGCGCGCTCGATTCCCAGTTGCGCGGTTTCCGTACCGTCCAGCTCGAAGCTGGCGACTACGCCTCCGCCACTTCCAGCACTTCCACCAAAATGGCGCACGGCGGCGTGCGTTATCTCGAAGAAGCCATCCGTGGATTCGATCCCAAAGAATACGCGGTATTGAAGCGCGCGCTTCACGAACGCATTCACATGCTGCGCAACGCTCCGTTTCTCACCACCACCAAGCAATTCATCACCCCCTGTTTTCGCCGGATCGATGTCCCGTATTTCGAGATTGGCTTGAAACTCTACGACTGGATCGCTGGCCGCGATGCGCTGGCGCCGAGTGTATATCTCTCGCGCGAAGAAACTTTGCGCCTCATGCCAACGCTGGCTGCCGATCGCCTCGTCGGCAGCGTGGCCTACACCGACGGTCAATTCGACGACGCCCGCTACAACATTACGCTGGTGAAAACGTTCGCTGCGGCCGGCGGCGAAACGCTGAATTATGCGCGAGTGGTCGCATTCGAAAAGGCGCCCGACGGCAAACTCACCGCGGCTGAAGTCGAAGATCAACTCACTCGGGCTCACTTTACGATTCGCGCACGCGCCTTCATCAACGCCACGGGTCCCTACGCCGATACAGTGCGCCGCATGGCGACGCCTGCCGCGCTGCCGCGAATGCGCCTCAGCAAAGGCATTCACATTCTCCTTCCGCTCGAAGTGCTCGCCAGCGAAGACGCGCTGCTGGTGCCAAAAACCGAAGATGGCCGCGTGCTCTTTGCAATTCCGTGGCACGGACGCCTTCTCGTGGGAACCACCGACGACGAAGCAAAGTTGAGCGACGAACTGTACCTAAAGAAAGAAGAAGTCGCCTACGTCCTGCGGCAATTGAACAAGTATCTGGCCCAGCCCGCGACAGCGAGCCAAATTGTCAGCGGCACAGCAGGCTTGCGTCCGCTGGTGAGTTCCGGCAAATCAGCGGAAACGAAACGCCTCGCTCGCGATCACGAAGTTGAACTCGATGGCGCGAGCGGCTTGATCAGTATCATGGGCGGAAAGTGGACCACGCATCGCGCCATGGCCGAAGACACCCTGAACGCCGTGCAGAAATATCTCGGCGATGCCGGGCGCAAGTGCTCGACTCTAAGTCATCCGCTTCTCGGTTCTGCTGGTTACTCGCCGGAGTACTGGAAATCGCTCGCCACGCGATTCGCACTCACAGAATCTACGGCGCGTCACCTTGCCGGGAAATACGGCGTGTGCGCTCTCGACTTAGTGAAACTCGCGGAAGGGAAGCCGGAACTCGCTCGACCATTGCTCGAAGGACTGCCTCCAATCTGCGCGGAAGTTGTCTTCGCCGCCCGCGATGAGCTCGCTGTTTCTATCGAGGACGTACTTGCGCGGCGCATCGGATTGCAACTGTATGGCTGGCGTGATGCGATCCGCGCCGCCCCCGCCGTCGCAGAATTGCTCGCGCGCGAACTGGGCTGGCCGGAAAACACGAAGGAGCAGGCGATTGCAGAGTACGTCGCGAAAATTCAAGGCCTCATCGAGAAAGCCGGAATCTAGCGCGCTGTTCGCGTCGGGAGCGCGTCAACGCACCCTACAGCACAGACCCGATGGACTGTGCATGACTCGCCTTTCATGCTGTAATGTCCGCGCGAACGCTGTCGCAAGCGTTCACCTGAGGATGCCCCGATGACACTGAAGGAATACACCAAGAAGCGCAATTTCGGCGTCTCGCCCGAGCCTTCGGGCAAGACCGCTTCGGCCAATAAGCACGACGCACTCAGCTACGTGATACAGAAACACCGCGCCACCGCGCTCCATTACGATTTCCGTCTCGAATGGAATCGCGTGCTTCTCTCCTGGGCCGTCCCCAAAGGTCCTTCGCTCGACTCTTCGGTCAAACGCCTTGCGATGCAGGTCGAAGATCATCCCGTGGATTACGCGAGCTTCGAAGGCGTTATCCCTGAAGGTGAATACGGCGGCGGCGCCGTCATGGTGTGGGACGAAGGAACGTGGACGCCCGAATCACCCGACGTGAACGCCGCGCTCGCGAAGGGCGACTTGAAATTCACGCTGCACGGCAAGAAATTGAAAGGCTCCTGGGTGCTCGTTCGCACGCACGGCTGGGGCAGTAGCTCCGGAAAATCTTGGCTGCTCATCAAGCATCGCGATCAGTACACCTCAACGAAAGACGTCACGATTGAAAAGCCGCGCTCGATCTTGAGCAACAAGCTTCTAGCAGAAATCGCGCGCGATGGAGGCGGTGACGTCGAAAAGGCGGCCACAGGCGATCCGGGGTACAAACCAAGAAAGGCTGTAGCCGCGAAAAAAGCCGTTGCTGCGAAGAAGACCGGCGCACCTTCGAAGCGCGCAAAGCGAAAAGCCGCCGAGTAAATTCCGGTTCAGCGCCCGAGGCATCCATGGCCAAACTTCCCGTCACCATTTCTCACCCCGACAAAAGCTTCTGGCCCAATGAGGGCTACACCAAGCTCGACCTCGCGGAGTATTACGCCGCGATCTTTTCCAAGCTCCAGCCGTATGTGAGCGATCGCATTCTGTCGCTCGAACGCTGCCCCGACGGTATGAACGGAAAATGTTTCTATCAGAAAGAAAAACCCAAGAGCATGCCGCTCAACACGCCCACGAAACGTATTCGTCACGCGGGCGGTTCTTCCGATTCAACGAACTACGTGGTCGGCGGTTCGCTCGAAACACAGCTCGCGCTCGTCAATCTAGGCTGCATCGCCGTGCACGTGATGGCCGGCCGTTCAAGCGCGCCACGCAAGTCGGATTGGATCTGCTTCGACCTCGACCCCGCAACCGGCAAATTCGCGGATGCAGCTCGCGCAGCCCTGCAGGTCAAAGAAAGTCTCGACGCGCTGAAACTGGATTCTTACGCGAAGACGTCGGGAAGCAGAGGCATTCACGTGTTCGTTCCGCTACGCAGCGGTCCGGATGCCGATCAAGTTCTAGAGTTCGCCCGCGCGTTCGTCGCGCGCGTCGCAGCTGCGAACCCCAAAGAGCTGACGGTCGAACACTCGATTCAAGCGCGCGGCGAGCGCGTGTATCTCGACCCCTTCCGCAATGGTTTCGGTCAAACGGTTGTAGCCCCCTACTCCGTTCGCCGCCGCGAGAAAGCGCCTTTTTCCACGCCGTTGGCCTGGTCCGAAGTGAAACCCAGCCTCGACTCCGCAACTTTCAATCTCGGCAACTTTCGCAAACGTCTGAAAGCCAGAGACCCCTGGGCGGATTTCTTCAGGAATCGCCAAAGCCTCAAAGACGCCGCGAAATCTCTGAAAAAATTGTAACCTCGCAGACGCGCGTTCAGTAGTGGGTCCGTTTCCGATTGCGCCAACCAAGCATGTTCGATAACTTCCAGTTAGCTCGTGATACTTCCGCGGTGGGCAACGGCAAACTGAGAAAGGCAAGGAGCGCTGCCAGAGAGCCGCACGACTATTGCGGGAGACCCGTTTTATAGAGAATGGCTTTGTGGCGCGGGTCAGGGCCGTAGGGGTCGTATACTGGAGCGCCTTTACATCGATAACTGCTTGCCTTTAACAGTGGAATTATTTCGTCAGCTTGCCTTTTTCAATCTGCGCTGCAAGCCCATATCGTATTACCGCTTCCAGCGTATCCATGTTTATATCCTTTAGAGCTTTAAACCGAATGCAATATCCGGTCACGCTCGCCTCGCCTAGTTTTTTTCCATACGTTTTGGCTAAGTACTTCTTATCTTTGAGACCAAGAATATAGACAGAGATTCCGGTTTTGTTTCCGCTCACACCAATTTGGAAAAACTCTCTACTTTTTCCATTGGCATATTTTATTGTGTGAAATCCATATCCAATCGTAGGGTTGGAAACAGTATGATTTTTGCTGTCTTTACCATCGAAGAACCATAATTTGCATTCTGGTGACACTTGAAGTGTGAGCCGATGCAACTCTCGCATGTCACTGCGTTTTGGCTCCGGTTGGCTGGTAACATACTTCTTGATTTGTTCTTGTACGTTCATGTGTTCTGCTCCCCAGTTGCACGCACGAGATTATACGACGCTTAATCCTTTTAAACCGCTCCCATTCTCTGTCACGCCGGATACTTTAGGTTTTGGGTCACCTTCTCCCCCTTGCAAGGGCGGCCCTGACCGTTGAGGTCACTCGACCGCGAGGGACTTCCCCAGGAGCACGGTCGCATTGTCATCCGAAAGAGGAGGAGCCTGTCTACGCGAGGGCTCTGGCAAGGCTGACAGGGAGAATAGGAACGCGAGCGTCGCGCCAACGAGTTTATTGTTCATCACTTGCGGCCAACGCTATCATACGCCGCGCGAGGGCGGCAAGAGAGCAGGAGACTCGATTCTCTCCGGGCGCGCCATGCCGCGCTTGTCCGGTTACGCTTACCAGAGCTAGGGCTGGCTTACCTCATCAAGCACACCGCTAACCGGCATCCGACTGCGGCACGAGTGCCGGTCTTCAGCTAGTTTGAAAACTGGCGGCGCCCTGCTAGCCTGATTGCCAGAAGGAATAACCCGCCTCCCAGCGGCGTCGAGGGGCCATCGGCCCGCCCTGTACATTTTTCACCGGGTAGGCGTAAGTTCTTACGATCACGGCTGAAGCGAGATACGCGCGGGTTAGCCCGTGCTTCGAGTATGCTCATCGCTAAAGGGAGTCGGTGACATTCCATGCCGAACAGGCCCAAGCGCTTCTGGATCTTCATAATCCTGCTGATACTGGCGGTCTATTCTCTGGTAGTGCTCCGTGGATTAACGGAGAGCACGCGGCGCTCGCTACTGCTGCGAGACGAGACCGAGGCAGCGGACCGCGTGTATATTTCTATCGTGACTACAAACGCTAACCCGGCAACTCACGAACTAACCGCGCAGGTTAGCTTCCGTCTTGCTGGAAAAATAGCCAAAGACGAGGTTACTCCGGCGGTCGATCTGCACCTGCTCATCAACAATTTCCGTGGAGAGCAGGAGTTCGATTTCCCGAAGGATAAGCGAATGAACCGGATCGAGGTAGTTTTTCCTCTTAACGGTGATTTGAATAAATATCCGCTGGATAGATATGACACGACGGTGCGGCTTCTGATGACCACGCCTGCGCGAAATGAGCGGCCGGAATCACCGAGTGTACCCGCAAATATTACTCAACATACGCACCCAACGGATGAATTGGCGGTCAGCCCAACTGCGCTGCTGCAGAATGCGCCGGTCGCGCTTTCGATCTCATTAACGGCTTCGGTACCGGGCATCCGATTCACAGGGAATGTATCGCGGGGCAGCAGCCAAGAACCCACAGGGATCGAACTGCATCTCACTCGAGCCAATAGCGTGATTGCGGTCTCGCTGATCGTGGTGTTAATGATGACAGCCTTGTCGATGAGCTTGCTGGCGATGGCCATAAGGGCAATCACGACAGTGGAGAGGACGGACCTACTGCCTCTCTCTGTTTCGATTTCTCTGATTTTCGGGTTGCCGGCACTTCGCAATATTCAGCCGGGCGTTCCGCCAGTGGGAGCGCTCGTTGATTATGTGACGTTTATCTGGGCTGAGTTGATGGTTGCGGCGTCGGCCGTCATCATCGTGTGGACCTGGCTGTTGCGGACGAGGCCTAAATCGTAGTCCCTGCCCGAACAGGATCCTCTTCTACAATCGAGTAATGGGCTAGTGCCGGATAAACTGACGCACTACCGCGCGTTCATCTGATTCGCATCAGATACAACTCGGTGATATTCTTAAGTTATTCCGCGCCGTCCTTCTCTGCGGAATAAGCATCGCAGGAACAAAAAATGAACCACGCCGCGGACCCGGAAGCGCCTGAATGCAAATCTTTGGAATGGGCGCACCCGCTCGTTCGCGAGTGGTTCGTCTCAAAATTTGGCACACCCACGGAACCCCAAGAACTCGGCTGGCCGCACATCCTCGCCAGGAAAAACACTCTGATCTGCGCGCCCACAGGTTCCGGAAAGACGCTCGCCGCATTTCTCGCCTGCATTGATGGCCTGGTGCGCAAGGCGCTCGCGGGCGACCTGCTGGATCAAACCGAAGTCTTGTACGTGTCTCCGCTAAAGGCGCTGGGCAATGACATCCAAAAGAATTTAGACATCCCGCTGGGAGAAATTCTCCAGCTCGCTCATCAGCGCGGCTATCTGATGCCCGAAATCCGCACCGCCGTGCGCACCGGCGACACGTTAATCCGCGACCGCCTCGCGATGCAGAAGCGCCCGCCGCACATCCTGGTCACCACTCCGGAATCGCTCTACATTCTTCTTACCGCCGGAAAGAGCAGGGAACTGCTGCGCACCGTTCGCACGTTGATCGTGGACGAAATTCACGCTGTCGCGGATGACAAGCGCGGCACGCATCTCGCCTTGTCGCTGGAACGCCTGGAAGCGCTCACCGCGCAACCGCTCACCAGAATCGGGCTTTCGGCCACACAGAAGCCCATCGAACTGCTCGGCCAATTCCTCACTGGCAGCGAACGTCCCGCGCCCGTCATGGTGGAAATCGAACAGCGCCGCCGCCTCGACCTTGCCATCGAGGTTCCGTCCAGCGAGCTCGGCCCCATCGCCTCCAACGAAATGTGGGACGAAATCTATCAACGCATCGCCAACCTGGTGCAAGAGCATCGTTCGACGCTAATTTTCGTGAACACTCGCCGTCTCGCCGAACGCCTGGCGCACCATCTCGCATCGCTTCTCGGCGAGGACGCCGTCGCCTCGCACCACGGCAGCCTTTCGCGTCTCCGCCGCCTAGCCGTTGAATCCAAACTCAAAGCCGGCGAAATTCGCGCTCTCGTCGCCACCGCTTCGCTGGAACTGGGCATTGATATCGGCACGGTGGACTTGGTCTGCCAGATCGGCTCGCCTCGCTCGATTTCCGTAGCGCTGCAGCGCGCCGGACGCGCCGGTCATTGGCGCGGCGCGATTCCGAAAAGCCGTTTTTTTGCCACCACGCGGGACGAGCTTCTGGAATGTGGCGCGCTGGTTCGGGCCATCCGTCGGGGAGAACTCGATCGGATCGAAATTCCGCAAGCTCCGCTGGACATTCTCGCGCAGCAGATCGTTGCCGCCTGCGCCGCCGAAGACTGGCAGGAAGACGACCTCTTCGCGCTCGTGCGCCGCGCATTTCCTTATCGCAGTCTCGACCGCAAGGATTTCGACGAAATCATAGCGATGCTATCCGATGGCATCGCCGCCCGCCGCGGTCGTTACGGTTCCTACCTGCACCGCGATCAAGTGAACCATCGTCTCCGTGGACGTCGCGGCAGCCGCCTCGCGGCGATCACCAGCGGCGGCGCCATCCCCGACAATGCGATGTACACCGTAGTCGCCGAGCCGGAAGGCACCATGATCGGCACCGTGGACGAAGATTTCGCGGTCGAAAGTTTGCGCGGAGATATTTTCCTCCTCGGCAATTCTTCTTGGCGCATTCGCCGCGTGCAATCCGGCTCCGTATCCGTGGAAGACGCCAAGGGCGCGCCTCCCAACGTGCCTTTCTGGCGGGGCGAAGCTCCCTCGCGAACCATGGAGCTTTCTCAGCAGGTAGCGCATGTTCGCGAACAGGTCGGAACCCTCAGCGAAGGCCTCGCGCCTTCGCCCGATCTGCGCAATTCACCGAATGCCGCCGCGGCCATAAAGTGGCTGGAAGATGAATGCGGCATGGACCGCCCCGGCGCCGAACAGGCCACACAATATATTGTCGAAGGCCGCGCCGTGCTTCGCGCAGTTCCCACGCAGACCACGATCGTAGCCGAGCGCTTTTTCGATGAGAGCGGCGGCATGCAACTCGTGATCCACGCGCCCTTCGGCGGCCGTATCAACAAAGCCTGGGGTCTCGCGTTGCGCAAGCGCTTCTGCCGTTCTTTCAATTTCGAGCTGCAAGCCGCCGCCACCGACAACGGGCTGAACATTTCTCTCAGCGACCAGCACAGTTTTCCGCTTGCCGACGTTTTTCATTTCCTGCGCGCCGCCAGCGTAGAACCGCTGCTCGAGCAAGCCGTGCTGACATCGCCGATTTTTGCCACGCGCTGGCGCTGGGTTGCCGGACGCTCGCTCGCGCTGCTACGTTTCATGGGCGGGAAAAAGGTCCCACCGCCCATTCAGCGGATGCGCTCGGACGATCTGCTGGCAGCCGTGTTCCCGCAGGCGCTCGCGTGCCAGGAGAATATTTCTGGCGATATTGAAATTCCGAACCATCCGCTCGCGCGCGAAACCATGAAAGACGCGCTCACCGAAGCGATGGACGTTGCGGGTCTAATGGTCGTCTTGGAAGGTATCGCCGCAGGTCGCATTCGCTGCGTGGCAGTCGAGACTCCGGTGCCTTCGCAATTTTCTCACGAGATTCTGAACGCCAACCCCTACGCCTATCTCGACGACGCGCCGCTCGAAGAACGCCGCGCACGCGCCGTGGAAATGCGCCGCATGCTGCCCGAAGCCGTGCTCTCCGAAATCGGCAGGCTCGATCCCGCCGCAATCGCTGAAGTTCGCGAGGAGGCCTGGCCGGACGTTCGCGACGCGGACGAGCTTCACGACGTGCTGCAAGAACTCATTGCGCTGCCGGAGGATGGCGGCGGGAAAGGCGTCGCCAAGCCCATCGCAGATTGGGCCGAGCATTTCGCCACGCTCGCTGCGGCAGGCCGCGCGATTCGCATTCATGCTGGCGCACGAACCTACTGGCTAGCCGCCGAAAAAACAAAAACTTTCGGCGCGATTTTTCCCGACGCTAGCTTTGAGTCGCAAGCGCCGGACATCGAACCGCAGCAACCGTCGCGCGACGATGCTCTCTTCACGTGCATCACCGGTTGGCTCGCGCACCTCGGGCCCGTCACGATTCCGGGTTTGGCGGACTTCTTGGGCCTCGCCGCAGCCGAGGTGGAAAAAACCATGCTGCGCATGGAGGCCGCCGGTTCCGCACTGCGCGGCCAGTTCACCGATTCATGCGCCGCCGAAATGGAATGGTGCGACCGCCGCTTGCTCGCGCGCATTCACCGCCTCACGCTAGGCACTCTGCGCAAACAAATTCAGCCAGTGCCTGCCGCGCAATTTATGCGCTGGTTGCTCCGCTGGCAGCATGTCACGCCAGAGACGCGCCTGCTCGGCGAGCGCGGCACCCTCGAAGCGCTGCAGCAGTTGCAAGGGTTTGAAGCGCCAGCAAACGCCTGGGAACAGCAAATTCTCGCGCGCCGCGTCGCGAACTACGATCCGAGCGTCCTCGATCGCTTGTGCCTCACCGGTGCGGTCGGCTGGGGACGGCTCTCGCCCCATCCGGCAACTTTGGGCGAGAACAACGGAGCAATTCGTCGCGTCGTTCCTACCAGCGTCGCGCCGCTCACATTTTTCATTCGCGAGGACGCGGATTGGATGATTTCGCGCCACGCTTCTGATGGCGCCGCCGACGCAGTCGGTGAAAGTGGCGAATTCGTTGCCCTAAGCCACGCAGCGCGCGAGGTTCTAGCGCACCTGCGCCAGCGCGGCGCCTCATTCTTCGCGGACATCGTGCGCGGAACCGGAAAAATAAAAGCCGAGCTCGAAACAGCCCTGTGGGAACTCGTGACCGCCGGCATGATCACCGCCGATGGATTCGACAACATTCGCGCGTTAATCGATCCCAAACGCCGCGCCGGCCACGGCAAAGGCCACAACGCGCGTCCCCGCCATAGCGCCGGACGCTGGTCGTTGCTCCACACCAGCGAGACTCTTGACCGCACCCGCGTCCTCGAATCCATCTGCTGGACGCTGCTGAAAAGGTACGGCGTGGTCTTCCGCGAAATAGTCGCGCGCGAAACCATGACTCCACGCTGGCGCGAGTTGCTGATCGCCCTACGCCGGCTCGAAGACCAGGGTGAAATCCGCGGCGGCCGCTTCGTCAGCGGATTCCTCGGTGAACAATTTGCGCTGCCCGTTGCAGTCGAGTCCCTGCGCGCGTCGGCCCGCCAGCCGGGCTCGGGCGAAGCCGTAACCATCTCCTCCGCCGACCCGCTGAATCTTGTAGGCATACTGATTCCAGGCGACCGCGTGTCATCCAGCTCCGGCAAGACGATCACGCTCGTTGATGGAATCGCGACCGATCCCGCCGAACCTCTCGACAATTATTCCGTCTCCGCAGCCGGCTGAGCCGCGCGAGATAACCCTGGCGCGCGACTCACACCGACCTTCCCGCCGCAGCCCCGGATGCCCAAGCCCACTGAAAATTAAATCCGCCGAGGTGACCCGTCACATCGACGACTTCGCCGATAAAGAATAATCCTCGAATCTTGCTCGTCTCCATCGTCTTGCTGGAAAGCTCGTCAGTGTCCACGCCGCCCGCCGTCACTTCGGCCTTGCCGTAGCCTTCCGTATCCTCAGGAACCACCATCCATTCATGCACCTGCCGCTCGAGTTCATCCAATTCCTGTTTGCTCCAAGTGTCCTTGGCGCCTTTCCCAACAGGCGCATGTAAATCAAGCCAACGAGTAGCGAATCGCTTCGGTAAGACGCCCTGAAACGCGGCGCGCGCGGCCGCGATATTGCGTGCACCACCATCGCGCAACGCCGACGCCACATCGCGTCGCGGCGCCAAATCAATGTGCAGTGGCTTGCCCTTATTCCAATAAGACGAAATCTGCAAAATCGCCGGCCCGCTCAATCCCCGATGCGTGATGAGCATGCTCTCGCTAAATCGCTGTTCGCCAAGCGTAGCGACAACTTCTGCCGCAACCCCGGCCAGATCAGCATAGTGCTCACGATCCGCAGCGCCAAAGAGCAGCGGCACCAGCGCAGGCCGTGTCTTCTGAATCTTCATACCAAATTGGCGCGCCAAGTCGTAACCGAAGGAAGTCGCTCCCAGCTTCGGAATGGAAAGCCCGCCTGTTGCAACCACCAACGCCGGTGCGTGGAATTGATCGGAATCGGCGCGGACGAGAAACTCCTCCGTCCGTTGCGCGTCGCGAATGTTGACGTTCAGATATATCTTCACTCCGGCCGCCCGGCACTCCTCTTCGAGCATTTGCGTGATTTCGTTCGCCGAACGATCGCAGAAAAGCTGTCCTAGCGTCTTCTCGTGATAGGGAATTCGATGCTTCTCCACCAGCGCAATGAAATCCGCAGGCGTATATCGCGCCAGCGCCGATTTCGCAAAATGCGGATTCGCGGATAGGAAATGCTCCGGCTGGCAGTAAATATTGGTGAAGTTACAGCGCCCTCCGCCGGAAATCAGTATCTTCTTCCCAGGCCGCTCGGCGCGCTCCAGAAGCGCCACGCGCCGCCCTCGTTTGCCCGCTTCGATTGCGCACATCAGCCCCGCTGCGCCGGCCCCAAGAACCACCACGTCGAATTTATGAATCATGTCGCATTTGTTTCCGGGTCATCGGAATCGCCGGGCCTGGCGGCATCTGAATCTGGAACATTTTCGCGAGACGACGCGGCATCACCAGCGCCGATGCGTCTAAAATAGACATATGCAGCGGAAGATATTCTGGATCACTTTCACGGTCCTCGGCCTGATTGCCGATATGGCGCTTCCTCTCTGGTGGGCGCTGGCCGCGACCATTCCCATTGGTTACGCGAGCTGGTGGTTCGCCTACCGCAGCGATTGGTTCTAGCCCGCTTTTCATAATTGCAGCTGCGTCGAAACGTCCCCATACGCTCTCGATAACAGCCAACCTTAATCCGCCACGTTTTGCCCCGCGAACTGTTCGAGGGTAAACTGATTCCAGGAGAAGACCAAACAATTTGCCCCCGATCATCAATGCCCAGGGACTCTCGAAGCGATACGGCACCGCGCCGCTCTTCCAGAATATTTCTTTCACCGTGTCGGAAGGCGATCGCATCGGCCTGATCGGCCCCAACGGCTCGGGCAAATCCACGCTCCTGGAAATTCTCCACGGTCGAGTGCAGCCCGATAGAGGAATTGTGGCCATTCGCAAAGGCACCAGCCTAAGTTGCGTATCGCAGATATCAGAATTCGCCGCCCGGGAAACCGCTCATTCCGTAATCGAAGCCGCCCTTAAAAAGTCCGGCGTTTCCGAACCAGATCGTGCCTTTCGCACCGAGGAAGCGCTCAGCCGCGCCGGCTTCGAAGATTTTGAAATCCCCACTGCATCGCTATCCGGCGGTTGGAAAAAGCGTCTGGCAATTGCCGAAGCGCTCGTCCAGCAGCCCGATATTCTTCTCTTGGACGAGCCTACCAATCACCTCGATCTCGCCGGAATTAAATGGCTCGAGACGCTCCTGCAGAACGCCTCCTTCGCCTGCGTAGTTGTCAGCCACGACCGCTATTTCCTAGAAAATGTCGCCGATCACATGGTCGAGCTCGATCGCGCCTACGAAGACGGATTCCTGCGCGTGAATGGAAACTACAGCCACTTTCTGGAGGCCAAGGAACAGTATCTCCACGCGCAAGGCAAACACCAGGAAGCCCTGGAAAATCTGGTGCACACCGAAATCGAATGGCTGCGCCGCGGCCCGAAAGCTCGCACCACCAAATCGAAATCGCGAATTGATAAAGCGCACTCCATGATCGGTGAACTAGCGGACCTGAACAACCGCACGCGCAACGCTACCGCCAAAATCGATTTTTCGGCCTCGAATCGCCAAACCAAGCAGCTCATCGGCCTCGATGGCGTCACCTACACGATTGCTGGCCGCACACTTTTCAAAAATATCGATTTCACGCTGCAATCCGGCATGCGCGTCGGCCTCGTGGGGCCGAACGGCAGCGGCAAGACCACTCTGCTTCGTCTGCTGCGCGGCGATATTCTTCCCACCGCCGGAAAAATCCACAAAGCGGATTCCCTGCGCATCGTGTACTTCGATCAAAATCGTCAACTCGACCCGGAAGTCTCCCTGCGCCGCGCGTTAGCTCCGGACAGCGATTCTGTGATTTATCAGGAACGCGTGATTCATGTCGCCGCGTGGGCGGCGCGCTTTCTCTTTTCGGGCGAAGATCTCAATCGCCCGGTCGGCCGTTTGTCGGGCGGCGAACGCGCCCGCGTGTTGATCGCCCAATTGATGCTGCAACAGGCCGACGTGCTGCTGCTCGACGAGCCGACCAATGACCTGGACATCCCCACGCTGGAAATTCTCGAAGAAAGTTTGCTCGAATATCGCGGAGCCCTGGTTCTGGTCACCCACGATCGCTATATGCTCGATCGCATCTCCACCGTCGTGCTCGGACTGGACGGCCGCGGCGACGCCGAACGCTTTGCCGATTATTCGCAGTGGGACGTCTGGCTGCGCGCGCAACAGGCGAAACCATCCGCGGACGCGAAGGCCACAACTACACGCAAGGGACGTGACAGCGCGCCGGCGGATGCAAACCGCCCGGGCGCGACGGCGAAAAAATTCACCCACACCGAAGGCCGCGAATTCGCCTCCATCGAAAAACGTATCGCCAAAGCCGAAGAGGAGCTTCTGGCCAAGCGCGCCGCGCTGGAAGATCCCGAAATCTCGAGCGATGCACCACGCCTTCACACCGCGTACGTTGAAATGGAATCCGCGCAGAAAACAGTGGATGAACTTTACGCACGCTGGGCCGAACTAAGCCAACGCACGCCGGAACAACTCAAACAGTAGAAGCGCGTTTTTCGAATCAGCGGGCTACTCCACCTTGGAAAGGTCCGCCAGCAATGCTTCATGCAGCCGCAGTTGATGCTCCGCAGAAAGCTTCGCTCCCGCAGCAGTCAGATAAAAAACGTCGATAGCGGTCTCTCCCTCGGTTTCGATCAAAGCGATCTCGATATTGCAGTTTTCTCGCGAAAATGTAGAACTGATCCGATGCAAAAGTCCCGGCTGATCCTGCGCAATAATTTCGATCAGCGTACTGTGCGCCGAGCAAGCATCGTCCGTCTTCACCCGCGTCTCCACTTTCACTTTCGGCGCGCGCCTTTTCTCCGAACGCACACGATCGCGCAGCATCCGCTCGAGATCCGCCCGTCCGGTCAGCACATCATGAATGCTCGTTTGAAAGCGCTCCCACTCCGGCAAATTCAATTCCAGCGTCCGAAACCGATCCGTGAAATAAAACGTATCCACAACCACGCCCGCCTGATTCGAAAACGCCGCCGCTTTCACGATGTTCATGCCCCACGCAGCCAGCACTCCCGCCATCTTCGCGAAAAGGGAAGGGCGATCCGTCGTAACCAGTGTCAGCTCGTACCAATGCCGTCCGCGCCGCAAATTCAGATGCACGGGATCCTTGCCCAGCCGCGCGGCCATTTCCAGATGCGCCAACACTTCTCCTGCTGCGTGCGTGAGCAAATAACGACGGGGCAGCCCTTCCAGAAACGCGTCCAGCCGATCACCGGTGGTCAGCGCCAGCGTGCCGAGATGCGCCATCACCTCATCGTGCGCATCCACGTGCAAACGTTCATCCAGGCTGCGATTCAAGTGATTTGCCGTCGCGATATAAAGCTGCCAGATGTTCTCGGCTTTCCACGGCGTGAGCGCTTCGGGATTCACAGCCTTAATGTCAGCATAAGTGAGCAGGCAAAGCATCTTCAATCGTTCCGGAGTCTCCACTTTCTCCGCGAAGGCGCGCACAGTTTCCGGATCGAAGATATCCCGGCGCATCGCCGCGCTCATTTCCAAATGGCGATCGATCAGGAACGAGACCGTCTCGCAATCCGGCGCATCCAAATCCAGGCGTTCCAGCGCCGCTTCTGCGATTCTCACGCTCGCGCGCACATGGTCATCCGTTTTCGCGCCCTTGCCCACATCGTGCAAAAGCAGCGCAAGGTAGAGCAGATCTGGCTGCTCCAGTTCCTCCAGCAATTCCGCGTAGCGCTGATCCCATTTCGACTGCGATTGGCGCAACGCGTGCAGATTATCTATGGCCACAAACGTGTGCTCATCCACCGTGAAGCGGTGCGAATAATCGCGCACCACCAGCGCATCAATTCCCGCAAATTCCGGGAACAACAAAGTGAGCAACCGCAGAGAGTGCATTGCGCGCAGAGCATCCGCAGCATGAGGCGCCACCAGAATTTCCTGCAGCACGTGCCACAGCTCCGTCCCTTTCGGCGGCACCGCCTCCAGCGCCGGAAACGCGCGTTCGATCTGCGCTTCCGTGCTCGAACTTAGCGTCAGTCCGTGCCGCGCCATAAAACGGAACGCCCTCAGAATCAACTCGGGATCGTCCAGAGCCGCGGGCTGGCGCAATAGCAACATCCCGTCCTCCACCAAAAATTCCGCATTCGAAAGGCGCGAACGCAATTGTTGGAACTGATGATGCAGCGAAAGCCGCGCCGCCGGAATTTCCTCCAGCATTTGCACACAAACATGATGCACCGCGCGCGCGTTGCTAAAGTACAGGCGCATCCACTCCGCGGTACTCAAATCCTCCGTGCCGAGATCGCTCGCAGCCCGAATTGTCCGCGGCGAGTGAGCCACGCCGATTTTCTGCGCGGCCGCGGCGTCTTGCGATTCCCACGTGAGCGTGTTGTCGTCGCGGTTGTGCCGAAAATGCAGAAAGCATCGAATGGACATCAGTGCGTTGAGAGCCAGCTCAAAAGGCGCCTGAATCGAGACAGGCATCACCGCGTGGTCGCTAGGCCACACGTGATACTGCTCGATCGCGGACAGCAGCGAGAGCCAGCAAACCACGTTGTAGTCCCGCAGTCCGCCGGGCCCATCCTTCACATTGGGCTCAAGATGAAACACCGTGCTCCCGAATTTGCCATGCCGCGTGCGCGTCAGTTCTCCGAGGCGCTTCACGATTTGATCCGACTCGCGTGCCAGCAATTTCGGAATTACATCGTCGTGCAGCCGCGCAAACACGCGATGATCGCCCGCGAGATACCGGCAATCGAGCAGCGAAATTGCGAACTCGGAATTGGCGGCCTCGAACTTGCCGCATTCGGCGAGAGTGCGCGTGGCCGGGCTGAGCTTTAGTCCCAGGTCCCACAGGTCCTGCGAAAATTTGCGGATCGGTTCTTTGGATTTTTCTTCCGTGCCGTTCCCGGCGTGCAGAAACAGCACGTCAATGTCGGAAAAGGGGAAAAGCCAGCGCCGTCCGAAGCCGCCCAGCGCGACCACCGCAAAATCCGCGGGGCCGTTGGGCTCCGCGAAAACGTGCTGTTTCCACAGACGTTCGATAATGGATTCAATCAGCGCGGTCCGCCCCAGCAGCGCAGCCTTGCCGTCACCGGTCGCGACAAACTGCTCCTTGATGCGCGCCAATTCCTTCGCGGATAATTCGCGCAGTTCAGAGGAAAGCGATGGACTTGTTTGCATCAAAGTTCGCCCGGAGCTACCACTTCGTCACGCTCGCATCCTTCCCGCCATCTCTTCGCCGATGAACCGTACGCCTGCCGTCGCAGCGATACGCACAAAGCGATCGAACCCAGGACGCTACGCTCCCCTTTGTTGCGCGGCTTGCGATCCCGGACCCAACATTTCGACGGCGTCTTCAGGGTACGCCAGCATGCCAAATTCAGGTACGTCCAGCCCGGACAACTCCACTTCGCGTGTCACACGCATCGAGCGCCACGCATTCACCAGAGAAAAAACAATGTACGTGAACCCGAGCGCATACACTGCCAGCAAGGTAGCCCCGCCCAGCTGAACCCAGAATTGAGTAAAGTCCCCGTGCAGCAGGCCCGTCACGCCTTGCCCCGCCTTTCCCAGATACGCCGCAGCACCCACGCCATTCCATCCCGCGCCATAAGTTCCATCGGCAAAAATTCCCACCGCGACCGCGCCGAACCATCCGCAATATCCGTGCACAGAAATCGCCCCGCAAGGATCGTCAATTTTTAGCACGCGCTCGTTAAACAGCACGCCAAGGCAAACCAAAACGCCGGCAAGCACGCCGATAACCACCGCGGAGTTGGGCGATACGAACGCGCAAGGAGCGGTAATCGCCACGAGTCCGGCAAGCATTCCGTTGCAAGCCATCGTGATGTCCGGTTTTCCAAACATGAAGTACCACAGCAACATCGCCGCGGCCGACCCCGCCACTGCGGCAAGGTTCGTATTCACAGCCACCACCGAAATCCGCAAGTCGGTCGCGCCCAGCGTGGAACCGGGATTAAATCCCATCCATCCAAATAGCAAAATAAACGTCCCGCTCACCACGAACACAATATTCGACGCAGGAAATGCGCGCGGTTTTCCGTCCGCACCATATTTACCAAGCCTCGGGCCTAAAATAATCGCCAGCGCCATCGCGCAGAATCCTCCAATCGAGTGCACCACCGACGATCCCGCGAAATCCACATATCCATGCCCCAGATGCATGCTCGAGCCGAGTTGCGAAAGCCATCCGCCGCCCCAAGCCCAGCAACCGGAAATCGGATAGAGAATCCCGCCGATAAAAAGCTCGCACAACAGAAACGCCCAAAACGTGATGCGCTCGCAAATCGCGCCGACGATGATGTACCCGGCCGTCTCCATAAACACGACTTCGAAGAGCGTCAAGCAATTACTGCTGGCATCGTACGCGGGCCCGCTCAGGAAAAATCCCTTGCCGCCGAGAAATCCCCATTGCCCGCTTCCAATCAGGAAATGATTCAAAGTGGGCGCTCCGCCCAAATTCGCAGGCGCCGCATTCAACGCCACCGCCCCGAACTGAAACGCATAACCGATCGCATAATAAGCAAGGAACGCAAAAACGTACGCCGCGAAATTCAGCATCATCAAGTGTCCGGCATTTTTCTTACGCACCAGCCCGACCGTCAACAACGCAAATCCCGCCTGCATAAAAAGCACCAGATAGCCGGTCAGCAGCGTCCAGGAAAAATTCGTCGCGATCCGCGTATGCCCCACATCGTCCGCCAACTTCAACGCCAGCGGTTCCCGCGCGGCCTGCGCCTGAAATTCGTCGAAATCCTTTTTCAGCTTCGCGTAATCGGGCGCGCTAGGGTCCGTCGGCGCAGGCACCACGAACGGATTGCCGGCAGCATCGGCCGCCGACGACCGGTCGCCCGTCGCGGTTCCCGCGGGATCCGGTTGCGTCTGGTCCGCCAGCGCCACGCTAATCGGACCACCAAGGATTTGCGCAAAGACGAGGGCGACAACTATCTGCAGCATCCATCGCGTCGGCCGCCGGGCAAATGCACATTCCATTTTCGAACTCCTATCCCGATTAGGGTAACCGCTCCAACTCCTGACGCGTTGACGTGAAGACGCAAGGACGTGAAGGCGCATTGACCTGAAAAAGTGTTCAAATCGCGCCGGGCCCGCGCTCGCCAGTGCGTATGCGGATCACTTCATGCAGCGACGTCACGAAAATCTTCCCGTCGCCGATCACTCCGGTGCGCGCGCCCTCCAAAATCGCGTCTACCACCGGATCCACCAGTTCCTCCACCACCGCGATGCTCACAAAAATCTTCGGCAGAAAGTCCACGGTGTACTCCGAACCGCGATAAGTTTCCGTATGCCCTTTCTGCCGGCCAAAGCCGCGCACTTCCGATACGGTCAGGCCGGTCACCCCCAGCGCGGTCACGCGCAGCTTCACCTCCTCCAGCTGGGACGGTCTGATAACGGCATCAATTCGCTTCATTTGTGCCCGCTCCTTTTCGTCTGGAACCGATAACCCGCCGTATGCAAATAGGTATGGAACCTACTAGCGCGTCGTCAGTCAAATCAATAACGTTGATGGGATGCATCACTAACACGAGCAGGGCACTGCGTTCAAGAAGCTGCTGCGGAGCCGGCGGCTATTTACGAAGTGAGATTAAGCAAATCCTTCAAGCAGCGGCCTTTTTACCCTCAGCGCCTTCCGGCGGAAGGCTCGAAGGGCAGCTGGGCGCCTTTGCCGTTGCCGTAGATTCTGTAGGGGCGGTTCGCGAACCGCCCTGACTTCGCTGTGCGCCGTTGCCGCTGAAATCGCAAAAAACACGGCAAAAACTAGCGATTGATTTGGGCCGCTGCTGATCGTTCTCAATCATTTGCATGACACTTCGATTTTGTTTCGCTAGCGATTGACTCTCGGGTGGGGAGAAGTTGCGTGGGGTGGGCCGAGGCCCGAATTGTGGCCAGCTCCAGCATGTCGCGTCCTTTGCAGGCTTCAACATTGCCCCGACTCACGCGAACACATTCGAATTCTTCGCGCTATTCGTAGAAGTACGCAGAGGGATAAGAACTAAGCAAGGACAACACACTGGTGCGCGTACACGGAAGCATCGCGGAACCAGCATTGCATGGCGCAAAGGTTCGCCCAGCGGAATTCGCCATGGTGGTTGACCGAGTAGCGTCTAAACCCGCACCCTGCGAAAACCGCAGGGCGCGACGCGCCGGCCTTTTCTTCCAGGCAGTCGTCGATTGTGTAGAATAAGCGGCGACATGCTGTGGGCTTGCGCAGTCGGCATTCTGATCGCGGATCAGTGGAGCAAGAGAACCGTGCAGGCGCGCGCCGCGCTCGGCAGTTCGACCCGAGGCAGTGTGGTGCGGTTCAGGTTTGTACGGCATCAGAAACGGGCCTATGAACAGCCGCATACACGAGCTGGCCTGGTGCTTAGCTGGATTCTGGCGCTGGTGTCCGCTGTCGTCCTGCATCGCTTCGGCTTGTGGTTCAGAAGTGCTCCATCGCTAGCCGGGCTTGGTCTGGCCCTGGGCGGGGCCGCCAGCAATCTGCTAGACATCTTGCGGTACCGTTACATCGTGAATTTCATTGACCTCGGTTGGTGGCCGGTGTTCAATCTCGCTGACGTGGCCATCCTGGTGGGGCTAACGGCTGCTTTTCTCGCTTAGCAAAGAAATCTCAAATGCGACGCATGCTTTTCCAGTGGCGTGGATTCAGATTGTGGAGTTATCCGGCAATGTTGTACTGCGGACTGGTTGTCGGCGTCGCAGCAGGAAATCTTGCGGCACACGGAACTGGGTTGGATGCGTTCCGTGCGTTCGTGGCCACGCTTGTTCTGATCCCTCCGAGCATCATCGGCGCCCGCCTTTTGTTTGTGGTTACCCACTGGAACCTTTATCGGAACAAGGCCCGAAGAATTTGGAGCCGGCAGGATGGAGGAATGGCAATGTACGGAGGAATGCCTGTAATGTTGCTGCTCTCCCTTCCCCTACTTAAGTTGCTAGATCTGGGATTTGGCGCGTTTTGGGACGTAGGTGTGATAACGATCATGACCGCGATGGTTTTCGCGAAGATTGGCTGTCTGCTGAATGGCTGCTGCGCGGGCCGGGCGTCACGAACCTGGATGGCTATCGTACTTCCCGGCGTGACGGGGGTGTGGGAGAAGCGCATTCCCGTGCAGATGCTTGAGTCAGGTTGGGCGGCGCTACTTCTGGTGGCGGGCGCGTTGCTCCTGGGGCGGCTACCGTTTCGGGGTGCGTTGTTCCTGGTTGTCGCGGCCGCTTACGCAGCGGGGCGCATGTGCTTAGAGTTTCTGCGGGAGCGCGAACCGCAGGACACCGGGATGCCGCTGGGCCACGTGGCCTCGCTTCTGACGATCATTTCTGCGCTCGCCATCCTCGAGATTCGATGGCCGAGGTAGCGTTTCACGCCATTTTTTGCGAGCGGCTTAAGAATCGAAAAAGACGCCGCATACAACGGCGTTCGCACCGGTCGAGTTGTTGGTGATTTGCAGGATTACGTGACCCGTGACCTGCCAAACCAGATAGACACCACCGACGAAAGAGGAGATCTTGTCGTCCAGTTGCTGCGAATTGAGCGGCGGGCCTAGCGGATTATCGGCGTCCAAAATCGCAACGGTTTCCGTCCGGGGATTTCCGCCCCACTCAGCGAAATAGACAGAGATTTCGTGAATCGCATAATCGGTAAACAGTAGATCGATCTGAAGAGTCGTATCGGTGTACCAGACCGATTGCAGGGGAGCGCCGGAACTCGCGGGATTCTGGAGATCCTGCGGTTCGGGGGCGAGGGAAAAAGTAGCTTCCATGGGCGGGGGGGTAAAGGTCTTCAGGAAGAATGGCAGGCCGATGAGGTTTGATGGGGAATTCGCGAGTGCGTACCCTTTGGCTCCGTAGGTGCCCTTCCAATTGCCTTTGGTGGTTGTATCGGTTTTGACGAAGGTGGCCCCGTTTCCAACAAACATCACGGTTGCGGAGTTGGTGCCCGTGGGCGCAGAGTCGGCGTTGATTTTGAAGCTGATGGTAATTGGAGGGGTGACCACGTACGGCGGCGGAGGCGCAGAGTAAGTGTACTTTGCAGTTGGGCTGAAGGCCTGAACGACCTTGCCGTTCATAGACCACTCGTAGTTAATCGATCCGCCTAGGGGAGGAGTGACGTTGAGGGCGGAGGCCTGGAAAGCTTGCGAACCAGCGGGCATGACTTGAATGATCCCGCTCGGCGTAATCGCGACGTTGGCATGGTCCAACGTCACCGTTGCCGTCCCGGGAGTGGAGCTCGTACCCAGATCGCCGTTGTAGCTGGCCATGATCTCGACCGACTTCTTCGCCCAAGGATAGGGCGCCTTAAACTTTCCGATGTTGGTCCCAAATGGAAAATCCTCACCAGGAGACCAGGTCTCAGCGGTTTCGGCATCGGGAGCTTGGGTGCCAGCCACGAGCTCACTAAACTGTTTTGTCTGCCCGGGTCCCAGAGTCCAGTTGTTGGGTACGACGGTGACGGCCACCGAGTTCGGGCTGAGGGTGGCCACCTGGTTGCCAAGGATCTGGTTGCAACCTATGAAGCGCAAAAGGGCGACAATCAGCAGCAGCAAAAAGGGCGTGAAAAGCAAGAACAGATCAAACATGGCTTAAGACTCCTTTCCGGGCAAGCCTGCCGGAAGGGGCTTGCTTCCCATAGGGAATTGAATATCTTTCTGCGAAATCAAGCCGAAGCGGACACTGCGAACCAATCCGTTCGTCTCCAAGAAGATGATCGTTGGCCAGACGGCGATGCGATAGGCCAGCGAGATTTGCCGCTCCGGGTCGGGAACGACGATAATGCCGCCCTCTTCGCCGGCAGAGAGGCCGCGGGCGAATTGCCCGGCATCTCCGTCGTCGATGGCCACAATCACTGAGTGTGTGACGCCGGGCAAGTTATATAAGTGATGCAGCGCCTGGATGGTCTCCACGCTGGACGGCGATGCGCTCTTGAAAAACACGAGCACCACGCGCCTGCCAGCAAGTTTTCGCAAGTCCAGTTGTTGGCCGGGCGGAAATTGGAACAGGAAATTTGGAGGACGGTCGCCGGCCTGCAACGGCGACCACGGCAGCCTGGGATAGAGGTGCGCACCGGTGACGAGGTTAGCGCTAAGAGCAGCTGCGAGCGCGCCCGGATCCAGCGTACCGTCCTGCCTCCAGCCAATGTCCCCATCTGGATTGAGCAGCACGGTTGCTGGGCGACTCTGAACGGAAAGTAATTGTTCCCAGCCGGCAGCATCGTCGGCGTACATCAACCCGTCTACCAGACTGGCGAGTGCAAGCTGGTCCTTCGTAAGTACGGCCACGATCGCCGCGTCCGTATCGCTGCGACCGCTCTGGGCGAGAGCTCGCGGGAGATCGCCTAGTTGTCCGGCGGAAGAGTTGTCGGGGAAATGAACCAGCACATTCGCGGCGGTAGCTTCGAGTTGCGGAGGAGTCCACGGCGAAATGTTTCCTATCACCTCCAAGCCGGAGGACGGAGAGGCCGCGGGTTGCACGAGGGAAGCCAGCGGAACGGTGGTCGCGCCAGGTGGCAGGTTGGCGGCAACCGTAAAAGGGTACTGGCATGACGAATCTGCTTTCACAGAATCATAAACTACAGGACCGGACGCAGAAATACGCTGGCCCTTGAAGGAGAGGCAAATGCGAAACAGGATCGCCGGCGTCATTTCGATGACAAACCGGTTGTCATCGGCCACCGGTTTGGCCGTGCCGACGGTCCATAGATATTGCTGAATGGTTCCGCCGGGGACCCAACTGTTAAGCGCCTGGTAGCCATGTTTCCCCGCGGGTTCCGAGGGGTCTGCGCCGAATTGCAAATTCGCCGCGGGCCATTTGGGCACGGACAGGCTTCCGTGAAGGATGATCCCCGAAGTATTAATCTCGAATGCCGTATAAGCTAGAGTCGCATCAAGCGTGGCGCCGGCTTTTCCCTTGGGGTTCAATAAGCTGTGCAGGAAAGACTCCATCGCGCTGGCGCTGAGCGCGTTGTTGACCTGCTGGCTGATCTGAGACTTGTTATTGTTCCAAAGGTTGTTAAACAGTGAAGTCGCCTGGCTGTTCGCTAGCTCGGCCTCCTGGCTGGGAACGGACGCGGGGATATTGATCTGTGCGCCCCCGATGGTTTGAATTCCAACTTGCGTGGTTCCTTTCGTAAGCGAAAGCGTAAAAGCCTGGGTGATGGTGAAACCGAAGTTAACGGGAGTGGGCAACAAATCCGACAGGTTCTTCCAGCCGAACGTGACGGTTACGGGAATCGTCAAGACGATTTGGCCGCTGCCTGGAATCCCGGCGGGATTGGGAGTGTCGGTCAATTGGACTTCGGCGTTTCCAAATGCGACGTAGACGAGGATTTCGAAGTTGTCGTCCACGACTTCAATCCCGAAAGAGTACAGTTTAAACGTGCCGAAAATATCGAAGTTTTCATAGCGCAGGGGGTCGAGGGCGGAGTTGATCGCCGACGATACCTGCTTGGTGAAGACGTCACCGTTAACGGCTAGCGCGAACTGGTCGTCCGACTTCAAGAAAACTTTCTTCACGCTATCCGGGTTGGGCTTATTGTGCGTGGTCACGTTCATCAGCACGCCGATTGCGTTATCGCCGGGGAAACCTTTGAAATCCATGGCTAGGACTGTGTTCGGCAAAGGGGTGCTGGATTGTTGGAAGGCATTCTTCAAAATTTTTGCCAGCGCCAGATCGATGGCTTTCTTGTCGTTGGCATCCAAGGTGACCTGGGACCACTCCGGATCGAAAGAAATACCTCCGGAGGAGGAGGACAGCTCCACCACGACGTTGGCGCCCGCTTTGGAGGTCACATTTTTCACGCTGAATGCAGTGATGAGTTCTCCGCGCATGAAAGGCGAAAGCGCGTCGGTTTTGGGATCGCTGGTGTTCGCGAAATAGCGGACCATGGCGGGGGTATGAACTTCGGCCTGATTGCTGGGCCCTTTCGTGAGTTCCACGGTGGGAGGGCCGAGCTGCGCCTGGGCCACGCCATAGACGTAACTGTATTGCGGTTCGCTCGGGATGGGTTTCAAGCCAGGGTAGGCATTCACCACCGGGTCCACGTTGTTCGGCAGGCCTTGATTCAGCAAGGTACGGGTAGACAACGCGGCGAGGGCGCTGTTTTCAATTACGGCGGGGTTCACAACCGCTTCGCCCCTCGGGTCCACGACGCCCACCGCGACCGCCGGCAGAGTGGGTTTCGGCCGGTCGTCGATGGCCATAGCGACCGAATGCGGAAAACGTTTCACGCTGTGGAGGGCTGCAGTCAGGCGGTTTACTGCGCCGAGGGAGAATTGCACTGCAACGTCGTAATCGCCGGTCAAATCGGTTGCCATACTTGTGCTCCTGGTGCCCGAGTCTAGTTCATTCTGTGCTCACTCTCGCGGCGGCATCGTTGGAGAGATAGAATCGGGCTGAAGTTGCTCTGGGCGCTACGCAGGAGGCGATTTCTCGAGTGCTCTACCGGGTTCTTCAGACCACAGAGTAAGTAACGAACTGATTTAAAATCCGCGGAGCCGCCTCGACCAGTTGCTTTGTCACTAAAGGAAGCCTTAAGGCCTTTGCCGGAGCCGTCAACGGTGCAGTCCGGCCACGCTAGGATTGGGAGCGTTTAACACGTGGCTAAATCAAAGTCAACGAGGAAACGGAAGCTGTCGCCGCAAAATGAGAATGTCCGGATTGTGCAAAGTAGAAATGTCCGCTTTTCTAAGGGCCGGGGGGCCCGATGGCAGAGGAGCGGATCGCGTTGAGCATGAAGGAGCGGGAGCGGTTGAAGGTGTTGCACCAGATCACACAAGGGCATTTGCGGCAGATCGATGCCGCACACCGTTTGCGACTGAGCGTTCGTCAGGTGCGACGTTTGCTGCAGCGTCTGCGCACCGCGGGGGATGGCGGGCTGGTGCATCGGCTGCGCGGGCGTCCCTCGAACCGCAAGATTCCTGAGCGTATCGCGGAACGCAGTCTAGGAAGATTGCGACAGGCCGCTT
>JABCZK010000012.1 GCA_013289695.1 Acidobacteriota bacterium
GGCGCGCATCGAGAGCGGGTACTAAAACCGCGCTGCCGGCTGACGCCTGAAATGCCACAGCTTCCAGCGCACTGACTCCAACCACGGGCTTGCGATAAACTTCCGCCCAACCCTTCGCCGCCGTCAAGCCCACGCGCAATCCGGTAAACGAACCCGGCCCGGCAGACACCGCGAACACGTCGAAATCGTCCAATTTCAACGATAAATCGCTTAGCAGAAACTCTAAATGGCGGAACATGCGCGAAGAATAGTTCTCCTCAGCGCGCGTGGAGATGACGCCAAGCGTCGTCTCGCCACGTAGAATTGCGACGCTACCGGAGGGCGAAGAGGTATCCAAGGAGAGGATTAGCACGTGCACCAGTATAGGGCAATTTGGGGGCCAATCTTACTGAAAACATTCGGTTTCTCAGCCCTGAGACGCGCCGCCAAACCACCCATTTTTCTTGACGTTTCCAACCCATGTGCCTAAACTTTCAATATGGCTTTTCGGGGAGGATCGAGCATCCATGTCCTGTGAATTTAAACTCGGCGAAAAGGTTGTGTATCCGAACCACGGTGTTGGAGTAATTGAACAGATCAGTTACGGTTACGTGAATGGACGTTCGGAGCGATTTTATATGCTGAAAATCGTTTCGAGCGGTTTGAAAGTGATGGTGCCGCAGACGAACGTGGATTGCGTTGGCCTGCGCCCCATCATTCGCAATACGCAAGCCGGCGCGGTGATTTCGTTTTTGGAAAAGGGCCGCTCCGCTTCCCACCACGACTGGAAACACCGCTTCAAGGAAAATTCGGATCGCATGCGGACGGGCTCGTTGATGGAGGTCGCCGCAGTGCTGAAAGGCCTGGTGGCTCTGAGCCGCACCAAGCCGCTTTCCTTCCGCGAAAAGAAAATGCTGGAACGTGCCAAGTATCTCCTCGTCAGTGAACTCGCCACGGTGCGCAACACTTCCGAATCGGCTGTGGAAGCTAACCTGGTGAAAGCGCTGGCCAAAGCAAAACTGCAAATGCCGGAGGGCGCGCCAATTCCGGAGTAGATTTTTCGTATCAACCCTGGCGGGCACAATCTGCGAAGATTGTGCCCTTTCTTTTTTTCGCTACTTTGTGTCCCGCTGCTCTGCTGCCTCTCCTATTTTCCGCGTTTCTTTGCTGGCGCCACTATCCGTTCGATCTGCTGAGTATGATTCAGGTCGTGACCAGCGATCAGCGTCACCAGGCGTTCGATCGTCTCCGCGCCGCGCTCCGAGTGCATGCCGTGGTGTTTCCATTGTTCGGCGGAGAGCGACTTCAGTAGCGCGAGGTTCGATTCGCGTAACACGCGGAATGTCGCGAGCGAGTTGCGCGCATCGCGTTTTTCGTACCGGCACGCCTTGGCCCACGCTTCCTGGTCATAGGCGGGGATAGGTGTTCCCGGCGTCGCCAGGATCTGGCGCAGGCGGAAGCTGGTTACGATTTCGCTGTCGGCCAGATGCGCCATGATTTCCGCGACGGACCACTTGTCTGGCTCCGGACGCTTGCGCAGCTTCGTTGCGGGGACACCTTTCAATAGGCGCTCGAGCTTTTGCGCGCTGGCGGCCTGGATTTTTAGCGGCGGCTGGCCTTCTGCGTATCCCAGGATTCGTTCCACGTACTGCGGGATTGTTTCGCTCATGGAGGTTGCTCCTTTGGTAAGCGTTTGGATGCGGATGAATACAGAAAGACTCGCACGAACGAAAAAGGATAGCGATCGGCCGCGAAGGCCGTGCGTGCGGCCAATTTGGCAGGCGCAGGGTCTTGGTAACGGCGGTCTCCAGTCCGCGATCGGCGATTACTGCGCGACCGATGGCGTCCGCCACGGCGGACGCCGCTACAACGGCATGACCTACTGCAAACTCAAAGGCGCTCGGAACACGAGCGGCGGCGCGGACGTGGTGTAAACGACCGCCTGTACCAACGTACAGTTGTCATCTTCTGGAAACCTTAAGTGCGGAACCCCTCGTGCGAAACAGGGGACATCTTACAATTCAAGGAGCGATCTCTCCTCCGGTCCTTGGGAACTTTGGACACTTTATAAATGCTTGGCCGTGAAGCGGATCGCGCAGCTCTCAGAGGCGAAGCGTATGGCGCTAAAAGCGACGGACATCCCTGCCGCGAGCCCGCTAGTTGACGCGGCCGGAAGACCCATTTCCGCTGCGACTCCCGCCTTAAATCCCGAAGAACAGGAGCTTGCCCGCAAACGCGACGAGCAGGCCGCGATCGAAAGCGAGCTGACCGAACGCGAGCTGCGCTCCGCAAATCTGCGCGCGGAGCTGGGCGCGTTCGAGCGGCAATATCTGCATCACGTTGGCTCGCGCTATGCGGAACTGGACGAATTGAAAGCCGCGGTCGCTGAGCGGCTCGCGCAGGAACAACCCGCGAACGCACGAGCGCAGCAAGCCGCGCGGGAAGCTCGCGCACACGCCGCCGAAACGCAATCCACTGCCGGAGAAAAATCGGAGGCCACGCCGCGGGCTTTCGAATCCTCGCCGGAGATGAAGAGGCTTTACCGCGAAGTCGCCAAGCGCGTTCATCCCGACCTCACTTCCGACCGCGCGGACCGCGCCAAGCGCCAGCAATTGATGGCCGAGGCCAACGCAGCCTACGAGCGCGGCGACGAAACCAGGCTGCGCAAAATTTTCACGGAATACGAATGGAGTGCGGAGGCCGTGCAGGGCGAAGGTCCCGGCGCGGAACTGATTCGCGTGATTCGCCGCATCAGCCAGGCGCGCGGACGACTCGCGGAAATCGAAGCGGAATTACAGGAGCTGCTGCGTTCGGATTTGTACCAGCTGAAAGTGCGTTTGGACGAAGCGCAAAGCCACGGCCGCGACGTGCTGAAAGAAATGGTGCAAAAAGTGGAAGACCAGATTACGCAGGCCAAGCGGCGGCTCGAAAATCCGCAAGGGCTGGGCCGCTAAACATGGACACGCGCGAAAGATCGCCCGAACTGCAAACCGCGCAACACAGCGGCCAGCAAATCGTGCCTACAGCTTCGCGCGGCCTGGCGGTGCGTTCCGCAGCTTTGGTGGTGCGCGGCTTGCGGGATATGGCGCGCGATTCGAACTGGCTGATCAAGAAAGTGTTCCCCGGCTCCACGCCGCACCTGGCGATTTCGGCGACAGGTGCCGTGAGCCTAATCTCCCCTCCCGACCACAACGGCTCGCAGCGTGTGGTCCTCTATGACATTGAACGCACGGGGCCGATCCTGGCGCTGGCGGTACCACAGGAATCGGGTGGTCTGGCGGACGGCATCGCAGCGAAAGATTTGCCGGCGGCATTTGCGTGGTCGCCTTCGGCGCGGCATCTGGTAGCGGCATGGGGCGCATGGCAGCCGGCGCTGCACATTTTCGATCTGCAGGGGAAAATGCTGCTCAGCACATTTGGTGATTTCAAGAATTTTCCGGCGTACCTGGCGTGGTCCGGCGCGGGCAATTTTTTCGCCGCGGCTTCATCGGGAGGCAAAGGCGCGCGCTTGCGACTGTGGGCGGCGAGACCAGACGCGCTGCCTTTCGCGCAGTCACCGACCAAAGAAATCGGCGTGCCGGATGGCTTCGAGCGGCAAACCTACGAGGCTGAATTCGGCGAAGAAGGCGCGTTCGGCGGTTACGGGCGCACGGCTTTCAGCCCGGATGAAAAAATTCTAGCCAGCGTGATCGAAATTCGCGGCGATTGGGCTGACGATTCCATCGTGCTCGCCGACGTGCCCGCGCTGGGCACGCAAAATGTCTATCAGGCGCAGGGACACATCACCGACCTGACCTGGACGCCGGACAGCCGGCAAATTATTTATTGCGCCGCGGGACAGGCGTACAAACTTGATGTGGAAAGCCTGGCGTTCGAGGCGCTGCCCTTCGGCGCGGAATTGTGCGTTTGCCATCCGCACCTGCCGCTGTGCATTTGTTACAGTTCGTGGCTGAAAAATTCAGCGAAGGGCCGGCTGTTTCTCGTGGACCTGGGCCGCCAAACCATGTTCGACGAGTACGCCGCCGAAGGAATCGTGGATCTGCGCTGGAGCGTTGACGGATCGAAAGCGTACGCCATGACGCGCGACGGCATGGCCTACATCTACGATCCGCCGCTGATTTAAATCTGGTCGGTTTGATGCAGAAATGGGCCCCCTTGGATTGCTTTTGTGTGCCGACATTATGAGCCAAACGCGGAACAGACTTTTGCCGCTGTTGCAAGGAGTAGGCACGTTGACTCGTCAAGCGCACCCCGATTGGATTTACTTTCTGCCCATCCTGCATTTCTGCGCCTGCTTGATGAGCACGCTGCGCTACTTCGTGCCGGGCCTGCAGTACCTGATCGTCATTTGGGAATTCGTGATGCACGCCGACTTCCCGGTATCGCTGGTCGCATATGCGCTGACGCCAAAGTACGCACCGCTCGCCGCAATCTGGGTCGTCGCTGCCGGGACGCTGTGGTGGTACGTGCTGAGCCGTGGCGCAGAGGTCGTACTCGTTAAATTAAAACACCGTCGGAAACCAGTTTCCGATTAACGGTGGTCGGGCACTACACTCCGACATGGTCATGCACTTAGCACGACGCTTCCTTGACCATTCGGGAGAGCCCATGCTCGGACAGTTGATCAAAGGAATTCAGGTATTGCATGTTGTGCTGTTCGCTTTCGGTGTCATCGGGTTCTTCATATTTTGGGCTCGAACACGGTTCTGGCTTCCCCAGTACGCACACATTCTCGCGGCCGTCGCGTTAGTGATTGGAATTTGGTGCGTCTCGAACGTTCCGGGCGATGCTCCGATCAGCAAGACAAGCCCAGCTGTCAAATTCCTGTTCGCTCTCTTATTGCCGACGATTGTCTATTTTTTCTTGGTGAGCCAGGGCGGGCAGAGGGCAGCCTTCCGGCGCCGCTTTGGTAGACACACGTCATGCCCGCACTGCGGGCTACCGTTGCCGGCTCTTCAAACTCGGAACACTGGGCATGACACGATGACGACTCACGCTCAGGGGCAATGCCCCAATTGTGGCCCGTGCCTCACGTAGCCGTTGGCCATCGCTGAAGCTTGGATTCGCAAAGCACGCTTAGCCGGCAGCGGGCGTCGAATTGTCCTGTCGGATGCAGAATCGCTGCCGACTATCGAAACCACACATGCGTGTTTACTAGGCCAGCGGCAAATTGGGCTCCGCGTTGAGGGTGGCGTCTTCGTGCTGGCCGGCGACGAAACGTGGGTAGCCGGCGGCGGCGATCATCGCGGCGTTGTCCGTCGAGAGCGCGCGGCTGGGGAAAAATACTGCGAGGTTGTGGCGCTTGGCTTCGGCTTCGAAAGAGGCGCGCAATTCGCGGTTGGCGGCGACTCCGCCGGAGACGAGGATCGAGCGCACGGAATTTTGCTCGGCGGCGGCGATGGTGCGCGTGACCAGATCATCCACCACGGCGCGCTGAAAGCTGGCGACCAAATCCAGCGTCGCTGCCGTCGCCAGCTTGCGCAGAGCATCCGCGCCGCGTTCGCCGCGCACGAGCGCTTCCTTGCGCGCGTCGATTTCCGGCTGCAGTTCGGGATGACGCTTCAAGTGGTACAGCACCGCCGTCTTGATTCCGCTGAAGCTGAAATCATAGGGATTGCCTTTCATCTTTGGCCCGCCGAAGCGGATCGCTCGCGGGTTGCCATGTTGCGCCAGCTGATCCATCACCGGGCCGCCGGGATATCCCAGCGCGAGCAGGCGCGCGACTTTGTCGTAGGCTTCGCCGGCCGCGTCGTCGCGCGTGCCGCCCAGGCGTTCGTAGGAAAAATGCGCCGCGCCATTCTGCGATTCCGATTTCACCGAATAAATCACGGTGTGCCCGCCGGAAACAATCAGGCAGGCGGCCGGCAATTCGGGCGGGCGCAGGCCGGCGGCATGCGCTTCCAGAAAAACAGCGTGCACATGGCCTGCGAGGTGATTCACGCCGATCAGCGGCTTGCCCAGCGCTTGCGCCAGAACTTTGCCGTATGTGATGCCCACCAGCAGAGCGCCCACTAACCCCGGACCGCGCGTCACCGCGATCGCGTCCAAATCCTGCAGCGTGATTCCGGCCTGCTCCAGAGCTTCGCGCACCACCGGAACGATCTGGCGCAAGTGTTCGCGCGAAGCCAGCTCCGGCACCACGCCGCCATATTTCCGGTGAATGGCGATTTGCGACGCCACGATGCTCGAAAGGATCGTATCGCCGCCGGAGACCACGGCCGCGGCGGTCTCGTCGCAGGAAGACTCAATCCCCAGAATGATTTTGCATTTCGTCGTCAAATATATGCCCCGAATCTCGATGCGTCAGAGTTCGCAATGAATATGGTAGCATAGCCGTGCGAGCGGTTTTTTCGCGCGCGATGCTTGCGCGAAAGCGTTTGGCGTGCGAGGCTGCCGCGTTCATTGTTTACGAAGCCGTTGCGTTTACGAACTTCTGCGATCGCGCTTCCCTATCAAGCCGAGTCCAGAGGATAAAATTAATTCGATCCGCCACGCCTGGCCTCTGTAGGCGACCGGCCGCAATCCACTAAGAGGACTATGAGCTCCGAACGAAAACGCGTGCGCAAAGCTGTGCTGCCTGTGGCCGGCCTGGGAACGCGTTTCCTGCCCGCCACCAAAGCGATGCCCAAGGAAATGCTGCCGGTGGTGGATAAGCCGCTGATTCAATACGCGGTCGAAGAATGCATCGCGTCTGGCATTGAGAACGTGATTTTCGTCACCGGCCGCCGCAAGAGCGCCATCGAAGACCATTTCGATTTCGCGCCAGAGCTGGAACATTTTCTGGAAGACCACGGCAAGCCGGAATTAGCGCAGATGGTGCGCGACATCAGCGGCGGAATACATTTCAGCTACACGCGGCAGAACGAAGCGCTGGGCCTGGGTCATGCGGTATTGACCGCGCGCGAACTGGTGGGCGATGAACCGTTTGCCGTGCTGCTGGGCGACGTGATCATGGAAAGCCCCGTGCCCGCCACTCGCGCGCTGATTGAAATCTACGAAGCCACCGGACAAGGCGCGATCACAGTGCAGGAAGTCCCGCGTGAAGAATTGCAATTCTACGGCGTGATTTCGGCCAGCCCCGGAAAAATTCCCGGCTGGGGCGATAGCGTGCTGCGCCTGAACGACATGATCGAGAAGCCGAAGCCGGACGAGGCGCCTTCAAACCTGGGGGTTTCCGGGCGCTATGTGCTGCCGCCGGAAATTTTCGATTATCTGGAACAAACCAAACCGGGTGCGGGCGGCGAAATACAGCTCACCGACGGGCTGCGCGCGCTGGCTGCGAAAGAAGGCCTGTGGGCGCACGTGCACCAGGGAAAAACGCACGACGCCGGGAACAAGCTGGGCTTCCTGAAAGCCACCGTGGAACTGGCGCTGAAGAATCCGAAATTCGGCAACGAATTCCGCAGATACCTGAAGACGCTGGAACCTTAGCGCTCTACTTCTTTTTCTTCGACGAGCCTTTTTCGCCGGAGGATTTCGACTCCCCAGATTTTGCGCCGCCGGATTTCGATTCACCGGTTTTCGCGTCGCTGGACTTCGAGTCCTGCGATTTTGCGTCCGAGGATTTAGAATCCGAGGACGAATCGCCAGATTTTCCTGAAGCGCCGTCGCCCGAGCCTTCCACGGACGAGACGCCGGAATTCTTGCCCTTGTAATCCGTTACGTACCAGCCCGAGCCTTTGAACTGAATTCCCGCCGCGGAAATCATCCGCTGGGCTTTTCCGCCGCATTTGGGGCACTTTTGCGTCGTCGGCGCATCATGCTTTTCGATTTTCTCGAATTGATGCGCGCACTTATCGCACTTGTATTCGTATAGCGGCAATGCGGAACTCCTCCCTGCGTTGAGTGTAAAGAAAATAGTAACACGCTTGCGGCTGCGGGCGCAGCGGCGGCGCGCATCGGTGAACAGTTGCGCGCTTGCCGCGAAAAGGCTTCGTGGCAGTCCCGCGCCTGCGGGACCATCGGCGGTGTGCTTCCCATCGGCGGGGTCTGAAGACCCCGGCTACGAAACCGTCGCTCGAAAATGCTGGGATATGCGATGTGTTAGACTCGCTTCGTTCACTGATTTTTCGGATTCATGACGACCAAGCCCAAGCAAAACGAGCCGGCAGCGGGATGCCTGTACGTCGTCGCGACGCCCATCGGCAACCTGGAAGACATTTCGCTGCGCGCACTGCGCGTGCTGAAAGAAGCGGACGCGATCGCCTGCGAAGACACGCGCCAGACGCTGAAGCTGCTCTCGCATTTTGACATTCAGAAACGCCTGGTCAGCTATCACGAGCACAACGAAATTACGCGCGCTGCGGAAATCGTGATCGAGTTGGAGCAGGGCGCGCAAATCGCGCTGGTCACCGACGCCGGCACGCCGGGAATTTCCGATCCCGGCGGCCGGCTGGTGAGTCTGGCGCTGCGTCACGGAATTCAGGTAGTCCCGCTGCCGGGGGCCTGCGCGTTTGTGACGGCGCTGGCAGCCTCGGGAATGCCCATCAAGGAATTTACCTTCATAGGATTTTTGCCGTCGCGGCCTACGGAGCGTCGCAAACGGCTGCGCGCGCTTGCCGGAGAGCCGTGGACGCTCGCTCTGTACGAAGCGCCGCACCGCCTACTCGATACGCTGGAAGACGCGCTGGAAATTCTGGGCAATCGCCCGGCGGTGGTGGCGCGCGAACTGACGAAAGTGTACGAAGAGTTCGTGCGCGGGCATCTGGAAGATTTGCTGGCCGCCGCGCGCGCCAAACCTCCGCGCGGAGAAATCACGCTGTTGATTGGTCCGGCGGACGGCGAGGCGCAACACACCGAGGCGGCCGACGCACAGGCGAAGATTCCGCTCTCGCGCCGCGTGGCGGAAATAATGAAGGAACGCGGCGTGGACAACAAGGCCGCGCTGAAACAAGTGGCGCGCGAACGCGGCCTCACGCGCCGCGAGGCTTACAAACAGCTCCTAATCACCCGCGATGAGTAATTCTTTGTACGTAACTTCTAGTCGCCCGCAGATGCGGTACTGTTCGCGAAAAACGCGTCCACTTTATCGAGGATCTCTGCCGCCGCGTGCGCGTGGTGCACGGCGTAACGTAATTCGCCGCCGTTGCGCACGCCGTGCGTGAACAGGCTGGCGAACTGCTTCATCTTGCCGATCGCGTCCGGCATTTCGGCGGCGATCAGGCTGCGGAAATATCCTGAGAGCAAATGGTAGCGATCCACGTCAGTAGGCTCGTCGTAACGGCCCGTGGCAAGGAAGTCCGCAAGCTGCCGAAAAATCCAGGGATTCGACGAAGCGGTGCGCCCAATCATCACCGCGTCGCAACCAGTCTCTGCCACCATGCGCACGGCGTCCTGCGGCGTGCGAATGTCGCCATTGCCGATCACCGGAATGCGCACGGCCTGCTTCACCGCGCGAATCACGCTCCAATCCGCCGAGCCGCTGTAACCTTGCATGCGCGTGCGTGGATGCACGGCGATCGCTTCAATGCCGGCCTGCTCTGCCATGCGCGCCACGTCCACCGCAACGATATGAATTTCGTCCCAGCCCGAGCGGATCTTGATCGTCAGCGGAATGGCCACGGCGGCGCGCACCGCGCGCAATAATTTTTCCAAATGCACCAGATCGCGCAGCAAACCGGAGCCGCCGCACTTCACGACTTTTTTCACCGGGCAGCCCAGGTTGATGTCCACCTGATCGAAGCCCAGATCCTCTGTAAGCGCGGCCGCGGACGCCATCACCTGCGGATCGGAGCCGAAAATCTGCGCGGCGATGGGATGTTCATCCGCATCGAAATATAAATAATGTAGCGTGCGCGCGGAATTGCGCGTCAGCCCTTCGGCGCTGGTGAATTCGGTCATGATCAGGCCGCAGGAGCCCAGCGAGCGAATCACGCGGCGAAACACCGTGTCGGTAACGCCGGCCATCGGCGCGAGAATTGTCGCCGGACGGATCACGTTGTTCCGAATATTCAATTCAGCAGGAATCATCGCGCCTCTTCGCCGTCATTGACTCCTCGGATGAGTCATCATCTAAAATTCGCGTCGACGAATTATTAGCTGTGACAGTTGCGGCCGCCGCACGCGCGCGTGGCGCGTCGCAGTTTAATTGCGCCAGTAGCGCTTCCTTTGAGCCGCCGAAAAAATTCTCGATCACGTGGCCCAGCGCCTGCGTGCGCGCTTCTTCGGCGCTCAGGTTCGGGCGGTACATATACGCGCGGCCGACTTTTCGGCGCTCGACGACACCTTTGCGCGCCAGCCGGTCCATGATGGTCATAATCGTGGTGTAAGCGCGCGGCCGTCGCACAGCCAGACTGTCGCGAATCTCTCGCACCGTGGCCTGGCCCTTGGGCCAGAGCGTGTTCATGCAGTCCAGCTCCAGCGGCGCAAGGTCCAGCAGCGCGCGGCGCGGCGGCGGAATTCGTGTGTTGAGCTCAGCCATGAAGGTTCGCACCCGCGCTCGAGTTCACCGCGTACCGCCGGTGTTACGCGGCGCGCCGGGCGCAGTCCGCTGCGAAGAGTTACCCTCAGCAGCCTCCGCCGAGCGCGCGGCATCCTCGCCGGCCAAAAATTTGTCTGTGCGTAAAAGCGCCCGATGCAGCGCCGCATTTCGCTCGGTCCACTCATCGCCGCCGGATGCGCCTTCCAGCGTCGCGCGCATCGCCGCCATTTTCGAGTCCATGTCGTCCAGAAAATGCAGCGCGATCGCTTCGCGCGTTTGCGGCAAGGAAGGCGAGCCAAATTCGTACGTGCCGTGATGGCTCAGGATCAAATGCTCAATTAGGATCGCAAGTGGCTCCGGAAAACCGGGGATCGCCTTGATCTTTTCGCGCACCAGTAGCGTGCCGATCGTGATATGGCCTAGCAGACGGCCCGCGGTGGTGTAATTCGTCGCGCGCTGGTAGCTAAGTTCGTCAATTTTGCCGATGTCGTGCAGCACGATGCCGGCAAGCAGCACATCGGCGTCCAACTCGGGATAGTGCGCCGTGACGGTGCGCCCCAGGCCGATCAGGCTGACAGTGTGCTCCAGCAATCCGCCGACAAACGCGTGATGCATGCTCATCGCCGCGGGTGCGCGCTTCAGTTTCGGGACGATCGCCGGATCGTTCACCACGATTTCCAGCAATTGCTTGATCCAGGGATTCTTGATCGCAGCAACGGCCGCGCCTAGGTCGGCATACAATTTCTCGACGTCGTGCTTCGTGTGCGCGAGAAAGTCAGAAAGTTCGTAATCGCGCGCGGCCGCCGGAACAATCTGCTCCAGTGTCATTTCTTTCTGGCCGTTATACAGCTTCACGCGACCGCGAATCTGTACCACGTCGTCCGCTTCGAAAGTTTTCGCCAGCGCCTCGAAGTTGTCCCACATTTTCGCGGGAATCGAGCCGGTACGGTCGCGCAGCGCCAGCTCCAGCCAGGATTTCCCAGTGCGCTGCGATGTGCGGATTTCTTTCACGCCGACGAGAAACAACGATGTGATGGCTTGTCCGTCCTGCAAGTCGGAAACGTAATGCGATTTCATTGACCGTTGACTTTAGGCAGCGGCAGCTTTTTCTTTTCTTTCTTCTTCGCCGCCACGTCGGGCGTCGGCTGCACTTCCGTAATCACGCTGGCTCCGGCCACCGCGGCGGTGTCCGTATAGCCCGGCTTCACCATCACGTAACTTTCCGTGCGCAGCGTCCCGAGATAATCGCGCATCTGCGGTTGCATTTTCTGCATGTACAGGCGATTCATGATTTCGTTTTCCACTTTGGCCTGCGGCTGCAAACCGGCCTGGTAGTGATTTTCGACCTTCAGCACTTCGAATCCGGTCTTGGTCTGGATCACGTCGGTAATTTGGCCCTTCTCCATTTTGAAGACAACTTCTTCCAACTGTGGCGCCAGTTCGCTTTGCTTAAAGGTTCCCAGGTCACCGCCGTCTTTCGCGGTGCTGCCTTCGGAATAGCGCTTGGCGATTTCGTTGAAGTCGTCGCCCTTCATGACGCGATTGCGCAAATCCTCCGCCTTCTTCTGCACGGATTCGATCTCTTCCGGGCTTTTGCCTTCGGTGCTCAGGAAAATCTCGGACAGCACCACCTGCTCGGGCCGCGTGAATTCCTGCGGATGCGCGTCGTAATATTGTTTCACTTCATCGTTTCCAATGTTGATGTGCGAGCCAACTTCCCGCCGCACCACTTCCTGCGTGAGCAGCCCATTGCGAATCGTTGTCTTGTAATCTTCCCAAGCCAGGCCCGAGCCTTCCACGGCCTTCTCGAGATCTTCGAGACTGGCCAACCCGTTCTGCTTGCGCACATCATCCAGCCGCTTGATCACGTCGGACTCAACGCTGACACCCATGTCTTTCGCGCGCTGCACCATCAGCGATTGATCAATCAGCCCGCGCAGCAAATCCTTCTGCTGCTCCTTGAACTCCGCGAAGAGCTTCTCCTGCGGGCAGCCTTGGCAATCGTGCGCCACTTCTTCGCGCAGTTGCTCTTCGGCCTTTTGATAGTCGGACATGGTGATCACGTCGTTGTTCACGCGCGCGATAATCTCTTCAACCACCAAAGACTTGGTCTGCGCGCGCGCCCCGGAGGGAACCAGCGCCGCGCCCGCGACGAGGGTACCGGTGAGAATCCAGACAGATGCAAAATTCAGATTTTTCATGGGGTTCACCCGCCTCAAATTTTAGCCCTACGATTGTAGTTGTAGCAATACGTTTCTCGTTGCACCCATTGGACCGCCCTGGATGCTCTTCCAGTCCAGCCACAACACTCCGGAGGGGTCCAGACGCATCCCCCTTCTTTTGCGCAGCAATTTCACCACGCGGTCGGGCCCCAGCGGCGTGTCATCGTAGAATTTGATGGCCACTTGATCACCCTTGCGGTCAATCGTCGCCACCAAGAGCTTTTCCGCTAACGCCTTCAGAACCGCGTAATCCAGCAAGTTCTCCACTGATGGTGGGGGCGGGCCGAATCGATCTTCCAACTCCTGTCGCACCTCCGCCCGGTCGGCATCGCTGGTGACGCTGGCAATGCGCTTGTAAATTCGCAGGCGCAGGTTCTCGCTATCAATATACTCAGGTGGGATGCGGATTTCCTGTCCCAGGTTGAGTGTGGCCCGGCGTTCAGGCGTCAGCGCCTCACCTTTGCGTTCGGCGACGGCGCGCTCCATCATCTGGCAGTACATGTCGAACCCGACCGCCTCGATGTGGCCGTGCTGTTCGCGCCCCAGCAAGTTCCCTGCCCCGCGCAATTCCAGGTCGAGCGCCGCGATGCGGAAGCCTGCGCCCAGGTCGCTGAATTCTTTCAATGCTGCGAGGCGCTGCCGAGCGATCGTTGTAAGAGTGGTGTCTGGCGGCACTAGCAAGTATGCGTAGGCGCGTTGATTCGAACGCCCGACGCGACCTCTTAATTGGTACAGTTCTGAGAGGCCCATGCGGTCGGCGCGATTGATCACGATGGTGTTCGCGCGCGGAATATCCAGACCGTTCTCGATGATCGTGGTCGAGACCAGCACGTCCGCTTCGTCGCGTATGAATTGCAGCATCACTTTTTCCAGCTCGGCTTCGCGCATCTGGCCGTGCCCCACGACTACCCGGGCCTTGGGCACCAGGCGTTTGATCATCGCGGCGAGCGAAATGATGGATTCCACGCGATTGTGCACAAAGAAGACCTGCCCGTCGCGCGCCAGCTCTTCTTCGATCACGCGTTGCACCAGCGTCTCGGTGAATGGTGCGACGGTGGTCTGAATAGCGAGGCGATCCTTCGGCGGCGTTTCGATCACGCTCATGTCTCGCAAGCCCACCAGCGACATATGCAGCGTGCGCGGAATGGGCGTCGCGGACATGGTCAGTACGTCCACATTTTTGCGCATTTCCTTCAGCCGCTCTTTGTGCGCCACGCCGAAGCGCTGCTCTTCATCCACCACCAGCAGGCCGAGGTCCTGAAACTTCACGTCCTTGGAAAGAATGCGATGCGTGCCGATGAGGATGTCCACTTTGCCCGCTTCCACCTCTTCCAGAACTTTTTTTTGTTCTTTCTCCGTGCGAAACCGGCTGATCATTTCCACGCGCACTGGAAACGCGGCGAACCGCCGCTTGAAGGTCTGGTAGTGCTGGAACGCCAGCACTGTCGTCGGCGCGAGCACGGCCACCTGTTTCGAGTCGGCGACGGCTTTGAACGCTGCGCGCATGGCCACTTCCGTCTTGCCGTAACCAACGTCGCCGCAGAGCAGCCGGTCCATTGGCAGATTCGATTCCATGTCGCGCTTCACGTCTTCAATCGCGCGCTGCTGGTCGGCGGTTTCCTCGAATTCGAAAGCATCGTCGAATTCGTGCGTCCAATTCGTGTCCGACGGAAACGGATGCCCCACCGCCATTTTTCGCTCGGCGTAAAGTTCCAGAAGCTGCTCCGCCATGTCGCTGACGGATTTCTTCACGCGCGACTTGCGCGCTTCCCACACCGTGGTGCCCAGGCGGTCGAGCTGCGGCGCGACGCCGCCGAGAGAGGTGTACTTCTGAATCAGGTCGAGTCGCGCGAGCGGCACGTACAACTTCGCGTCGCCCGCGTAACGCAACCGCATAAACTCGCCGTTCGCGCCTTCCATGGCCACCTGGCGCAGGCCTTCGAACTGGCCGATGCCGTGATCCACGTGCACCACGTAATCGCCGGGTTTCAGATCGCTGAAATCGCTGAAGAAACTCGCGGTCTTGGGCCGCGCGCGCGAACGTTGTGAAGGCGGCGGCAGAGTCTCGAACAGGTCCGCGTTGCCGTAGAGAACCACCTTCGCATCGGTGAAGACCACGCCTTCGGAGAGCGGCGCCTTCGTAAGCAACATTGCCGAGCCCGGCGCGTTACTGCCCTCTTCGGCTAGGCGCGTCACGGTGACGTTTTCTTCCAGCTCGCCCATGCGGTAAGGCAATTCAAATTCGTGGCAAATGTCCGCGAAACGCTCGAGCTCTCCGGTACTGGCGGCGGAGACCATCACGTTTTCGCCGGCCGCGATTCTATTACGCGCTTCCGCGATGAACACCGCGACATTTCCGTGATAGCGCGTGGTCGGTTGCGTGTGCAGCGTGCGGGTTGCGCCTGCTCCGTCTTGCCCCGCAGCGGAGGTGCCGTTGCCGGATTCCGCCGCCTCAACCGCCAGATGCTCGATCGCGAGGCGGGGCGCCATCTGCAGCGCCAGATTCCACTCCTCGTCATCGAAAATAAATTTGTCCGGAGGTTCCGCCAGCGGATCTTCCACCGCGTCAAACGCTTCAGTTAGCTGCGCGCGATATTTTTCAACAGATGCAACCAGCAGCGAAGGTTCATCCGCGATGATCAGCGGCTCGACGGTAAGATCAAACAAAGTGGACTTGCGATTCTCGCGAAGAGCTTCGCGAAATTCCCATCCCGGATAAAAACCCCCAGGCGCCGCATCATCTTCCCGCCCGGGCGCAACTGAAACCCGCGCCCGCTCCAGCACCTCGGCGCGCCGCGGATATTCCGTCAGCGGCAACAGCGTCGCGCGCTCCACAGGATTCGTCGAACGCTGAGTATTGGGATCGAAAGCGCGAATGGATTCGATGGTATCGCCGAGCAGTTCCACACGCACCGGCTGCGGCGATTCCGGTGAATAAATATCGATAATTCCGCCGCGCACCGCGAATTGCCCCGGCATCTCGCAAGTAATCTGCTTGTCGTAACCGGCGCTCGACAAGAAATCGATCAGCTCCTGATGCGGAATGGATTCGTCGCGCGCGATGGTGCGCGCCAGTTGCGAGTAAAATTCGCGGTCGCGCATGCGCCACACCGCGGCCTGCACCGGCACGATCAGCAGATCCGCATCGCCGGTAGCAAAACGCCACAGCGCCACGGCACGGTCTTCAGAAATTTCCGCGTGCGGCGAGCGATTTTCGTAGGGCAGCACTTCATGCGCGGGCAAATGCGCCACGCGACGCCCGGGCTTGCCCGTCACTGCGCGATAAAAGTAACGCACTGGCTCCAGCAGCGCTTCGGCGCGCTGATTTGTATCCACCAACAGAACCGTGGGCCGGCCCAGTTCCGCAAACGCCAGCGGAATCAGCAGCGCCTTCGCCGAATCGGTGAGGCCGGCCAGGCGCACTTCGCCGCCACTGCGCCGCAGCGCTTCGAATGTCTCCTCGACAACCGGGCGCCGTGCCACCCGCGCGAGAAGCTCGCTGACCAAAGGAAGAATCATGCTTGCAGTTGTGAAATGCGTTCGACCAGCCGGGAGGTGGAATAGCCGGGTTCGAGCGGCAGGCGCACCACTTGCCCGCCCGCTGCTGTTACGGCGCCGTCATCTGCGTATGCGTTTTCGCTTGAGCCCGCTTCGCCCCCTTGCGCCAACACTTCCGGCGCGAGGCGCGCGATGAATTCGCCTGCGGTGGGCTCGTCGAAGATCGCAACGAAGTCCACAGCCGCGAGTGCCGCGAGAATCTCAGCGCGTTCGGCTTGCGGTGTGATGGGCCGCGCGGGAAATTTTCCGGCAAGTGCGGCGGCCGGTGCTGGACCTGGAGCGCCGATAAGCTTATCGCCCTGTTCCGCCGCCACCCGCACGCTTTCGTCACTTTGCAGCGCTACGATCAATATGTCGCCCAGGGCGCGCGCCTGTTCCAGCAAACGAACGTGCCCGGGATGCAGCAGGTCAAACGCCCCGGCCACGCACACCACGCGCTTTCCGTTGCGTTTCCACTCCTGACGTTGGAGAATCAATTCGGATTGCGAGACGACTGCCAATTGCCCATTCCTCGATCCGCCCCGGCGGAAAAACACAAACACACCATTCTACCATGTCGCCAGCAAATGCCGCGGAGCGCTCAGTGAAGCTCTGGCAAATCATTCTCGCGATAGTCGGCGTGGTATTACTCGCGCTCGGCTCGCGCTGGATTCGCGTCGCGGAACTGCCTAAGCAGGAACTCTGGCTCGACGCAGGCGGCTGTCATACGCCGATGACCGTCCTCGACCCGCCTGCGGATGTAAAACCCGCAGGAAGCGTGGTCCTTCTGCACGGGCTTGCTGCCAATCGCCGACTGATGATGTATCTCGCCGAAGACTTCGCCGGCCACGGTTTCCGCGCGTATGCGATTGACCTACCGGGTCACGGCGAGAGCCGCGACGCATTCTCGTTCGCGCACGCGCAGGATTGCGCCGCAGCCGCCGTCGAATCGCTCATTCGCAGCGGACAGCTGGACCCGAAAACCACGATTTTGCTGGGACACTCGATGGGCGCGGCGATTGCCATACGCATGGCCGATCGCGATCCTGTCGCCGCTACCATTGCGCTTTCGCCCGCGCCGATGAACACGCCGCAGCGCATGCCCGCGAATCTGCTGGTGTTCAGCGCCAGCGCGGATTTGGGTACTTTGAAACGTGTGGCGCAGAGTCTATCTGACGGAGCCGGCGGCGGGCGCACCGCCCCGGAAGATTTCGTGCAGCAACGCGCGTTCGAGCTGCGCCGGCTGTCGCGCTCGACTCACACCAGCCTGCTTTCCGATCGCCGCGTGGCACACGATTCCGAAAAGTGGGCCATGCAAGCGCTGTTTCCCGAGATCGCCGAGGAGACGCTCACGTTGAACCTGGATCTCGCCACGTACGAAACGTTCGGCCAAGGACGCAGACGCCTCGCCGGCGGCACCCTGGGATTGCTCGGCATCCTGCTGCTGTTTCCGCTGGTTGTAGCCTTGGCCGCAAAATTCGCCGCGCCGTCCGCGGCAACAAACGCTGCTGCATCGCCAAATAAATCGTCGCAGGTTGAATCGCCAGGAAATCATCCGTCCGTGCGGCTGCTGCTCGCCGAAGGTGCGCTGTGCGCAATGTTCGGCGTGTTGTTGCTAGTCCTCGGTGTGCCGCTCGAATTCCTGCATCTCTACACCGGCGCGTACCTTGCGTCGCTGCTGCTCATCGTCGGCGTCCTGCTGTTGATTTTCAATTTCGGCTTTGCGATGGAATATGCAGCGCTGCACATCCGATCACTCGCCGTAGCAGCGATTCTCGGTTTCGCCACCTTCCTCGCCATCGGTGCATGGCTGAACTGGCAGCTCGACGACGCCTGGCTGAACGCCCCGCGCTGGCTGCGGTTCGCGGGGTTGCTGCCGGTCACATGGATTTATTGTTTCGCTGAAGAAGTCGTGCTTGGACCGGTGCACCACGGCCTGGAACGCGCCGTGCGCTTCGTGGTTTTCCTTCTGCTGCGCGTGGAATTGTTTCTCGCCTGCACGCTCGCCTGGTATTTCTTCGCCAGCGGACAGGTGCTCATCCCGCTCCTCTTCGTGTACCTTGCGCTATTTTCCATCCTGCAACGGCTTGCTACCGATGCGTTACGGTCTCGCATTGGCTCCGCCACAGCCGCGGCATTATTTGGTGCTATACTCGCTTCCTGGTTCATTGCCTGCGTTTTCCCTCTAACTTGAGCCAGGTCACAGCAGGGGACATGAAAGAAATAGCGATTGTCGGCGGCGGTCCTGCCGGTGCGCTTTGTGGCGAACGTCTGGCCAGCGCCGGTTTTCAGGTGACGATTTACGACGAGCGCCTCGTATGGGAAAAACCCTGCGGCGGCGGCTTGACACATAAAGCCATCGAAGCCTATCCCTTCCTGCTCGATTCTCCTCAGCCGAAGAAAATTGTGCGCAAGGCGGAACTGATTTCCAGCAGCGGCCACCGCGCGCAATTTGAAATGAACCATCCCATCGTGATCTACGCGCGCAAGGTGCTTAACGGCCTGCTGCTCGACCGCGCGATTGCCGCCGGATGCGCCGCGGTCTGCTCACGCGTTACGAACGTGAAAACCAACGGCCCGCGCGTCAGTCTGATGGCCGGAGGCGAAGAGCGCTTCTCGGATTTTATCGTCCTCGCCGCCGGCGCGCGCAATCAGTTGCTGCCGGAAACCACTGCGCTCGGCTCGAAAGATCTGGAAGTCACGCTCGGATATTTCGTCCCCACCGAAGAAGACATCATCAAGGTGAAATTTCTGAAGCAGTTTGAAGGCTACCTGTGGTCTTTCCCGCGCGCCGATCATCTTTCCGTGGGCATCTGCGCGAAGATGGGGCAGACTTCGACGCCGGTACTGCGCGGCCATCTGGATGCGTTCTTCGAAGAGGAAAAAATTCCCCGCGCGGGCGCGCAGTTTTACAGCCACGTGCTTCCTTCGCCGCAGGCCAAAACAATCCGCAGCCGCAAAATCATGGGCCGCAACTGGGCCATGGCCGGAGATGCGGCCGCCACCGTTGACCCCATCACCGGCGAGGGCCTCTACTACGCTCTGCGCTCGGGTGATTTGCTGGCACAGGCCATCGCAGCGGGCCAGCCCGAGCTTTATCCCGAGCAATTGCGTGCCGCTTTCTCCGCGGACCTGGAATTCGCCGCCAACATCGCGAAAAAAGTTTTCCGTGGCACTTTCCTCGGCGGCGCCATCACTACGCGCATGGTGCAGTTGCTGAATTATTCGCCCGCGTTTCGCGATCTGATTCGCGACGTCTTCAGCGGCTCGCAGGATTATCGCAGCCTCAAGCGCCGCCTGTGGAATCAGTTGGGCATCACCGTCGCGGAATTCACGCGCAGCTTTCTCGATCCGCGCACCATCGCGTGTGCGCGAGCTTCCGCGCCGTCGTCCGCCGACAATCGCGAACCTTAGCAATGAAGCGCACTGCCAAGTCACGCAAACGCAGCGCTCGTACCGCGAAGAAAGTAAAACGCACCAAGTTTTCGGACGCAGCACCCGCCGCAATGCCGCGCATCGGCCTGGAATCCGCCGTCGAGCGCGTGGTTCCGCGCGAATGGACCATCGCCGCGTTCGATCCGCGGCTCCCCGCCGTGCTCTCGACCCCAGCAATGATCGGCATGATGGAATTCGCGGCGGCCCAGGCCGTGCAACCGGAGCTGCCTTCTGGCGCGATTACGGTAGGCACGCGAATTGAAGTGGATCATCTGAAGGCGGTAACAGAAGGCGCTACCGTGGGCGCCGCTGCGCGCCTGGTCGGCTTTCAGGGCCGCTTCCTTGTCTTCGAAGTGGAAGCCCGCTCTGGCGATTTGGTTCTCGGCCGCGGCAAAGTCTTCCGCGCCATAATCGAACCGCAGACGTTCAACGCTCGTGCCTCCGCGCGCAACGATTCGTAACAACCGCGTAGCGCCGGCGTCTCGCCGACTCTTTCGTACTCGCCGCGAGCGGCTCGCGGTTCACGCCTCCGGCAAATCCTTCGGTTGAGCGACGCTGCTCCCCGTGCTAACCTTTCCTCTGCGTTAGACGCTCGAGTGGCGGAACTGGCAGACGCGCCGGACTCAAAATCCGGTGGCCGCAAGGCCGTGTGGGTTCGATTCCCTCCTCGAGCACCATTTACATTCGCGGCGCGAGCCATTCGCGCGCAAAATCATTGCCTCCTCGCACGGAGAACGTCATGAAGAACCCCTCGCCTGAACCTGTAAACCAAAAAGAGAATAATGAAGGTCTGACGCGCCGCCGCTTTCTTGAAACGACGGTCGGCACAACCGTAGCATCCGCCATGGCGGGCAGTCTATTGCCGAGCGCACACGCGCCCTCGGATGCACACGTCGCGATTGCTGACGCGAAGAACGGCATCCCCTACCGCACGCTCGGCAACACCGGCGAACGAGTCTCCTCCGTCGGGGTCGGCGGATTTCACATCGGCATGCAGCGCGATGAGCAGGAAAGCATTCGCATCATTCGCACCGCCCTCGATGAAGGCATCAATTTCCTCGACAACTGCTGGGACTACAACGGCGGTACCAGCGAAATCCGCATGGGCAACGCACTGCAGGACGGCTACCGGCAAAAAGCATTCCTGATGACCAAGATTGACAGCCACACCAAGCAAGGCGCCGCCAGCCAAATCAATGAATCGTTGCGCCGCCTGCAGACGGATCACATTGATCTTCTGCAATTCCATGAAGTGATTCGCGACACCGACCCGGAAGCGATTTTCGCGCCGAATGGCGCGCTGGAAGCAGCCGTCGCGGCTAAACAGCAGGGCAAAATCCGTTATATCGGTTTTACCGGCCACAAAAGCCCGCAGATCCATCTGAAAATGTTGCACACGGCCTTCGCGCACAGGTTCACTTTCAATTCCGTGCAGATGCCGCTGAATTTGATGGACGCACACTACGACAGCTTCGAGAAATTAGTGCTGCCCGTCCTGGTGGCGCATAATATCGGCGTGCTAGGCATGAAGCCGATGGGCGACGGCCTGATCCTTCAGACCAAGACCGTGGAAGCGGTGGAGTGCCTGCAGTATGCGCTGAACTTGCCAACGAGCGTCGTCATCACCGGCTGCGACTCGGTAGCCATTCTGCAGCAGGCGTTGCAGACTGCGCGCACGTTCCGTCCGCTAAGCCAGGAACAGGTGGCGGCGCTGCTGGCCAAAACCGAAAAATCCGCGCAGACCGGCGAACACGAGCTCTACAAAACCGCGCACAACTTCGACGGCACAATTCAAAATCCGCAGTGGTTGGATTAGGTAGGGTTTGTTACGGTTCTATAGCGGCGGTCTTCAGACCGCCATCGTTCAGCGCCGTGACGCCAATGGCGCACTGAAGTGCGTCGCTACGAAAACCAAGTCAAAAGCCAGATCAAAGGCGCCCGTCTAAAGGCGGCCGCTACCAGAGCAACGTCAAATGCACGACTCAGCCCGCCACACGCGTTAACTTCCGCTGCCACCGCGAATCAGACGTATCGCTTCCGGCAACGCGGCCGCTTCCGTTTGCGTTGCGCCGCCCGAACCACGCGCCGCGGCGCCATTCGCATCCTGCGCGTCCACCGAACCGTCGCCGCCCTCTCCAGGCGCGAGAAACAAGTTCGATTCCAGCCCGTGCTGCTTTGTGTACAGATCGAAATACCGTCCGCGCGCCGCGTACAACGACGAGTGCGTGCCGCGCTCGATAATTCGCCCGGCCTCCAGCACCAGAATCTGATCCGCGCGCCGCACCGTGGATAACCGGTGCGCGATCACAAACGTAGTGCGTCCGCGCATCAGGTAACGCAAGCCTTCCTGTATGAACGCTTCGGATTCGGAATCCAGGCTCGAAGTCGCTTCGTCCAGAATCAGAATTCGCGGATCAGCCAGAATCGCGCGCGCGATGGAAACGCGCTGCCGCTGCCCGCCGGAAAGTTTTACGCCGCGTTCGCCCACCACGGTGTCGTACTTGTTCTCGAATCCTTCCGCAAATTCATCCACGCGCGCGATGCGGCAAGCCGCCAGAATCTCTTCTTCGGTAGCGTTCGGCCGCGAGAATCCCACGTTCTCGCGAATCGAGCCGTCGAAAAGAAAGGTTTCCTGCAGCACCACGCCCAGTTGCGTGCGGTAGGAATCCAGGCGCACTTTCGCCAAATCCATGCCATCCACCAGCACGCGTCCGCTCGTCGGCACATAGAAAGCCGCGATCAATCCGATCACCGTGGATTTTCCCGCCCCCGATGGACCAACCAGCGCCGTCACCGTTCCCGGCTGGGAGTTAAACGCAATCTCGTGCAAGACTTCCTTGCCCGTGTCGTAGGAAAAACTCACGTCCTCGAAAACCACTTCTCCGCGAATGCGCTCGAGCGATTCGCGGCGGTTGGGATCTTCGTCTTCCGGATTTTCGTTGAGCACTTCGCGTGTGCGCTCCAGGCCCGCCAGAGCTTCGGTGATCTGCGGCCCGATGGCCACGATCTGGAAAACCGGCGCGATCAGAAATCCCAGGAACAGTGTGTACGAAAAGAAAGTACCGGGGGTCATGGTCCCGGCAAGAATCTGCCGCGCACCTAGGAACATGATCATTGCGCTGACAATTCCCATCAGGCTGGTGGCCGAAAGGCTCATCAACGAAGTCGCCGTGAGCGTTTGCAGCACGTTGTCCAGCAGCCGCTGCACTCCCGCGCCAAACACTTTTTCCTCGCGCGCTTCGGCGTGGTAGCCCTTCACCACGCGCACGCCGCCGATGGACTCTGTCAGCCGGCCCGTCACTTCGGCATTGATTTTCGGCCGCGCGCGAAAAATCGGGCGAATTGTTTTGAACGCTCGGTTCAGCGTCACGCCAAAAATAAAAAGTACGATGAACGCCACCGCCGTCATACTCACGCTGGTGCGCAGCAGGTACACCATGGCGAACACCGCCGTCAGGACTCCGCCTGCGAATTCCACCAGGCCCGTGCCGATCAGGTTGCGCACGCCTTCCACGTCGCTCATGATGCGCGAGATCAGCACGCCAGTTTTGTTGGCGTCGTAGAACGAAACTGGTAAGCGCCCGATGTGCGCCTGCACCTTTTCGCGCAGCTCGGAAATCATGCGCCATGAGGATTTCGATAGCAGTTGCGTGAGCGCGTAGGACGTGAGGCCCTGTATCACCGTGGCAGTCACCACCACCAGGACGATCACTGGCAGCAGGCGCGCTTGCCGTTTCAGAATTACGTCGTCGAGGAAATACTTTGTGGACGCCGGCAGCACCAATCCGGAAACGCGGTTAATCACCATCAGCCCGAAGCCAAGAGCCAAAACTCCACGCCGCGGCTTGATCAGTGCCAGAACGTCGGGCAGCAGCTTCCAGTCAAATTTCGTCTTCGCCGGCTTGCCGTCGCCGCTATTCTTCTTCTCCTGGCGCTCCATGCGGTTGCCCATGCGTTCGACGCCGGGACTGGTTTGTCTTCCGAGCATTCCTCACTATACCTTGAAAATCTATTCACTGCCCGCGCCACGCGAATCTGCGCCAGAACCGCTTTCTCTGTGCTCTCCGCTTTTCTGACGATGCGACGAGCATCGTCATCCTGCCTGCCACGAGTGATCTTGCGAAGGGAGTCCGGCGTCTTTGCTTCAAGCCGGTCGAAGGATCTCTCCCGTCTTTCTGCGCGCACTCTGTGTTAAATATTTTGGCGTCGTCAGCAAGCCCAGCCGCCAGTTGTCCCGCCCAAGCACGGGTGATAGACTTCCCGCATGGCCAAGAAAAAACCAGCACGCAAAAAGAAATCCGCGAAGAGATCGGCGAGCCCAAAAAAGAAAATAATCACCAGGAAGAGGAGCGCGCCGAAGAAAACCGCGCTAAATAAGAGGCCCGCTCGTCGCAAGAAGAAATCCGCGCCGCGCACGCCCGCTGAAATCTCCAATCCCATCTTTTCGCCCAGCGGTCGAGGCTTAGGTCCCAGCGCCGGCGGACAATCCGGAGACAACCAGGGTCTCTCGCGCAAGGAATTCGCAGGCTCGGAAAGCGTGGAAGAATTGGCCGAGGAAGGACAGGACTACGAAGCCGAAGTCGTCAGCGGCGTGCAAAACGCCCGCGACCCCGACCAGGGCGAAGTCATCACAAAGGAAGTTTCCGAAGACGACGTGCCCACCGAATACGACGAACAATAAAACGCTCGCACCACCGCGAGAAGCCGCGCAAAAAAACCCGGCGCTCGACTCAGAACCACGGGCGATCCTGGGTCGCCCGCAGTCCTGGGTCGAGTCACGCGAAGTCATGTCGCGTAGTTAATGTTGAACTACTTCCGTCCACCCTAATTTCCACCTGCTGTATGGCTTCGCGCGCGTTCGCCGCGCTCCTCGTCAAACATTTCGTCCGGGTCACGAATATTGTGCGCGGGTTGCTCGTTGAATGTCCTCATGAACGCGTCTACTTCTTCCGCAGCCCTCTCCTTGGCGACCCCGTACCGTTCCTGTATGCGCCCGATCAGTTTGTCGCGCTTGCCGCCGATCACTTTCAAGTCGTCGTCGGTCAGATGCCCCCATTTTTCATGCACCTGCGCCTTGTACTGCTTCCACTTCCCTTCCAATAGTTCAAAATTCATATCTGGTCTTCCCCTTTGCGACCGGTTCCGCGCCCGCTCGCCCCCTGCGAGCCACTTCCCATGATCGCGTTGGAACGTCCGTAGCAGACCAACGCAATGTGCTTGCCAGCTCGGGGGCCAATCTCGAAGTTGAGCCGAGAGAGCGACATCCGCCGCACCGCCCCCCTGGCGCGCGCGCGCGGGGCCCGCCTGCCACCGTGTAAATTTGCTGCGGTTTCGCCCTATTTTCCCCGGCGCACGCCAGTCCCCCAAGGATTCGGGCTATGCATCGAAGCCCGACCCGCGCGCCTAGCCGGGTAGGTAAAGCCCGTATCTTCGCCGCGCCTTCGTCCGTACAAATTGTCAGCAGATTGTCACATCCGTTTGGCGCGGGTAACCTCGCTTGCTACTATTGCATCTGCTACATATGCGTTGAGGCATGATTTGAACTTTGCACGTTAATTACACGTCAAAAACTCGCTGCTCGGGTTGGCTCCTAGCAAGCGAAAGAATTCGCCGGTGCGGTTAGGCCGGTTGGCTTTTCGGCCGAACAAAACACGGAGCTGAAAGCACAAATCGTCGTTCACACATCTCGTGCGAAGGGACAAGCCGATGAAAAAGCATGCGCGTTTGGCAGGCATACTGTCCGTAGCCGGAGCCTTGGGGATGGCGGCGTGCGGCGGCGGGGGTGGGTCGAGCACTCCGATCACCGTAAGCGTTTCGGCAAACGCCAACAGCTTGGAAACGTTTCAGACCGTACAATTCACCGCCACCGTAACGGGCACGTCGAATACCGCCGTCACCTGGCAACTAAGCTGCACCGCCGCAGGTTCGGTTTGCGGCTCGCTCTCCGCCACCGGCTTGTATATCGCGCCGAATACCGTGCCGACCGTCGCAACCACGACGAGTACCGACCCAGCGATGGTCACCGTCACCGCAATTTCGCAGGCCAGCGCTTCCGCTTCTCAGTCGGTGCAATTCCCGCAGGTCTTTTCGCTGAACCAACAAACGCTAACGGTGCCCGTGCAGCTCGGCTCCTCCGGATCGAACGTGGACGCTGATTGCTCCACCCCCGCACCCGGATTTTGCTTCGGCGGAACTTTGGGGTCATTGCTGACAAACAACGCTACTCCGCCTGCGCTGGTTATCCTGTCCAACAACCACGTCTTGGGTCTGAGCGACGGCGGGGCCGCCGGTCAAAACGTGACGCAACCAGGCATTATCGAAACGAACTGCTCGACCAACGGAACGACCGTGGTCGCGAATGTAACGAACATTTTAAGCCTGCAGTCGCAACCCATTCCGACCTTTCCCGTGGACGTCACTACGGCCCAGATCATCAGCGGAAAGGTCGATCCCGACGACAATATTTTGGAATTGGGCGCTCTCAGCACTGTCAATGGAGTGCAGGTCCCGCAACCTGCTCCGCCTGCGGGCGGCTCGGGAATCACGTCGGCGGCGGGGAAACTATTGGCGAAAAGCGGGCGCACCACGGGCCTGACGTGCGCGAAGGTGGATTCCACAAACACGTCCATGATTGTCGTCGGGTATTCGATTGGCTGCGCAACTGGCACCTCCTTTAGCGTCACCTATCACGACGAGGTCGTCGTCGCAAACATGTCCAACGGCCAAAGCTTCATCGGCGATGGCGATTCCGGTTCGCTGGCCGTGGACGCGGCTACCGCGGAGCCTGTGGCTCTCATGTTCGCCGGCAGCGACACCGACGCGGTTGGAAATCCGGTTGCCGACGTCCTCAACGCGCTGCACGCCGGCACCGGACACACATACACGTTTGTCGGCGGCGCGCAACACGCGGTACCCGGATGCTCGCTGCCAGGCCTCAGCTCGGTAAAAGTGACGCCGCAATCCGCCGCCGCTCTTCCCGCCGGCGAGGCGCAGCGCGCCCAAACAGCTGGCATCAACAACAGCAGCCAAATCATCAATACGCCTGGCGTCTCGGCTTACGGCGGAGGCGGCAGCCTCGACGCGCCGCAAGAGCCGGCCGTGATGATCTTCCTCGCGCCCGGGGCATCGCATGCCGGCATTCCGCTCACGATTGACGGAGTGCGCACACGCCTCATCGAATCGAACTCCGCATCCGCGCGCGGCGCGTTGAGCCAGCAGCAAAGCGCGCAGCTCGCGTCGGAGTCAGCGCAGGCGCAAGCGATTGAAATCCCCGCCAGCGCCATCGAGCAAAGCAAAACCGTCAAAGAGCAGCACGTGACGGAACTGATGAGCGATCCGGCGGTAGTAGGCGTAGGCGTCAGCGCCAGTCTCGATAGCCCCGGCGATCCGGCATTGATGATCTACGTGCTGAAAGGCAAAGCGCACAACCCGATTCCCGCGAGCATAGACGGCGTGCGCACGCGCATCAAGGAAACCAGCCCGTTCCGCGCCAACGTCGCCCATCCGGCGAAGTCCACCACCGCGGCTGGCTGCCACGTGCCAAAAAGCGCCCCAGCGAACACGCTGAACGCCGCTCCCGCATCGCTGCAGCCGAGCGCGCCAAGCCCCAGCGTCCAACCAATCGCTCTTACAACCGTGCAGCGCTAGCGCAACCGAATGAACAAGCATCGTCATCCTGCCTGCTGTGAGTGATTTTGCGAAGGGACGCGGGCGCCCGTGCCTCAAGCCTGCCAGCCGCGGGCAGGGGTCTGCCGCGCGCGACCGTCACCCAAACATTCGCAGTTGCTTTTCGCAACCCCACGCATCTATAAGTGGATGAACCCAGCCCGCCCGACGGAGGTCCATGCCATGAGAATCCACACTGCAATCCTAGCTGTCGCTCTGTCCGCTTCAACGATCACTCTTCCATCCGCATTCGCGCGCACCACCCCGCGCGAAAATCCCCCGGCGGCGCCACAAAAGTCATCCGCGCAAATGGCGCAATCCGCGCACGCGGATATCGTCAACGCCACCAGCCAGAAAATTGGCACGGCCACCTTTTCGCCGTCTGCAGGCAGCGTGCGCATTGACGTGGACGTGACCCAACTTCCCCCTGGCACGCACGGAATCCACATTCACACCGTCGGAAAATGCGAAGGTCCCGATTTCAAAACGGCCGGCGGTCATTTCAATCCGGCTGGGAAAAAGCACGGCAAGGACAGCGCGGAGGGCCCGCACAATGGCGACCTGCTCAATCTGGAGGTTGGCGCCGATGGTCACGGCACCGCTTCTCTGCTCGACGCCTCCGTCACGCTCGGCGACGGACCCACTTCGCTGTTTCAGCCCGGCGGCACCGCGATCGTGATCCACGCCGCCGCTGATGATTACAAAACCGACCCGGCCGGAAACTCCGGAGCGCGCATCGCGTGCGGTGTAATTCAAAAATAATCTACTGCGTGCGAGCTTTCAGCAAGCACAGCCCGGCGTCGGTGTAGCCAAAACTTCCTGAGGCGTTGGAAAACTACTGCGAATCAATCGTGCGCAGCGCCGTCTGTTCATCCGGAAAATCGGTGAACACCGTGTGCAGGTTGGTCATATGCAGAATTTCCCGCGCGCGCGGGCTCAGATCCACCGCGTGCAGCTCCGCATTATTCTTGCGCGCCGAATACAATCCGCGAACCAGCTGGCCGATTCCCGAGCTGTCCAAGTACGAAACGTCGCGAAAATTCAGCAGCACGCGCTTGCGCCCGTCTTCGAACAGGTCCAAAAGCAATTCGTGAACCGCTTCTCCCTCGATCAGCGTAAATCTTCCGCGTACATCTACTACCGTAACTGTCCCCAATTGACGTGTACTAGCACTGAAGCCCACTAATGGCCTCCCCACAGATGTGGCTAGCTATCTTACCGCACGCCCAAGGGATTCCTGAAATCGTCGTACCCGACGGCGGTGGATCGGCTTGCGATTACACCGTAGCCAGCCGCTAACCCTACTAATCAAGTTTGCGGCCTGTGATAACGGTTATGAGCCACGCAACAACAGCCCACACGCCCGGCAGCGAGGTGAGCACGACGGAGAAAATGACACCAGCCTTATACAACCGCGTGCGAGGCTTTCCACTGTAAGATGCCGTGTCCACAATCCACCCCAACGTGTAGCAAATATTTGCAAGAATAACGTAGACGAACGGGCCAAAGATCATCGCAAGCGGCTCTTCAAAATCCACGCCGGGTTTTACCGCCGCAGAGCCTACGATGAGCACCAGACACCAGCTTACCGCGCCCACGATCCCGACGTAGAGATTGAAGCGGACGCGACGAGTCTCCCACCAGGCAATAATTACTCTTCGCGTGCTGGGGTCCGCCTGCGCTGATGGCCACTCCAGCAATCGTTCCATGTCTGCAGTCCATTCGTTCGATAACGGCGGTGATCAGGCCAGCCCGACTGTTAAGGCCGAATCGCTGAACAGTCGCGGAGTCGGAGATTGCCGTACTACCTTGCAGGGACAGCGTTGCCTGCTCGCTAGTAACAATCTCGATTCCGGAACGCTACGATGAAATTTCCGCCAGCCAGGAATCCAGCAGCTTCAATTGCTCAGGCGCAGTGTTGACGAACGTCACGCCCATACCCATGCCTTCTTGCACGTAGACGATCTTGGCCTCCGATTCGAACACGCCTTGATCGCGCGAGATGCGCACGTCAAGCACGGTGCCCTCCGGCAGCGTGATCAGCACATCCACGTAACATCCCTTGCGGCTGATCTCGGAGATGCGTCCGGAGATGCGCGTGTCGCTTTTCGGCTCGCGCAGTTCGATGCTCGCGACCAAAGTGAAGCGCGGTACTTCGCGGTGATTGCGATACGGTCCGCCCGGGTTGACAGGTGTGTCGGAAAATGCGCTCATGAGCTCTTCTCCCCACCGCGTCGGCTACTGTGCCAGAGTGGCACAGCCCAGCCCCCGCTGCCACTTTTCTCTGCCCCACTGACGCCAAAAATTAACCGCCGGTTCCCATTCGCCCTGTTCCGCGCCTGAGAACCCGCGGACCGCGTTTCGCCTCGCGGCGTAGCCCGCTCGCCGCTGCTTCTGCGAACGAAGCGCGCGTAGCGCGATACTATTACTAAGGCGTAATTTCGTGTCATTTCGCCGAGATTCAGAACTTATACCTATGCCCTATAACAGGTGTTTTCGCTTTCTCACCGGCCGGCTCTTGGCTCTATCTTGGACCTGAGATAACCTATGGTTGGCGCGGGGATTCCTTGCTACCGCTCCGTCGGCGGATTCTGGGGTTGCAAACTCTCTCATGTGTTCGCACCAATGTATTGCAGAAAAGGCAAACTGCTTCCAATTGGAAGCAAACCTTTGCATTTTCCATGCTTCTCTGTATTTTCGGTTCCCAAAGACGGAAAAAGCGAAGCCGCTGCGGACCTTCGCGCAGGTCTTGGGTAAATATTTGTTCACCTGATGATCAAGCGGGCGGGTAGCTTCATCCCCCTGCACCTTCGGACTGCCGGAACCGCTGAGTTCCGGAGAGAGGTCGCGCAAATGGAGCCAGTGACTCGTTCCGGTGACCAGCTTCGGGAGCTCCGTAGCCGTGTGGGCGTGACTACGCGGGCAGTGGAAGAACTGAGCAAGAAGATTGCCCTCGAGTCGGAAAACGACGAGTTCTACATCTCGAACGCCTGGCTGACGCAGATCGAGAACCGGAATTCCGTCCCCAGCATCTATAAATTATTCAGTCTCAGCGTAATCTACCGCACCAAATTCACGGACCTGCTCGCCGCCTTTGGGGTGCTGTTGGATGAGACCGTGCGCTATCAAATGTTCACGCCGCTGCAGAATACCCACCTCGCCACACTCGAGGCTCCCGCTAACGGCACGGTCATGAACTTCCCGGTGCGTTTTGACCGCGGCTTCAGCCTGGAAAAGACCAACCTGCTTTCGCGCATGGTCGAGCTGTGGGGCGAAATTCCGATTTCGTTCCTTCAGAAGCTGGACTTGCGCCACTGCCAGTATGGATATATTGGCACGGACGATTGTTCGATGTATCCGCTGCTCCGCCCCGGCTCGTTCGTGCAGATCGACAGCCACATGAGCCGCACGCACCCCTCAAGCTGGCGCACCGAATTTGATCGGCCGATTTACTTCATCGAATTGCGCGATAGTTATGCATGTTCGTGGGTCGAATTGCGAGGTTCGGAGCTAACCTTGGTTCCCCATCCGCTTTCCGGCTCGGCTATCCGGCAATTCCCTTGCCCGGATGAGGCCGAGATTATTGGACAGGTGACAGGTGTCGCGATGCGCCTGGTTTCATCCGACCCATCAGACGTGCCTCCAAAATAGCGAGGGCCACCTTCAGGTTGGAAAAAACAAGTTCGCTCGATAACGAATCGATTCCCACCGGAACAGCCACGCGATATGGTTCCAGTCCCTTCCAAGCGACGATGAAATCGCTGGGCGCGACGCGCGTGCTCTCCAGGTAGGCTTCCAGTTCGTGCACTAATTCTTCCAGCGATGCGCCCACCAACTCGTCGAACGCCTCGCGGTGGCAATCCGCCAGCGCTTCGCACGCGGCCTCCTCCGAAAAACGCAGTGCTAGCCCGTGGTGATAATACAAACCGGTGTTGTAGTCGCGCGTCGAAGCCAGATAGATCAATCGCTCCAGAGGCTGGGTCATATCCACCAGCGTGCGGCGGCGCAAATCGTCCGCGGCCGCCAGCACATCCACATTTTTGGCTGGGGTGCCCATAGGCTAAATCGCCGCTCCGTTGCCAGCCGAACTGCGGCGGAACGATTCCAGCGCAGGCGGATTCAGAAACGCCAGTGATTTTTCCGAGGCCGCGCACACGCGTCCCGCGGCCGCCGTCAGCACTACCACCACGGCTCCCGCGCCGTGAGGTCCGCGCATATACAAAAGAATCCGCAACGCGCGGCACGCCAGCAGCAACAAGCCAAAGTCCAGAGCCAGGCGGATTTCCGTCAGCAGGCTCAGCTTCGCGTGCAAACGCGAATATCCCAGATGGAACTGCATCAGATTGCGAATTTCGCAGCGCACCCGGCGCACCCACATCAGCGAAATCCTCTTGCGCTCCTGCAAAAACAATTCCCCGATATTCGCGGGGCTCGCCGCCATCGCGTAGCGAAAATCCTCGCGGTCAAATAATCGTTCGATCAGGTTTTCCGGCAGCAATCCCAATTGCAGCGTGCGCAGCGCCTGCCGCGCCTCCACGAACTGCCGCCCGCATCCTTCGACCGGCGCGCCTTTCCGCCTCGCCAGCAGCCACAGGAAAACCAGCAGGCCGACGCCCACCAATAGATAGAACAGCAGGCTGATCATGAGCCGGCCACCCCGCGCAAATTGGAGCGCACCGATTCCAATTGCGTCCGCGTGCCGCGAACCAGCGCGTCGTATCCCCCGTTGCCCCGCCCCGTGGTGGGCGGAGCCGGGTTCGGGCTGTAAGACCATAACGCGACCGTCCACACGATCAGTGCAAAGAAATATGACGCCGTCTGCAAATCGCCCCACGCGGCGTTGAAACGTGGCCCAAGGAACGAGCGCAGAGCGAGCGTCGTCAAACTCACACCCACATACGCGCCGAATCCCACGATCATGCCGGTCACGTTCTTGCCAATCTCGATGCGATAGTAAAAAACGATGGCTAGAACCGTGGCCAGCACCAGCGCTTCAATCACCCGCAGATCCCGCTCCAGTTCCACCGTCGCGGCCACCGTGGACCACTCAGTGCGACTCGCCACATGCCATTCCACATAACAGAATGTCACTGCAAATACCGCGCAGCTTGCCCGCCACGCAAAACGCTCCGCTCCGGGGTAGGCGGCCAGCGCTTGACGCACGACTTCCAGCACGACGCCGAAGCCTATCGCCAGCGTGGCAAACTGTGTCGGCCAGTACCACGCTTCATAAAATTCCAGGTTCGAGTGCCCGATGAACAGCCCCACGGACACGACGAACACGCAGGAAATGTAAGCGTAAAAATAGATGTACTTGGTGAACGTCTTGGTCTGAACGGAACGCGCCAGCAGCGCGAACTCGAGCAACAAGCCGGCGGGCCACAGCAGTAAACTTAACATGTCCGTCACTGGCGCAAATCGTAGCACAAATCTACAGGGAGAATTACAGCTTTCTCTCCCCGCCAGCGCGTTCCGCTCGACCGTTTAGCTCGCCGTCACAGCATGGAACCCGCTCTTCACACTGCCGCTTCCAGCGCCTCGGGTGGCACCGGGGGCTGCGTGCCATCGAACATCCGAGCGACCGCTCCCGTCATCTTCGGAGGAACCGGTGGTTGCGTGCCATCGAGAAATACAGCCTTCGGCGGGACCGGCGGCTGCGTGCCATCCAGCATCCGCACAAACACATCCACCGCTTTGGGCGGCACAGGTGGCTGCGTGCCATCTAGGAACGCGGCCTTAGGGGGAACTGGGGGTTGCGTGCCAGCAAACATGGCAGTCAAGGTGTTGTGCGACCGCGCTTTGCCTGGGGCCGCCATCGCCACCAAACCGAAAACCACAAACATAAGCACGACTGCTCTAGCTGTCCGGTTCATCGGGGTCTCCTGTTTTTTTCGTCTTGGCGCGTTTAAGCGCGCTGCGACGGTACAGGGCTCGAGCTCGTCACACGTCGCGAGGCAGGAATTGCTTGGAATTCAAAGCAGGAATCGCGGCAACGCGCGAATCAGGCGGGAAACACATGGACAGCGAAGAGCGGGCAACGGTTCGTCACGTCCACGACGGGATCGCATGGCCCGTAATTACTGCGGACCAACCTCGGGATATTACTCTCGTTACTAGGACATTATGCCGTTACCACAATGGAACCCCTGCGGCATATACGCATATCCCTGCTCTCGCCGCTCTGGCATCCTGTGTCGAGTGGTTTGCCAGCGAGGACCTATGCCGGAGATTCATGCTCACAGCTCGGCGCCGACGGACCGGCCGGCCGCTCCGCATTTCGAGCCGGAACAAATCCGCGAGCACTTGAATCACCTGGACCGCCGCCAATGGTGGCTGTGGTCATCTACGGTCGCCGTGCTCTTGTTGCTCACCCTGGCCGTGGCATCCTTTGCGTTCCCCGCGATGCTCAGCCACGAAGAATCTTCCTATTCCTTCTACTTGAATCAGGCGGTCCGTGCGCTGGTGGGACTCGTTCTGGTGTTCAGCGTGTATTTGATCTATCAGCAGGTTCAGCTAACGCGCCTCCGTCACGAAGTGGCTGACCAAATGCAATCCCTGATCAAGGTGGAAACTCTGGCATCAGAGGTTTACAAGCTCGCGGCTCTCGATCAGCTCACCGGGCTTTACAATCGGCGTTCCGGCGAACAGCGCCTGGCTCAGGAAATCAGCCGCGCGCAACGCCACGGCCGGCCGCTCACAGTTCTCCTGATGGATCTCGACGGACTGAAACAGGTTAACGACCGGCACGGCCACGCCGCCGGCGATGCCGTGCTGAAGGGCTTCGCAGATCGCCTGCAACGCGCCATTCGCGGTTCCGATCTGGCCGTGCGCCTGGGCGGCGATGAGTTCATGGCTCTGCTTCCGGAATGCCGCGCCGAAGAGGTCCGGCACGTCTTGGCCCGCCTGGAAGGCCTCGAGTTCGAATTCGACGATCAAAAGCTGCGCCTGCAGTATTCCCGCGGCTGGACCGACTACGCCCCTGGCGAAACGCCGCAAGAACTCTTGAAACGCGCCGATCAGGCTCTCTATGAGGACAAACGCGCCGGAAAACGCAGGGTCGTGGGGCCGCTCGAGACTCCGGTAGCGCAGCCCTCGATATAACGGCTGGCACGGCTTTTCGAGAACGTGATCCAGGTTCTCGCCGGAACGCGTGGGAATTTTGCCCGCAGGATCACGCAACCAAACGCCACGGGCGCGCGTTTCACTGCAGGAATGTTCTTCTCAGGAACAATATTCGAAATATCTCTTGCGCCGTTTCGAGGGTTACTCGTAAGATACGCCCTAGTTAGAGGAAAGATACCATGCCCAAAGAGAAGCCAAAGGTAAACATCGGAGAAGTCATCAAGTCGTACCGCGCCGACCGCGGACTATCCCAAGGCGATATCGAACGCCGCACCGGTCTGCTCCGTTGCTACCTCTCGCGCGTGGAGAACGGCCACACCGTCCCGTCGCTGGAGACCCTCGCCAAAATTGCCGAGGCCATGGAAATCTCCCTCGCCGATTTTTTCCCAGGCAGCGATACCCCCGGAGACCGCGAAACCCGCAAAATGCTCGGCGAACTCTCCGAGGAAGAAATTCGCTTCCTCGCGGACATCAAGAAATATTCCACCACCCTCTCCGACGATGACAAGAAGCTCGTGCTCGCCATGATCCGCAAAATGGCCACCATCACGCCGCCGCCCTCGCGCGTAAATGGCAAGTCCGCAAACATTGGCCGCCGTCCCGAGTATTAAACCGATTTTTACTCTCGGCAAAGCCGCGGGCTCATCGGTGCGCCTTGCGCCGCCGGACAAGTCTCTGTGGCGCCTTTGCTCTTGGTTAGCTGTGTTCAGCTGCGTGATCTTGCAGTTGATTCCAAGGCTGCACCTAACTGCGCCCGTTGCGTTTTCAGTTTCATTATTTGACGCGGCACGACGCGTTATACTAACCATATGATTCCTGTTTCTCCCGTTGCTGGTGTCGTCGTCTTCATTGGGTTTGCCATTTTTGCGATGGCAATCGGCGCTCTCACCGGATGGCCGGCTTGGTTGACGACAAAGGGTGGCCCGGGCGGTCTCTGGATCGATTTGTTTCTCGGATCATTTGGTTTTTTGGCAGGGCTACTTCGATCCATTTTAATGCCTTGGCCTCGAAACCCCGTTTATGAAAAGCTCGACAGCGGAGTAACGATAGCATCCACGATGAACAAGTATCAGCACCCCAAGCGGGTCGCTATTGTGATGGCCGTTCTTTTGCCGCTCCGGCATGAATTGTATCGTTTCAAGCGGATGGGCGCTAAGAACCTAAACCAGGATGTTGCCTCTGCGTCCACTCACTAGCATCCCTACACTGCAATTCGTTACAATAGACAAGACATGACACAGAAGCGTCACAAAACAGTAGGCGTAAAAGTAGGCAAAATCCAGGTCGGCGGCGGCGCCCCCGTGGTCGTCCAGTCGATGACCAACACCGACACCGTGGACATCGATTCCACCACCCAGCAGTGCCTGGAACTAGCGCAAGCCGGTTCCGAACTGGTCCGTATCACTGTCAACATCCCCGAAGCCGCGGCCGCCGTCCCCGAAATTAAAAAGCGCCTCCTTGACGCCGGCTGCGACGTCCCTCTCATCGGCGATTTTCATTACAACGGCCACGTCCTCCTCACCAAATATCCCGCCTGCGCCAGCGCGCTCGATAAACTGCGCATCAATCCCGGCAACGTGGGCGCCGGCCAGCGCCGCGACGAACAGTTCTCCACGATCTGCAAAGTCGCCCGCGATCACAACAAGCCCGTGCGCATCGGCGTCAACGGCGGATCGCTCAATCAAGAACTCGTCATGCGCAAGATGCAGGAAAACACGGACAAAGACCTCGGCAAATCGTCCGAAGAAATCATCAACGAGTGCATGGTTTTATCCGCGCTCGAATCCACCGCGCTCGCGCTGGAATGCGGCCTGCGCAAAGATCAAATTATCATTTCCTGCAAGGTTTCCCGGCCGCACGATCTGGTCGCCATCTATCGTGACCTCGCCTCGAAAACCGATCAGCCACTGCACCTCGGCCTCACCGAAGCGGGTATGGGTGCGAAAGGTCTCGTGTGGTCTTCCGCCTCCATGGGCATTCTGCTCGATGAAGGCATCGGCGACACCATTCGCGTCTCTCTAACGCCGCGCCCCGGCGGCGATCGCCGCGATGAAGTTTATGCCGCCTGCGAGCTGCTGCAATCTCTCGGCCTGCGCACGTTTGCGCCCAGCGTCATCGCCTGCCCCGGCTGCGGACGCACCACCAGCACCACCTTCCAGGAATTAGCGGAAAGCATTCAAGGCTACATTCGCGACAAAATGCCGGAGTGGAAGCGTTACTACGAAGGCGTGGAAGACATGAAGCTCGCGGTCATGGGCTGCATCGTGAACGGTCCCGGCGAATCCAAAGCCGCAAACATCGGCATCAGCCTCCCCGGCACCGGTGAAGCCCCGCGCTGCCCCGTCTACGTTGACGGCAAACATTTCAACACGCTCGAAGGCACCTACGACGAACTCTCCGCCGCATTCCAAAAACTAGTGGACGATTACATCTCAACAAAATACTCCAAGCGCGAACACCCGCTGCCAGAAGTAAACGTCCCGCCGCCCGCAGCAGCAGCCGCAAAATCCGCACTCCGCGTACTTGCGTAACCGATTTGGAGTGCGGCGGCTGGCTTGTCCTGAGGCCCCGATTGAATCGGGGACGAAGTGCCGCCGCTTTCGCCGAAACTCAATGTCCGGCTACAAAACGATCTAGGTGAGGCTTGCCTCGCCCACCTAGCCCTCCAACGTGACACACCTGCCCCATAACCCTGCAACCGCCCCGCACGCCCATGCGTCAATCGATATACAACCGGTTCAGTAAATTCGGCACCCCACGCCGGCTGACGAAACGCTTTCCAAGGAGCCCACCCATGCGAAAAGCATTTCTGATCGCCATCGCGCTTGTGCTGTTGCTTCCGACCCTGGCTAGTGCCAAACCAAAAAAGAAAACCTACGGCAACGCGCCCCAGGACGTATTCCAAGCCGCGCTCAAGACAGCCCGGGACCGCCATGTAGTCACCTTCGTGGATGAAAAAAATCTGCTGTTCACGTTCAGCACCGGGGCCTCCGCGTTCTCCCAAGGCTTCATTGCGAACGCCTCCATCGAACCGGCGCAGGCGGGCGGCTCCACCCTCACGATCAACGTGCAGAAGAAAGACAGCGGCAGCCTCGACTTCGACGCCGGCGATCGCATGGCCGACAAATTCTTCGAACAAGTCACCCAGGAACTGGCCGGCGAAACCAAGCAAGCCGCCGCGCTAAAGCCCGCTGCCGCTCCCGTCACGATTCCCGCGTCGGTGGTCGCAACGCAAGTACCGTCATCCGCGCCCGGCACCGTCACTGTCTCGACCACTCCCGGTGGCGCGGACATTTCCGTGGACGGCAATTTCGTCGGCAACGCCCCAGCCAACCTGAAGCTCACACCAGGAAGACATAGCGTAGCCGTATCGCTCGACGGCTTTAAGACCTGGACCCGCGACATGACAGTCCTAGCCGGCTCCAAAACCAATCTCGACGCCACGCTCGAAAAATATTAGCGTGCATGGCGTTATGCGAGGCGAACGCCCGCAACCACCAGTGTCGCGGCAACGTTCGCCTCGTCCCCCAACCGTGGCACAGCCCATTCTTGGCTGTGCGTTTCAACCCGGCCGAGCCCGCGCCATCTTGAAACAATCATTCACCCCTTGCGCTTCTACAGCTCTTGTTGTATACGTGTAGAAGAACGAGGTATCGCGTATGCCTGCTAAGGCCGACAAATCCGATCTCCCGCAAGGCACTCTAGATCTTTTGATTCTAAAAGTCGTCGCGCTCGGCCCCGTCCACGGCTATGCCATTGCCCAGCGCCTGCAGCAGGTTTCGCGCGACGTCGTCCAGGTTCCCCAGGGCTCGCTCTATCCCGCGCTGCATCGCCTGGAAAATCGCGGTCTGCTCGCCGCGGACTGGAACGAGACCGATTCCGGGCGCGAAGCTAAGTTCTATCGCCTCACGCGCAAGGGCCGCGCGCAGCTCGGCACCGAAACCGCCAGTTGGGAGCGTTTAGCACAAGCCGTGGGCCTGATCTTGAAGTTGTCTCCCGGAGGTGCGGAATGAACTGGTGGAATCGCCTCTGGCGCCGCAGCCAGCTGGAAACCGAACTGGATAAAGAATTGCGCTTCCATCTCGAGCAGCACGCTCTCGACCTGCAAGCCCAAGGCTTTCCAGCCAACGAAGCGCGGCGTCGCGCGCGCCTGGCTCTGGGCGGCCCCGAACAAGTGAAAGAATCCTGCCGCGACGCTCGCGGAACCCGCTGGCTCGCGGATTTCGCGCAGGACTTCCGCTATACGCTGCGCACGCTGTCGCATCAGCCCGGTTTCGCCGCGGTGATTCTCCTCACGCTGGCTCTGGGCATCGGGGCCACCACCGCCATGTTCACCATCATCAACGGCGTGCTGCTGAAGCCTCTGCAATACTCCCACCCGGACAGACTCGTAACCCTTCAGGAAAAAACCGAGCAAGCCACGCAGTACGGCAACCTTTGGGCTTTCGCGTATCCGAATTATCTCGATTGCAAGCGCGATGTGAGCTCTCTGGCCCCGCTCGCAGCGTGGCGCGGCAGCGGCGGCACTCTCAGCGGCAGCGGCGATAGCGAGTACGTGAACGCCATGCAAGTTTCCGCGGAATTTTTCCCTACGCTTGACGTCAATCCCGTGCAGGGGCGCGCCTTCTTGCCCGAAGACGATCGTCTCGGAGCGGCCCCTGTGATGATTATCAGCAACGGCCTATGGCAGCGGCTGTACGGTTCAAGCCGCGCAGCCATCGGTAGCACTCTGCAGTTCGACGCAAAACCCTACACGGTCGTGGGCGTTCTTCCCGCCGGCTTTCAGTTTGACAGCGAAGCCGACGTGTTCACGCCGCTAGGCGAGGACCCTTCACCCAGCTTGCAAAATCGCTCCCGCCATCCCGGGATTGGCGTAATCGCCCGTCTCGCTCCGGGCGTCGCGCTGCCTCAAGCGCAATCCGAGCTAAATTCGATCGGAGGTCATCTCGCCCAGGAACATCCCGATTCCAACGCTGGCCGCACCTTCATCGCCGCTCCGCTGCGACCTGACGTCGGCGATATCGGGCCCACGCTGTGGTTGCTTCTTGGCGCCGTCAGCCTCGTGCTCTTAATTGCCTGCGCGAACGTGGCCAACCTGCTGCTCGCCCGCGCGGCTTCGCGCGAACGCGAATTTGCCATGCGTGTCGCCCTGGGAGCTGACCTCAGCCGCCTGGTTCGGCAGTGCCTCACGGAAAGCGCGATCCTCGGGCTCTGCGGCGGTGCGTTAGGCATCTCTCTTGCGGCGCTCGCGCTTGGCCCATTCGTCACCTTGTGGCCGGGCAGTCTGCCGCGCGCGCGGGAAATTCACCTCGACTGGCGAGTGCTCGCGTTCGCACTCGCAATTTCTCTGCTCACCGGACTTCTTTTCGGACTCGCGCCGATCCTGCGCATCCCCTACCGCGCTCTGGAACGCTCGGTCCACGCCGGCGCGCGCTTTCTTTCCGGGAACTCCCGCCGTTTGCAAAGCAGTTTCGTAATCTGCGAAATTGCCTTGGCAGTCGTCCTGCTGGTTTCCGCGGGAGTTCTCGCCCGAGCGCTGCTTCGCCTCACGGCGCTAAATCCTGGAATGAATGTCCACAATGTACTGGTTACGCGTGCCTCACTGCCGCCCGACATACTCGCGAATCCCGAACGAGCCCGCGCGGCGTGGCGCGAAATGTTGGATAGCTCGCGCAGCGTCCCAGGCGTCGAGTCTGCCGCAATTGTGGACACGGTGCCGATGCGCGAGGGAAATAATCAGGTGGGCTACTCGACCTCACCAGCCTTCTTGCCGGCCAGCCAGCAACCGCTCGCGCTCGCAACCAGCGTCTCGCCGGATTATCTCAACGTGATGGGCATTCCGCTTGTGAAGGGCAGGTTCTTTGACGAGCAGGATCGTGTCGGCAATGAACTTGTCGCAGTCATTGACGACGTTTTCGCGCAGCAAGCCTTCGGCGCGCAGGACCCGGTCGGCCACCGCCTCTGGTTTCCCGCGGATCTGAGTCCGTTTTCGTCCGGCAGCCAGACGGCGGACGTAGTTCGCATCGTCGGCGTCGTCGGTCACGTACGACATTGGGGTCTTGCGAACGATGACCAGGCCCAGGTGCGCGCCCAGTTCTATTATCCATTTGCCCAGGTGCCCGACCCGCTCGTGCGCCGCTGGTCGGAGTTGATGTCCATCGCCGTCAGGACCACGATCCCGCCCACAAGCGTGCTGGGTTCGCTTCGCCGCGCCGTGCGCGGGTCCACGGGCGATCGCGTCCTCTATGAAATCCGCACGGTCGAGCAGTTGGCGAACGATTCTCTTTCGCGCCAGAAGTTTCTTCTGCTGCTGTTGGGTATTTTTGCTGGCCTCGCGATGCTGCTGGCCTGCATCGGGATTTATGGCTTGCTGGCTTATCTCACTTCGCAGCGCGTGCCGGAAATCGGACTGCGCATGGCTCTGGGAGCGAGCGCTCGTAATGTGCTGGGGATGGTCCTGCGGCAAAGCGCGCAAATAATACTCGTCGGCGCCGCCGCCGGTGCCATCGGTGCAGTGATTGCCGCGCGGATCTTGGAAAGTTCGGTGGCCGGCGTCCGCTCGATTGAGCCGTTGACGTTCGCCGCGATGGTTGCCCTTCTAATTGCCGCAGCCTTCCTCGCCAGCTTCATACCAGCCCGCCGCGCCAGCCGCGTTGATCCCATGACCGCTATGCGCCAAGAGTAGCCCCATTACTCATGCCGTAATGCATGCAACGGGTCCGTGCGCATCGCGCGCCGCGCCGGAATGTAACTAGCCGCCAGCGCCACGCAAGTCAAAATCACGGCCACCCCCGCAAACGTTGCCGCATCCGTAGGGCGCACGCCAAACAACAAGCTCGCCATCAATCGCGTCAAAGCCAACGCCGCCACCACGCCAATCCCCACGCCTGTCAAAACCGCCCCAATCCCCTGCCCGATCACCAGCTTCAGCACGTCCGCAGGCTGCGCCCCCAGCGCCATGCGTATCCCGATCTCGCGAGTCCGCTGCTGCACGGTGTAAGAAATCAATCCATACAATCCAACCATCGCCAGAATCAGCGCAAGCCCTGCGAAACTTCCAATCACCAGCGAAGGATAGCGCCGCAGAAAAACTGCCGGCGTCTGATTGGTAAAATGCTCCATCGTCTGCGGCTGAATCAAAGGCAACTGCTGATCCATCCGGTGCAGCGCCACCTGGGCCGAACCCACAAACGCCGCCGGATCGCCCGCCGTCCGCACCATGTACGTCAGATACGTCGAAGGCCCCTGCTCGTTCGCCACATAAATCGCCGGCGTCGGCGGCCCGGCCAGATCGTCCTGCGCAATGTTCCCCACCACGCCCACAATCTCGCGGTAAGGCTCTCTCGCGTCAAAAGTAAAGCGCATCCGTTTCCCCACCGCCTCTTCGTGCGGAAAATACTTCTGCGTGAACGCCTGATTCACCATCATCACCCACGGCGCTTCCAGCTTGTCCGTCGCGGAAAACATGCGCCCCGAAACCAGCGGCACTTTCAGCGTGGAAAAATACCCCGGCGTCGCCGTAATAATGTCGCATTCATCTTCCTGCCCCTGCGCCGTAGGACGTCCCTGCACCAAAAACCGTATCGTCCCGCCGCTTCCGCCAATCGGCAAGGCGCTGGTCACTCCGACGCCCTGTACGCCTGGCAAATTGCGCAACTTCTCGCTGAACTCGTGCTCGAACAATCTCGCCGCCGGGCTGTCGCCAGGATATTCTTTATCGCTGGGATAAGTGCTGTCCGGTAAGTTTACCGAAAAAACCAGCAGGTTCCGTTGGTCAAACCCCGCATCCTGATGCAGCAGCGCGTGCAGGCTCTGCAACATCAAACCCGCGCCCACTAGCAACACCAGCGACACCGCGATCTCCGCCGCCACCACCGCATTCCTCAAACGCGCGTGCGCCGTGCTGGTCCCCCCGCGCGATTCGTCCTTCAGCGCGTCGCTCACTTTCGTTTGCGACATCGCAAGCGCCGGCGCCAATCCAAACAGGACTGCCGTGAGCAACGTCACCCCGCAAAGAAAAGCCAGCACCGGCAGATTCGTCCCCGCCTCCCGCAGGCTTGGCAACGTAATAAGCACCGGCTGCGGAATAGCGGTGATCAAAACATTCACGCCCCACTGCGCCGCCACAAATCCCACGGCCGCGCCCAACCCAGCCAGCAGCACGCTTTCGGTCAGCAACTGCGCGATCAATTGTCCCCGGCTCGCACCCAACGCCGTGCGTATCGCGAATTCCTTGCGCCGCCCCGCCGCGCGCGTCATCATCAAATTCGCCACGTTCGCGCAAGCAATCAGCAGCACAAATCCCACCGCCCCGAAAATCACCAGCAGCAACGGCTGCACCCGCCCCACAATCCGGTGCCGCAGCGCGCCAATCGCAACGAACACCGACCCGTCCTGCTGCGGATATTCCCGCGCCAGCTGCGCTGTGATCCCGTCCATTTCCGCGTGCGCCTGCGTCATCGTCACTCCCGGCGCCAGACGCGCAATCACATTCAGCCAGCGCAGATTCCTCCGCGTCAGCAGGTCCTGCGAGGCATGCATCGGAACCCACAACGGAAAATCATTCGACGGCGCAAATTGAAAATCGCGCGGCAACACTCCCACGATCGTCGCCGGCTTGTTATCCAACGTGATGGTGCGCCCGATCGCTTTCGCATCGCCGCCGAAATCGCTGCGCCAATATCCGTACGTCAGCATCACCACGTGCGGCCCGTCGCCCTCGTCTTCGCCATCCACAAATCCGCGCCCCAGCGAGGGCTTCACTCCCAGCGTCGCAAAAAAATTCGGCATCACCTGCGTCGCAAACACGGCTTTCGGCTCGCCGTTCCCCGCTAAAGTAAATGTGTCGAAGCTGTAAGCCGTCAAAGATGCAAAACTCTTCGTCGTCTTCTGCCAGTCCACGAAATCCGGATAGGAACTGTTGCGGCTCACCAGTTCGTTGTCCCGCGTCTGCGTGCGTCCTTCCCCCAGCGTCAGCAACCGGTCGGGCTGGTAATACGGCAGCGGCCGCAGCAGCGCCGAATACACCACCGAGAAAATCGCTGCATTCGCGCCAATTCCCAGCGCCAGCGTCAGCACCGCTACCAGCGTGAACCCCGGACTCTTCGCCAGCACGCGCATCCCGTAGCGAACGTTCTTCCACAGTGCGTTCATCTGTGCGCCTCCCAAGTTTCAGCGCTGCCTGCTTCCAAGAATCCGCGCGTCATCGCTGCCAGTGCATCTTGTAGTGGCCGGTTGCATCCTGCAATGTCACGCGCAACACCCATGCGCCCTTGATAGCCTGAATGTTTGTCGTATCCATGGAGGCGCGGTCCGTCGTTCCGATATTTGCGCGCACTTCGCCGCTGGGATCGATCAGTTCCCAGCGAACCAATCCGCGCTCAACTTCTGCCGAGATGTTCAGATGCACCATCTCCGACGAGCTGTCCAAACGTAAGCGATACTCGACGACCTTCGTCTCGTTCGTGAAACTTTCGTCCTTCTTCAGCTCGGTTGGCGCGTCGGCCACCAGGGTGCGATCCGCGGAAGTCCCTGCACCGAAGGCAGACGGAAAATCTATGCGCACGTCCCGGCGGGGGTTCGGCGAAGACGCAGCCGTCCCGAAAACGACAGGTCCCAAAATGAACGCACCTGCGCCAATCAGCCCCGCAACGCGAATCACTTGCCGCAGTTTGCTGCGATTCATGTTCATTGGCACACCTCGCTGTCAGTACTGATTTGCAACCTACATGCCAAGTGCACCGCGACGCAAACCATTGATTCCCCGCGCATTACACGTCGGCGTCCACCGCCTCCGTCCACACGACTGCTCGCCTGTGGGACGCGCCGCACGCCTACAGCCTCCGAGCCCCCCGGTGCAACTTCTAATGATCTCCTGCGATTCCTGGCCACCAGCCTGCCTAAAACCTCTCGAGCCCATTTCATGCCTCCCGATCGCAGGATTCCGTTCCCCAATCCGAATGCCGGCGGCCAACGAACTACCGCCGCCAGCCTCTTTCTCGAGGGCCGCGTCTTCGAAGCCTCCACTATGCTCTCCAGCGCCATCTTGCAGGGCGAATCGGCTGCTCTCTGGAACGATTGGGGCGTAGCCCAACTCGGCGTCCCCAAGCGCGCCGTTGACGCGTTCTTAGCAATCTATGCCAAAACCATCGAAGTCCTAGAATCCGGTTACCAAATCTGGCTCCGCAAGCGCATTGATTAGCCAATTCGAATTCCCAGCGCGGCAGTCTAGGTGCGATTTCCAGGGGAAGAACGACTTTTCCGTCGGACCACAGCGTCGTGCAGCGGCACCAGCGCAGCTATCCCACTTCGAACCCCGGTATATTCACCAGCACCACTCGCCAGCCGTCCGGATCCTCAAAGGTCACGCCTTTTTCCACCCAGTAGGGATTTCCGGGAGGTACCGGCTTGTGCCCGCCTTCGCTTAGGCGATTGACCATCCGCGCAATCGCCGCGCGGTCCGGCATGTAGAACACCAGCAAGTTGTCGCGGCTCGGCGCGGGACACGGGCTCCCCTCGGCATGATGCGTGAATTCCAAGTGCAGTTCGCGCCCCGGCAGTCCGAGAATGTAACCGGAATAGCCATCGTGATCATGAAACGAACCAAGAATCTTCAGCCCGACACCCTCGGAATAGAATCGCACGACTTCATCGAGCTTATCCGTCGGCCGCGCGATGCGAATCTGTGTCACGGGCACACCGGCTGGCCATCCAGTTGTCATTTTCGCGCTCCTGGCCGCGGTACTTACCGCCTCGTTCTTGCTAGTCGACTACGGTCTCGCTAGACTGGCGACGTTCTCGGTTATATCGGCGTCGGTTTACGCTACGCCATTCTCGCCGCGCAATTCAAATGAACGAACCGGCTACTTCAGTCGAATCGCAACGAGCCACGAAGCCCGGATGGCAATTCGGCTTCTGGAGCCTCATCGTCACGCAATTCCAGAACGCCTTCAACGACAACGCCATAAAATTTCTCGTCATTTATCTGATCGTGGCGATGAACTTCCCGAAGGAACAACGGGATTTTCTCGTCCTCGTCGTCGGCGCGCTCTTCGCGCTTCCCTTCATATTCTTCTCGCTCACCGGCGGTTACTTCGCCGACCGTTACAGCAAACGTCAGGTCGTCATCGGCACCAAGCTGATGGAAATTTTCGTCATGGGCGTCACCATCCTGGGCCTGTGGCTGCAGAACCTGCCGCTGGAATGCGCCGCCGTATTCCTGATCAGCACGCAATCCGCGCTCTTCGGCCCGTCGAAATACGGCCTGCTGCCGGAAATCTTGCCCGACCGCCGCCTCTCCTGGGGTAACGGCATCATCGAGCTCGGCACGTTCATCGGAAGCATCGGCGCCGTAATGGCGGCCGGCTTTCTCGCCGAACACTATCGCAACCACGAAGCCATGGCCGGAGTTGTGCTGCTCGGATGCACGCTGCTGGGCCTCGCCACCAGTTTTGGGATCACGCACGTTCCCGCCGCCGACCCCGCGCGAAAATTCCGCTGGAATCCGTTTGGCGATCTGGCCAGGCAGCTTCGAACCATTCGCGCCGACCGGGTGCTCGGCTGGGCGGTCTTCGGCAACACCTATCTCTGGTTTCTTGCGGCGCTGCTGCAATTCACGATTGTCGTCTACGGACACGACGTTCTGCGCATTGACGACACCCGCATCAGCTATCTGCAAGCCGCAGTGGGAATTGGCATCGGCCTCGGCAGTTTCGCCGCAGGCTATCTCTCGGGCGGGAAAATTGAATACGGACTGATTCCACTGGGCGCCGTCGGCATGACCCTGTTCGGCGCGCTGCTCTATTTCGACCGCCCCGCCGAAGGGCTCGCCGGCTGGTTGCAGCTAGCCGCGTCGCACACGGGCATCCCGCTCGCCCAACACGTCGGCGCGTTCATTGTGGACATCGTGCGCCTGCGCATCCCCGATCTCTGGCTCCTCGGCTTCTTCGGCGGATTTTTCGCTGTGCCGCTCAATGCCCTGATCCAGCATCGCCCGCGTCCCGAGGAAAAAGGCGGCGTAATCGCGGCAGCGAACCTGCTCTCGTTCGTCGGCGTGTTCCTCGCCGCCGGCGCGTATTTCTTTTTCTCTACCGTTCTGCATCAGACGCCCGCCGGCGTGTTCCTCGACGGCGCCGTCCTCACGCTCGTCACCACCGCCTATTCCATTTATCTTCTGCCCGACTCCCTCCTCCGCCTCGTGCTCTTCATGATCACTCATTCCATCTATCGCATTCGCGTCGAAGGCCGCGACCACATTCCCGAATATGGCGGCGCCCTCTTCGTCTCCAATCACATGTCTCTGGTGGACGCGCTCCTCCTGCTCGCCTCCACGGATCGCCACATCCGCTTTCTCATGTTCAAGGACATCTACGACCAGCCGCACATCAAGCCCTTCGCGAAAATAATTCGCGCCATTCCCATTTCCTCGCAGCTGCGCCCGCGCGACATGATCCATTCCCTGCGCGAAGCCAGCGACGCCATCCGCAACGGCGAAATCGTCTGCATCTTCGCCGAAGGCCAGATCACCCGCATCGGCCAACTGCTGCCTTTCCGCCGCGGCATGGAACGGATAATGAAAAATGTGGACGCGCCTATCGTTCCAGTGAATCTAGACGGCGTCTGGGGCAGCATCTTCAGCTACGAACGCGGCCGTTTCCTCTGGAAGCTCCCGCGCAATGTCCCTTATCCCGTCACAGTAAGTTTCGGTGCGCCGATGCCTCCGAGCGCCACGGCCTTTGAAGTTCGTGAAGCGGTCCAGGAACTGCAAAGCGCCGCGTATCGCCATCACAAGAAGCGCATGAACACCCTGCCGCGCTCGCTGATTCGCACCGCGCACCACTATCCGTTCCGCTTCGCGATGGGCGATAAGCGCCGCCCGCGCATGAAGTGGGGCAACGCCCTGCTCAGCTCGATTTTTCTTGCGCGCCGCCTCCGCCGCGTTTGGGCCGGCCAGGAAATGGTCGGCATTCTGCTGCCGCCGTCGGTCCCCGGCACGCTAGTGAATTTCGCGGCGTCGCTCAGCGGAAAAATTCCCGTGAATCTGAATTACACCGCGTCCAACGAAACGCTCGCTTCCTGCGCGCAGCAATGCAATTTGCAAACCGTCATCACCACCAAGCTCCTACTCGAAAAACTTCCGCTGCAAGTGCCCGGAAAACAAATCCTGCTCGAAGAAATCGCCGCCGCTCCGCGCCTCAGCGAAAAAATCGCCGCCCTGCTGCTCTGGTTTCTGCCCAGCAGGCTGCTCGAAGGCGCTCTCAGCGACGGAAAACCGCAATCGCTCGACGACCTCGCCACCATCATCTTTTCCAGCGGCAGCACCGGCGAACCCAAGGGCGTGATGCTCACGCACCACAACATCATGTCCAACATTGACCAGATGGCGCAAACCTTCATGCTCGGCAAAGGCGACGTCCTACTCGGCGTCCTGCCCTTCTTCCATTCTTTCGGCTTCACCGTCACTCTCTGGCTGCCCGCCGTCCTGGGCGTCGGCGTCGCCTATCATCCCAGCCCGCTCGACCTCACCGCCGTCAGCGAACTGGTCCGCGATTACCAGGTCACTTTTCTGCTCGCGACGCCCACGTTGCTGCAGGCCTACACGCGCCGCTGCCTGCCCGAAGATTTCGGCAGCCTGCAATTCGTGGTAGTTGGCGCGGAGAAATTGCCCGAGCCGCTCGCCGTCGCATTCGAGGATCGCTTCGGCATTCGTCCGCTGGAAGGTTACGGATGCACGGAATGTTCGCCGGTCGTCGCCGTCAACACGCGCGATTTCCGCGCCCCCGGATTCCGCCAGGTCGGCGCCAAACGCGGACGCATCGGCCATCCCCTGCCAGGAGTCAGCGTGCGCATCATTGACCCCGAAACCCGCGAGCGTCGCGCAGTCGGCACGCCCGGCCTGCTCCTCGTTCGCGGCCCCAACGTGATGCTCGGTTATCTCGGCAAGCCCGAAAAAACCGCCGAAGTGCTGCAAGACGGCTGGTACACCACCGGCGACATCGCCGCCGAAGACGAAGACGGCTTCCTCACGATCACCGATCGCCTCAGCCGGTTCAGCAAAATCGGCGGCGAGATGGTCCCGCACATCAAGATCGAAGAAAAACTCCACGAGTTGGCCGAATCCGCGGAAAAGATTTTCGTAGTCACAGCCGTTCCCGACGGAAAAAAAGGCGAGCGCTTAGTAGTGCTGCATACGATGCCGCCCGACGCGCTAAAGCCAGTCCTGGAAAAGCTATCGAGTTCCGGCCTCCCCAATCTCTGGATCCCACGCGCCAACCAATTCTTCCATATCGACGAACTGCCCCACCTGGGCACCGGCAAACTAGACCTCCGCCGCATCCACGAAGTGGCGATAGAACGCTCCGGCGCAGCGGAATAACCCGAGCCGAATATGGAGTGCGGCGGCTCGCCACCGCTTTCGTAGAAGCGCAAAGTCCGGCGCGAAAACGCCTTAGGCGAGGCTTGCCTCGCCCGCCATCCCTGGGAACGTCATTCTCCTGAATGGCGCCTTGCGGCCCCGACGCCCCCGATCCGTGATCGCCATTTTGGCGTTCACGACCCGCAATTCGCATCCAGCGCCGTAGGTGCTACTCTGCGCACCAGACACCCATTTCTCACAACTTTCGCATTTCAACCCGGCGCAAAAACCATTCGCCATAAATTTTTCGCCATTCCACGCTTTGCCGTTGCCTTCCCCTCACTCCTCGCGTAAATTTGCGCAACTGGAGAAAAACACAGCATGACCATACGCCAATACAATTCGCAGTTAGGGCCAGCGCCCAAGACGCGCCGCCGGGATTGTGGCCGTATGTTCAGCAATCCCTCACGGTAAGTCCCCGTAGCTCTCAATTGCGTGCAAATTAACTAGAACCATCGGCCGGCGAATCTCCCGGTTCCGTCAACTCGTGTTCGCGCACTCGCAGCGCGCTTTTGGCGCGGTGCAGCAATCGTTTCGCACCGCGCGCGTTCGTACATGTGTGTCTGCGCAGGCGCCAGCGATCCGAATTTTCGAAGCGGCGAAACCTCCGCTTCTAGAAAGGAGTAATCATATGAGCGTTTACATCAAAAAAGGCACGCCGATGCACGGTCCATCGCTTTGCGAAACCTGCACGCGCGCTCAGATCGTGCAGGGCTATCGCGAAAGCGAGTCTTTCGTGCTTTGCAAAGCGACGTATGCGGAGCCCATTCGCATCACCTTCGCGGTGCGCGAATGTTCCTGCTACATCAACAAAATCAGCAACACGCTCGAAGAGATGGAGCGCATTGCTTGGACCTTGGCGCCGCGCGGCTCGAAACGCCAGGCAGGTTTCGTAGCTCCCGCCGACTTGAAGGAAGGCGACCGGGAAATCGAGCTCGTTCTGAACGACGAGGCGTAGCACGGACCACCAGCCGCAGCGTGAATGCAGCGGCGCGGAAATTGCAATTGAGGACGCGGTGTGTTCTCCGCCCCTCGAATTCCAGGCAGATAATTTCCGCGCCGCGGCTGCCGCACGCCAAGCCAGTGGTCCGTGAATCTACGTGACGCTCACACGTGAGGCCGTCACGCGCCGTGAGATTTGCAGTACAATCCAGATTTCCGGGCGCGCGGTGTCAGGGGAACGAAATGTTCAGAAGCCAAAAATATTTTCTCGCAGTTCTTGCGTTCGTCACCCTTGCGGCCCACCTCGCCTACGCGCAGGACAAAACAAAAGACCCGAAGGTCGTGTTCGACCTGGAAAAGCCCTCGCCAGCCAACGACTCAAGCGCGAAAAATCCTGCCGGCGCTAACGATGCGCCGCGTTCCTCCACCGTGCCGCCGTTTGGCAAGGCCTGCAGCGCATTCGGCGCGGCGAAAGACGGCTACCGCAATCTGGACAGCCCTTATTCCATCTCGGAATTGTTCGGCGCGCCCATCGAGGTCATTACCATCCGTCGTGCGGGCCCCGGCCAGGAAAAACCCGACCGCGAAGAACTCCGCAAGCACATCTTCACCGTGCTGAACGCACAAACCGTGGAAGTTTCACGCTATGCCGACTGGGACGAATGGGTGCCGCAAGGCATCGTCGCCACCATCCAGTTCTACGATCACACCAAAGGCGTCCTGGAAGAATCCGCCGGCCACGTCTGCTTCTCCGACTACTCCGGCACAGTCTGGTGGCTAAGAATTCCCGTCACCACCAAACCTCAGCCCTAAAACACCGCCAGCTTCACGTGCAAGAACTTCTTCGGATCCTTGCGAAAATCTCCGATCAGCAAACGCAAATCGCCAGTCATCCCCGTGAGATTGTCGTACAAATTGGGATCGGTAAATAATTTCCCTGCAGTCCCCTCATTGGCGTTCAACTTCGCCGAAGCGTCGCGCACCTGCGCCGAAGCATCGCGCAAATTGTTGTAAAGCGCCTCGTCCGTGGCAAATTTGCCCAGCGAACCCTTCCCCGCGCGCACATCACTCAAAACCGCATTCCCATTATCCAAAAATCCTTTCGCGCTGTTGTACACCGCCGGATCGTAAATCAATTTCCCCGCCGTTCCCTTCTGGTCCTTCACCGCGCCGATCACATCATTAACATTGTCCACCGTCGTGTTCACCTTCGTGTAGAGCTCATCCGAAGTAATGAATTTCCCCGCCGTCCCCTTGCCCTCCTGAATCGAGCCGACCATCGAGTTCAACCGCGCCACCGTAGCGTTCACATTGTTGTATAGCGCGGGATCTGTGATCAGCTTTCCCACTGTACCCTGCCCCTCTTTCACCTGCTCCACGATCCCGCGCAGTTCGCCGGACACCGTGTTCAACGTCACCAGCAAATCCGTGCCGCGCTCGACCATCGCCGTCATCGCCACCGCCGGCGCGCCGGGAACCGTGCTGTTCGGCTGCATGGGTGCACCGGTCAATCCGCGCTTGATCGTCACATAACGATCACCGAGCAATCCTTCGGTCACCAGGCTGGCGGTCGAATCCGTCCGCACATCGGACATGAATTTCTTGTCAATGCGCAAGACCAGCTGGATGCTCTGCGTGCGGTCCGTCGGACGAGGGTTCAGCGCGACGTTCTCCACGTTCCCGATCGCCACGCCGTCCAGGCGCACCGGCGCCCCCTTGCTCACACCCTCCACCTCCGGCAGATAGGTATACAGGCGATACTTCGGTCCCAAAATCCCCGCGCCCGTTATATAGAAGATCGCCACCGCCAGAATGAACAGCCCCACCAGCACGAAAAGTCCTACGCGCAGCTCCGTCCACGTCAGTTGCTTGCGTTGCGCCATGGCCTTGCCTCCTCAGTGAATGCGAATGGCGATCTCATTCCGCCGAAGCCAGAAACTTCTTCAGATATTCGTCCTTGGTGCTCAGCAATTCGTCCGCTGGCGCCTCAAAATATATTTTGCCGTCGCGTATTACCAGCACGTTGGTCGGCTGCGCTTCGTTCCGCTCTTTGCCGCCCTCCGCCGCCTTCTCACGTTCGGCCAGGGATTGCGCCAGGCCGGATTTGCCATTGCCGGCGAGCGGTACCACCCGGCCGCTGCCCTTATCGAAACGGAAATTCGCCAGCCCGAAAGCGTCTTGCACGCGATGCGTCGCCAGCAGCGCGGTCACGTCCTGCAAATCGCGTCCGCGCAGGATCAGCGTGATAATCGTCTGCGAAGTTACCGGATCCAGCCCCGCCGTCGGCGAATCGTACAGCACCACCGGCGGACGATCCACCAGCGCGCGCGCAATCGAAACCCGCCGGCGCATGCCGCCGGAAAGGTCCGCGGGATATTTCTCGAGCGCCTCCTCCATCTCCACGAAGCGCAACGCCTCGCGCACCCGCTCCTCAATCTCCGTCTCGTCCACCGCTTCCTCGCGCAGGCGGAAAGAAACATTCTCGGAAACGGTCATGGAATCAAACAGCGCGCCTTCCTGGAACACGAATCCAACGGACCGCCGAAAATTCAGCAGTTCCTTCTCCGGCATGTCGCTCACGTCGTGGCCCATCACCAGCACGTGTCCGGAGTCGGGTTGGATCAATCCGGCCGCCAGCTTCATGATCAGGGTTTTGCCCATACCGGTTTCACCCAGCAGCACTTTGGTTTCGCCGTGCGCCACGTCCAGAGAAATGCCCTGCAGAACTTCGCGATCGCCAAATCCCAGGTGCACATCGCGGAGGGATATGAGCGCCTCGCCCGGCACGCTCTGCATTTCCCGCTGCGCCATTTCGCGCGACAACGGGCGCACCGTGTTTGCAACATTTCGGGAGGAGCCGAACGGCGGAACGTCGCGCGTCATGCGTCCGATTATAGATGGAAACTCGTGGATTCCAGCGGAGAGTTCCGCGCAAATTCACGCAGCAGACGCGACCACACTACCGGAAGAGATACAGCAGCAACCGCGACAGGAAGAAATCCACCACCAGCGCGCACACGGACGAAATAACCACGGCGGTCGTCGTCGCGCGCCCCACGCCCTGTGTCCCGCCGCGCACGCGCAATCCGCAATAGCATCCCACGGTCGCGATGATCAGCCCGAACGCGATTGGCTTCGCGAGGCCCTGCACCACGTCGCCAATGTCCAGCGAATTGATCGCGCGCGTCCAGAACTGCACCGCTCCCAATCGCAACGTGCTGTAGGCGACCAAAAATCCGCCGCACAATCCCACAAAATCAAAAACCACGGTAAGCAGCGGCACCATCAGCACTGTCGCGATCACCCGCGGCATCATCAACTTCCGCACCGGGTCAGTGCCCAGCGCGCGCATCGCGTCCACCTGCTCGGTCACCACCATCGAACCAAGTTCCGAGGCAATACCCGATGCATTGCGTCCCGCCACCAGCAGCGCCGTAACCGCCGGACCCAGCTCGCGCACCAACGCCAGCGACACAGCGTCTCCCGTCAGCGCCGTTGACCCGAACCGTTGGAACTGCGCCGCCGTTTGCAACACCAGTACGCCGCCGATGGACACTCCGGCGACAATGATGATGGGCAGCGAGCCCACGCCGATGATGTCCATCTGTTCCAATGTATCGAGGAAGTAGTAAGGCGGCGAGAACATGCACTTTAGCGACTGCACCGTCAGCAGCGTGTAATCCTGCACAGCCGCGACCTGGCGCTTCAATACTTCGCTGAGAACCGCGGGGAGCGATGAGGTGGTGCTGGCTTCGGGCATTTTGGCGACGCGTGGCGAGCGGAATGCGCCGCTTGCGCCGAGTCCCCGGAAGCGTAACGGCTGATCCGCGCCGCGTCAAGCACGCATCCGCGCCACAATTCGTCCATTGCGCCGGAACTTCGTCTTTGACTCTTTGAATCGCCCCACAGGGCGATTCATCCTGAGATCCCGCTGCGCGGGATCGAAGGGTAATGGCCGTCCCGCCTCGCGGGATGGGCGCCTTTGACTTTGGTAGTGCCGGATTCTCCTGATATGCCGCCGCTGGCGGCATGGAAGGGCGTCCCGCCGGCTCCTTTGCTTTTGAACTTGTCCCGGCCAGTCTCGCAAAACGGGACCGGGCGGCCGTTGCTTTGACATTGCAACGCCGTTGTTTTCGCGTCGCCGCGCCTTTACGCGCGTGGAAGCGTCCGGTAGAATCTGTCATTCGTGCCTGCACGCGAGGTCCGACCCGATATGCTGCGATTTGTCACCGCCGGTGAATCTCACGGCCAAGCCCTGATTGCCTGGGTCTCCGGACTCCCTGCGGGCGTGCGCGTGGACCTGGATTTTATTCAGCGCGAGCTTCACCGCCGTCAGTTGGGCTACGGTCGCGGTGGACGCCAGCGCATCGAGAAAGACGCCGCGGACATTCTAGCCGGCGTGCGTCACGGAAGAACAATCGGTGCGCCCATCGCCGTCCGCATCGAAAACCGCGACTGGAAAAATTGGGAGAAAACGCTGCCAGTGGGAGACGTCGAAGACAGCGACGGCGCAAGCAATGGCGACCCCAAGAGCGCGCAACGTCAACTGACGGCGCCGCGGCCCGGTCACGCGGACCTGGCCGGTGCGTTGAAGTTTAATTTCCACGATGCGCGCTACGTGCTGGAGCGCGCGTCCGCGCGCGAAACCGCCGCACGCGTTGCCGCTGGCGCATTTGCGAAATTATTGTTGCGTGAATTCGGCGCCGAAGTACTTAGCCACACCATCGCGGTCGGCCACGCGCGCCTGGAACGCGCCGCCACCTGGGAAGAAATCGCTATGGTGTGCGAAAATCTGGAATCGCCGCTGCGCTGCGTGGATGCGGCCACCGAATCCCGTATGGTCGCCGAAGTGGACCGTGTGTTGCGCGCCGGAGATTCCGTAGGCGGCGTCTTCGAAGTAGTCGCGCGCGGAATTCCGCCGGGCCTCGGCAGCCACGCGCAGTGGGATGAAAAACTCGACGCGCGCATCGCCCGCGCGGTGATGTCCATTCAAGCCGTGAAGGCAGTTGAATTCGGCACGGGCGTCACTAACGCCGCGAGTTACGGGTCGGAAGTCCAGGACGAGATTCACTACGACGGCGCGAAGAAGCGCTTCGAGCGCTCGTCGAATCGCGCGGGCGGCCTGGAAGGTGGCATCACCAACGGCAGCGACGTAGTCGCGCGCGGATACTTGAAACCGATCTCCACCCTCCGCCGCCCGCTGCTAACCGCGGATTTGAACACCAAGGAAGCGGTCAAAGCAGCGTACGAGCGCTCGGACGTCTGCGTGGTGCCGGCCGGCGGCGTCGCAGGCGAAGCAATGGCTGCCATAGAACTAGCCGGCGCATTCCTGGAAAAATTCGGCGGCGATTCCATCGGCGAAACGCGCCGCAATTTCGACGGCTACCAAAAGCAGCTCGATGAATTTTAGCGCTGCGTATAGGAACTGACTGAAGATGATTCATCCGATCGTGAAATACGGCGACCCGGTGCTCGAAACTCCCGGTAAGCGCGTGGACAAATTCGACGAGGACATCCAAAAACTCGTCGCGGACATGTTCGAATCCATGTACGCCGCGAACGGCGTAGGACTCGCTGCGCCGCAAATTGGCGTGGGCCTGCGCCTCACGGTAATTGACGTCTCCAACGGAAAAAATCCCGAAGCCAAAATGGTCCTCGCCAATCCCGAAATTATTTATGCCGAAGGCCAGCAGCGCGAAGAAGAAGGCTGCCTTTCGCTCCCGGGATTTCGCGGCTACGTCGAACGCCCGCAGTACGTCACCGTTCGCGCACAGGACGCGACGGGCGCTCCCTTCGAACGCCGCGGCGAAGGTTTGCTCGCCCGCGCCTTCTGCCACGAAATTGACCACCTCAACGGCATCCTCTTCATCACGCACCTGAGCATGCTCAAGCGCGACCTCATCAAACGCAAAATCCGCAAAATGAAAAAAGCCGGCGAGTGGTAGGGCGCGCGTGCCGCCGCTGAGAATTACTTTTTGCGGCACGCCGGCGTTTGCCCTGCCCACGCTGCGGGAGTTGCTGGCGCATCCCGAATTCCAGGTCCAGGGAGTCGTCACGCAACCCGATCGCCCGCGCGGCCGCGGCAAAGAAGTTTCCAGCTCGCCAGTAAAAGAAGCCGCAGTAGGTGCCGGAATTTCCGTGTACCAACCGCAAAAAATCCGCGCCGAGGAATCCTACGAATATTTCCGTGCCGCCGCGCCCGATGTGGTAGTGATCATCGCCTACGGCCAGATTATTCCCGCGCTCCTGATCGCAATCCCCCGCCTCGGATGGATCAACCTGCACGGCTCGCTCCTCCCAAAATATCGCGGCGCCGCGCCCATTCACTGGGCCATCGCCAGCGGCGAAACGCGCACCGGCTTGACCACCATGCAGATTGACGCGGGTCTGGACACAGGCCCCACGCTGTTGAAGCACGAAACCGAAATCGCGCCAGACGAAACGGCGCCGCAACTCTACGCCCGCCTCGCGGAGGCCGGCGCCCCGCTGATGCTCGAAACTCTGCGCGGACTCGCCGGCGGCAAGATCACGCCAACGCCGCAGGATAACTCGCAAGCCACTCTCGCGCCTCCGCTGAAAAAAGAAGACGGCAAAATCGATTGGCAGCTCTCTGCGCAAAAAATCTACAATCGCATCCGCGGCTTTAAACCCTGGCCCGGCGCATTCACCACCTTCCGCGGAAAGCAATGCTCAATCTGGGGTAAGCCCGCGCCGGGTCAGCCTGCAGCAATCGGAGCGCCCGTAAGGGCGGGTCTCAGACCCGCCCCTACAACCGCAACCCAGGCGGATCGAGAGACACCCGGCTCGATCAGCATCAACTCCGGCGAGGTGGAAGCGACTTGCGGAGAAGAAACCGCGCTGCGCCTGGACTTTGTGCAACTCGAAGGCCGCAAGCGCATCACCGCCCGCGAATTCGCCAATGGCGCGCGCTTGGCGCCAGGCGAGCGATTCGGATCGTGATCAGTCCCGCCAGAAAAGTCGCCTACGAAGTTTTGCGCCGCGTCGAAGCCGAGGGCGCCTACGCCAGCGATGTGCTGCATGCGGAACTGGGCGCGCGCGTGAAAGCGGAAGACGCCGGCCTCGCAACCGAACTGGTGATGGGCGTCCTGCGCTGGCGTCGCCTGCTGGATTTTCTGCTCGAGCGGCAGTTGAAGAAGCCGGTGGCAAAGCTGGACCTGCCCGTAGCGCTCGCGCTAAGAATCGGCCTCTACCAATTACGCTTTCTCGAACGCGTCCCCGCCCGCGCCGCCGTGAACGAATCCGTCGAACTGGTGAAAAGCGCGCGCAAGACCTCCGCCGCGACGCTGGTGAACGCGGTACTGCGTCGCGCCGCAAACGAAGCGCGCATGCCGGCCGAGAAATTCGTCCCGCGGGATGCGCCGCTCGCCGGGCGTCTGGGCATTTTACATTCACATCCCACCTGGCTAGTCGAGCGCTGGCTTGCGCGTATGGGCGAGCAGCGAACAATCGCACTGCTGGAAGCAAATAATCACACACCGCGACTTACGTGTGCGTTGCACGACCTAAAGCGGCGCGAAGAGATCTTCGCCGCGCTTCAACGCGCCGGCCTGCAGATCGAACCCGGAAAAATTCTGCAATCCGCTTTCACCGTAAGCGGCGGAAGCCCCACGCGCACCGACTCCTTCCGCTCCGGCGCGATTTCCATCCAGGACGAAGCGTCGCAAACCGTCCCGCTTCTCCTCGAAGTGCAAACTAAGGACCGCGTCCTGGATTTGTGCGCCGCGCCGGGAGGAAAAACTCCGCCACTCGTGCGCGCCGCGGGCCCTGACGGGCTCGTCATCGCCGCGGATCGGCACGCACACCGCCTGCGCGCGATGCGCGAACAATTCAAGCGGCTGACACTAACACAAGTGCGTTTAGTAGAACTGGACGCCGCAAGCCCCCTGCCGTTCGGCAAATTCTTCAATCGGATCCTCGTAGATGCGCCCTGCTCCGGCACCGGCACACTCGCACGCCATCCGGAAATTCGTTGGCGCCTGCAGCCGGAGCAACTCGCGGAATTTCACGCGCTGCAGACCGCACTCCTGAAATCGGCGCTGGAGCGACTGGTGCCGGGAGGTCGCCTGGTTTATTCCACGTGTTCAATGGAGCCGGAAGAGAACGAACAAGTAGTGGAGGAAGCATTGCGCAACATCAGCGGATTCGCACTAAACGCCGGAAGCGAAATGTCGCACGGTTTAAAAGATAATCTCGTCCCGGGTTCCGAATCCGCAAATTTGTTCGATCGCGGCGGCTTTTTTCGCACCACTCCCGGCCCGCTCGAAACAGACGGCTTCTTCGCCGCAATCATCAGTAGATCGTAGAACCGCCTATACGCCCCAGTTAACCGCCAGAGCGCGACCGCCGTCCGCAACGAACACCCGCCGCGGCAACTCGTGTTAGGCTCATAATGCGTCGCCCGCAAAAATTTTGTAGCTGAGGCAAACCAGATGACGTTTCGTGCACGGCTCGAATGGATTTTCCGCATGGCGTTGCTCGCCTTCATTCTGATGTCCGTCGCCTTCCTCAGCGCGCTCACCGCGATGCGCTTTGCCATTCAAGGCCGCGAAGTCGCCATGCCAGACGTCGTCGGAAAAAAAGCCGTGGAAGCCCAGCAAATGTTGCAGGGGCGCGGCGTAGCATTCAAGGTCGAGGATCGCATGTTCAATCCCCTACCCGTGGATACCGTCGTGCGCCAATCTCCCCCGCCGGGAATGAAAGTGAAAATCGGCCAGTACGCGCACGTTGTGATCAGCCTCGGGCCCAAGCAAGCAACGATTCCCATCCTCACCGACCACAGCATTCGCGCCGCGCGCATCGAACTGCTGCGCTCCGGAATGCAGGTCGGTGAAATTTCTCAGGCATACGTGCCGGGAACCGAAACTGACGCGGTGCTGCAGCAAGATCCCGCGCCGGGCACCTCCGACGTCACCAGCCCGCACGTGGACCTGCTAGTTTCGCTGGGCGCGCGCCCCGCCGCGTACGTGATGCCCGAACTGGTCGGCAATTCACTCGCCGAAGCAGAATCGAAATTCGCCGGCACGGGCCTGAAAGTAACCAAGCTCAACTTCGCCCCCGTCCCCGGCGGCCTGCACGGAACCGTGATCGGACAGACACCGTCGCGCGGCGCACGCCTGGACGCCAGTACAACGATCGAATTGCAGCTCGCAGAGTAATGGCCCATCGGCGAAACGTCGTCTTGATATCTAAGTTCGTGCCACGGGACTTGAAAAGCAGTATCGTCCCTGCTACGAATAAGCCAATGCAGATCGCACTGCGCCCCGCGGTCACTCAAGATTTCGAATATTGCGAACGCCTGTACTTCTCCGGAATGAGTAAAATCATTGAGGAATTGAATTTGAACATGACCGCTCAAGCCCGTACTTTCCGCGAACAATGGGCTCTGATGCAGGTTCGCATCATTACCGCCAATGGTTCCGACGTGGGCTGGTTGCAAACCACCGTGCGAGACGACGGGCTTTTTATCGCGCAGCTCTTTGTGGATGCTCCGTTTCAGCGGCAAGGTATCGGCACTGAGGTTATGAACCGCCTGATCGGCGAGGCCGCGCGTCTCCATCAGGCCGTGTGCCTCGCCGTCGTGAAAATTAACCCTGCCGTACGGCTCTACGAACGACTCGGCTTCCTCACGACGCATCAGGATGATCGCAAGTTCTACATGAAGCGCAGTCCCGATATCGGTGCGTCCATCTGAAGTGAACCAGTACAGTACCGTCTGCCACCCAGACACCGAGATCTATCCGCGATGGCCTTCTCTGGCGCTCAAACCCGCAAGCCGCGAGTGGGCTATGTTAGAATTCGGCTGAGCTAAATGACCTACGCACGCATTGAAATTGCGCCTTCCATCTTAGCCGCGAACTTCGCCAAACTCGGCGACGACGTCCGCGTGGTGGAAGAAGCCGGCGCGGACATTATTCATGTGGACGTCATGGATGGCCACTTCGTCCCCAACATATCCCTAGGCATCCCCGTAGTGGCCTCACTCCGCAAGGCAACCCGCCTGCCCCTGGATGTGCATCTGATGATCGAGCAGCCCGAACTCTATATCGAGGACTTCATTCGCGCAGGCGGCAGCCGCATCCTGGTGCACCAGGAAGCCACAGTTCATTTGGACCGGGCACTGGCGATGATCCGCGAACTCGGAGCCGAAGCGGGCGCGGCGATCAATCCGGCGACGCCGGTGGGGATGTTAAGCGAAGTGCTCGATAAGGTGGACACCGTATTGGTGATGACCGTCAACCCGGGATTTGGGGGTCAAAAATTCATCCCCAATACCTACGAGAAAATTCGGCAGCTGAATCAGATGCGAGCGCGCTATAATGCCACCTTCCGGATCGAAGTGGATGGCGGAGTTGATCCGGGAAACACGGCCGAACTGGCGCAGGCCGGAGCGAACACGTTCGTAGCGGGGACTTCGATTTTCCACACGGCTGATCCAGCAGCTGCAACGCGCCAGTTGAAAAAACTCGCGACCCAAGCTTTGAGCCAAAGGGCATAAAAACCTTGCGAACGTCTGACTGGAATAATCCAATGGCAGCGAAAAACCTGAAAATTTATCCTAACGCAGCATTGCTCGTGTTTGCGCTCGGCCTTCTGCTGGTCGTGTGCCCTGGCGCGCGCGCGCAAGTGCCGACGCCTCAGACCGGCGGCAGCGGTGATGGTGCGCCGCCTGCCGCGCCCGCAGCGGACGCTCCAAAGCCCAAGCCCAAAACGCAACCGAAAGCAAAGCCTGCCGACCAAACCGCCGCGGACAAAAAAAAGAATGCTCAGAAGAAGCAAACCATTGACGTGAACACCTCGGCGGAACCGGATAAGGTGCTCTACGATCGCGCGCAAGCGGACCTGAAAGCCGGCCGCTACATCGAAGGGCGCCTGGCGCTGCAAACCCTGATCAACACTTATCCCGACAGCGAATATCTCGCGAAAGCCAAGCTCGCCGTCGCCGACTCCTACTATAAGGAAGGCGGCACAACCAACCTCACGCAATCCATCCAGGAATACAACGACTTCCGCACTTTCTTTCCCTTCCTCGACGAAGCAGCCTACGCGCAGATGCAGATCGGCCTGGCGCACTATAAGATGATGGAGAAATCCGACCGCGATAAGTCCCAGGGCGAAGCGGCCGAAGACGCTTTCCAGGCGTTCCTGCTGTCGTATCCGCAAAGCCCGCTGCTCCCCAAGGCCGAACAATATTTGCGCGACGTGCAGGAAGTGCTGGCCGATGGCGATTACAAAATCGCTTACTTCTACTATGCCAAGGCGGATTTCCGCGCCTCCGCCGCGCGATTGGTGGAAGTCACCGATCGTTACCCGCTGTACAGCCAGAATGATGATGCGCTGTGGATGCTGGGAAATATCTACGAGCGCGCCAAACAAGTTTCCAAAAACGAAGACGACAAGAATCATTGGAGCGATCTCGCCAGCAGATGTTACGACCGCATCGTGCGCGATTATCCGCTTTCCAAAGATGCGCCGGGGGCCAAAGCGCGCCTGAAAGATATGGGCAGGCCCGTGCCTTCGGCCGATCCCGACGCGATCGTGCGGATGCAGAAACAGCAGCTCTATGAGAAGACGCATCACCAGAGCATGGTGGTGAAACTTCCGCTGGGAATGCTCAAGGGCAATCCCGACGTTTCCACCGCGGCCCGCGGCGGAACTCCGCAAATGGCTCCGCCGAACGATGCGGTTTCAGCGACCGACGTGCTCCGGCCCGGCGCCGCAGGCCCCTCGTTTACCCTCACGGGCAGTGCGGCGGGTGCGAGCACGCAATCATCGGGAAGCAGCACCGAAGTGGTCACGCCAGAAGACGCGACCACCGCACCCGTGGGCTCCGCCGCGTCAGGAGCCGGCGTCGGCGCCGAAATCCTGACGCCGCTCGACGATAGGGGCCAGCCGACTTCCGAGCAGCCTGCAACGACTACGCCTGCTCCAGAAACCAGCGCTCCACGAACAGCCGCGCCACCGCCGGCAGCCGCCAACGGTACCGTGGATGCTGGCCTGAACGGCTCAGGCACCGCGAGCCCGCCTGCCGCCGACGCAAGCTCTTCCAGCTCCTCGAGCAGCGCCTCTAGCGCTTCGGGCACAGCTCCCGACACCGCAGCGCCTGCGGCAGCCCCAGCAGCGGCATCAACACAGCCTGCGGCGCAATCGGCGGACAAGGCCCCTGCCGCCGTAAAACCCCCACCCGTGGACACCAGCGAAGAGTCCACCAGCAAGAAAAAGAAGGGGCTGAAGAAACTTATTCCCTGGTAGCCGCGCTCCAGCTGCCTTTTACTCCCTGCTAACAACTCAGGCACTCCTGTACTTCGACTTTGTTGACGCCCTTGCTCTGGGGTGCTGCAATAGCTATGTTCAGGGCTAGGCGCGTCTCGTAAGGGGGCTTGCCGCCCGGGGGATTACAGTGCCCAGAATTTTGGTTGCGGACGACAACACCAATATCCAAAAAATGGTCGTGCTCGCGTTTCAAGAGCGCGGCATAGAAGTCATCACCGTCGGCAATGGAGAAGCCGCGGTGCGCCGCCTGCCCGATGCGAATCCAGATCTGGTTCTGGCTGACGTGTTCATGCCCGTGCGCAACGGCTACGAAGTCTGCGAATTCGTAAAGAAAGATCCGCGTTTCTCCCACGTCCCCGTAATTCTGCTGGTTGGAGCGTTCGATCCCCTCGATGAAAAAGAAGCTCGTCGCGTAGGCGCGGATGGCGTGCTGAAAAAACCCTTCGTGCCGCCCGACCCGCTGATTGCGATGGTGATGTCCGCGCTGGAAAAAAATCCCAAAGTCGCGGCCGAACTCGCGAAAGCCAAGGAAGTCGCCGCCCATGCGCTTTTGCCGCCAGCCGTACCGGAAGTTCCGCTGAAGGCCGAGCCTAAGCCGCTGCCCGACTTCCCCGAGCCGACCGCCGAAGAAGCCGCCGTGATCTACGGCTTCGGCAAAGGCGTTCGCGCTAATGATTTCGACGAAGCCGAAGAAGAGGACGAGGAAAAAACTACTAAAACCAGGCAGAACGCCAAATCCTTGAAAGATTCCAAAGCGCCGAAAGCGCCGGCTGCCCCGAAAACACCGCTAGCTGCAGCGCCGGGTGACGAAACCGAAGAAGATGAATTCGACAGCTCCGCCACCGCCAACGATTGGCGCCGCAACGCGGCTGACTTCGAAGTCCCCGAAAATGTCGCGGCCGATCCAATCTATTCCTACGGGCAGGATTTCAAGCCGATAACTTTTCCGTCGGAGCGCGACGTTCCCCCGCGCCGTCGTCGCCCGGAAGGAACCGCCTCCGAAGGCTCCGCCACGCAGAAAACCGTAGCGAAAGTTGATGTGCCTGCCGCTACAGAAAAACCCGCAGCGGAGGTCTTGCCGCCGCCTGTCCGAGCTTCCGCCGAACCTGCGGCGAAATCCCACCCGTGGGACGTAAAGGACCAGCCCGAAATCGAACTCGCGGCCGGATTCTCGCGCGCCGAAGAGCCGGACACGCAAGCAAAATATTCCGAAGCCGAACTCGCCAACGCGCAGCCCGAAACGCCGGCCGCAGCGCCGCCCGCGGCTCAGCATCAGGAAGCCGAACCCGAATCGTCCACCGCCCGGCCCACGCTCGTTTCGCGCATGCGCGGCTGGATGGACATGCTCACGCCTTCATCGCCGGATTCCTCTGCGGACACTTCTGCAAGCGCTTCGGCCAGCGATGCAGACGATACTTCCGCCGGCCGTTCCACCGACACGGCCGACAATCATTGGATGACGAATCTTCCCGCACCTTCGGCTGGAGGCGAATCCACGCCAGTTGCGCAATCAAACTCTGCGCTTGTCGAAGCAGCGCCTGCCTCCGCCTCTCGGTCTCTCGACCAAGCCGCGGAGACGCAACCCATCATCGAAGCCACCGCTTTCGCCGCAACAGAAGCGCCAGCACCAGCCGCTCCGAACGAAGACTTCGCGCCCACCGCAAACTCCGAGGTTCACGTTGGCGACAGACCCCGCCAGTCCAGCGCAAGCGCTCAGAGCCACGATAAGTTCGGCGGCTCGCCCTACCATTTCTCCAGCGACGCCCACAGCGAAACGCATGACGCTGTAATTGACGAGTTCCACGAGTCCACTCAATCCGCATCCGCACAACAAGCGTCCAGCGATTACTCCGCGAGCGCCACAATCTCCGAAGGCCTCAACGCGGAAGCAGAAACCGAAGCGCAACCCGAACCCATAACCGGCAGCGCGGCTGATTTTTCATCCGCGCCTTCTCACGAAGCCCCGGCCGATGTTTTGCACGCTCCAGCCGACGTGCCTCTTAACGGCGGCGGCCTCTCCGGCATGTTGCCTGCCGAGCCGCTCTTCGGTGGCGCCCCGCTTCACGATGCCGGTGATTATTCCCCGTGCGATGAAGATGAGGCACCGCCCCAAGTCGACCCGCGCGAGCACCAAGCCTTCGCCGAAGATACGCACCCCGGCCAGCTCCCGCAGCCCGCGCCCAGCGAAGAATATTGGGACCGCGAAGCCGCCGCGCACGAAGCAGCCATCCTCGCGCAGTCCGGCGCGTCGCTCTTTGCCGAATCCGCCGCGGAGCCGCCGGCCCTGCACTCCTTTGACCGCATCCCCACCTTGCCGCCGCCCAATCGCGAAGCGCTCTCGGAAATTCCCTTCCTCATGCCGCCCGTGCTGCCGCTGCAAACTTCCGAGCAGCCCGCCGCGCGCGCTACCGACGCCGAAGCCGTGGACGACATGGTCCGCAAAGTCATGGAAAAGCTCGGCCCGCATCTCCAGGAACTCCTCTCCCAAGGCGTAAAGCCCCTGGTAGAAAATCTCTTGCAGAACGAACTGGACAAAAAAGAGCGGTAAGTCCGTAGCACAGGCACTCAATCTTGCCTGTGCTCTCGCCTTTGAACTCGTAGCACAGGCACACGATTGCCTGTGCTCTATCCTTGGAACTTGTGCCACCCCTGGGAACGCCAATCTTCGATTGGCGAAAGTAGTCCGCCAGCAACCACGTCTACGCGCGAGCCACGGTAGGGGCGCTGCTTGTGAATCGCGCTGCAGCGCGATTCATCCTGAGATCCCGCGGCGCGGGATCGAATGGCTGCGCCCCAGCTTGCCAGGATGTCCGCGTTACCGAGTGTCGCAGGAGGGCCGTGTCCGCGTTCGCGCCGGACCAGAGGCTGAGGCAAGCGTTCGACGGGCGACTCAAGCGTCGCCGCATCTTGACCCGCGAAATCCATGGCGTACGTCGAGGTGGTGTGGAAGGATGGGCCACGCGGCTTCGGGCCGCCTCAAGTATTTCGGATTCTACTTTATCGCTAAATCCTCAAGGTCTCGTCTGGAATCGCGCTATCAACGGGCTCCGCCATCAGGCTCGTGACGTGCGCCGTCAATTCGGTTAAACCACCAGCCTTGGCAAGCACGGCATCAATACGGAAAAGGGACGTCAGATTCCTTTCGATATCCTGAGCGTACATGGTTACCAAGACGATGCGAATCTTGGGCAGTGCATACCTCAGGATTCCCGCCACTTCGATGCCATTGAGGCCGGGCATTCTCACGTCCAAGATAATCATATCTGGCGATAGCTCTCTGGCCTTGGAAACCGCGTCGGTGCCATCAACCGCTTCACCGCAGACTGCGAATTCCGTGTCTCGCTCCAGTGCCTGACGGATCATCGTGCGCACCATTTCACTGTCGTCGGCGATAAGAATTGTCTTGGGCTTATTCAATCCCGAATCGCCCGACGCCTCGGTCGTGGTCACGTTACCCTCCTCCCGATGAGCTAAAAACATTATTGTGCGTCCGGCAATACGGTAATTCGTGTAGTCATCAGGCGGATTTGGGAGGACAGCAGTTACTTGGTACGCTGCCCGACTGACAGCTCGATATTCCCGAGATGATGTTTCGAGTTCCTCGGGAGTCCGTCGTGGAGGCGAATCACTGGCGAGAGCTATACCGCGCTGCACTTCTTGAACTCGACCTCAACAAATTGAGAGAGCGCGTGAAGGCAACGGATGAGGCCATCGGTGTCCGAGTTTCGCTCGACGGCGAAATCCCTAGTGCGAGCGAATCGCCTTCCACGACGCCATGAATGCGTTGAGCATCCTGAAACGAGCGCGGCGTTAAGCGCCACAACTCAGCGATCCGTTTTCGATTACCGGCGCCGCCATTCCTCAAAGTGCGCATTCTTACCTCTGCTTCTATCTAACGATTTCAAGCGGCCGCCGACTTGCGTGATAACATCGTCGAACTTTGACGCCGAATAACACTCATCCACCGAAAAAAACCCTCCCCTCGAGTAACACTCTCGTATCCGTGCTGGTGCTGTGTGCCATCAATCTACTGAACTTCTACGATCGCCAAGCCCCTGGGGCGCTCGTCGAGCCGATGCGCAGAGAGTTCGGCTTGTCCGACACCCAGATCGGGCTGCTGGGCAGCATGTTCATCTGGATTTATGCCCTGGCCGGCGTACCGCTCGGCCGCGTTGCTGACGTTTGGAGCCGTAAGAAGCTGCTTGCCATCGGAGTCACTGTATGGTCCGCACTCACAGCCGCGTCGGGTCTGGCCGCTAGCTTCTCGTTTCTCGTGTTCACGCGGCTCGGTGTGGGCGTTGGCGAGGCCGTCTGTGCGCCGGTGGGGACCAGTTGGATCGGCGATCTGTTTCCGGCGCAGCGCCGCGCGCGTATTCTGTCGCTGTTCATGCTGGGCGTGCCGATCGGTGGCGCGCTGAGCTTTTTGTTGTGCGGGCCGATCGCGCAGGCCTGGGGCTGGCGGACAGCGCTCGTCAGCGCAGCGGCGCCCGCGATCCTCTTGGTGCCATTGTTGCTTCTTGTGCGGGAACCGGCCCGCGGTGCATCGGAGGAGGCTCCCGCTTCCGCGCCCGAAGTAAACGAGGTCAAGGGATCCATACTCGCCGTCCTGCGCATCCGCACCTTGTGGTGGATCATCTTGTCGGGCGCGCTGTTGAACTTCAACATGTACGCTCTGGCCACTTTTCTGCCGGCCTTCATGACGCGCGTGCACGGATACTCGGTCGCCCGCGCCGGCGTGACCTGCGGAATTGTCTATCTCATTGGTGGCGTGTGCGGAGGCCTGCTGGGCGGCCACCTCGGTGATCGCGTGGCCAGCAACGCGCGCAACGCTCGGCTGTCGATGGCGGCGATCATCGCGCTGCTGGGCGCACCCATCATGTTTTACGGTATCACGCGCCCGGCGGGCTTCGCGCCTGCGGCTCTGGTGGCCATCGCCATCGGCTACGGTGCGTTCAACACCTATTACGGACCTGTTTACGCGTCGATTCAGGACATTGTGCCTCCCAACCAGCGCGCCCTCACCATGTCTGTGTACTTCATGGCGATGTATCTCTGCGGTGCGTCATTTGGTCCGCTGTTGACCGGACACCTCAGTGATTACATGGCCCGGCGCGCCATGCATGCGGCTGGCGCCGTCAGCCTGCAGGGATTCCGCGCCGTCGGCCTGCAGAAAGCCATGGTCATCATGCCCGTTCTCTCGCTGGCGCTGGCCATTGTGCTCTATTTGGGCTCGCGCACCATGAGCCACGACGTAGAGAGACGCGACGCGAGGCCGCAGGGTGGTCAGGGTGGTCAAGGCGGCGCAAGCATCACCAAGCGTCCCTAAACGCCCGCCTGAGAACTCGGGAATCTTTGTCGGAGGCGGCTTTCGTTCATCCTGAGAGCCTGCCTGCGGCAGCCTCGAAGGGCCACGACCTAAACCGCCAAGAATCCGAGCGGCTTTAGCACCCCCACCCTGCGCATGAACCAACGGCGCGAAGGATGGCCACCCGGAAAATCAACAGCATCGGTTCGGGCGGTGCGGAAGGTTCGGCCACCCGCCCGGAAGTTCAACGGCTCCCGCCTGGGTGGTGTGAAAGGGTGGGCCTCACCCGCCATCAAAATTGGCATCCCGGAATTCTAAAGTCCAGCGTCTGGGAGGCGTGGAAGAGTGGTCACCCGTCGATCCCTGCGGAGGCCTTCACGCGCTTCAAAATGAAAATGAACCACTGCATCATTTCCAGACTGCGTTCAGCGCGGCGGCCAAGCGGATCCCCGCCTTCGTCAGTTGCTCTTGAATCACACCTTCCGCGGCCGCCTGATAATCAGCGCCGACCTGCTCGTGGAGATTGAGCATTCGCGTGGAAATGTGCTGGTCGTCCGAGCAGGCCTTGACCTCTACCGGTGTTTCGATGGCCACTTTTCTCGGCAGGGCTCCGTAAACGCTATCCTCGGCGAGTTGGTGGCTTTCCCAAGCCCAGGACACAACGTCAACCCGCTCGCGCAGCCATGCAGGAATCTGCCCTTTGAACTTAACACTCATCTCGTCCGCAAACTGCTGGGGCGTCTGTCCGCCAGCGAAGCGTTCGAGAATGTCGGTATCCCAGATGCCGTGGAGGTTCGGCGCGTAGCTCTCCTTCGTCACGTTTCTTTCCTGAGGCGCAGCGCCGAAGAATGAAACCGGAACACAATTTCCACCGAGGTCATTGTTGCTTGTTGCATGCAGAGGCTGATGTAGATCGCCAAAGAAGTGAATGATGTATCGCAAGGCGTCAGCTCGCGCCTGTGCGCTCGCATTGATATTCCGAAGGATTGCCATCTGATCGTCAATCGCGCGAGTGATGCAACTGGTTGAAGGCGGACAGTACGGTGCGATGGCGCCCTTCGCCACCCCGCGCGGGATGTCTATAAAGTGCCACCCCGCGGTGTCTGGCTGAATACTGCGCTGGTCATCCGCCCAGGTGGACGAATCCGCAAATGCGTCCAGGGTATTTGCACCACAGAACCGCCGCAAAGCGGGGTCTATCGGACCCGCGGCAAGAATTTGCGCCACCATATCCCGAGCATGAGGACTGAGATGTTCTTCCGCTATGACGGCGACCACTTGGTGTCCTGTACATCCCCAACCCCGCGCGGACGGCGCGAGGCCGACGATCGCGAACAAAAACAACGTAGAACAGGTACGCCGTCTGCGCTTCACGTTGTCTCCTCGAAAATGCGCAAATTTACCCAATCGAGCTCAGTTTTACGATTTCTGCCCGACCCGTACCCCGAACCCGATCCGTACTAGAACATCAGATGCAGCGCAAACTGCATGAATCGTGGGCTTCCAATCGAGTTCTGGATCACTCCGAGAGTCCCTCCACTCCCCCCCGGCGGGCATTGATATGCACCCGTCGCTGGGAAGCATGCCGACGAGTAAGTTGGAGGATTAGCGAAAAAGGGATTAAAACTGGGATTGTTGAAGGGGGTGTCAAAGCTCGGATGGTTGAAGAGATTGAAGATCTGGGCGTCGAAGCGCAATCCAAACCGTTCGGTTAGCTTGAAGTTCTTCGTGACGCTAAAATCAAAGCGCGTCTGGAAGGGACCTCTGAATATGTTACGACCCGAGTTGCTGAATGCCGACTCAAAAGGATCGTCGAGCGGCACACCGTCGGTTCCGGGTGGAATCAACAAGGGCAGGAATGCATTTTGATTTAGCACGGGATTGTTCCCATTTACGCCGGTAGTCCCCTGGAGCAGCGCCGTCTTAGGAGTAAATCCGGGTGCCAGGCCGATAATGGGATTCGTGACGAAGTCATTCGTGCTGAACGCCAAGCTGCCGGCCCCGCCGCTGAAATCGATAACGCTATAGGGCTGACCGCTCTGTGCAACAGTGATGCCGGAGATGCCCCAACCATTCGCGACCTGGTTGAGAAGGCCGGTGGCATGAGCAATCGTGGGAAAACTATAGATATAACTAATCGCCAGAACGTGCGTCCGGTCGAAATCAGAGTTCCCATACGCGGACCGGAGATTTCTCGGATCGTTGCCGTTGAAGAACAGGCTGGTTCCGCTTTGTTCGTCGAGCGAGTGAGAGTAGGTATAAGAACCCGAGATCTGCAATCCATGACTCAGCCGCTTGGTTACCTGGAACTGCAAAGCATTGTAGTTTGATATTCCCACTGCTTCGTAAAATACCGAGTTCGGACTGTATCCCACGAACGGCACGCGAAGATCGGTGTTGCCTCCCGTGCTGGTGTTAAATACTTCGAGCGGACCGGCGTTGTAACCATACGAAGAAGTTTGTCCGTTCACTGGGTTCGTAGCTGTTGCGGTGAGTGGCTGGTTGAAGGGCAGAGGTATCGTGCCATGGACACCGCGGTTGCCGACATATCCGAGGTCGAGGAGCAGAGTGTTGATGGGCTGCCACTGCAGGTCGACTGTCCAGTTTTCCGAGTATGGAATGGAATTCTTCGGATCGTAACCTCCGAACAGAAATGGGCTCGCGCCGTTTTCAAGTTCAGTAAGGTTGGGCAGAAGAGCCTCTACTTGAGACAAGTTGTTAGGCGGGGCAGGCGGCGCTGCGGTGCCGAACGGGTTGGCGATCGTCGGGGTGTTTGCGCCTGGGCCGCAGTTCGGGATCGGGTTTGCCGACGCTTTCGGTACGCAGGGCACCACAAACGGGGGCGCGAGCGTAACACCGAATGGTCCGTTGAACCCGTTTCCGGCACCCGGGGAAAACTCGGTAAAGAATTCGCCGCGATCGTAGTACATGCCGAAGCCCGCGCGAACCACGAAGTTCGTTAAGACGGAAGGGCTCCAGGCGATTCCGATGCGGGGTGCAAATCCCCACTGGCGTCCGGTTAGCGTGGAATTGCTTATTCCCGGCGTAGGAAACGTTTTGTTATTTCCAGCTACAACTAGGCCGATGTTGGTAATCGTATCGGTAGCTAAATCAAAAGAATAATTTTGCGGACTAAAATTGGTCAGCAACCCATCTTTTTCTGTGAGCGGCCCATCCCAATCCCAGCGAAGACCCGCAGTCACCGTCAAATTGTGGCTAACCTTGAACGCGTCCGAGACGAACACTCCGGCTTGATTCGAGCGGTAATAGCGATTGCTGGCTCCATTGAAGAAGGCCGTGTTCTCTTCACCCGTTCGCAGGTCCCCCAGCAGGAAGCTCGGGAAGTCGTTGAAGGCCAGCTTCGCGGCCTGGTTGTTCTTATTGATTATGTTGAGCTGGGTGTAATCCCAATTCAGTCCCGTAGAAATCGTCTGCCGGCCGTGGACCCAAATCAAATTTGTGTCACCTTCCCACTGATTCTGGAAAGCGCCGGCGTTGGCGAACGGCGAATTCGAGCCGATCGTAAGGGAACCGCCGTTGGGGTCAATATTTCCAGCGAAATTGTTGATCTGAATTCCAGGAAAGAGGGGGTTGCCAAAAACATTGATCCCGGCAGCCTGAGGCGTGAGGGCTTGGGCCGTATTGGCGTACGCGACTTCGCGGATAAATCCTCCCCTCTGTTCCCAGGTGAGATTCGGAGTTAGCACGGTGGTGTTCTCGATTGACACGGTTTGCGCGCCTGCATTCAAGGTCTGTGGGAATCCTTCCAGGCTCGATTGCGCGAACGGGCTTGTATTCGGATCACGCTGATAAAAATATTTTACAGCCAGCCTGTCTTTCGGGCTGAACTCGTAGTCAACGTTTCCGTTCACTTGATCGGCCGTAAACCTGGAAGTATCCTGCAACGCCACATTGTGTCCAACACTACTCACCGTAGAGCAGTCCGTCGGCGTACAAGGGAGCACTGGGTTGGGTATCACAAAATTACCGTTAGGGAGTTTGGCCGAAAGTATGTTGACTGCCTGCTGCGTCACCTGGCTGGGCAGGATATTCGTTCCAAAATCTACATTGGCAACGGCGGCCAAACCTGCGGCGCTGCGATCGCTCGTCAAAGTGGTGGGGACGTTAATTTTACTGGTGGCATTCAATTGATCGGAGTCGCGAAGCCCCTGGTAAGATGCAAAGAAAAACATCTTGTCCTTGCGAATGGGGCCGCCAAATGTGCCGCCGAATTTGTTGTAGTGTATGGCCGGCACGGCGGGAATGGAGGTATCCTCTTTGCGGAAGAAATCGGCGGAATTAAAAATGGTATTCTGGAAGTACCCGTACACCTGACCGTGGTAATCGTTGGTTCCCGACCTCGTGCTTACCGCAATGTGTGCGCCGCTGTTCGCCCCCTGAGTTGCGTCGTACATTGACGTATTGACCTGCAACTCCTGGATTGTTTCCACCGGAGGAGTGGGCAATCCCTGTCCGATTGCTCCAAAAACAGATGTGCTGGTTTGAATTGTGGCATCGACAAAGTTTTCGCCGGTACTCAGCACAAAACGATTGTCCAAAACCTGGCTTGAAGAGTTTCCGTTGAAAATGTTATTGGCATTAATACCGTTGAAAGAGAAGCTGTTGCTGGTGGAGCGCTGGCCATTGGCAAAGACGTTTTGGTTGCCCAAGCCGGCGCCCGTACCGGAACCGCCAAGAAGATCAGCGTTCACCCCTGGAGCCAGAATCGCCAGCTGCGTGAAGCTGCCGGTTCCAAGCGGAAGCGATTCAATTTCGTCGGGACCTAGGGTGTAGCCGTTCGTCGTGTCTGTTTGATTCAGCAGTGGGGTAGCGTTCACTGTAACGCTGGAAGTGACTGCACCTGGCTGGAGCCGCGCGTTCACCGTAGCTGTGCGGTTCCCCTGCACGATGATCTCGGGATAGTTTTCCGTCTTAAATCCGTTCCTGGAAAACGTCACCTCGTATGTGCCGATGGGAAGATCGGGAATCTGGAATGATCCGTCAGCCTTGGTCTCAGCGGTGACGGTGAGGTTCGTGGCTGTGTTGCGGGCTTTGACTGCTACGTTTTGCAGGACCCCGCCGCTGGAGTCTGTGACTGTGCCGTCGATCCAGCCCAAGGTCTGCTGCGCAAACGTCGAACCATGACCAAGAACCACAAACAGAAATGCGATGACACACCCAACCCGCACGAAATTCAATTTCATTACACACCTCAGGCAAAGGAATGGCGGGCTCGAGTGGGGAGCATGAGGATTACGAAAGCGATTGTGACGAACTTCCACCCAAAAAACCGAACCCAAAATCACGCTGCAAGAGGTTTAAGGGACACTCATGAATCGCGGAAGAATACGTTGTCAAAATTGGATTAAAGGGTCATCCGGCGGCTGGCCGACCCCCATATTCCTAGCGCCTTCCGTCGAGCGCCGTGAACGCGGGCGGGCGGGACACCCTTCCGCACCAGCCAAATGAACGCAGTCAAATTTTCAGGTGGGCTGATTAGATGACGTTGTCGGTTCCTTGCTCCGAGTAGACTTGGTAGCGTCAGGAACCAAGGCCTGCCTGCCGCAGGCAAGCTCGGAAGAAAGGAGCCGAGTCCGCCGCGGCGGAATGATTATAGGATGTGATTTTCACACGCGCTACCAAACGATCGCGGTGCTGGACGAGGCTACTGGGGAGTGGACCGAGCGGCGGTTGGATCACCAGACGGGAGAAGCCGACGCGTTCTACCGGAATTTGCAGGGTTCGGTGCGCGTGGGGATCGAAGCCACCGGGCCGATTTGCTGGTTCGCACGTTTGCTCGCGGAACTGGGCCACGAACTTTGGATCGGCGACGCCGCCAAGATTCGCGCCAGTGAAGTGCGCAAACAGAAAACCGATGAGCGCGACGCCCGGCTCATTCTCGATCTGTTGCTGACGAAACGCTTCCCGAGGATCTCGGGTTCCCACAGCAGCCGAACGCGACTTGCGGCAGTTGCTTTGGCATCGTCACAAGCTGGTGCGCCTGCGCACGCTGTTGGGCAACCAGCTGCTCGCCGCTCGCACCCGAGAAGTGTCCCTTGACAGAGCCGACGACGTCATAGAGGGTGGCCCACCCGCCAGTTTTTTATCGGCGAAAAAATCCAGAAGCAAAACTGAACAGTTTTTCTGCGTCGAGCCCGTGGCCTCCGCGCCTGGCAAATATTTTGGAGCAGTGTGCTACTGCGCCGCGAGCAGGGCGGCCCAGAATGCGGATTTGTGGTTGGTGGCGAAAGTTGTCTCCTGCATCGGCGACGGCGGTACTAGCGACTGGAAATTGCCCTCGAGCGAGTTGAATTGCTGCCATGTCGGCAGGCCCGAACCATTGGGCGTGCCGGATTTGGCGAAATTGGTCCAGTAGTGCTGCATGCTGCTGGAAAGCTGGAGCTGCTGCGCGCTGAGCGGTGGCCGCGGCACGGTAATCGGCAAATTGAAAAGGTACTGAAGCTCAGAAGCGTGAGCCGCGCCATAAGGGAAAGTGACGGGAGGCAAGAAATCCTGCGGCGCGTTTTCGTCGTTGAATTCAAAAGTGGAAAGCGGAACGAACTGGGACATGGACAAGTCCGCGCCATAGGCGGGGCAGGCAAAGACCACATCGGTCCCAGCGGCGGCGAAAGCCAGATCGGCGGACGGAAAACTGGCCAGGGGATATTCCGCGGCGACGAACGGAGCGGCGTGCCCGACCAGAGAAGCGAGCGCCGCTTCATAAGCCGTCTCATTGTTGCCGATAGGCCCGATGGTGAGGTCGAAATCGAGCGCCGTGAACAGCCGCCACTCGTCGTGATTGCTGCCCTGGATGATCGGGACGTGGTGGAACTGGCCGGTAGCGAGAGCGGTGCCCAGCGAGAGCGGAAGAAATTCGCCGTCAATATTGGGCGTATAGCCTGCGGGATTTTCATTCGCCAGAATCGTGCTCACCGGGAGCGCGCGCAGACACGCGGCAGTCTGACTGCTGCATCCGGCGGCGGTGGCGAAGGCGGTTCCGGCGGCCTCGGCGGTAGCGAGCGTCTGCGTAGTCAACTGATAGGCGCCGCTTTCGATGATGGCTTTGTGAAACAAGTTGGCGGATAAGGGTGAAGCGAGTTGCGAGAAGACGCTGAGGCCGCCGGCGGATTCGCCGAAGATGGTGACGTTCTGCGGGTCGCCGCCGAAAAACTCGATATTGTCGCGAACCCAGCGCAGCGCCAGTTGCTGATCCATCAGGCCATAATCACCGGCGGAGTTGGGGTCAACATCACGGTCGTGATCGGGATCGGTTTTTTCCGCGGCGAAGGCCGGATGCGCCAGAAAGCCGAGAGCGCCCAGGCGATAGTTGATAGTGACGACGATGACGCTGTCCTTCACGAACGCGGTCGGATCGTAGTCGTTGCTCTCCCCATCGATCAGCGCGCCTCCATGGATCCAAACCATTACGGGGCGCGGCTCGCCTATCCCGCCGCCATTCGACTCCGGAGTGAACACGTTGAGGAACAGGCAGTCTTCCGTGGTGGAGGCGATGCCAAAGGGCGAAGCCGTTTGCGGGCAATGATTGGCGAAATGGATGGCGTCGAGCGTCTGGAACCAGGGAGCGTGCGGCACGGGCGGGCGCCAGCGAAGATTGGCGACGGGCGGGGCGGCGTAGGGAATGCCCAGGAATTCGCGGACGCCCGCGGAAGTCACCGTGCCGCGGACCAGGCCGCTGAAGGTGAAGGCCAGTGGATTGGCGACCTGTGCGAGCGAATCGGCAGGCATGCTGGAAGGCATCGCCGCAGCCGCGAGTATCAACAGCACTGCTACTTTGAATTGGCGCTGGTTATGAAAGGCCATCGGAACCTCCAGGGTGTGACGAATCCACGACCCTTCGCGGCAGAAACTAAAATAGTGTGTGTTTAAAACATTTGTGGGTAACTGTCAAGAAAAAAGGAACCAAAGAGATTCTCCAGGGTCCAGGACGATCGTGACGAGTTTCCTGCTTCGAGGGCGGGTGGCCAAGCCTTTCAGGCCACCGGAACCGACGCCTTTGAATTTCCGGGTGCCGCATCCTGCGCTTTTTGAAGCGTGCGGGTTTAGACGCAGCGTCGCTCCAGGCTTCTCGTGGAACTCCTGCCTGGCTCCCTGCTCGAATTTTCGCCTATCGCCGCTGGAGGTTGGCGCGCAGCCAGCCGGCGAAAGCGGATTCATCGGGGGTGTTCGCCGTTCGCGGGTCGCGAATCACGCCCGCTCTCTCAGTACTGGTTACTTCCCCGCGCCTCTCCATCCGTAAACCTACTAGGTATTTCTACGCACGCGTCCGCCTCCGCGCCATTTCTAATCTACCGTGCGGCGATTAAAAATCAGGCCTAACTCCATGAAAACAAACAGAAGCGACCCATTCTAATCGATAGTCGTTTCTCCGTTTTCGGGCCCCGCCTGCGCCCTGCGTTGACGGCTTGCGTCCCTGCCCCTTATATTCATTGATTCCCTTTCGCAGTAACGGCGCAGTGTAGCTGCAAAGTCAATTTCACTATGGGGAGCAGATGGCGCGAGAAATTCCGAAAGCGTACGAGCCGCAGGAAATTGAGGAGCGCTGGGCCAAGGCCTGGTTCGACGAGAAATTATTTCGCGCAGAAAATTCCGGAACCCCGGATGTGCCGAGCGACCAGCAGCCGCGTTTTTCGATTGCCCTGCCGCCGCCGAACGTCACCGGCTCGATTCATATCGGGCACATGCTGGAGCACACGCAGATTGACATGCTGGTGCGCTGGCATCGCATGCGCGGCGAACGGACTTTGTGGCTGCCGGGAATGGATCACGCCGGGATTGCGACGCAATTTGTCGTGGAAAGAATGCTGGCGAAGGAAGGAATCAGCCGCAAGGAATTGGGGCGCGAGGAATTCGAGCGCCGCGTATGGAAATGGAAGGCGGAAAGCGGCGGAGTGATCAAGCAGCAGATGATTCGCCTCGGCGCTTCGTGCGACTGGACGCGCGAGCGATTCACGCTGGAGCCGTCGCTGTACCGCGCCGTGCTGGAAGCGTTTCTGCGGCTGTACCGCGAAGGATTGATTTATCGCGGGCGGTACATGGTGAATTGGTGCCCGCGCTGCCAGACGGCGATTAGTGACCTGGAAGTGGCGCACAACGAGCGTGTCGGAAATTTGTGGTTCATTCGCTATCCCGTTGCGGGCTCGGTTGCGCAGGAATATCTAGTGGTGGCGACGACGCGGCCGGAAACGATGCTCGGCGATACGGCGGTGGCGGTGCATCCGGAGGATGAGCGTTACCGCCATCTGGTGGGGAAAAAAGCGCTGCTGCCGTTGATGAATCGCGAGATCCCGATTATCGCGGACGAGTACGTGGACCGCGAGTTCGGCGCCGGCGTGGTGAAAATTACTCCGGCGCACGATCCGAACGATTTCGAAGTCGGCAAGCGGCATAACCTCGCGCAAACGGATGTGATGACCGACGACGCGCACATGAACGAAGCTGCGGGAAAATATGCCGGCCTCGATCGCTTCGTAGCGCGGGCGCGGGTAATTGCGGACCTGGAAGAACTCGGGTTGATGGATCACATTGCCGAGCACACGCATTCGGTCGGGACTTGCGACCGCTGCAAGGCGATTGTGGAGCCGCGCGTTTCGACGCAGTGGTTCATGAAGATGAAGCCGCTGGCGGAGGACGCGAAGAAGGCCGTGACGGGCGCGTTCGGGACGGCGGCGGAAATTGAAGTGGTGCCGGACAATCAGCGCACGATTTTGCTGCAGTGGTTCGAAAATATTCGCGATTGGTGCATCTCGCGGCAGCTTTGGTGGGGGCATCGCATTCCGATATGGCATTGCGCGGACTGCAGCGAGATGATTCCGGCGACGGATTCGAGCGTGGAAATTGTCGATGGACACGCGCGGGCGGCGGGCGTGCCGACGAAATGTCCGAAGTGCGGCGCGGGCGGTGGCAAATTGACGCAGGATCCGGATGTGCTGGATACCTGGTTCAGTTCGGCACTGTGGCCCTTTTCGACTTTGGGCTGGCCGGACGCGACGGCTGATTTGCGATCGTTTTATCCGAATAGCTTGCTGATCAGCGGGTACGACATTTTATTTTTCTGGGATTCACGGATGATCATGATGGGGCTGCACCTTTCGGGCGGCGCCACCGAAGCTGAGCGAATTCCCTTCCGCCGGTTGTACCTGCATTCTTTGGTGCGGACTGCGGAAGGCGCGAAGATGTCGAAGACCAAGGGCACGGGCGTGGATCCGTTGGAGCTGACGCAGAAATTCGGGACCGACGCGCTGCGTTACATGCTGGCGAGTATGTCCGCGCCGGGGACGGACATCGCGCTCGCCGAGGACCGGATTCTGGGCGCGCGGGCATTCGCAAACAAGATTTGGAATGCGGCGCGGTTCTTATTTATGAATTTGGAGAAGGCGGAGGCTGCAGCGGGTTTTACTTTGGAGGAATTGGCGGCTCCGGCCGTGCGCGCTGCGGCACCTCATGCGGTGAAGGGCGAAGGCGAGTTGGTGCATCGCTGGATTTTTTCGCGCCTGGCGGCGACTGCCGGAGAGGTGAGCAAGGCGCTGGACGAATTTCGTTTTCATGAGGCTTGCCAGACGATCTATCACTTTTTTTGGGGCGATTTCTGCGATTGGTACATAGAGTGGGTGAAGCCGCAGCTTTCGTCGGCGGATCGCGAAGTGGCGCTCGCCGCGTGGCGGAATATTTTCGCAGTGCTGGATGCGGCGCTGCGCATGTTGCATCCGGTGATGCCGTTTTTGACTGAAGAGCTGTGGCACAAATTGCCGCAGCCCGCGGGGGCGCGCTCCGTTGCGCTGGACCGGTTTCCTTCAAGGTGTGAAGACTGGATCGATGCCGGCGCGGACGGCGATATGGGATTGATCCAGGAAATTATTGCCGCGGCGCGGAACATTCGCGCGGAGATGAAGGTGGACCAGAAGAAGAAAGTCGCGGCGGTTTTTTTTACAAAGGACGCTGCGGTTCGGAAGTCGGTGGATTCGAACCTGGAGCCTTTACTGCGGTTGGCGAATCTTTCCGGGCTGCAGATTTCCGCGGGGTATCTGGATGCGACGGGAGCGGCGGTGCGTTCGACTGCGCGATTTGATTTGCGCATTGGATACGACGAGGCAGTGGATAAACAGGTGGAAATTGCGCGATTGAAGAAGGAAATTGGACGACTGGCGAAGGATATTGAATCGAAGCAGGCCCGGCTGGCGGATGAGACTTTTTTGAGCAAGGCCCCGGCGAAGATTGTGGAGGATTTGAAAGCTACGCTGGCGGGGCGGGAAATTGAATATCAGAAGCTGCTGGAACGTTTGAAGCTGCTGGACTAACGCAGGCAGATCCCTCGATTGGTGCGAAATGCGGCACTGCGGGACGACGGCGTGTTGACAGATTGCGGCAGGCGAGGCAAGCCTCGCCTGTGCGTTTTGTTGCCGGACATTCAGTATCGATGAAAGCGGCGGCAAGCCGCCGTACTCCAAAATGCGCCGCGGCGGGCCGCGGAATTCGCTCCCCTCTCAAATTTCGCAACAGCCTACGAACATTCGGCGACCGACGGATTCTTTTACCCGCGCATGGCTTGTTCGCGCAGCTACGGTCGCGTATGCTTTTTCATTCCTATGGCTACTAGACGGATGGCTAATTTGCCGGGGACTACGGACCGGCGTTTGGACGCGTTGCTTACTTTGCTGGCTGAGAATTCGACGATCGTGATCAGCGGGGCGAAGATCGCGAAAGAAATTGGGGTGACGCGGCAGCAGGTGTGGCGCTGGATTGAGAAATTGCGCGAGCTCGGCGTGCGCGTGAAGGGTCATGCCGCGACCGGGTATCACATCGAGCGGGCGCCGGACATTTTGGCGGCGCAACTTTTGAGTCACCGATTGTACGGTACGCCGTTTGCGCGGCGGATTTATCATTTTTTCAAAATTGATTCGACGAATACCGTGGCGATGCAGTTGGGCGAGCAGGGCGAGCCGCACGGAGCCGTGGTCCTCGCAGAAGAACAGACTGCCGGACGCGGACGCGCGGGGAGGAAATGGATTTCGGAGAAATCCGCAGGGATTCACTGCACCGTGTTACTGCGGCCGGCGATTCCTCCCGCGCATGCTCCATTGCTAACCCTGGTGGCGGGCCTGGCGGCGCGCGACGCGGCTGCGGAGGAACTGGACGCCGCGCCGGATATTCGCTGGCCGAACGACCTGCTGGTGCGCGGGCGAAAATTTTCGGGGATTCTGACGGAGATGCACGCGGAACCTGACCGCATGCACTACGCCGTCGTGGGCATCGGGATTAACGTGAACCAGACCAAGATGCCGCCAGGCCTCGAAGACATCGCAACTTCGCTGCGCATGGAGACGGGGAAAACACATTCGCGGCTGGAAGTACTGATACGGTTGCTGCGCCACCTGGACCGCTACTACAATCAGTTCCTCAGCGAAGGTGCGACGCCGATGCTGCGGCGCTTCGCGGAAGTCTCCAGTTATTTTCAGGGGAAACGCGTGCGCATCACGACGGCGCGGGAAACTTTTACGGGAAGCACGGCGGGACTGGAGCCGAGCGGCGTGTTGCGCGTGCTGCGCGACGACGGCGGCGGCATCGAGCTGGTGCTTTCCGGCGACGTGGCGGAGGCCGATTGATGCTGCTGACGCTGGACGTGGGGAACACGAATACGGTGCTGGGCGTTTTTCGCGGGAAAGAATTGGTGGCGAACTGGCGGCTTTCGACGGCGCGCGAGCAGACGATTGACGAGTACGGAATTCTGACACGGGATTTATTCACGCTGGCGGGGCTGGAACCGCGCGAGATTGGCGGTGTGATTATCAGCTCGGTGGTGCCGCAGCTGAATTCGCGGCTGGCGGGAATGGCTGAAAGATATTTCAGCAAGACGGCGTTGTTTGTGGAGCCGGGGATTAAGACGGGGATGCCGGTGATGTACGATAACCCGCAGGAGGTTGGCGCGGACCGGATCGTGAATAGCGTGGCGGCGTTCGAGAAATATGGCGGGCCGTGCATCATTGTGGATTTCGGGACGGCGATTAATTTCGACGCAGTGTCCGCGCGCGGCGAATATATGGGCGGAGTGCTGGCACCGGGAATCGGGATTTCGGCGGACGCGCTTTTTGCGCGGGCGGCGCGATTGTTTCGCGTGGAGATTAAGGACCCGGGGAAAATTATCGGGACGAACACGGCGGCTTCGATGCAGGCGGGACTTTTTTATGGCTACACCGACATGGTGGATGGGATTTTGGAGCGCATGAAGAAGGTGATGGGGGCGAAGACGAAAGTGGTCGCGACCGGGGGCCAGGCTGCGTTGATCGGCGGGGCTTCGCGACACATTGGGACGGTGGATGAATTTTTGACTTTGGAAGGGTTGCGGATTATTTGGGATCGGAATCAGGAGGCGGCGCAGAAAAAGGTGGCGCCGGCGGGAAGGCCGAGAGGTTAAGTCTGGAGCCGAGTCGGAATGGCGCCGTTCAGAAACCTTCGACATTCTTGCACCGAGTTCGCAAGCATTCGCACCCTGAACGCGAGGCAAGCCGCCGCAGGCCAAAATGGACTGCGAGTGGATGCTAGGTGCGAACGCGAGAGATCGAATTGCGGGCGGCGCCGAACGAAAGGCGCCCGCCTAAAGCACAGGCGGCCGCAACAAATTCAACGGCAAGTTCGAAGGCGACGGGACGCAAGGCAAGGCGGCGGCCCTTCGATCCCGCACCGCGGGATCTCAGGAAGTATCGCGCTGTGGCGCGATTCACAAGCCGCCGCACTCCAAGATAGACTAACCTTACGGGAATTTACTCTCCCTCATGGAATCGTTTAACTACTTCAATTATTTTACGGAGATCGAGGAGTATTTTTGGCGGAAGCGCGGGGCGCATCTGCTTGTGTCTCCCTTGGATTGGGCGATTGTGGAAACTTGGCAGAAGGCGGGGATTCCGATTGGGGCGGTGCTCAAGGGGATTGATCGCGCGTTTGAGAGTTGGGCGCGTTCGCGGAGGGCTGCTGGCGGGCGACAGCTGAAAAGTTTGGCCTATTGCGTGGACGCGGTTTTGGATGCAGCGACGGAAGCGGCCGAGGCGGCCGCGGGCACGGGCCCGGAAGTGAAATCGTCGCGCGCGGGGGTGGAACCATTTTCGCGCGAAGAGCTGCGGAAATACTTGCAGCGGAACGCGGCGCGTTTGCGTGCGGCTGCTGGGAAGGTACGCGCGAAGGCGGGCGCGGCGGTTCGCGCGGGATTGGCGACGCGGTTTGATGAGGCTGCGCAGAAACTAGATGACGCGTTGCCTTTGGTCGATGTGCCGGGTGCACTTGATCTGGAAGATTTCGAGCGGCGCATGACGGTGCTGGAGGAAAAATTGGCGGCGGCGCTGGCGGCGGAGGCGGACGAAGAGGGGCTGCTCGCGATCCGGCGCGAAATGGACCGGTCGCTCGCGCCTTACCGGCGTAAGATGTCGGCGGAGCAATTGGCGCAGTTGGAAAGGCAATATACGAAGAAACGGTTGTTCGAGTATTTTGATGTCCCGCGGTTGAGTCTTTTCTATTTGACGTAGGCGGATTAGGACAGATGGGCGTGCCGTGTTTAATTCTTTCGGGCACATTTGCACTTGTAGGGGCGGATCTGAGACCCGCCCTTACTCTTCGCCAGATTCAACCCATTTGTCCGGGACTTAATCGGGGACGGCGCGACGGGCCAGCACACCTATATGGACATTACGATTGAAAAATTGATTTATGGCGGCGAGGGGTTGGCTCATCACGACGGGTCCGCTGTTTTTGTGCCGTTTGTATTGCCGGCGGAGCGCGTGGCTGTGGAGGCCGTCGAGCAGAAGAAGAAATTCGTGCGGGGGCGTGTGGAACGGATTTTGCAGGCGGCGCCGGAACGTGTGGCGGCGCGATGCCCGCATTTCGGGGCGTGCGGCGGGTGCGATTACCAGCACATTCCTTACGAAGCGCAGCTGAAATTCAAAGCTGACATTCTGCGCGAAACTTTGCGGCGGATTGGGAAGATTGAGTGGGCTGCGGAGATTACGACGCATGGATCGCCGCCGTGGGCGTATCGCAATCGCGCGCAGTGGAAAGTGCGGCCGCTGGAAGTTGTGGGCCACGACGTGTCGTCGGAAACTGGCGCGGACGGTAGCGCCAAGTTGGGCGTCGGATATTTTCGCGCGAATTCGACGGCACTTTGCGCGGTAGAAGATTGCTCGATTATTTCGCCGCTGCTGCTGAAGACTTTGCTTTCGTTGCGTGCGGCGCTGGCGGCAGGTGCTTTGCCGCGCGGGCTGCGAGAGATCGAGGCGTTTGTGGATGCGGCGGACGCGAAGCTGTTGCTGACGGCGACATTCGCGGGATTCCCGTCGCGGGCGGCCGAGCATGCGGAAACATTCCGGCGCGTGGTCCCCGAAATTGTGAGTTTGCTGTTTCACGATCCCAGCCACGATCGCATGGAGTTATATGGGCCGGGATTTGTGGAGTATGCGGCGGGAGGAATTTCGTATCGCGTGGGGCACTTTTCATTTTTTCAGGTGAACCGTTTTTTGGTGGAGGAACTCGCGAGCGAAGTAGTGGAACGTGCAGAGGTCGGGCGATTGGCGATCGACCTTTTCGCCGGCGTGGGACTATTTTCGATTCCGCTGGCGAAACGGTTTGCGCAGGTGTTGGCGGTAGAATCGAATCCAGCGGCCGCGCGCGACCTGGAAATGAACACGCGTGGGAAAGGATCGATCGAAGTGCGTTCGGCGGAAGTGGAACAATTTCTGAAGCGCAACAAGGAGCGGCCGGAATTGGTGGTGCTCGATCCGCCCCGGGCTGGGATGACGCCGGAGTCGGTGGAGCGGGTGGGCAGGCTGCGGCCGGAGCGAATAACTTACGTTTCGTGCGAGCCGCCGACGCTGGCGCGCGATCTGGTGTTATTTCGGAACGCGGGATACGATTGCACGGAAGTGCACTTATTTGATCTTTTTCCTCAGACGTTCCACATGGAGACTGTCGTTCGGTTGCGTAGGCGCGGCTGAACACCGCGCGAATCTCGTTTGCGCGCCTGGCGCATTCTTGAATGCCGCGCGTTGCGGGCCGCGGCGAGTTACGCCCGACCTTGTCTATCGATTCCTCTCGTCCGTATTTCTACGAATATTTCACAACCGCCAAATCTGTTAGCGTGAGTCGCGGCATTCTGCAGGGGTTGCGATAGCCATGAAGTTACCTACGTTGTGGATACGGGCGGCGTTTGCGGCGGGCATCGCGATTGCGGGGCGGTGGCCGGGGTCGCCGAGATTGTGGGCCGTGAGTGCAGGGCTGGGGATTCTTGTTGGCGGGCTTTTGTGCGCCTGGTTTAAGACGTGGCGCCACTGGGTTACGGTGGCGTGGGACTGCGCGCTTTTCGCGTGGGCGGGGATTGGCGGACTCGCTGCGAGCCTCGAGCGCGCGACGGTCCTGTGAATCATATCGCGCGATTGATTGCCGCGGGACGGGTGGATCCTGGCACAGCCCTGCGTTGGCGCGGGCGATTGCGCAAGGATCCTTAGACGCTGCCTTGGGGGCAGCGATTTGAGATTGACTTGGAGCAGGTGGAAGCGCGGGGCGCGGCCTTGAGCACGACTGGCGGGCTACGTGTAAATTTTTATCCGCGGGCGCGAATGGCGGAGCCGCCGGCGGGGTTGCGGGTGGGAGATCGCGTTGAAGTGCTGGTGAAAGCGCGGCCGCCGCGGGATTATTTGGATCCGGGCGCGTTTGATGTGAACGGTTTTTTGGCGCTCGAGAAAATTGATGTGATGGGTTCGCTGCGCAGTGGCGAATTGCTGCGGTGGATCGACCGGCCTCCCCCTACTATTTCGCAGCGACTGGCGCGCGCGCGTGGAACTTTGCTGGCGCGGCTGGATTCCCAATTTTGCGGGGCAGCCGGAACGCGAGGCGGTTACGTCGGTTAGCGACGGGCACGAGCTGGTCGTGCATACTTTTGCGGACGAGCATCCGCAGTGAAGTGGGGCGCTCGCGGGACGTGGCGGGCGAGGCAAGCCTCGCCTAGTTCGTTTTGTTGCCGGACAATCGCCTGCGACGAAAGCAGCGACAAGCCGCCGCGCTGCAAAAGGCGCCCCGCCACACTGGGTGGTGCGACGATGTTTGCTGCGATGGTTTCTAGGCGTTGGAATCGGCGGAGTCGTCGGATTCTTCAAGTGAAACGTTGTTGGCGGACTGGTATTCGGCGATGATTTTGCGGGCCTCGTCGGCTTGGGACTCCAGGACGAAGATATCGACGTTGTGGGGGCCTTCGGGATTTTCCGGGATTGGAAACGGGTCGGTGGAAACGGAGCCCGGGGACTGGATGCCCTTGCTTTGCAGCAGGCCGCGAATTACCAGGGCTTCGGTGGCGTTTTCGGCCATGTGAGCGATCACTACGCGTTCGTTGGAGTATTCCTCGGCCATGGTGGGGCTCCTCAAAAACAGTGCGACAGTACTATTGTGCGCCTCCGGGTCTTAGGTCCATACTAGTTTTCGGTAGCCACGGTCAAATATGGACGACCCCTCGGTTCAGCCCACGCAGCAAGAGATTGACGAAGAGAGCCGCCGCATTCGCAGGCTGCGCATCCTGGTGCATATTACGCTGGAAACGATCGCGGGTGGAGATCTGTCGCCCGAGGATGCAGCGCAGATGGTGGCGGAGACGCGGAAAATTGCGCTCGATATGTTTCCCGGGAAAGAGCGGGCGTTTGATTTGATTTACCGGCCGCAATTTCAGCGGGTGATGCATGCGGTTTATCGGTTGCAGTGAAGCCTGCCAGTTGGCGCGCAGTTCCCTTCCCGGTTAATTAATAGCCGTAGCGGCGCTCTAGCCACATGCGTAGCCAGACTACGGCCAGCGTGGCGATCGTGCCGACGAGGGCTTTGTATTCGCGATTGCGGCGGTAGAGTTGCCACGAGAATGCCTGGCGAGACTTAATGTCCGTGGGTGTCATGTGGCCTGAGCCAAAAAAATCTGGCAGGAAGAGCGGGACCTTCGCGGCGTATTCATCGAAGACGATTCCGAAGCGGGCGTGCAAGTCTTCTGCTTCGTTGCGCATCACGGCGTAATAAAACACCACAAAATAAATGACGATCAGACCGCCTGCCCACCAGGAGTGGCCGGCAATCGCGAATCCCGCGGCGATAAATGCGCTGCCGAGATAGAGAGGATTGCGCGTGCGAGCGTAGGGGCCGGAGGTGGCAAGTTCGCGATCTTTGCTGAGGTGTCCTGCGGCGATGGCGCGGATGAGGATTCCGAATCCGGCGACGGCTGCGCCCATGGCGATCCAGTGGTGCGTGGGTTTGGCGAGGAGCCAGTACAGCACCGCGACGGGATAGCCGATGCGCACGCGCCAGCGCATCCAGAATTTTCTGGGTTGGACAGCGGAAAGTTCGTTCATGTTTTTGCTGTCACTCGCAGGGCCTCAGGTGTTTACGGCTAGGAGACGTGCGACGGCGTCGGCGACCTGGTCAACGGTGATCGAAAGCATAGGCGCAGAATAGGACGCGCCGCGGCGGTAAGTCGTTTCGCTTCTGCCGGGATTGCGGATGACGATGCTTTGGCTCTGGTTGCCGTATGGGCCGTTGCGCGCGGGATCGGTGGGGCCGTAGAGGCCGACGACCGGCGCGCCTAGGGCGGAGGCGAGATGCAGCGGGCCGGTGTCCGCCGAGATGACGAATTTCGCGCGACGCAGCAACGCCATCAGCGGACCTAGACCGAAGGGAATGGCAACGGGCGGACGAGATCCTGCCGCGCTGATGAGTTCTTGCGCCAAACTTTCCTCTCCAGGACCGAAGCTGATAATTCCCCGCCAACTATTTAGTGCGGCGAGGCGGTGATGCAGTTCTCCATAGCGTTCGGGCGGCCAACATTTCGAGCGCCAGCCACCGCCCGGATTCAGGACGTAGAAATCAGCGATGTTGTGGCGGGCGAGTTGTTGCGTGACTTGTTTCTCATCTTCCGGGCGCAGGGTCAAAGGAAATCGCAGCGGCGACGTGCGTGCGCCGGCGGCGTCGGCGAGGGCGAGATTGTGGTCCACTTTGTGGGCGCCGCGGGGATTGATGCGATCGGTATAGAAAAAAGAAGCGAAACCTTCGCGGGCGTAGGTGCTGGGAAAGCCGATGCGGCGTGGGGCGCCCGACGCGAAGGCGGGGAGCGCGGACTTGTAGAGACCCTGAAAATCAATTGCGCAAGTGTAGCGGGCGGCGCGCAATTTGCGAACGGTGGCGATGAGGCCTGCGGCGCCGTTCCTTTCCAGCGAGATTATTTCGGTGAGATCCGGATTGCCTTCGAGCAGACGTCGCCACTTGGGCTCGATCAGCCAGTCAATGCGAGCTTGGGGAAAGGCATCGCGCAGCGCGGAGGCCGCGGGCAAGGCGTGGATTACGTCGCCGAGCGAGCCGAGGCGCACGAGTAGGAAGCGCGCGTCAGGCATTGCCGGGTTGACGCCAGCGCGCGAGCAGATCGCGCGTGGAATGTTGCTTGGGGTCGCCGACGATTGCGACGCGAATGCCGAGCAGGGCGGCTAGTTCGCGCTCCGGCACGGTGTCGGCAGTGTAGTCCGTGCCTTTGGCGTGGACGTCGGGTTGAAGTTCTTTGAGCAAGCAGTTCACGTCGAGCTCGTCGAAAATTACGACGTAGTTTACGGATTTTAGCGCGGCTACCAGAGTTGCACGGGCGCGTTCGGTGAGGATGGGGCGGCCGGGGCCTTTCAATTCTCTGGTGCTCGAATCGGAATTGATGCCGACTACCAGGAGATCGCCTTCGGCGCGAGCGGCTTCCAGGTAACGGACGTGGCCTACGTGCAGCAGATCGAAGACGCCGTTGGCGAATACTATCTTGCGGCGGGCGCGGCGATGCTCTTCGAGGATGGCGGTGAGGCCTTGGCGTGAAACAATTTTTTCGCGAGTGTCCATGCAGTTCTCAGCGCCGCTGCGCTGCGGCCGTTGCTGTGGCGTCCTGGCGCAGAGCGGCTGTCAGTTCGGCGCTGGTGACCGTGGCGGTGCGGCGCTTCATGACCACGATGCCGCCTGCGTAATTCGCGAGGTGCGCGGCCTCGAGATACGTCGCACCGGAGGCCAGAGCAAGAGTGAAAACGGCGATTACTGTGTCGCCTGCGCCAGTGACGTCCACGGGAGCATCGGAGCCGTAGATAGGAATATTGCGCGGGACGCGGGAGCGTTCGAAAAGAGCCATGCCGTCTTTGCCGCGGGTGACTACGAGAGCTTCGAGATTCAGGTCGCGTAGGGCGCCTTGGCCGAGATCCTCTAGCTTGCGAATGTCGGTGCCAACGCGGGCGTGGTAGGCGGCTTCGACTTCAGGCTCGTTGGGAGTGGCGGCGGTGATGCCCGCGTCGCGAAATTCGAGCAGGCGGTAGCGCGAGTCGAGAGTTAGGAGTTTGGCGTTTAGTTTTTTTATTATCGTGGGGGAGGCCGCGCCGAAACCGTAGTCGGATACGAGGACTGCACTGGCGCGTTGCGCGACTTGACGAGCTTTTCTTGCGACTGCGCTTTCGCTGGTGGCGGAGATCTTTGCCTGCGGCTCGCGGTCAACCCGCAGGACTTGCTGCTCGGTGGTGTGAGTCCATCCGGCGAGGTAACGCGTTTTCGTGGGGGTGACGCAATCGTGGGTGCGCAGGATGCCGGAAACGCTGATGCGTTTGCGGCGGAAATGATCAAGGAGCTGACGGCCGGCGTCGTCATCGCCGACTACGCCGACGGGTAGGACGCGCGCGCCGAGATCGGCTACGTTGCATACGGCGTTGGCGGCGCCGCCTGGGTAGGATTCGGTGCGGCGATGGCGCAGGATCAGGACTGGGGCTTCGCGCGAGACGCGGGAAATTTCGCCGGAGACGAATTCGTCGAGGACGAAATCGCCTACGACGCCGATGGTTTGGCGGGAGAAGCTGGCGACGATGTCGAGCAGGCGGGTTAGGTCCACGCTGGCGTCGGATTTGGCGTCGGATTTGTTGGCCGCGCCCGCGGGGGATTTGGGCACCGTGGCGTGTTTGCGTTTTTTTTGTGCTGTGATCAAACAAGCTCCTTGGCCAATTCATTGGGAATTGCTGTGCCGAAAAATATCACAGGTGCGTCGCGAACCCGTGTCATAAATGAGGAACGTGTTTATCGACCATAGCTTTGGGAGCCGAAGCGTCCGAGTGAGGCCTGCGAAATCGGAGCTTCAGCGGCTAAAGCCGTGCGAATTTTGCGCGGTTCATGTCGTGGCTAAAGCCACGACCCACAAAGATTTTCCTATGACGACTAGGGCTGTCCGGTTCGACAATCCTAAACGGGCCGCTACAAAGTCAAAACCTAAGCCAACGATGCGATGAATTGTAGTGCGGCAATTGGACGCGCCGTTGCGTTTTTATGGTTGCATCGGGAGCTTTCGTTGCGCAACGTTGAGCCGCGACGAAGCCGCGGACTGCACCGTGCGCCAGAAATCGTCGGCGTTGTCGATTTGCATGGAGATCGAACAGTAGAACGTTGGTAATTTGCCGTAATAAATTGCGTGGAGATTGTACAGGTCTTTTTCGGTGCAGATCAGGCCGCTCGCTTCTGCTTCGCTTGCCAGCTGGAGAATTTCCTCGTCGTCATGGTCGGTGTAGCGGTGGTGATCGGGAAAGAATCTGTGGCCGACTATATCCACGCCCCAGGTGCGTAGGTCATCTAGGAAGGGTGCGGGATTGCCGATGCCGCAGAAGGCGAAGAGCTTTGGTAGCGCATCGAGTGGAACGGCGCCACCCAATTGGCCGTCGGTGAAACTGTGGATGGCGTCGAGCTTCGGCCGAGCATAGAAAATCGGTGCTGCGGAATCGCGGCGGATCGCGGATTCGATGGCGGGGGCCCGGGCGCTGCGCGTGATTACGATGATATCGGCGCGCGCGAGGGCGGATCGCGGCTCGCGAAGGTGGCCGGCGGGAAGCAGGCGGCCGCCGCTGAAGGGATTTGTCGCGTCTATCAGGACGATGTCTACGTCGCGAGCTAGTTGCAGATGTTGGAAGCCGTCGTCTAGGACGAACCAATTCACGCCGCGCTTGGCTAGTTCCCTGCCCTGTTCGTAGCGATTGGCGCCGACGCCGAATTGGACGCGATCGCCCAGTCGGGATTGGAGCAGGCGCACTTCGTCGCTGGTTGTGGCTTTGGCGTTCGCTGCGACTGACTGAGGATTATTTTTGGACGCCGGCATGATATTTTCGCCGCGATAGCCGCGGGTTAGAATGCCGACGCTTTTTCCTTCGGCCAGGAGGCGCTCGGCGATCCAGAGGACCATTGGAGTTTTTCCGGTGCCGCCGGTGGTTAGATTGCCGACGCTGATCACGACGCCGTCGAGATGTTGTGATTTCAGGATGCCTTTGCGGTAGGCGCGGGCGCGCAGGTGCGCTGCGGCGCCATAGGGCAGCGTGAACGGCCAAAGGACTGATTGCTTCAGCGTCATGCGCTGTGCTCCTTGGCGGAGCTGCTGTGCCAGACTGCGGCGATGTGGTCGAGCGAGCGTTCGGTGGCACCGCGATTGCGTTGGGAGATTTCGCGCGCGGCCGCGCCCATGCGTTCGCGCATTGCATTGTCTTGTATGAGCTGAATCCAAACTTTGCCGAGGCCTGGGCCTGTCGAGACTTGCACACCGGCGTGCGCGTCGAGAAATTGGTCGGCCATCTCTTTGAAATTTTCCATAGAGCCGCCGAAGACCGGCGGGCGGGCGAACCAGGCCGGCTCAAGAATATTGTGGCCGCCGGCGGCGACTAGCGAACCGCCTACGAAAGTGGCGTCGGAGAGGGAGTAGAGGCCGGCCAGCTCGCCGATGGAATCTAGGAGCAGGACGTCGGCGGAATCGTCAAGCGTGCTGGTGAGGTCGAGCTCGCTGCGGCGGACGACTTTCCATCCGCCTGCTGCGGGGATGGCAGCCGCGGCATCGAATTGGGCGGGCTTGCGCGGCGCGAGAATCAGGAGCGTGCGGCGCCACTGGCGTTGCACGAGATCGTATGCGGCGAGGACGGCTTCTTCTTCTCCCGCGACTACGCTGCCAGCGATGAGGATTGGCCAACGTTCCTGCTGGCGAATTTGCTGCTCGAGCCAGGAGCCGAAGCGGGATATCGCGGGCGGTGCGGCGTCATATTTTAGATTTCCGGCGACGCTGACGCGGGCTTGTTCGGCACCCATGGCTTGGAGGCGCGCGGAATCTTCGGGCGATTGCGCGAGGAAAAGTTCGGCGTCTTGCATGGTGCGCTGGAAGAACGGGCCGATCAGGAATTCCCATTGCTTGAAGCGCGCGAAAGATTTCTCGGAGATGCGGGCGTTTGCGAAAACTACCGGGATTTGAGCGCGGCGCGCTTCGCGGAGAAAATTTGGCCAGATTTCGGTTTCCATGACGATTACGAGGGAGGGCTTAATCGCGCGGAGAGCGCGGCGTACTGGGACTACCCAGTCCAGCGGAAAATAAAAGATGCCGTCGGCGGTTTGCAGACGCTCGCGGGCCAGGCGCTGGCCGGTCTCGGTGGTGGTGGAGACGAAAATTGTGGCGCCCGGGTAGCGGCGTTTCAAGCCGTCAATTAATGGCTGGGCGGCTAGAACTTCGCCGACCGAGACGGCGTGGATCCAGATGGGGCCGTTATGCGTCGGAGTGGCTGCAGCCGCGGTCGCGGCGCGAACGGCGATTTCGGGGGGCAAACTTCCCAGGCGTTCACGAAGGGCGCGCGTGGGTTCGCCGGCACGCCATCCGCGCAGAGCAAAATACGGCGCTAGGAGGAACATGCCCGCTGCCGTGAGGATGCGATAGAAAAAATACATTCCGTGGGCGTCTCGCACAGGAGCCGGGAAAGTGGCTTGGCCACGCGCGGACCCGGTATTATAGTGGCAGCGGCGAGAAAACGCGCACAACTTCCGGCGGCGCAGCGGCATCGCAGAGCAGGATGACGAAGAGCTTACTGACTTCTTTCGCTATGGCGATCTTGCTCGTGTGCGGAGGCGCTGCCGCGCAGAACAATCCTGCGGCGACGAAAGTTCAGCACGCAGCGCCGGATCCGGCCGCGGCGCTGGCTCACGATCATCATGATGGGTTGACCGTGCTGGCCGATCCGTACGTGGATAAGGCGCGCGGCAAGGAAAAATTCGGCAAGGCCAATCCGCTGGACGCGGGAATTCTGCCGGTGGAGATTTTTCTGCGCAACGAAACGAACGAGCCGATCCATGTGGATATCAACACGATTCAGCTGGAGGTGCGGTTGCGCAAAGGTGGCCGGCAGGAGATTGACTGGTTGCCCGCCCAGGACGTGGCTGGTTTGGTGGCGCATCCTGGCGGAGTGACTCCTTCGAACCGGCCGCGGATTGCAGGGATTCCTTTGCCGAGCGGCGACAAGAAAACGGACAAGCTGGCGGAGATTTTGCGGCCGTTGACGTTGGATGCGGATGTGGTACCGCCGATGGGCGGGCTGCACGGATTTTTGTACTTCAACGTGAATTATGAGATGTCGCTGGCGGACACGGCCGTGCTTTATGTGCCAGACGCGACGGTGATTGCGTCCAAGAAGGCGTTGATGTTTTACGAAGTGCGGTTCGGCAAGACTACGCAGAACCCGGCTAGCCCTTCTCCGTAGGCCCTGTAGCGCGAACCTCCAGACATGATTGAAGCGTTTGCGAAAAGTGTTGTGGCGGCGCGCTCATTTTCGGCGAGCGGTTCGCGACGCGGTGCTACCCTCCATGACGGCCTGACATTCTGGCACGCCGGGGCGCAGCAAGCAGCGCCCCTACCGTGGCTACCGAGTGAAGGTGGTGCCAGTAGTCACGCGAGGCAAGCCTCGCTAAATGCAAGGCGGCAGCAAGTCGCCGCACTCCCAGATAGCCTCAGCGAGCGAAATCGCGCGGCGAGGTTTTCCTTCGCGCTGCCGCAGCGAACTTTTCGTGCGCTATTCACTCACGTTTTGTTTCTGCCTCCGCCCCGGCGGAAGGCAGCCTCTTTTCTTGACGTTAGAGGGGTTTCCTGATACAAAAAAAAGGCCATTCAGGTCTGTAACTTCTCGCTGTCAGCAGGCTCCCCGATTAAGGAGTCTTCATCCGGAGGAAGAATGTCGGTACAAGTATGGGGTTACATGTGCGCCAAGGTGCGCATGGCGGGGGGCGAATAATGCTGCAGGTGGTGCAAATTCTGTGGAAACTGGGATGTCGCGCCGGGCGAGTCGGCGCAGCGGGATGTACCGCGATTTTATTGAGCGCAGCCACAGCGCAAGCGCGGACGGCGCCGGAAACGGCGGGTGGTGAAGCGAACCTGAAGTTGCCGGATTTGTCGTCGGTAAATTTTTGGGGGATGGATGGGCACAAGCTTTTGCTTTTTGGCATTTTGTTCTGCGTGTTCGGGCTGGCGTTTGGCATGGCGATTTACACGAAGCTGAAAAACCTGCCGGTGCATCGCGCGATGCGCGAGATTTCCGAATTGATTTATGAGACCTGCAAGACCTACTTGGTTACGCAGGGGAAATTCCTGCTGCTGCTGGAAGCGTTTATCGCCGTGGTGATCGTGCTGTACTTCGGCGTGCTGCTGCATTACCAAGCGGCGCGCGTGATTATCGTTCTGGCGTTCAGCATGGTTGGAATCATGGGGAGCTTCGGCGTGGCGTGGTTCGGGATTCGCGTGAATACGTTCGCGAATTCGCGCACGGCGTTTGCGGGGCTGCGCGGAAAGCCGTTTCCGATTTATCACATTCCGCTGGAAGCGGGCATGAGCATTGGCATGATGCTGATCAGCGTGGAATTGCTGATGATGCTTTTTATTCTGCTATTTATTCCGGGAGATTACGCGGGGCCGTGCTTCATCGGATTTGCGATTGGCGAATCGCTAGGCGCGGCGGCGCTGCGCATCGCGGGCGGCATTTTCACGAAGATCGCGGACATCGGGTCCGACTTGATGAAGATTGTTTTCAAGATCAAGGAGGACGACGCGCGCAATCCCGGCGTGATTGCGGATTGCACAGGCGACAACGCGGGCGATTCGGTGGGACCGAGCGCGGACGGGTTTGAGACGTACGGGGTGACGGGCGTCGCGCTGATTACGTTTATTTTGCTGGGCGTGAAGAACGCGGACCCTGCGGTGCAGGCGACGATTCAGGTGCAATTGCTGGTGTGGATTTTCGTGATGCGCATCGCGATGCTGGTGGCCAGCGCGGCTGCTTACTTTTTGAATGATTTTATTTCCAAGGCGCGGTTTGCTGCCGCGGACAAGATGAATTTCGAATCGCCCCTGACTTCGCTGGTGTGGATTACTTCGCTGGTTTCGATCGCGATGACCTATGCGATTTCGTCGGTGATTATTCCGACGCTGAAAGGCGACCCGACCCAGTGGTGGAAACTTTCCACGATTATTTCCTGCGGCACACTGGCTGGAGCGATTATTCCGGAGCTGGTGAAAGTTTTCACTTCGACCGAATCGCGGCACGTGAAGGAAGTGGTGGCGTCGGCCGAAGAAGGCGGCGCGTCGCTGGGAATTTTGTCAGGATTTGTGGCTGGGAATTTCTCGGCTTATTACATTGGGCTGGCGATGGTGCTGCTGATGTCCATCAGTTACCTGGTGAGCTTACAGGGGCTGGGCAATCTGATGATTGCGGCGCCGGTGTTTGCTTTTGGCCTCGTGGCTTTTGGATTTCTGGGGATGGGGCCGGTGACGATCGCGGTGGATTCCTATGGACCGGTGACGGACAACGCGCAGTCGGTGTATGAGCTTTCGCTGATCGAGACGATTCCGAACATCCAGCAGGAATTGAAGCAGGATTTCAATATTGATGTGAATTTTGAGCGCGCGAAGGAATTGCTGGAGGAGAATGACGGGGCCGGTAACACTTTTAAGGCTACGGCGAAACCTGTGCTGATCGGCACTGCGGTGGTGGGCGCTACCACCATGATTTTTTCGATCATCATGGCGCTGACGAACGGCATCACGCAGGACGTGGACAAGCTCTCGCTGCTGCATGCGCCGTTTTTTCTGGGGTTGGTTACCGGCGGTGCGATGATTTATTGGTTTACGGGGGCTTCTACGCAGGCGGTCACCACCGGAGCGTATCGCGCGGTGGAATTCATCAAGGCGAACATCAAGCTGGAGGGCGTGGAGAAAGCGTCGGTGGAGGACAGCAAGAAGGTGGTGGCCATCTGCACGAAGTACGCGCAGAAAGGTATGTTGAATATTTTCATCGCTGTTTTCTTTGGGACGCTTTCCTTCGCGTTCGTTGAGCCTTTCTTTTTCATCGGGTATCTGATTTCGATCGCGATCTTTGGATTGTATCAGGCGATTTTTATGGCGAATGCGGGCGGGGCTTGGGACAACGCGAAGAAAATCGTGGAAGTGGAGATGAAGCAGAAGGGCACGCCGCTGCACGACGCGACTGTGGTGGGCGACACGGTGGGCGATCCGTTCAAGGATACTTCATCGGTGGCGCTGAATCCGGTGATCAAGTTTACAACTTTATTTGGATTGCTGGCCGTGGAATTGGCGGTGCAATTGACGGCTGAGAAAGGCGGAAATTTGACGCATATTTTGGCCGCGGCGTTCTTTTTGGTTTCGTTCTTCTTTGTGTACAGATCTTTCTACGGGATGCGGATTAAGGGGTCGGAGTAGCGCGGGCGATCCGCCGGAGAAATTCGTCGAGAGAATCGGGCTTGGCGCGGCCTGAGTCGAGATTTTCCATTCGGCGGACGATTGCAGCATCCCAGGCTTTTTCGACTGATTCGTCTTCTACGACATCGAGGCTCTCGACTAGAGAACATGCGAGCTTCGCACGTTCGGTCTCCGAGAGCGCGAGCGCTTTCTTCCGAAGGTCGGATAATTCTCGGTTCACGCAGTCCATCATACTTCGAAAACAGCTGGACGCGGAGCATTGTTGCGCAATGCGGCAGCCTGTTTGCGAATCGCTTGGGCGAGGCAAGCCTCGCCTGGATCGGGCTCGGCTGAGCTGGGCAGGGCTGGGGTTTTTGCGAAAGCGACGGCAAGCCGCCGCACTCGAAATGCGTGTCGACTCGTCTGCATCCTCGCTGGTTCGCTTCCGATTGCTTCCGACTTTACGCTTTGACTAGGCCCAGGAATTGGCGGGGGTCGTTAGCGAAGCCGGGGAAGACTGTGGACAGGTCACGGTCGCCTAGATGTTTGTTGATGATTTCGCCTAGGACGCTGCGATAGTCTGTCGTGACTGCCAGGTCGCGGCCTTGGTTGAGCTGGCCTTCGGCCAGGCCGGGCCAGCGCGTGTAGACTCTGCCGCCCTGGATGTCGCCGCCGATTACGAACATGCAGTTGGCATGGCCGTGGTCGGTGCCACGGTTGCCGTTTTCCTGCGCGGTGCGGCCAAATTCGGACATGCTGACGAAGACGACGTCGCCCATACGATCGCCCATGTCTTGATTGAATGCGGCGACTCCCTGCCCGAGATCACGCAGCAAATTCGAAAGCTGGCCCTGCACGCCGCCTTCGTTTACGTGATGATCCCAACCGCCACTATCGAGGAACGCAACTTCGAGGCCGACATCGGCTTTGAACAGCTCCGCGATTTCCTGCAGGCTCTGCCCGAAACGATTCTTAGGATACTCCGCGCCATTTTCCGGTTGGTACTTGTCCGGATTTATTTTTTTGAGCTGGTCGATGGCTTCGAAGGTTTCGGTGCCTACGCCGCGCAGCGCGCGATCGACGGTTTGCGCGTACATGGCTTCGAAGCCACCTTCGGTGGTTTGCTGCGGGCCGTTCATTTTGAATTGTTTCAGGTCGGGGATGGCAACTGCTGATGCGCTGCCTTGTAGCGTGCGCGGGAGATAAGGTCCGAACGCAACCGCGCGAAATGGCGACGGCTTTTCTTCGGGCATGGTTTGCAGGGCGCGATTGAGCCAGCCGTCGTCAGTGGCTTTGCGGCCGGGAGTGCCCGATTCCATGAAATCCTGCGCGTCGAAGTGGGAGCGCGTGGGATCGGGCGAGCCGACCGCTTGCACGATGGCGAGTTGTCCACTGCGAAACAGAGGAAGCATTGGCGCCAGGCTTGGATGCAGCCCGAAGAATCCGTCGAGATCGAGCGCGGCATCAGTGCTGCCCTGGCGCGGTTGGGGAATCGCGATGGTGGGGCGTATGTGATAGTAATTCGGTTCGCCGAAGGGCACGACGACGTTGAGACCGTCCATGGCGCCGCGCTGAAACAGCACGACCATTTTCTTGTTGTTGATCGCGGGGGTGCCGGCGACGGCGCGTCGCAAAAACGAGGGCAGTGCGGCCATGCCGAGCATTGCCACTCCGCCGTTTTTCAGGAAGTAGCGCCGTGAGATTGTCATTGCCGTGCTCCTATGCTGCGCGAAAACCGTACTTCAGCGGCTAAAGCCGCTCGTTCTTTTTCACTCTGATGTCGTGGCTAAAGCCACGACCTACAAAGCAACGTCAAACACGCCCGCCTGAAAGACAGGCGGCAGCTACAAAGTCAAAAGCGAAACCAACGTCAACGGCTGCCCGGTTCGATGAAACTGAACCGGCCGCTACAAGTGCAAAGGCAACGTCCACATCAAAGTCCAAGCCAAAGGCGCCGGCCTGAAGGTCGACGCTACCCTTCGATCGCGCACCGCGGGATCTCAGGATGAATCGTCCTGTGGGGCGCTTCACAAATTCAAAGACAACGTCAACTGCAACAGAGCCGGCGGGACGCCGGCGCTACAAATTCAACGACTAGGCTACCGGCGCTGAAATTCTGGGGTGCCTAGAACTAGGCCTACGATCAGGCCTTCGTTAACTTGCTTTACGGGATCATCGAGGCGCGCTTGCAGAATTTGGGGATCTTTCAGGCGCGCTTCCAGAGTTTCTTGTGTTGATTGTGAAATCTGGCCATCGAGGAAAATTTGTATCGAGCGGGCCAGGGCTGCGCTGGGATCTTTGGAGGCTGCTTCGCCGAGCATGGTATTTAGATCTACCGTGGCACCGCCCATTTTGTCTCCGGCGAAGGCGAGCGCGAAATTCAGGCGATTCAGCAGCGCGCCGGTGTTCACCCAGGTTTCCGCTTTATCGGAATATCCCGTGGGAGGCTGGCAGAGATAGAGCGGCTCGCCCATGCGCGCGACCCATTGCGAGAGGGGCAGCGAGATCGTGGATTCGGCGTTCAGCGCGCGCGAAGTGCTGGCTACGAGTTCAAAGGGCGTCTTGACTTTTGAGCGATACGCTCCTCGCGACCAAAACTCGGGCGAATAAATCATGGTGCGCAGTACAACGCGAATGTCCCCGTTGCTTGTCCTGAAACGTTTTGCCATGCGGTCAACGAGCGAGGCGGGCGGATTGTCCGAAACGAACTGGTGTGCCAGCTCAAGGGAAATGAAATGCGCTGTGGCGGGCTGGCTGGCGAGCATTTTCAGGGCTTCTTCTCCGTCTTTTTCGCCGCCGTAATTGAAGGTGTGGCCCATCACGACTTTATTGCCCTGCTCGTGGATTTTTTCGTCGAAAAAGAATTGCGGATCTTTGCGCGGCTCGTGAATGGTCCAGCCCGTCAGGCATTCGGCCATTTGAATCACGTCCTGCTGCGTATAGCCGCCATCCACGCCGACGGTGTGGAGCTCCATCACTTCCCTGCCGTAATTTTCATTCAGGCCGCGGTCAGGTTTCTTAGCGGCGGGGTTGGACGCGGTTGGTGGGCCGCTGGAGGCTGGTCCTGGGAACGTGCCGGGAGTGGGCATGGAACCGCCGGCGAATGCGCCTTGATAGCGGGCGCGACGAAAATTTTTCTCGGCCTCCATGCGCGCGACAGCGGCCGGATCGGCGCTCAAATAATTGTCGAGATAGAAAAGCATTGCGGGACTTTTCGCTGTGGCCAGAAGCAAATCTTGAAATTTGCCCATGGCGTGCGGGCGAATGGTGTCGCGCTCGTAAGCGGTGAGCAGCCACTTGTCGTCGCCTTTGTTCGCGAAGACATTGAAGTGATTGCACCAGAAATCTTCCATCACGGCCTGGAGCTGGCGATTGCTGTAAACGGCGCGATCCACTTTGGCCATGGAAAGTTCGGCGATGATGCGATTGGGGCCTTGCAGTTTAGCCAGTTGCTGCTGGGCTTTATCGAGATTGTCGTTGCCGGTGACGATGATTTGCGATTGGGCTTCTTGCTGCTTGGATCTCAGCTGCTGTTCGTATTGATCCTTGGCTTGTTCTTTCGTGAGGCCTGGTTGCTTGGCGTTCTGGTCGGGGCGCGGAAATTCTTCGAGCAGGCGCTTGGACGACATTTCCAGAGTCGGGTAGCGCTGGAGGCGCAGATTCAGGTCCGCGTCGTTGATTGATTCGGGATGCAGTTGCTGTTCGATCCATTTTTCCAGGCCCATTTGGCGCACTTGCTCGACGTCGCCCGGGCGCGGGCCGTAGGCGAGGCGATTCATGGCGTGGAGGATGGCTTCGTCTTCGGTTAGTTCGGTGATGGGGAGCTTGCCTTTAAATTTTTTGTCGAGGGCGACGCGCTCGAGAGCCGCGGCGGAACTCATAGTAGATCGGGCGTTGAACTGACTGGCGTTCGAGGCGCGGGCGTGCGGGACCGCCATGGTGAGGCCGAGCGCGAGTAGGCCAAAGAGGAGAGCGGCGCCGGGTGCGTCCAGGCGGTCGCGGTTGCTGGTCCGAAGGATTTTATTCTTCTGCACGGCAGCGGCCTCATGGCGCACGATGCGCTAGCAAACATAACTGGCCTTCGTTGCTTGCATCCAGTTTAACCCTGCGATCGCGCGAAAGTTGCAAGGGGGGCCTAGTGGTCAACACCGGGCAGCGAGCTCAGGTCGTGTGCTAGTTTGCCGTTAAGCGAGTCAGGAGGTCGCGGGAAAAAGGCCGCGAGGCAGACGCCTCGACAAGCTGGGGCGCAGCAAGCGGCGCCCCTACCGTAGCTAACGCGCAGAGGTGGCGCCAGAAATCAGGCGAGGCAAATCTAGACTAACTCGTTGTGGCGCGGACGCCGAAGCAACGCGGGGCGTGGCCCTTCGATCCCGCACAGCGGGATTTGAGGATGAATTGCGCTGCAGCACAATTCACAAGCCGCCGCATTCCAGAATGGGCTCGGTACGCGAAGTTCGGTGGAGAAATTTTCGTTCGCGATGCTGGGAGCGTTTAACCGAGCAGGGTGTGACTGAGGCGGTCGAAGGATTTTGCGGACTCGTGCGATTCGGCGTTGTAGGCGGCGCCGATCAGGACGACGAGTGCGGTCAAATACATCCAGAGGAGCAAACCGATTGCGGCTGCCAGGCCGCCATAGACGACGTCGTAGGGCATTTTGCGCACGTAGAAGCCGAAGACTACGTCAACGACCCACCAGAGGACCGTCGAGACGATTGCGCCGGGAAACAGGCTCATGAACCCACGATGGCCCGGACGGCCGATGCGATAGAGGAGCACGAGAGCGAACATTGATAGGGCGAATACGACGACTGCCTGGAATACGATTTCCACTTCGTGAATCAGCAGAGGCTGGCCATATTGGCGGACGAGCCAAGCGCGCAATTGTTTACCGAAGACGGTGAGGATGACCACAATAATCGTGGGAACAATCGTCAGCAACAACAGCAAGAGCGCGCGCAGGTGGACCCGCCAGTAGCCGTGGCGGACTTGATCGCCTTCGATGATGCGGAAACCCTCGATGAAGCCGACCATGACCTGAGAGCCGGCGAGCAAAGTGCCGCCTAGTCCTAGCAGGAACCATTTCCAGGGGTGCGTGCCCTTGCGCACGAAATATTGCGTGACGACGTCGTCGCTGCCGGGCGGAAGAATGAGCTTCAGGCGTTCCGGAACTTCGTGCAGCGCGCCGTGGAAGGCGGCGGTGCTACTGATCACGCCCAGGGCCAGCAGCAGCATGGGAAAAAAGGCGAGGAACATGTTGAAGGCGATGGCTTGGCTGAGCGTGATGCAGTCTGGGAAGATGCGGCCGAGGCCACGAAACAAATCTTTCAGTAAGCGGTCCATTGAGGTTGTCCGCGGAATTATACGGTTAGTGCGCACGAATCGTGTGCGATTTCTGAGCCGCCCTATTTAGGGTTTGAACAGGCGGGTGTGTCGTCCGGCAAATCGGTAATCTTAAGTGTCCTCACCCTGGTGATTTGGTGCTTGCTGCCGTGCGCGTCTTTGTAGATGACTTCGTAGGTTGGCGGTTCGTCGTCTTTAGGCTCTTTCACATCCGCGATCCACAATGCGCCTCCGCATGCTGTGTAAGTCACGCCATCAGCTTCGAGGAGCTTCGGACCGGGGCGGCTGGCATTGCATGAGCTCAATGTCACGGCACTGAAAAATGCCAAGACGATCGGGCACCTGGAACGACGCACGGCGCGCATGCGACGAATCTACGCCAACGTACGCTGCAGAGGGAAGAAAACTTGGCACGAAGGCGGTTCGCTTGCCGCTTTTCGCGACGCAGAGTAAACTTTGCAGACGACTTGCTGCGCGCGGGAGGAATTCGATGTCTCGTATGGTGCGTTGTGGCTTGATTCAGGTGCATTGCGAGTGGTCGCCGGAGAAATATTCTATCCGCGATATATCCAAAAAGATGGTGGAAAAGCACGAGAAACTGATCCACGACGCGGCCAAGAAAAAAACGCAAATCTTGTGTTTGCAGGAGCTTTTCAACGGGCCTTATTTTTGCGCGGAGCAACAGGCGCGCTGGTATGAGATGACGGAGCCGGTTCCGGACGGGCCGACGGCGGCGCGGATGCAGAAGCTGGCAAAGAAATATGGCATGGCGATGGTGGTGCCGGTCTACGAGCGCGAAATGACCGGACTTTTTTACAACACGGCGGCGGTGATTGACGCCGACGGGAAATATTTGGGGAAATATCGCAAGCATCACATTCCGCAGGTGGCGCCGGGATTCTGGGAGAAGTTCTATTTTACGCCGGGAAATACGGGGTATCTTACTTTTCAAACCAAATTCGCGCGGATTGGTGTTTATATCTGCTACGACCGGCACTTTCCTGAGGGAGCGCGGGTGTTGGGACTGAACGGCGCGGAGATTGTGTTCAATCCGTCGGCTACAGTGGCCGGGTTGAGCGAATATCTGTGGGAGCTGGAACAGCCGGCGCACGCGGTGGCCAACGGATATTTTGTAGGGGCCATCAATCGCGTGGGCAAGGAAGCGCCGTGGAATATCGGGGAATTTTACGGCAAGAGCTACTTCTGCAATCCGCGCGGGAAGATTGTCGCACAGGCCAGCCGTGACAAAGATGAAGCGCTTGTTGCAGATCTGGATTTGGAAGAGATGGATAAGGTGCGACAGACGTGGCAATTTTATCGCGACCGTCGGCCGGAATCGTATGGCGAGATCACGCGGACGCATGCTGGCGTAAAATCGCTGGACGCAGCAGACTGAACGAACGGACAATTGCAAATCGATCGAAAAGGCCGACTGACATGACTACTACGCCGAAAGTGCTGCCGACGCGCAGCGACGAGGTGGTGCGGAAGCATAAGGAGTTTATTTGGCCGTCGGTGACGAATTATTACCAACATCCGCTGGTGGCGGACCACGCTTCGATGCAATACCTGTGGGACATCGAGGGTAACAAGTACCTCGATTTTTTTGGCGGGATTGTGACGATCGGCGTGGGGCACTGTAATCCGAAGGTGACGGAGAAGATTAAGGCGCAGGTGGACAAGTTGCAGCACACCTCGACACTTTTCCCGAACGAAGCTGTCGTGGCTCTGGCGGAGAAGCTGGCGGAGATCACGCCTGGGAAACTGCAGAAGAGTTTTTTCACCAGTTCGGGCACCGAAGCGAACGAAGCGGCGATCATGCTTTCGCGCATGGCCTCACCCAGTTACGACGTCGTGGCGCTGCGGCATGCTTATTCGGGCGGGTCGGCGCTGGCGAAGTCGGTGACGGCGCAATCGGCGTGGCGCAAGGGCGGAGTAATCAGCGTGGGGATTTCGCACGCGGTGAATCCTTATTGTTACCGCTGCCCTTTGCATCTGACGTATCCATCGTGCAACGTGGCTTGCGCGAATGATGTGGAGAGCGTGATTCAGACGACTACTAGCGGATCGATTGCCGCGTTTATCGCCGAGCCGATTCAGGGCGTGGGCGGATTTATTACTCCACCGCCAGAATATTTCAAGATTGTTTATCGCATCGTGAAAAATTACGGCGGGCAATACATTTCGGACGAAGTGCAGACGGGTTGGGGACGCACGGGGAAGAAATGGTGGGGGATCGAGCAGTGGGAAGTGACGCCGGACATTATTACTTCGGCGAAGAGCATGGCGAATGGCGTGCCCGTTGGTTTGACGATCACTACCGCGGAACTGGCGGACAAATTTCAGGGGTTAAACATTGCGACGTTTGGTGGAAACCCTGTGACGTCTGTGGCGGCGCGGGCCGTGATTGAAGTGATCGAGGAAGAAAATCTGCGGGAGAATACTTTTGTGGTGGGAGGCTACTTCCGTAAGAAGCTGGAGGAGCTGCAGCAGAAGTATCCATTGATTGGCGACGTGCGCGGGATGGGGATGATGCAGGCGATGGAGCTGGTGAAGGAACGTCAGACGAAGGAGCCCGCGGCGCAGGAGACGAATCAGGTGCTGGAACGCACGCGCGCGAATGGTTTGCTGGTGGGCAAGGGCGGGATGTATGGGAACGTGATTCGCATGGCTCCGCCGATGAATATTTCCAAGGCGGATGTGGATGAGGGGATTCGGCTGCTGGATAAATCTTTCAGTGAGGTTCGGTAGATGGCGACGGCGATAACCACAGATTTGCTTTGCAGAAATCACATTAATGGGGAGTGGGTGGAATCGAAGTCCACGAAGATTGTGGAGCGGCGGAACCCTGCTAACACCGACGAGGTTGTCGCGCGGATACCGCTTTCGACGCGGCAGGAAATGAAAGAAGCTATTGTGGCAGCGAAGGCGGCCTTCCCTGCATGGCGGGAGATGCCTGCGCCAAACCGGGGCAAGATACTTTTCGCGGCGACACGGATCATGCAGGAACAGAAGGAAGCGCTAGCGCGGCTGCTGACGCGCGAGGAAGGCAAGGCGCTGAAGGATTCGTTGGGCGAGGTGCAGCGGGCGATCAACATTCTGGAATTTATGGCTGGCGAGGCGCGGCGGTTGAATGGCGAAACACTGACCAGCGAGCTGCCGAAGAACTTCTCTTACACGATTCGCCAGCCGCTGGGAGTGGTGGGCGCGATCACTCCGTGGAATTTCCCGGTCGCCATTCCGGTGTGGAAAATCGCGCCGGCGCTGGTGTGCGGGAACACGGTGGTGTTCAAGCCCGCGACATTGACGCCGCTGACGGCGATGAAGATCGTGGAGATTTTCGAGCAGGCGGGATTGCCGGCGGGCGTGCTGAATCTGGTGATGGGGTCGGGACGCGAGACGGGCGACGAGTTGGTGCAGAATCCGCACGTGCACGGGTTGTCGTTCACAGGATCGAACGAGGTGGGTTGCGCGTTGTACGCTTCGGGCGCGGCTCATTTGAAGAAAATTCAGTGCGAGATGGGCGGAAAGAATCCGGTGGTGGTGCTGGCGGACGCTGATTTGCAGCTGGCGATGGAGTCGGTGCTGTCCGGCGCATTTGCTTCGACCGGGCAGCGCTGCACGGCGACGAGCCGCGTGGTGATTGAACAGAGCGTGGCGGACAAATTCGTTGAGATGCTGACAGCGCGCGCGAAGACATATGTGGTGGGCGATGGGCTGGAGCCGGGCACCGACATGGGCCCGTCGGTGGACGAAAGCCAGTTCAACACGGTTTTGAAATATATTGAGATTGGGAAAGGTGAAGGGAAACTTTTGTGCGGGGGCGAGCGGTTGACGGGGGCGCGCTACGATAAGGGCTGGTTTGTGGCGCCGACGGTGTTCGATCATGTGACTTGGGACAGCAAACTCGCGCAGGAAGAAATTTTCGGGCCGGTGCTGAGCGTGATTCGCGTGAAGGGATTTGACGAGGCGTTGCAAGTGGCGAATTCGGTGCGGTACGGGCTTTCGAGTTCGATCTATTCGTCGGATTCGAACAAGATTTTTGAGTTTGTCGACAAGATTGAGACGGGGATGACGCATGTGAATTCGCCGACGGTTGGTGGAGAGGCGCATGTGCCGTTTGGCGGAGCAAAGGATAGCAGCGTGGGGCCGCGGGAAGTAGGGCATGCGGCGATTGATTTTTATACGGACCTTAAGATCGTTTACATTGACTACACGGGGCGCCAGCGCGAGTTGAGCCTTTATTAACACGGCCGCAGCGGCGGATACTGCCACAGAACTCAAGTCGAACGCGCCCATCCCGCAAGGCGGGATGGCCACAACTTCAAACCCTGGGCTACCGGAAACGAGAGGACACTTACCTGGCTGGACTATTCGATCGCGAAATTTACTTGGATATCGAAACGCTGCGGCTTTCGAGTGAAGTGGATGGTGGGTGGGGAAACATTCGCGCCTTCGGGCTAGCGGTGGCGGTCACTTGGGATAAGGAGAATGCGTTCCGACGGTGGTATGAAGACGATGCGCTGAGGTTGATTCGGGAGCTGGAACAGTTTACGCATGTGATCACGTTTAACGGCAATCGTTTCGATATTGAGGTGCTACGCGCTTACGCGCCTGTCGAGGGTGTGCGGAAGCGGTCGCTGGATATTCACGAATTGCTGCACAAGCAGCTCGGGCATCGCGTGAAGCTCGATCAGCTGGCCAAGGATACGCTGGGGACGGCGAAGAGTGGAGACGGACTAGAAGCTGTGAAATGGTGGCGCGCGGGACAGAAAGATCGCGTGGCAGAATATTGCGAGCAGGACGTGGCGATATTGCGTGATGTGGTGGAGCACGGACGGGCTAAGGGATTCGTGGTGATTTCTGCGAAACAAGTGCGCGTGAAATGGGAATGAATTTGCTGACGGTGAATGCGCGCCGGGAATGTTCTCGGCGAAGTGTTCTGCATGCGTTCAATCGCGCGGCGGCGCAGACTTTGGCGATGATTTGCGCTGTTGCGTTTGTGGCCAGCAGTGGGGCTGGCGACAACGAGCGCTTTCTGTGGAAAGCCGTGGGGCGCGCGCAGTTGAAGCTTGAGAATAAGACGCCGCTCACTTGGAACGTGTATCAAACCGAAAAGAAAAAACAGACGAACCTGGTGTTGGTGCAGCTGGGGCGGCGATATCTGGCGCTGGACATCAAGGGGAAAGTCGCTTATTACGTGTTTCCTTCGGACTTACAGGCGAAGGGTTCCGATTTTGAGAGCGGAGACTTATTTGTGCGGTCGCGGGTGATGCCGACGACGGCGTGGAGCGTGCGCGACGTGGGGCCGGCGGAGATGATCAAGTTGACACTCGGAGACTACGGCCGGGCGCTGGACGTGGAATTGCCGCACATGCCAGATTTGCGCGCGTTTTATTAGCAGACTACTCGGGCGAGGCAAGCGTCGCCTTGGCCGATCACGACGAGGCTGCGGTGTTTACGAAAGCGGCGGCAAGCCGCCGCACTTCATAAAAATCGCACTGCAAAACCGATGTCAGGTTGTGCGGCTCGTTTTTTGTTTCCAGGACATCGGCGGCAGGCCGGTGTGGATTTCCTCCATCGTGATGCAGCCGTGCACAGGGCACACGAGCGCGCAGAGATTGCAACCTACGCATTCTTCTTCGATGATTCGCGGGACGTGAATTTCCATGCCGTTGGGATTTTGCTTGCCCCTAGCGTTGTGCTGCGGAGCGCGTTCGATGCATTGGTGCGCGCCGTCTTCGCAGGCGACGTAGCAGAGCTGGCAGCCGATGCAGAGGCCGGCATCAATTTTGGCGATGATTTTGTAGTTCAGGTCGAGGTCGCCCCAGTCCATCACGTTGGGAACGGCGCGACCGCGGAAACTTTCGGTGGAGCGATAGGCGTGATCGTCCATGTAGGCTGTCAGGCCGTCGGCCATATCTTCGACGATGCGAAAACCGTAGTGCATGGCCGCGGTGCAGACTTGCACGCAGGAGGCGCCGAGCGCGATGTGTTCGGCGGCGTCCTTCCAATCGCCGATCCCGCCGATGCCGACGATGGGAATTTTTACTCTTTTCGCGACGCTGGAGAGCAGATGCAGCGCGATGGGTTTTACGGCGGGACCGCAATAGCCACCGTGGGAGGACTTCCCCGCCACGTTGGGGCGCGGCGCGAAGGTTTCGAGATCCACACCCATCAGCGAATTGATTGTGTTGATCAGGCTGACGGCGTCGGCGCCGCCACGCTCGGCGGCTAGCGCGATGTGCGTGATGTCGGTGACATTGGGCGTAAGTTTCGAGATGACGGGAGTCTTGGCGACTTCTTTTGCCCACGAGGTGATCATTTCTGTGTATTCGGGGACTTGGCCGACCGCGGCGCCCATCCCGCGTTCGCTCATGCCGTGCGGGCAGCCGAAATTTAGTTCGAGCGCGTCGGAGCCGGCATCTTCGGCGCGGCGCACGATGTCGTGCCAGGTTTCGCGTTTGGATTCGACCATGAGCGAGGCGATGACCAGATGCTTGGGGTAGCGCTTTTTTACTGCCGAGATTTCTGCCAGATTGATGGCGATGGGGCGGTCGCTGATTAGTTCGATGTTGTTCAGGCCCATCATTTTCACGCCGTTTAGATCGATGGCGCCGTAACGCGAAGACGTATTTTGGATGGGGTCGCCGATCGTTTTCCAGACCGCGCCGCCCCAACCGGCGTCGAACGCGCGCATCACCTGCCCGCCGGTGTTGGTGGGCGGGCCGGAGGCTAGCCAGAAGGGATTGGGCGAACGCAAGCCACAGAAGTTGACGCTCAGGTCTGACATGCATTACCTCCCCACTGTGTTCTTAGGTGGCGCGACGTCGTTGACGCCGCGCCAGATGAGCCAGACTACTACGGCTAACATGCCTAGGCCGCCGATTGCGCGAACGATGCTGGCGATTTGGGTGTCGTGTTCCAGGACGCCTAGTTTGCCGAAGAGATAATTCCAGTCGTGGATGACGTATTCGGCGTCGCCTACGGTTAAGAGCGGCAAATCCTGGGCGCGGGCGTCGGCCATGTATGTGGCGATCGGGATAAACTGTTCGAAGAAAAAGAACAGGCAGAACGCTACGGCTTGCGATTGGCGGCGGAAGAAAAAATATGCGGCTAGTGCGATGGGTACGAACAATTGCAGGAAGGTGCCGCCGGCGACCATGATGATTTCGCCGCCGAGACGGAACAGAAGATGTCCGCCTTCGTGGATCGGGACGAACACGCCGTCCATCAGGAGCAGCAGGCCTGTGCCGCGGACGCGTTGGTAGAGGAAGAGCGCGTAGAAAATCAGCCAGGCAACCAGGGCGACGCGCGGGACCGGCTCCCAGGGTTGTTCGAGTTCTTCGAGGACTGGCAGGCGCTCGGTCCATGATTCGGGGACGCGCACGGGCGATTAATTCTTTCCGCGCGGCGATTCGAGCCACGCGTCAATACCGCGGGCGGCGGCCATGCCTTCGGCGACCGCGTCCACTACTTCCTTGCCGCCGTTCACGCAATCGCCTGCGGCGAAATATTTGGCGTTACCGGTTTGAAAGCGTTCGCTGACGGCGATGGTGCCGTTTTCGCGGACGGCGATTCCCTGCACGGCGCGGACGAAGCTCGTCACTGGCTCCTGGCCGATGGCGCGCACGACCATGTCCACTTCGAGCTGAAATTCGCTGCCGGCGATGATTGCGATTTGGCTGCGCTTTTTTTTGGAGTCGGAGCCGGATTCGGTGCGCGTGCGGAGGCATTCGATTGCGGCGACGTTGCCAGCGGCATCGGCGAGGATTCTGAGCGGCTGCGCGTGCCAGTGAAAACGGACGCCATCGAGTTTCGCGAGATCGTATTCGTAGTGGAAGGCGGACATTTCGTGTTCGCCGCGGCGATAAATCAGGTGCACGATTTCGGCGCCGAGGCGTTTGGCGGCGGTGACGACGTCAATGGCGGTGTTGCCGGCGCCGATGCAGGCGATGCGGCGGCCGATGGTCAGTTGCGCGAAGGGACGAACTTTGGTCGGTTCGATGAATTGCATGGCACCGACGACGCCTTGCAGATCTTCGCCGGGGATTTTGAGAGGGCCCGTATCTCCGAGACCGACGCCGATGAAGATGGCGTCGAAATCTTTCTCGAGTTGCGCGAAGGTGACGTCCGTGCCGACGGTGGTCTTCTGGCGAAATTCGACGCCGAGGCCGCGGACCAGCTCGACTTCGCGCTGAGTATCTTGGGCGCGGAGTTTGTACGCGGCGATGCCGTATGTATCGAGGCCGCCGGGGAGTCCGTTGCGGTCAAAAATCGTGGTGCGATAGCCGAGCTTCGCGAGTTCGGCGGCGCAGGCGAGCGATGCGGGGCCTGAGCCGATGAGGGCGACGCGCTTCCCATTGGGAGCGCCGGCGCGAAATAGCTGGATGTTGCGATCTAGGACGTAGTCCACGGCGTAGCGCTGCAGGCGGCCGATTTCGATGGGCTTCTCTTCCTTCTCGTGCATCACGCAGGCGCCTTCGCAGAGAACTTCGGTGGGGCACACGCGGCCGCAACTGTGGCCCAGGATATTGGCTTCGAGAATTACGCGGGCTGAGCCGCGGAGATTGTCGGTGGAGATTTTTTTGATGAAGGAAGGGACGTCAATGTGGGTGGGACAAGCCATAGCGCAGGGCGCGTCAAAGCAGAAGAGGCAGCGCGCGGCTTCGACGGCGGCCTGGCGGGGCGTCATGCGCGGAGATATTTCCGCGAAATTCTTTTCGTATTGCTCGGGCGGAAGCTTGGGAGCAGTCTCGCGCAACGTCATGAGCTTGTCGTCGTTTCCTTGGGCTGGAAAAGAAACGCCATTCTAGCACTGGCGATTGGGGGTAAGGTCAAGGGATTCGGGGAGGCGTTGGGAAGTGGACAACGCTGCGCGGGGCGTGCGAACAAATCGAGATCGAGTTGGTTTCTGCAACGCGAACACGGCGGGGTCACGGCTTATTTGACAAGTCACGAAGTCGCGTCTGCGCATGCTCTCTTCTCAGAGGACTTAGCGCCGGACCCTGCTTTGCCAGCGCCTTTTCATAGTCCGCGACCGCGCTGTTGCTACTACCAGCACGATCGTGAACCTGCGCTCGATTGTGGTACACCCAAGCATTCTCCGGACTCAGACCTATCGAAGTTTCAAACTCGTTCATTGCCTGCGCAGTTTCACCTAAGCCTGCGAGGGCAAAACCTTGCCCATCACGAACGACTGCTTCGGCCTCCTGGTACCATTCAGCCCAACTAGAGTTGGCCGCCGATGTAATTGTTAAAGTTTGCAGCGCCAAATTCAGTTCCTCGACTGCTCTACGATTCTCTCCGAGTTCGGCCAAGACTTGACCCCGACCCGATAGCGACAATACGTCGTTAGATCTCAACTCGAGTGCGAGCGAGTAGTCACGAACGGCTTCCTGCAGTTGGCCCGTGTACTATAGGGCGGCTGCTCGGCCGCCATAGGCTGCCGAGTCGTCGGGATAACGGCTGATATATTCAGTAAAGAACGAAATGGCATCTTGATACCGTTCCGTAAACAGCCAGGGGGCATCTAACGACGTCAGAATATACTCAATAGCTGTGGGGTCCTGGAGACGGTCTCTGGAGTCGAGCGCTTGCAAGAGTCGAGCTCGCGCCTTGTCGTACTGCTCCGATAGAAGATGAGCATGCGCCTCGTGAATGAGCTGATACACGATAGCCGTGGATTCGGCTTCGCTGCCGGACCGCGACAATTTTCTCGTGAATACCTCTGGAAATTTCATCGGTCGCAAGTGCCGTCGGGAGAATATTGGCTCGTCAATGCCAGCTCCGATTCTAGAGGCTGGCGTGTCGTCATTCAGGTTGGCGTCGCGGAATCAAATAACCTGTCCCGACTCATTTGAGCCAAGGGCTCGGAAATCATGGGCTGTCCCCGAATCCCGCGACTGCCGCCTGCAAAGAAATGTGGAAGAGGTGTAAGCTACAACGCTTCATGGGAATTGTGAGGAGGATCGCCGGTTATGCGCTTTGACACTTTGATTCGCGGCGGAACGATTGTTACGGCTACTGATACTTATGTTAGCGACGTGGGGATTGTTGGCGGGAAGATTTCCGCGATTGGGTTGAATTTGCCGATGGAGGGCGCGGGTAAGGTGATTGAGGCGCGCGGGATGCTCGTGATGCCCGGCGGGATTGACGTGCATACGCATTTGGATATGCCGTTCGGCGGGACTACCAGCGCTGACGATTTCGAAAGCGGGACGGTGGCGGCGGCTTACGGCGGGACGACTAGCTTGATTGATTTTGCGATTCAGTATAAAGGGCAGACGCTGCGGCACGCTTTCGATACGTGGATGAAGAAGGCGGATGACAAGGCGGTGATTGATTATTCGTTTCACTGCATCATCACGGATATTGCGGGGGCGCAGCTCGATGAGATGAAGGCGTTCGTGCGCGACGGCGTGCCTACTTTTAAATTGTTCATGGCGTATCCGGGTGTGTTCATGCTGGATGACGCTTCGATTTTCAAGGCGATGGGAGTGGCGGCGGACTGCGGCGGAATGATTTGCATGCACGCGGAAAATGGCGGCGCGATTGATGTGATCGTGCAGCGGGCTCTGGCGGAGGGAAAACGCGCGCCAAAATATCATGCGCTCACGCGGCCGGTGACGGCCGAGGCGGAAGCGACGTCGCGGGCGATTGCGCTGGCGGAAATGGCGGGGACGCCAGTGTACATCGTGCATTTATCGTGCAATGAGGCGCTGGAGAAAGTACGCGAGGCGCGCGATCGGGGATTGCGCGTTTATGCGGAAACTTGTCCGCAGTATTTATATTTGTCACTGGAAAATATGGATGGGCCGGGATTCGATGGCGCGAAATATGTGTTCACGCCGCCGCTGCGTGAAAAGTGGCATCAGGAAAAATTGTGGCAGGGGCTGGCAAAGGATGATTTGCAGGTGGTTTCGACGGACCATTGTCCATTTTGCATGAAGGAGCAGAAGGAATTGGGGAAGGACGATTTCACGAAGATTCCTAACGGCGGACCGGGGATCGAGCATCGCGTGAGTTTGGTATATAGCGGCGGAGTGCATGGCGGGAAATTTTCGCCGAACCGGTTTGTGCAGTTGGTCTCTACGGCGCCGGCGAAGTTGTTTGGTTTGTATCCGCGCAAGGGGACGGTGGCCGTGGGGTCGGATGCGGATTTGATTGTGTTTGAGGCGAATGAGGAGCAGACGATCAGTGTGAAGACGCATCATATGCGCGTGGATTATTCGATGTTTGAGGGGACGCGGGTGAAGGGCGTGCCGAAGACGGTTTTGTCGCGGGGGCGGGTGATTGTGGAGGGCGGGCGGTTTGTGGGCAAAGTTGGGGCGGGGGAATTTTTGAAGCGGGAGAATCCGGCGAGGGTTTAGTTGCGGAATTGCCGCATTGCGCTAAAGAAAAAGCAGATCCCTCTCTGCGTCCCGCGCCCGCCAAAATGCGGCGGGCAAGAATATGCGCGGGACTCCGTTCGTGATGACAGCCACTGCTCTTTTCCGCGAGCGGTGGAGTTCCGACACCGTGCGACGGGGTTGACCCTGCGGCTACGATCGAGAAGCGTGGCTTCAGGGGCTGAGGTCCCCTTTTTTTTGCGGGGTTTTACGGCGGGGCTGCAGCCCCGCCCTGCCGGAGCGCGGCCAATCATCTGACAGTTTTTAATCGCGGGAGACGCCGGCTACCCAGGGGATGCTTACCAGGCCGTCTTTTACCTGGACATCCACGATGTCGCCGGTGGTGAAGCGATCGAAATCGCTGCGGTCAACTGGAATGCGTTCGAAGCGATGGCCTGCGCGCCAGGAATTTACGATGAGGCGGCGGCTGGGAACCGGGCCGGTCATCGAGAATCTGCTGATCACGCGAGCTTTTTCGATGTGGGCGGGGGAACGATCGAGCGCGCCGTTAGCGTAGAGCAGTGCGGCGAGCAGCCACGGCAGCGGGAGAAGTCCGTAATAAATGCGTTTCAGGGATTCAACTTCTTGGTGACGGAGCGCGCGGCGCTCGACGATGATGGCCACGCCGAGCGTTAGAAAAAAAACCACGCCGATGAAAATCACGATGCCGTCGAGTTCGAGGGCTGGGTAGCGGCCGCTGGCGACGATGAAGGCGATCGCGCCGACGAGAAATAGCGCGGTGCGATTAAGCAGCGAGCGTCGCAGCGAAAATTCCGCGGCGGAAGAACTGAGGCCGCAGGCGTCGCATGTGTCGCTGAGCCGTTCAGCCCCACAGTTCAAACAACGCGTCATCGTGAAGTCTGTCCCCCGTGGTGTGACGGTTTGATGTTATGAGGCAGCCGCTTGAGTGTCAATTCGCCCCGTCATTGTCGACGCCTACGTATGCCACGCTCGCCGGACGCACGCCTGCTCCGTTTATTAGACACCGGAATGCGATGAGTTGGCTCTACTTGACCTGGCGCTCGCTGGTGGGAGGAGTGTCGAGGCAGACGATGTTCTCGTCGCGGCCGTTGGCGAGCATCTCGCAGTCAATTCCTTGGGCGCTGCGGATGGCTTCCTGAGCGGTGGCGCCGGAGGCGGTGGCGCAGTGCATGGCGCCTTTGAAGGTTTGGCAGACTTCGTATTCGTTTTTGGTTTGTTGGATCGAGGAATAAAGGAGGACGCCGATGAAAACGGCGGCACCAAGAGTGATGATTACGCGGATTTGGGTTTTGCGATCTGGCATGGAGCCTCTTTTATTTTCTGCGACGCGTCGATGGCGCAGCAAACTGCGCCGCTACAAAAACCACATCAATGGCTGCCCGGTCCCGCGAGGCGGGACCGGGCGCTACGAAAGTCAAAGGCGCCCAGCTAAAGCTGGCCGCTACAGAGTCAACGGCAACGTTAAAAACGACTACCACCGAGCCGGCGGGACGCCGGCGCTACAAAACCAACGGCTGGGCCACGAGCTACAAAAATTCTCCTGTGGTTATTTTGCACCTGGCCTCCGCGAAAGTTCCTTTTGAATATAACGCCGAACGTGGGGCGAGAGGCCTTCTAGCGTCGCCAGGTCTTTCAGGTCGCGCAGCGTGAGATTTGGTAGAAACGCCAGGACTACCGGAATGGGCGTGTGCGGATTTCGAACTAACGCGACGCGGACATTGTACTGAACGGCCCAGCGCGGATGTTGCGCGACGGCGGCGACGACGCGTTCCGGCACGCCGGGTTTTGCCAGGACTTTCAGGACTTGGCTCTCGGTGAGAAACGCGTTGGCTAGCGCGAGCTTGATCGCCTGCGGGAGGCCTTCGGCGAGGAGCGCGCCGACGACGCGGGCGGGGCCGCGGCGAGCGAGCGTCAGTTTTTGGCCAATCGGAAGTTGCGGCACGCGCGTGATCATTAATTCTTCGGCCACGCGACGGATTTCGGCGGGCGTGGAGGGCTGCAAGCTCAGGCGCACGAGGTCGAACAAATATAACTGGCGTAGCAGCGCCATCGCGAAGCGGCGCGGCGTGCGCGGATGTCGCGCGAGGCGGAAGCGCACGCCTTCGCTGGCGGTCCACTTCCCTTTTTCAGCGATGGCTGTGAGGACGTTCGCGGAAAGATCGAGGCGCTCGAGCATTTGGGAAATGTGCGGTTCTTCGATCAGCGGATTTTCAAGAAGTGCGAGGAGAGTCACTTCTTCGGGCTCGTGGATTAGCGCTTGCAAGTCTTCTTTCGGCGCGGATTGCGCACTTTGCGCCCGCGCGGGAAGTTCATCCGGCATGAGCCTTGCGCTTCCCGAGATTAATCGCCATTTTCGCCGCAGCTTCGGCGGATTTCATTTGCAGCGCGACGACGCTGGCATGCGGCGCGAGGTCGTGGAGTCGCGCGTCAATCGCGGCGTCGAAGAATTTGCTGCGCCCGATGGTGCCGCCGGCCTTGGCGATGGAGATCTCGCAATCCTGCATGGCGAGTTTTTCGATCACGCTGGCGGCGAGGTCGCCGAGCGATGCGGCGGCGGTGGTGAGGAGTTCGCAGGCGACCGCATCACCTTTGTCGCCAAGCTCGCCGACCAGAGGAAAGATGCGCGGGAAGACGTCGTCCGGATTTTTCACGACCCAGTCGAGGACGCGAGTCCATTCATTGCACCCGAGCCACTTTAGCATTTTGTCGCAGAGGGCGGTTTGCGGGCCGCGATTTTCTTCGGCGCGAACGACCGCGGCGAGAGCGCGACGTCCGATGTCGAAGGCGCTGCCTTCATCGCTGAACCACGGACCGCGCCCTCCGGCTCGAGCGGTATGGCCGTGCGTATCGCGGCCGTATGCGGCGGAGCCGGTGCCCACGACCAGGATGACGCCTTCGCCTTCACCTACGGCGGCGTTCAATGTGATCGCGAGGTCGGTGGTCACCGTGACTGCGGCTTCAGGAAAAGCGCGTTCCAGAAAAGTGGCTATGCGTTTCGCGACGGATTCGCGGCCCGCGCCACCGATTCCCGCGCAGATACCGCGAATATCGCTGGCCTTCAGATGATGGCGTTCGAGGACCACGTCGGCTGCGTCGCTGAGCGTGAACCAGGCCTTCGCATATCCGGCGCGGAGCGGATTCGACGGGCCCGCGGTAGCGCGCGCCAGAACGTTCGCATCCGCGTCCATCAAAATGCAATCAGTTTTCGTGCCGCCACCATCGAAACCGAGATAGAACGAGGTTTCTGGCGCGGAATCTTGCTCAGTCATTCAGTTCACCATGCTTGACAGCGTTCAAAGCGGACAGTTAGCATCCCGCGACCCACGGCCGCGATCGGAAACTAGATCAGCGCGATGCAAATCAGCCCCATTGACCTCGGCATTCTGGTGCTCTATCTCGCGGGCATCACGCTTTTCGGCGCGCGTTTCCGGCGCGGTCAGCAGAATCTGCGCGACTACTTTTTAGGCGGCCGCACGGCACCGTGGTGGGCGCTAGCTTGTTCGATCGTCGCAACCGAAACTTCCACGCTCACTATCATCGGCACGCCGGCGATTGCCTATGGCGGAAACCTGGGATTTCTGCAACTGGTGCTGGGCTACCTCGTGGCGCGAGTGATCCTCTGCGTGGTACTTATACCACAATACTTCCAAGGCGAATTTTATACCGCCTACCAGCTTCTGGAAAAGCGTTTCGGTGCGCGGATGAGGTCGGTGGCGGCGGTAGTTTTTATGGGAACGCGGGCCCTGGCGGAGGGCGTGCGGATTTCGGCAATCGGGAAAGTGGTGAGCGTCGCGTTTGGGACCGGAGACCGCATTTCGATTTTGATTATCACGGTGCTGACGATGTTTTATACGTTTGAGGGCGGGATGCGAGCGGTGATTTGGACGGACGTGGTGCAATTCTTTTTGTATTTGACTGGCTCGGTGGCGGCGTTCTTTCTGTTGTTGCACAAAATTCCCGGCGGCTGGCCGGAAGTGACGCAAGTGGCTGCGGCGGCGGGCGGAAAATTGCGCGTGTTCGATTTCGCTTTCAGTTTGACGCAGAGTTTTACGTTTTGGTCCGGACTGATTGGGGGAACTTTCCTTACGATGGCGAGTCACGGGACAGATCAGACCATGGTCCAGCGATTGCTCGCGGCGCGGAACGAACGCGATAGCAAGAAGGCGCTTTTGCTGAGCGGCGTGATTATTTTGGTGCAGTTCACTTTGTTTCTGGTGATCGGCGTGATGCTTTTTGTGTACATGAGGAGTGGAATGCTGGTTGTGCCTGGAGGCGACCCGGATAGGATCTATCCTGCGTTCATTGTTCACGGCATGCCCGTAGGGCTTGCGGGAATTGTGCTGGCTTCGATTTTTGCAGTTGCGATGTCGAACGCCAGCGGCTCGTTGAACTCGCTGGCTTCATCGAGCATGATGGATATGGGGAGGCGCCGCGCGGAAACCACGGCACAGTCGCTTGGCGCTTCGCGGCGGATGACGCTGGTATGGGGCGTCGTGTTGGGGCTGCTGGCGCTGGTGCCCTGGGGGCCGGTGCTGGTGGCGGGGTTGACGGTTGCATCCATCACCTACGGTGCTTTGCTGGGCGTGTTTTTGCTGGGGACTTGGAATGCACGGGCAAATGAAACGGGCGCGCTGCTGGGATTTGCGGCAGGACTTGCGACGATGATGGCGGTGAATCGGTTTACGCCGTTGGCGTGGAGTTGGTATGTGCTGGCTGGAACGATTGTGACTTTTTTTGTAGGCACTATTGCGAGTGAAGTGGCGCGCGAGTCGAGAAATGTGGCGAGCGGCTCGGCGGATTAGGTTTTTGTGCTCTGCGAGAGGCTTTTTCGGAATGCCGGCAAAGAGTGGCGAAAGACTTGAGCTGATACGCGCGCTGGGGCCTTGGGCTGCTGCGGCCATCGTGATTGGGACGATGGTAGGCACGGGAATCTTTTTGAAGCCGGGTGAGATGGCGGCGGTGGGCGGATCGGTGAGCGTCGTCTATGCCGCGTGGATCGTGGGTGGGTTGCTGTCGCTTTTTGGGGCGCTTTCGTTTGCGGAACTGGGCGCGGCGTTGCCGGAAGCGGGCGGGCAGTACGCTTATTTGCGGAACGGGCTTGGGCCGTTGTGGGGATTTCTTTTTGGGTGGATGCATTCGACGGTGGGCGAATCGAGTTCGGCGGCGTCCATCGCGGCGGGATTCGCGCGATTTTCGAGTTTTCTGATTCCGGTGATTGCTGCGCCGATTTTTACGTGGCACGTCACCAATCCTTTCTCGGGCAAACCTTACGATTACGCATTCACCTGGGCGCAGCCACTGGCGGTGGCGGCGATCGCGCTTTTTACGTTCATCAATTATTTGGGAGTGCGGCTGGGCGGTCGCGTGCAGATTGCGTTGACGATTTTGAAGATTGCTTCGGTTCTGGCAATCGTCGCGGCTGGATTTTGGTTTGGACATGGAAGCATGGAACACTTTCATCCCTTCTGGCCAACTGGATCTGGCATTGGCACGATGGCTAAGTTCTTTGCGGCGCTGGCGGCTGCGCTGTGGGCTTATGACGGGTGGGAGGATCTGAACCGCGTCGGCTCGGAAGTGGAGCGGCCGCAGCGCAATATTCCCGTGGCGCTGATCGGCGGGACGATTCTGGTCGGCGGCATTTATTTGATGTTTAGCGCGGTTTGTTTTTATGCGCTGCCGTTTGCTAGCGTCGCGAGTTCGTCGCATGTGGCTTCGGACGTGGTTTCCAGCTTCGCGGGGCGGGACGCGGCGGGCTGGATTACGATTGCGATGGTGATCGCGGCGCTGGGTACGCTGAATTCTTCGCTATTGAGTGGGGCGCGCGTGCCTTATGCGATGGCGCGAGACGGATTATTTTTTCGTGTCACGGGGATTGTGCATCCCAGATTTCGCACGCCGGGTGGGGCTTTGATTTTTCAGGGGACTTTGGCGGGATTCATGGCTTTGACTGGGACGTTTGAGGAGCTGACTTCCCTTTTTGTGTTTGCGGCTTGGATTTTTTATGCGCTGTCCGTTGTGGCGATGATGCGGCTGCGGCGTATCTCGCCTGAGCTTGCGCGTCCGTATCGAACGTGGGGTTACCCGGTAGTGCCGGCGTTGTTTGTGGCTGGGGCGTTGGCGCTTACGGTGAACATTTGGATTGAGCGGCCGGTGCGGTCGTCGATTGGGTTGGCGTTGATACTTTCGGGGCTTTTATTTTATCGCGCGTGGCGGGATCGGGGTGTGGAGACTCCTGGTTAGAGTCCGGCGGCTATTCGCGGGAAGCTGAGGAAAAGATGTGTCGCACTTCGGGCGCTCGGGATTTATTCGCGACTGTTCCCAGACCTTCCGGTCTGGGCTCACTTGTGCCGCGCCTACGGCGCTCAGGCATGCGCTGGCGCGGTGCCACGGCGGCGTCTCGCCCTTCCGGGTCTGGAGGTCGTGACTTCGCTGGCAGCTGCACGGCTCAGAGTTTCACGTATGTGGCTGCGGGTGGGCGCGGCTGCGATCCTTGTGGGTCGAGCAGGTGCACGAGCAATTGAACGCCCTCGGCTAGACGCGGGCCGGGACGCGAGAAGTGGCTGTTGGCATCCACTGCGAAGATGCGGCGATTGCGGATGGCGGGGAGATTTTCCCAGTGTGTTGGGATTTTCGCGGCTTGGAATTCTTTCGCGTTGCGCGTCGCATCGTAGCCGCAGAGCATCACCAGGATCACATCGGCGTTGCTTTGCGCGATATCGTCCGCTGAAACTTTGAATGACGGGTGCCCTGCCCGGCCGAGTACATCATCGCCGCCTGCAATTGCCACCATTTCTGGAACCCAGTGGCCGCCTACGTAGAACGGGTCAAGCCATTCCAGGCAGGCCACGCGTGGGCGGACGGAAAAACCTCTAGCGGCTTGCGTGGTCGTGGACGCGCCAGCTTGCGCTGCGGCGGACGCTTGCCCGTTCGTGGATGCGGTGCGGGACGCGACGGCTTGCACTTTCGCCGTAAGCTCGGCGGCGAGCGTTTCGGCGCGTACGCGCGTGTTGGTTGCTTCGCCTGTGCGAATGATGTCCTGCCAAACGTCATCCAGTGAGTGAGGAGTAAGCGTCAGGACGCGCGGCGGGCGCGAGAAACGCGTCAACGCTGTGGCAAGATCGTCGGGCGATGCGGCGCAGACGTGGCACAGATCCTGGGTGACGATCAAGTCGGGCGCGAGGGACGCAAGCAGGTCGGCGTCAACCGCGTAAATGCTTTCGCCGCGGGCGACGAGTTCGCTAACCTGGCGATCGATTTCCGCGGGCGCAGCGGTGGGATCCACGCGTGGCCTAATCAGCGCGGGTTTGCTGGCCGCTTCCGGCGGGAAATCACATTCGTGCGTGATGCCGACGACCTGATCGCCGACGCCGAGCGCGTACAGGATTTCGGTTGCCGAAGGAAGCAGCGAGACGATTCGCATGGAGTTATCGTAACGCATACGCGCGCGGTTTGCAGCGGCGCGCGTCCGACATAAGCGATCTAATCGTAGAGCAGATACTTCGCGCGGAGCGCGCGGAAATCCGCGAGGTCGCTATCCCAGCTGACGATGATGCCGGCGGGGGCTTGATACTGGATCAGGGCGTCCAACGTGGTCTGCGAGGCAAGCAAATCCATCAGCTTCGTGACCTGGAAGCGTTCGGGATAGAGGCGGTGGAGCGCGTCGGTGATCTCGAGGCCGGTGCGGATGGAGTCGAACGCGTCGTGGTCGGTGATTGCGAGTTTCACGCCGGCGCAGACTTCACCCTTGTAGAGACCATCGCTGGGAGTAAAACTGGCAGAGGCAAGGCTCACGCCGGGAATTTGTCGCGGGGTCAGCGAATTCAGCAAGACATCGGAATGGATCCAGGGTGCGCCCAGTTGTTCGAACGGCGCATCGGTGCCGCGGCCGACGGACACTCCAGCGGGCTGCAGGATTTCGATGCCAGGGTACAAGAGGGCTTCGTTGAGCGTGCGCAGATTGGGCGAGGGCGGGATCCATGTGAGGCCGGTCTGGTCGAATGTCTGACTGCGACGCCAATTTTTCATGGCGATGACGTGCAGGTCGAGGCCCATTTTATTTTCGCCGTTAAACATGCGGGCCAACTCGCCGAGCGTCATGCCATAGATGACCGGCAAGCGAAAATATCCGACGAAGGAAATGCGCGATGGATCGAGCATCGGGCCTTGGATTTTTTCGCCGCCGAGAGGGTCGGGGCGATCAAGAACGAAGAACGGGATTTTGTGCTTTGCGGCGGCTTCCATACAATAGCCCATGGTGGTGATGAAAGTGTAGAAGCGCACGCCGGCGCCTTGAATGTCGAAGACCAGAGCGTCGAGGCCCTGCAACATTTGGTCGCTGGGGCGGCGCGTGTCACCGTACAGGCTGAAGATTTGTAGTCCGGTGGCGGAGTCCGTGTCGTTTCCGACTTTCGCGTCGAGTTGGCCGGCGATGCCGTGCTCGGGGCTGAAGAGCGCGACGAGTTTTACGCCGTCGGCGTGGGCGAGGACGTCGATGGTGCGGCGGCCCTGCGAATCCACTCCTGTTTGATTGGTGATCAGGCCGACGCGTTTGCCGCGCAGTGCGGCGAAATTTTGCTCTTCGAGGACGTCAATGCCGGTTTTCGTGCGATCGGTGCCCTGCGCGGACTCTGCTAACGCTGTCGCGCGAGGCGCGGGGCGGAGCGCAAGGCTGCCTACGCCTAGGACGCCCGCGAAGACGAGCAAAATTGGAACGAAACCGATACGAAACATTGTGGGGGAGGATTCGTTGTGCGCCATGCGACCGTGTGTTATATACAGCCGCGGGATGCGAGCGTCAACATGGAAGGTTCCGAATGGGTGCGATGCGTAAACTCGGACTTTCCGCGCTGCTCCTGCTCCTTCTCATGACAGCCTACGCCCGTTCGCAAAAAACCTCCGTCACGAAAGCACGAAGCTCAGCCGCAACAGCCGCCAATGCGAATTCCGCGTGGGTGGAATCCAGCCTGAAGAAAATGACTTTGCGCGAGAAGCTGGGACAGATGCTGATGCCCTACTACTTTGGCGCGTTCACATCGGCGCAAAGCGCGGAGTACAAGAACTTGGTGCATGAAGTGGAAGAAAATCAAGTGGGTGGATTTATTCTCGGCACGACACGCGGGCCGCTGGGCATCGAGCGCAGCCAAGTCTATCCTACGGCGGAACTGACGAACGAACTGCAACGGCGCGCCAAAATCCCACTGCTAATTGGCGCGGATTTCGAGAGCGGTACCGGGATGCGGCTGGATGAAGGCACGTCGTTTCCTTCGGCGATGGCGGTGGGTGCGACGAACGATCCGAAGCTGGCGTACACGATCGGCAAAGTGATCGCGCTGGAATCGCGCGCTGCGGGCGTGCACTGGATTTTCGCGCCGGACGCGGACGTGAACAACAATCCGGATAATCCGATCATCAACATTCGTTCGTTTGGCGAAAACCCCAACAGCGTGGGGGAATTTGTGGCGCAGGAAATTCGCGGCATTGAAGAGAATGGCGGGCTTGCGACCGCGAAACATTTTCCGGGGCACGGGGATGTGAGCGTCGATTCGCACCTGGCGCTGCCGACTGTGCCGGGAGACCGCAAGGAACTCGAGGCGACCGAGCTGGTGCCTTTTCGCGCGGCGATTGGCGCGAGCGTGGGGTCGGTGATGCCAGGACATTTGGCCGTGCCGGCGTTTGAGCCGGATGCGAGCGTGCCGGCGACGACTTCGCGAAATATTCTGACTGGATTGCTGCGCGACGAATTGAAATTCAAGGGGCTGGTGGTGACCGACGCGATGGACATGGGCGGAGTGACGTCGCGTTATCCGCCGGGCGAAGCGGCGGTGCGCGCGGTGGAAGCGGGCGCGGACGTGCTGTTGATGCCGCCGGTACCGGATGCGGCGATGGCGGGACTGGAGCGCGCCGTGGGGTCCGGGCGAATCACTGAAAAACGCGTGGATGAATCGGTGCGGCGGATTTTGCAGGCGAAGTCACGGTTGGGGCTGGATCGCAATCGGTTGGCGAATATCGAGCAACTGGACGAGAAGTTTGCGCGGCCGGAATTTGCCGCGCAGGCACAGAATATCGCGGACCGCGGCGTGACTTTGTTGCGCGATACGGCGCACCTGTTGCCGCTGGACGCGACCAAACCCTTGCGCGTGCTGCTCGTTTCGCTTTCGGCTGACGCCGATCCTTATCCGGGAGAGACCATCGAGCCGGAGATTCGTTGGCGCGTGGACTCGCTGAAGGCGTTGCGCGCGGACACGCAATTCGCGAACGTGAGCACGCTGAAATTGCCGCCGGCTGATTCTTATGACGTGGCGGTCGCCGCGCTGTTCGTGCGTGTCGCTGACCGCAAAGGGGACGTCGGCTTGCCGGACGAGCAGCACGCGTTTGTGAATCAGATGATCGCGTCTGGGAAGCCGACCGTGGTGATTGCTTTCGGCAGCCCTTATTTGATCGAGGGATTTCCGGGTGCGAAGACTTGGCTCGCTGAATTTTCGACGAATTCCGTTTCGCAGCTGGCGGCGGTGCGCGCGCTTTTTGGGCAGGTGGCCGTGCAGGGACAGATTCCCGTGACTGTGCCAGGGACGGTGAAGCGCGGAGATGGTTTGCGCGTCGCGGCGGATCCTATGACGCTGCGGCCCGTGTCGTCCGAGATGGAAGACCAGCTTCATCCGGTCTTCGGTCTGCTCGATGGCTGGGTGAGTGCTGGAGCTTTTCCGGGCGGCGTGCTGGCGGTTGGATATCACGCTGCGCTGACGGTTTATCCGTTCGGGTCGTTGACGCGGGATGCGAAGGCAGCGAAGGTTACGGAGAAGACGATCTATGACATGGCGTCGCTGACGAAAGTGGTGGTGACGACCACTTCGGCGATGATGCTGGCGCAGCAGAAACGGCTGGATCTGGATGCGCCGGTCGAGCGTTATCTGCCGGAATTTTCCGCGGCGGCGAAGTCCGATCCGACGCCTTCCTGGCGGGCGCGCATCACCGTGCGCATGCTGATGCTGCACGATTCGGGATTGCCGGCGCACCGCGATTTCTACAAGGAAGCGAAAGGCCACGATGAGGTGCTGGCGAAAGTACTGGCGGAGCCGCTGGTGCACGAGCCAGGCACGCAAGTCGAATACTCCGACCTGGGATTTATTCTGCTGGGAGAAATCATCGAGCGGTTGACGGGAGAGACGCTGGAGCAATTCGCGAAGGGGCACATTTTCGCGCCTCTCGGGATGAGCGATACGATGTATAACCCGCCGGCGTCGTGGCGCGCGCGAATTGCGCCTACGGAACTGGATACGGAATTCCGCAAGCGTTTGCTGCGCGGCGAAGTGCACGACGAGAACGCGTTCGCGCTGGGTGGCGTATCTGGGAATGCTGGGCTTTTTTCTACTGCACGCGACGTCGCGGCGTTTGCGCAGATGTTGCTGAATGGCGGCATTTACGCGCATCATCGCTTGCTGGCGCGGGAGACGATTCAGGAATTTACGGCGCGGGAAACCGTCGGCGATTCGGCGAGGACGCTGGGATGGGACGTGCCGACGCCGCCGAATTCGGCCGCCGGGCATTATTTTTCGTCGAGCGCCTATGGGCACACCGGATTCACCGGAACATCGCTGTGGATTGACCCGGAACGCGACTTGTTCGTGGTGTTGCTGACGAACCGCGTGAACCCCACGCGCACCAACGAGCAGATTCGGCAAGCGCGGCCGGCGATTCATGACGCGATCATACAGGCCCTGGGCCTGGCGAATGGTTCCGCAACCGCTCGATAACTCCCTCGTCACATACCCTGCGGGAATTCATCACAAGCCCCATACTGGAAGATGCGTATCGGTATAATTAATGGAAGGCTGTTTACAGGCCGATGAGCGGCTGAGGGCGCGGTGACACCAACAAGGACGGAACAGCGCAATCCGCGGACGCGCGGGCTGGACACCAAGTCCACGATTGAGATTTTGCGCGTGTTGAACCATGAGGATCGGCGCGTGGCGCTGGCGGTGCAGCGCGAATTACCGCGGATCGCGCGCGCTGTGGATGCGATTGTGAAGAGTTTTCGGCGGGGCGGCCGGCTCGTCTATATCGGCGCGGGAACGAGCGGGCGGCTGGCGGTGTTGGATGCGGCGGAATGTCCGCCGACGTTTGGCACGCGGCCGAAGATGGTGCAGGCGCTTATAGCGGGGGGCGCGAAGGCGTTGCGCGGCGCTGTGGAGGGCGCGGAGGATTCTACGTCGAATGGCGCGAGAGATTTGGCCAAGGCCGGGGTTACACGGCGAGACGTGGTTGTGGGCATTGCGGCAAGTGGGACCACGCGGTACGTGCTGGGTGGCATGGAATGGGCGAAGCGGCGAGGGTGCCTGACGGTGGCCGTGACTTCCAATCCGAAATCGCCACTGGCGCACCTGGCGAAAATCGCCATCACGCCGGAGACGGGACAGGAAGCGATTGCCGGGTCCACGCGGATGAAGGCCGGAACGGCGCAGAAGATGGTGTTGAACATGCTTTCCACTACGGCGATGGTGCGGCTCGGCAGAGTCTATGAGAACTGGATGATCTACGTGGCACTGACAAATCAGAAGTTGCACCGGCGGGGCGCGCGCATTTTGACGGAGGCTGCGGGAGTGAGCGCGTCTGCGGCGGAACACGCACTGCGGCAGACCGGACACGATCTGCCGGCGGCGCTGGTGATGTTGAAGACTGGCGCAAACGCCGTGGCGGCGCGGAGATCGTTGCGCAAGTCCGGCGGAAATGCCAGACAGGCGCTCGCGCTGCACCCGAAGCGACGAGTGAATTTAAAAGGTCAGGGGAAATAATCATGGATCGGTTCAGGATTCAGGGCGGGCGAAAACTGGAAGGGACGGTGCGGATCAGCGGCGCCAAAAATGCGGCGCTGCCGGCGATGGCTGCGGCGCTGCTGACCAGCGACACCGTGACGCTGCAAAATATTCCGCATGTGCGCGACATCATCACGATGGCGAAATTGCTGGCGCACATGCGCTGCCGCGTCGAGAGCCCCGATTTGCCGCCTAGCGAATTCATTATTCAGGCGGAGACGGTGTCCATGCGCGAGGCGCCGTACGAGCTGGTGAAGACGATGCGCGCTTCGGTGCTGACGCTGGGGCCACTGGTGGCACGATTTGGCTATGCGCGCGTTTCGCTGCCCGGCGGATGCGCGATTGGCGCGCGGCCGATTGATTTGCACATTCAGGCGCTGGAGCAACTGGGCGCGGAAACTAAAGTTGAGCACGGATATGTGGAAGCGCGGGCGAAACGCTTGCGCGGGACAACTTTGCGTTTTCCGAAAATTACGGTGACGGGCACAGAGAATATTTTGACGGCGGCGGTGCTGGCCGAGGGCGAGACCGTGCTGGAGAACGCAGCGATGGAGCCGGAAGTCACGGATTTGGCGGAATTGCTGATCAAGATGGGCGCCAAGATCGAGGGCGTCGGCACGTCCACGTTGCGTGTCCAGGGCGTGGAAAAGCTGCATGGAGCGACGCACGCGATTATCCCGGACAGAATCGAGACGGGGACGTTCTTGGTGGCTGGGGCGATCACCGGCGGAGAATTGCTGCTGACCGATTGCGAGCCGGGCCATTTGAAGGCGGTGATCGAAAAGCTGCGGGCTTGCGGCGTGGAAATCAAGTGCGAAGGCCAGGGCAAGTTGCGCGTCCGGGCGGCGAAGAAGCTCGTGGCCGCGGACGTGACGACGGAAGAGTATCCCGGCTTCGCGACCGATATGCAGGCGCAATTCATGGCGCTGGCGACGCAGGCGCAGGGCGTGTCGCAGGTGCGCGAGACGATTTTTGAAAATCGTTACATGCACGCCAGCGAAATGGTGCGCATGGGCGCGAACATCGCGATTGATGGAAGTCTGGCGGTGGTGACCGGGCCCACTCCGTTGAGCGGCGCGCCGGTGACAGCTTCGGATTTGCGAGCTAGCGCGGGGCTGGTCTTGGCTGGATTGGTGGCGGACAACACGACTTGGATTGACCGCGTTTATCACATTGACCGCGGCTACGAACAAATTGAGCTGAAGTTGCAGGATGTGGGCGCGCAGATCGAACGGCTTAGCGGGCGGGAAGAATAAAAAAGGGAGGTGATTGCTCGCCTCCCTGTCTAAAGCGCAAAAAATGGCCGAGCCCTCTGTAGCGGCGGTCTTCATACCGCCATCGGCCATCGCCGTGCCACCGATAGCGCACTAAAGTGCGCCGCTACGAAGCCAACACCCTCGCTCGCTCACACCAGTCTTGCGATTAGGTTGCGGCTTCGGACTTGGTGGCTTGCTTGTCGCGCAGGACGGCTTTGCGGCTAAGGCGGATCTTGTTGCCCTCGATAGCCAGAACCTTCACGAGGATTTGATCGCCTTCCTTCAGCTCGTCGCGAACGGCGCGAATGCGCGCTTCGGCGATTTCGCTGATGTGCAGCAGGCCGTCGGTGCCGGGGAAAATTTCGACGAACGCGCCAAACTCGGCAATGCGCACGACCGTGCCGAGATAGGTCTTGCCGATTTCGGCGGTGGCGGTGACGTCGCGAATCATTTTCAGCGCTTCTTCGGCTGATTTTCCACTGGACGCGAAGACGTGCACTTTCCCGTCGTCCATCACGTCAATCTTCACGCCCGTGGCTTCGATAATCCCGCGGATTTTCTTCCCGCCCGGACCGATGAGGTCGCGGATTTTGTCCGTGGGAATATTCAGCATGAAGAGGTGCGGCGCGTAGAGAGAAATTTCCGGACGCGCGGACGCAAGCGTCTTGTCCATGATGTCCAGAATTTGCAGACGCGCCTTGCGCGCCTGGGCAAGGGCTTCGCGCATCATGGCGATGCTTACACCCGCGACCTTGATGTCCATCTGCAGGGCGGTGATTCCCTGCCGCGTGCCGGCAACCTTGAAATCCATGTCGCCGTAATGATCTTCGGCGCCGGCGATGTCCGTGAGGATGGCGTATTTATCGCCTTCGACGACCAGGCCCATGGCGATGCCCGCGCAGGCTGATTTGAGCGGAACGCCCGCATCCATCAGCGCCAGTGAACCGCCACAAACCGTGGCCATGGACGAAGAGCCGTTCGATTCCAGAATGTCTGAAACACAGCGCACGGCGTAGGGGAAATCCGCGTCCGAGGGCATCAGGTTCGCGAGAGCGCGTTCGGCGAGCGCACCGTGACCGATTTCGCGGCGGCCGGGCCCACGCAGGAATTTCACTTCGCCGACCGAGAACGGCGGGAAGTTGTAATGCAGCATGAAATGTTTGAAGGTATCTTTCTCGAAGAGAAGATCCTGGCGCTGCATGTCTTCCTTGGTGCCGAGCGTAGCGGTGGAAAGAGACTGGGTCTCACCGCGAGTGAAAAGCGCGGAGCCGTGAGCGCGCGGCAGCACGCCCGTCTCGCAGGTGATTTCGCGGACCTGGTCGAAAGCGCGAGCGTCCGGACGGCGCTTGCGCGTGAGCATATCGTCGCGGAAGATGAACTCGCGAAGGCGCTCGAAAGCGCGGGCTGCGAGCTTTTTCTTCTCGACATCTTCCGGCGGGATGGTCGCGTAGATTTCGGCCTTGATGGCGTCTATGCGGCTGTAGCTTTCCGACTTGGGGTACTTGGCCGTGTCGGAGGCGTCGCGCAGTTTCTCGCCGTATTGCTGCTGCATTTGCTTGTAGAGCGCTTCGTCGAACGCCGGCGGGGTGAAGGTAACCTTCTGCGTCTTCACTTTGTCGTGCAATTCGCGGATGGCGGCGACGATCTTGCGGATTTCCGCGTGCGCGAATTCCAGCGCGTCGGCGACGGCATCTTCAGAGACTTCCAGCGCGCCCGATTCCACCATGACGATGGCCTTGTCGGATCCGGCCACAACGATATTCATGGTGCTGGTCTTCTGCTCTGCAACGGTGGGATTCACGACGAGCTTGCCTTCGAGCATCCCGATGCGCACCGCGGCGATCGGGGTGGTGAACGGAATTTTCGAGATGTAGAGCGCGGCGGAGGCGGCGGTGACCCCGATCACGTCCGGATCATTTTCGCTGTCCGCGGAAAGCACCATGGAAACAATCTGCGTCTCGTTGGACCAACCTTCCGGGAACAAAGGCCGCAGCGGGCGATCGATCAGCCGCGAGGTGAGAATTTCTTTTTCCGAGGGGCGGCCTTCGCGCTTGAAAAATCCGCCGGGAATTTTCCCCGCGGAATAAGTGTATTCGCGGTAGTCCACGGTTAGGGGCAGAAAATCTTTTTCGGCCGCTTTGCTGTCCATGCAGGCCGTGGCCAGCACGACGGTGTCGCCATAACGCGCCACTACGGCCCCGTGCGCTTGACGAGCCATCTTGCCCGTCTCGAAGTTCAGGGTACGCCCGCCCACTTCCAAACTAACTTGTTCAAACATCACTGCACATCCTTTTTGCCCCGGTTCACCGGGGACGCTTGATTCAGATACGAGATTTCAGCCTCGGGAAAAGCTGCGAAGGGAGAAAACAGAGAAGAAAGCGGAGCAGAAAATTTTGCGACGAGCGACAACGCGCCGCGCGGCCCGCATGTCGCCTGAAAACTATGGTTTGTGCGGTGGATAAAACGCGGCCGGAAGGGCCGCTCAAGAAATCCGCGCTACTTGCGCAAACTAAGTCGTTCCACAATCTCGCGATACCGATCCGGGTCGCGACGATTCAGATAGTCCAGCAGCCTGCGGCGCTTGTT
>JABCZK010000013.1 GCA_013289695.1 Acidobacteriota bacterium
TCTCGTCTTCGGAATCCTGCCCGCGCGCCCGAATGCGCCGTTCGAGTTCCGCGCGCGAAGGAGGCAAAACAAAAACGGCCACCGCGCCCGGAAGTTTGCGTTTCACCTGCAAAGCGCCCTGGACATCAATTTCCAGGACCAGATCTTTTTTCTCCGCTTGCGCTTTTTCCAGCCACTTGCGCGGAGTGCCGTACCAGTTCTTGCCGAACACCTGAGCGTATTCCAGGAATTCACCGCGTTCGACCATCTGCTGGAACTCAGCCTCAGTGACAAAATTGTACCACTTGCCGTCGCTCTCCGTCTTGCGCGGCGACCGAGTGGTACACGAAACAGACAGCAGGGTCCCGGGGACCGCCAGAATCTTCTCCACCAGAGTGGATTTTCCGGAACCCGAAGGGCCGGAGACAATCAGCACCAGCGGCTCGGATTGGCTCATTCGATGTTCTGCACTTGTTCGCGCAACTTTTCGATCTCGGATTTGATTTCAAGGCCGAGGCGCGTGATGTCCAGACCCTCGGCGTCGTTGCCCGGCGTTTTCGAAAGCAGGGTATTCGATTCGCGCTGCATTTCCTGGAGCAGGAAGTCTAGTTTCTTGCCGACGTCGGAAGCGCCCGCGAGCAGCAACTCGAATTGTTGCACGTGACTGCGCAGGCGCGCCAGTTCCTCGGAGACATCGCTGCGTTCGGCGGCGATGGAGGCCTCTTGCGCGAGACGCGCGGGATCGAGCGGGGTTTCGCCGAGCAGTTCCTGCAAGCGGGCGGCGAGACGCTTGGCGAAAGCGGGGCGAGCGCCTTCGGCGAGCGTTTCCAGATTCGCCGTGAGCGTCCTAATGTGGCGCAGGCGCGCGGACATTTCCTCGCGCAGGTGACTGGCTTCCTGTTCACGCATGCGATCGAGTTTATCGAGCGCTTCGCTGAGGCAGCGCGCGACGACGATTTCCAAGCGCTCGAGCTCGCCTTCGAGGGAGGCGGCGGCCGCGCCGATGACTCCGGGTAGGCGCAGGATGGAGGCGAGATCGGGTTCGGTTTGAATGCCGAATTCTTTGCGCAGCGAATTTACCGCTTGGAGGTAGGCGGCGGCGACATCGTGATTCACACCGACGGCGGCGGGACCGGCTAGCTCGTAATGCAACGTGAAATCCAGATGACCGCGGCGAACGCGTTCGCGCAGGATCTGGCGGATGCGTGGTTCGAGTGGCTCGAAGCCTTCGGGAATGCGCAGATGCAAATCCAGGAAGCGATGGTTTACGGCGCGGATGGTGACGCGCAAGCTCCACCCACTTTCGACGGCGCGCGCTTGCGCATAGCCCGTCATGGACTTCAGCCCGGTGGATTGCGGCTTCGGGGGATTCACGGAGATTGATTGTGAGCCGGTGCTGGTCATATTCACAAGGGGCCCGCCGCGCGCGACGCAGGTTCGGCATCACGAAATTGCATTTCGTACAAACGGGCGTAAAGACCGCGGCGCTCGAGCAATTCTTCGTGAGTACCGCGCTCGCGAATTGTGCCCCCTTCGAGGACAGCAATCAAGTCCGCGCGGCGAATGGTGGAGAGGCGATGGGCGATGACGAAGACGGTGCGACCGGTCATGAGATTGTTGAGCGCGCTTTGCACGAGCATTTCGGATTCGGAGTCCAGCTCGGAGGTGGCTTCGTCCAGGATGAGGATGGGCGCGTCTTTGAGCAAGGCGCGGGCGATCGCGAGGCGCTGGCGCTGGCCGCCGGAGAGGCGCTGGCCGCGGTCACCGATGAGAGTTTGGTATCCCTGGGGCATTTGCGTGATGAAATCGTGCGCCATGGCGGCTTTCGCGGCAGCGAGAACTTTTTCTTCGGGGAGATCGGGACGGCCGTAGCAGAGATTGCTCCAGATCGTATCGTTGAACAGAATGGTTTCTTGCGTGACGATGGCCATTTGGCCGCGCAGGGAGCGCAGGGTGACGTTGCGGAGATCGTGGCCGTCAATGCGCACCTCGCCGGAGGTGGGAGTGTAAAAGCGCGGGAGGAGATTGACGAGCGTGGTCTTTCCCGCGCCGCTGGAGCCGACGATGGCGACGACGGCGCCAGCGGGAACTTTCAGAGCGATGTTGGTCAGAGTGAGCGAATCGGCGTCGTCATATCCAAAGCTGGCGTTTTCGAATTCCACGGAATGCGAAAAGGGAGGCAGCGCTACGGCATCGGGTGCGTCGAGTTTTTCTTCGGGCAGGTCCAGCAGCTTGAAAACCTGGGAAGAGGTGCCCAGGGCTTGGACGAAGAGCTGATAGATGCTGCCGAGGCGCTTGATGGGTTCATAGGCTTTGAAGAGCGCGAAGGTGAAAGCGCCGAAGGAACCGATGGTCATGCGGCCGACTTTAATTTCGCCGCGCGCGTAGAGCAGGATCATGGCGATGACGACGGCGCCGAGCACGTCCATGATAGGTCCAGTCGCGGCCATGGCGCGAATCCAGCGCATGTTTTCGCGGAGCAAGTTCCGCGCAGCTTCGCGGAACTTGCGAATCTCGAAGCCTTCCATGCCGAAGGCTTTCACGACGCGATTGCCGCTGATGGTTTCCTGAAGGATTTGGCTGAGGTCGGCAAGGCGGGTGCGGCTGGTTTCGGTGGCGCGGCGGATGCGCCGCGTCAGCTTTGCGACCGGCCAAACGACCAGCGGAACCAGAACGGCAGAGCCGATGGCCATGCGCCAGTCAATTACCAGAAGCACGGCGACGAAAATGACCAGATTGAAAACCTGGCGAAAGAAATCAGCCAGATAGTCGGAGAAGGCGGTGCGCATCTGCTCGATATCGGCGATTACCGCGGACATGACGCGGCCGACGGGATGGTGATGGAAAAATCCCACGGGCTGCTGCACGATTTTGACGTACACGCTGTTGCGCAGATTGGTGACTCCGGCGAGGCCGACGTATTGGATCAAGGTGCTGCCGAAATATTCGGCGACGGCCTTTACCAGAAAGATGAAGAGCAGCGAGAGAGCGAATACGGACCAGACGTGGTGGACGCGTGCGGGAACGAAATCGTTCAGGTAAACGATGCGATCGGTGCCGGGAACCTGGAAGAGGACGAGTTTTTGCAGGGCTGACTGCGGGTTGAGGACCACGTCGAGAGCGGGCTTGATGGCGAAGGCGACGAGGCCTTCGGCGACACCCATGACGGCCACGAGCAGAATGCCAGCGGCGAGCGGCAGACTGTAAGGGGCGAGGTAGCGCAGGAGGCGCCGCAGCTCTTCGCCCTGGGTGAGGTTAGCGGGGGTGTTTATTTTCTCAGAATCCAAATGGCAGACCTTTGGCCGCATTCGCGCGGCCCTGCAGTTTCTAGAAAAGCGTCGTCAACCGTTTCCTCAGGGGCGAAAGCCCGTCGCAAGACCAAGGCTCTTGTCGGAGCTAAAGCTCCGACCCCCTAAAAAGCTGACTTTTTGCAAAAGCAGTTTACAGATTTAATTTGCGGACTTGTCAATGTCGCGATGCACGACTTTGGCCGAATAGCCTTTGCGCTTCAACTCGCGACGAATGACTTCGGCCAGCGCAACGGAACGATGCCGCCCCCCAGTGCAACCGAGCGCGACCGTGAGATAGCTCTTGCCTTCGGAAATATAGTGCGGAATCAGATATAACAACAAGCTTTCGATGCGGCGCAGGAATTCGCCCGTTTGCGCGAAGGAACGGATGTAGCGCGCGACCCGCGAATCCTTGCCGCTGAATGGACGGAGGCGCGGAACGAAATGCGGGTTGGGCAAAAAGCGTACGTCGAAGACCAAGTCCGCGTCAGCGGGAATTCCATAGCGAAAGCCGAAGCTGACCACGGAAACGAGCAGGGGACGCCGGCCCGGATTTTGGAAGCGGTCAATGATGAACTGGCGCAGCTCGTGAACGTTGAATTTCGTGGTGTCAATAACCACGTCGGCGAGGCGGCGAATGGGCGCCATGCGGCGGCGCTCGAGGCGAATGCCTTCGGCGATGGAATGATCCTGGCTGAGCGGGTGCGGGCGCCGCGTCTCACTGAACCGGCGGAGCAACGCTTCGTCGCTGGCCTCGACGAACACAAGAGTGGCGGCATGTTCGGAGGCGAGCTTGCGATAGATTCCGGGGAGCTTTTCGATTTGCTCGCCTTCGCGAGCGTCCACCAAAAGCGCGGCGCGTTCCACTTCGCTGCCACCTTCGACGTAGAGTTCGCTGAAGGTGGAAATCAAACCGACGGGCAGGTTATCAACGCAATAGAAACCGAGATCTTCGAAGGTATTTAGAACCGAACCTTTTCCGGAGCCGGAGAGGCCGGTGAGAATTACCAGTTGGCGGGCGTCGCGGCTGCGATTTCTGGGGGTGCGGCGGTGTCGCGTCACGGCGGGTTTTTAGCCCTTGACCCGTCGGCGATGAGTGCTGGGTATGCGCAGGTCTTCGCGATATTTCGCGACGGTGCGGCGGGTGACTTGAATGCCCTCTTCGCTGAGGCGTTTGGTGATTTGCTCGTCGGTGAGAGGGTGCGCGGTGTCTTCATCCTCAATCATTTTTTTGACGCGGCGCTTCAGTGAGAGCAGAGACATTTCGCTGCCCTGCGGACCGTTCACCGACTCGCTGAAGAAATAACGGAGTTCGAGGACGCCTTGCGGCGTGTGGACGTATTTATTGGCGACGGCGCGGCTGACGGTGGAAGGATGCACGCCGACTTCTTCGGCAACCTCCTTGATCATCATGGGCTTCAGGTGATCGGCGCCGTAATCGAGGAAATCGCCCTGGCGGCGCAGGATGGATTGGCAGACGCGCTGAATGGTGTGTTTGCGCTGCTCGATATTTTTCATCAGCTGGATGGCGGCGGTGAAGCGTTCCTTGACGTAATTGCGGACGTCGCGGTCGGCGGCATCGCGAGCGAGCAGGCGGCGATACATGGGGTTGAGGCGGAGCTGCGGCAAGTCGTCTTCATTCATGAGGGCTTGCCATTCGCCGTCAACCTTGCGGAACTGGACGTCTGGCTCGACGAGGCGCGGTTCGATATGGTTGTAACGCAGGCCGGGCTTGGGATCCAGCTGCTTGATGACGTCCACGGCGCGCTTCACGAGTTCGACGGGACGATTCAGCGCGCGGGCGACTTCCTTGAGCTGATTATTCTGCAGAAGCTTTAGGTGTTCGGCGATGATTTGCTGCGCGAGAGTGTTTTGCGGGTCAATCAGCTTGAGCTGCATCAGCAGGCATTCTTGCAAATCACGCGCGCCGACGCCGGGAGGATCGAATTCCTGCACCATGGCGAGGGCTTCTTCGACGTCTTCCATGGGATAGTTGCCGGACTGGGCGAGTTCGTCGAGCGTGGCGGTCAGGTAGCCGTTTTCATCGAGGTTGCCGACGATACTTTCGGCGATCTTGCGCACGATTTCGGTGCAGATACTGACGCTGAGCTGCCAGGCCAGGTGGTCCGCCAGATTCTGCGCGGAGGAAAGAAACTTGTCGAAGGACGGGCGTTCGATGTCTTCGCGTTCGCTGCTGGCGGCGCGTTCAGAGCCGGCGTCCAGATACTGGGTGAAGAAAGTGCCGAAATCGAATTCGTCGAAGGGATTCGCGGCTTCGGTTTCGGGCACTTTTTCGGTTTCTTTCTTGAGGAAGGCTTCGTCTGTGTAACTGTCAGTGGCGGCCGCGCCCTCTTCGGTAACTTCGTCGAGGACAGGATTGGCCATGATTTCCTGATTGATCATCTCGCGCAGCTCGAGGCGATTGAGCGCGAGCACGCTGACCATCTGCACGAGGCCTGGCGTGAGAATCTGCTTCTGGGCCACGCGCAAGCTGAGTTTGGGTGCGAGCCAGTTCATAGCAATCAGTTCAGCCGGAATCCTTCACCGAGATACACGCGGCGGACTTCGGAATCGTTCGAAAGCTCTTCCGGAGTCCCCGCTCTAAAAATTTTGCCGTCGTTAATGATGTAAGCGCGCGTGGTGACGGCCAAGGTGTCGCGCACGTTATGGTCCGTGATTAACACGCCAATACCCGCCGCGCTTAGATCGGCGATAATTTTCTGGATGTCCACCACCGTGAGCGGGTCAATGCCCGCGAACGGCTCATCCAGAAGCACGAACGACGGCGAAAGCACCAAAGAGCGCGCAATTTCCAGACGGCGGCGCTCCCCGCCCGACAAAACGTACGCCCGGCTGTAGCGCACACCCTCAAGACCCATCTGCGCCAGCAATTCTTCGACGCGGTCGCGGCGCTGTTCGGAGGTGAGCGGCAGAGTTTCGAGGACCGCGAGCAGGTTCTCTTCCACCGTCATTTTCCGAAAAACCGAAGGCTCTTGAGGAAGGTAGCTGATGCCGCTGCGGGCCCGGAGGTACATGGGTAGGTCCGTGATGTCCTCGCCGTCGAGAATTACACGCCCGTAGTCCGGACGCGCGAGGCCGACCAGGATATAGAACGTCGTGGTCTTTCCGGCGCCGTTCGGCCCGAGCAACCCAACCACTTCCCCCTGCTGAATCTCCAAGCTGATTTTATCGACGACCTTCCGCCCTCGATAAGACTTACTGAGCTCAGCGGCCTGGAGTTTCAACATGCCGGTTCATTTCTCAACCCGGTGCTTGGTCAGCGTGCGCGAACCATCTTGCGAATCGATTAAAATCGTATCATTCGCTACAAAGAAGGTCAACGAATGCCCGGTAGTTGTGTCGCTGGAGGCGTCAATAATGGTGGGCTGACCGCCCGAAAGGACGAATTTCCCGTCCGCAGCGGTGTATTCGGCTTGGTCGGCGGTGCCGCGGCGGTCGCCCTGGCGTACGGTGACTCCTCCCAGGGCGAGCGCGTGGTCGAGTTGGCGGCCCTCGGCGGGGTTCCCGGCTGGCGATGGAGCGGCTTTGGCGCTCGCTGAGGCGGGCTTGGCTGACGTTGCCGCTGCGGTCAGGAAAACGTCCAGGGAGCGGGATTGCATGGAGCCTTGCTGGGAGTCGGCGGTAACTCCGGATTCTAGATGGGCTTTGCCGGTGTCACCCCAGTAGGTGAGCATGGGGGCGCGAATCTGCCAGAGCGTAGGGCCGGACGGCGCGGTGGAGATTGCCTTGGTGGATGCGCCAGTCTTTGCAGGAGGCTGAGCGGGTGGCGGCCCGGCTTGAGGAAAATTTGCGACGACGTTGCCGGTGGCTTGGAGTTTTTTCTCGTCGCGCCAGATTTCGATCTGATTCGATTCGAGCACGGAATCGGCTTGCCACAATCGCGCGTGGCCGACGTAGGTGACGTGGCCTGACGTGGTGGAACCGGTGAGAGTGGCAGCGGAAATATGGCCGGGGCCGGAACCGAGGCTCATGGCGGAATTCTGCGCGCTGGGGAAGTAGGTGGAAAGCACGCCGCCGGAAGCGCGAATTTCGCCGGACTTCTGGTTGATCGCGACGTGGGCGGCGGTGGTGCGGCTCATCGAGTCGGTAAGCACCGGTGAACCGTCGAGCAGAATCAGTTCGGTGGAGCGGACGATGTTGGCGCGCTCCGCCGAGGCTTGGCGATCGGCTTGCTGGAAGTGGACCTCGCCGGTTTCATCGAGCTGCTGCCATTCGCCCTCGGGAGAAAATTTGGCGGCGAGCTCCGCGGCCCTGATGATTTGCGGCGGCGCGGAGCCGATCTTTCTGGAGACGGTGGCGCCGCCGTGGCCGAGCAGGGTGTCCAGGCGGCCGGTGGGCGCGAATTGGGCGACGAATCGTTTGGCGCGAAGAGTGGTGGTTTCGTCAGCTGTTTTGGTTTCGATTGTGCCGGGGGCGAGAGTGCTGACGGTCTTGATGACCTGCTGGCCGTCGCTGTGGCCGGGCCCAAAAGTGGCGAGCAGAGATTCGGTTTCGATGGCGCGCGATTCCGCGCCCAAGCGCGAATTCGCATTCACGTTGCCGGTGGCCGTCATTTCGTGCAGAAGATTGTGCTGCGGCGTCATGTTGAGCACGACGTTCGCGGCGGTGAAATGGTCGGTACTGCCGGCGGCTTCGCGGGAGCCTTCGACATCGCCATCGGCAACGATGCGTTCGAACCATCCGTCGGAATTCACGAAGAGATCAAATTGCGTGGCGGTCGCGGTGGATTTTCCGCGGTCGTCGGTAGAAGTGACTCGCGGATGGCCCGTGGCGACGGCGTGCCGAGCGCGGAACTCGGCATCGAGATCGATGGAGATTTTATCGGCGGACAGTGCCCGGCCGCCCTGGCGCACCTCTGCCGGAGCATCCAGCTCGACCATGCGGTCGTTGCGGCTGATTGCCATGCTGCCACCCGTGGCGGTGACGGGCAGTCCGCCACTTTTGTCGGATGCTGCCAAATCTAATTGCACGTTATGAGTGAGCCGGACAATTTCCTTCTGCGAACTGTAAACCATTCCATCGGCGTGGCCTTCGCCCTCCGGAAAGCGAAATTGCACCGGCGCGGTGGTGGTGGCGTCGCCGGATTCGCGATTGAAGGAGAGATTGCGCGTCGAGACTTGCAGACTCTTGTCGCCGGGCTTGCCGGAGGCGGGCGTGGCGCTCGCTAGTTCAATTTGCACGTCACCCTCGCAAACAACGTTTCCAGTGGAGGGCTCGTAGTTGCATTCGCGCGTGTGAATGTTGTCGTTGCGACTGCCGTCGTGGCCATAGATAGTGATCCAGACGTCCTGGAGCAGGGCGCGATTCTGGTCCCTATATTGGGTGGCGTGCGAAGCGCGGATGGTGAAGAGCGCGCGACCCTGGTCGGTGCCCACGTAGGAAAACTCGGCGGACCGCTGCTGCACCGTTGCGGGTATGGAAGGCGGCGCGTTCTGCCTGGCGCGGGCGGCGCGGATGGCGCGCTGGGCATAAACGCCAGCGACGACGAGCACGATGGCGGCCGCGGCCCATGCCGCCCAACGTGCGTAGCGCGCGGATTCTTGATTTCGCAGAGCAGTATCTCCCTGCTGCGGGGAATACTTTGTTAGACGACGAGTATAGGTGAGAGGTTTGCCGCTAGCAAACGGGGCATGGAGTTGGGTGGCGCAGCGGGCTTCGAGCGGTGTGTGATGTGTTCGCTCGGGAGACAATCGCGGCGCACAACAGGGACGAATCGGGGGAGAATGGAATATTCGATTTTAGGGTGGACGAACAGCGAGGCGCACACTGGCAGTTGTTGAGATCTCGGTCGGAGACGCGTTAAGAAGGTGTAAGACAAACGCAAGATCCGTGTATTAGCGATGGAAGCCGCCCGGACTTTGTGGGGTTTGTCTGGTGGCGAAACAGTCTGTGTGAACGCTGCCGAGGAGGAACTTCAGCGGCTAAAGCCGCAACCCACAAAGATTCCCGAGTCCTCACACGCACTGTAAAGCCACGACCTACAAAGATTACTCGGTGGGCGAAACAAACAATTAAGCCATGCTCGGAGATGCATTGCGAGATTACAGGGGTCGGTCATTGATATTCATGCGGAGAATTGCGGTTGTTTTTTTCTTGAGCGCGTTGCCGGTGTATTGCCAGAGCAACCGGGGTGAACTGCGGTTGAAGGTGATTGATCCTTCGGGTCTGGGCGTGAAGGCGACCTTGGTGATCGTCAGCGAGGCGAACCAGTATCGAAACACTCTGACGACCACTGAGCAGGGCACGGTGGATGTGCAGCGGCTGCCTTTTGGCGTGTACCGGCTGGAAATTGTGCAACGGGGGTTCTTGCCACTGTCTGAGACTGTGGAGATTCGTTCGGCGATTCCCATCGAGCATACGATTCAACTGAAGCTGCCGGCAGTGAATCAATCCGTGACTGTGACGGCGGCCGACACCTTGATTGATCCGGATCAAGCTGGGGCTGTGAGTCAGATTGGTTCCGATGCTATCGAACATCGAGTGAGTTCGCTGCCGGGGCGGTCGCTGCAGGACTTGGTGAATTCCCAGCCGGGGTGGCTGTATGAAGGAAATGCGGTGCTGCACCCGCGCGGGTCGGAATACCAGACGCAATTTGTGGTGGACGGAATTCCGCTGACGGATAACCGCTCGCCGAGTTTCGGGCCTGAGATTGAAGCGGACGATGTGCAATCGATGAGCATCTACACCGCGGGCATGCCGGCGGAATACGGGCGAAAAATGGGCGGCGTGGTGGAGGTGAACACGCTGCAGGATTCCGAGGCGGGATTTCACGGACAGGTGGTGCTTTCCGGCGGGAGTTTTGCTTCGGCTGGGGCGTTTGCGCAGGGGCAATATGTCTGGGGGAAAAATACTCTGGGCGCGAGCGCGAGCGGCAGCATGACGGACCATTATCTGAATCCCGTGGTGCCGCAAAATTTTTCGAATACGGGGACGCTGGGCGATTTTTCGCTGCATTACCAACGCACTCTAGGCGCGAACGATCGCGTGAGTTTCCTGGTGCGGCACGAAGTGTCGCGTTACGACATTCCCAACGAACTGGTGCAGCAGGCCGCGGGACAGAGGCAGACAGCGGATAACATCGAGACGATGGGGATCGTTTCCTACCAGCACACTTTTTCGACGCACGTACAGGCTGATTTGCGGGCCATGGTGCGGGACAACGCGAACGATTTCAATTCCAATGCGAATTCCACGCCGCTAGAGGTTTTTCAACACAACTGGTTTCGCGAGGGATATTTCAAGGGCACGCTGACGGCGGTGCACGGGCGGCAGGAATGGAAATTCGGCGTCGAGTCTGACAATACGTTTCTGCACGAGAATTTCAGTTACATCATCACCGATCCGACGCAATTCGCTCCAAGCACGCCGTTGACGTTCACCTTCCCGCTGCCGGGCCAGCCCAGCGCGGCGCGGCGTCCGGATCTGGAGCAGTCCGCGTTTGTGCAGGATTTGATTCATCTGGGGCCGTGGACGATCAGCGCGGGGCTGCGCTGGGATCATTACCAGCTGCTATTGAACCGGCAGGCGGTGGATCCGCGGTTTTCGATTGCCCGCTATTTTCCTGGCGCTGATCTGATGATGCATTTCTCCTACGACCGAGTGTTCCAGACGCCTTCGTTTGAAAATATTCTGCTATCGAGCTCGCAGGCGGCTCGGATGCTGAACCCGATCTCGCTGCAATTGCCGGTGGAACCTTCGGAAGGAAATTATTACGAAGCGGGGGTGAGCAAGGGCTTTTTCGGGAAAGTGAGGCTGGACGCGAATTATTTTCGGCGGCTCGTGAATAATTACGCCGACGACGATCAAATCGCAAACACCACGATCAGTTTTCCGATTGCGTTCCGGAAGGCCGTGATTTATGGGGCGGAAGCGAAATTGGATTTGCTGGATTGGCGCGGGTTTTCGGGATATCTAAGCTACACGTACACGGTGGGCAACGCCTGGTTTCCGGTAACGGGCGGACTTTTTCTGGGCAACGACGCGACGATACCGACCTCTGGCCATTTCCCGGATTCGCAGGATCAGCGGAACACGCTGCGCGGGCGGTTGCGTTACCAAATCACGCCGCGCTTCTGGATCGCCGGCGGAATTCAATACGACACGGGCCTGCCGTTCGATTTTCAGTGCCCGAGCGGCGAAACACTCCCTGAGTGCATCGCCGGGGTAGCCAGCACATACGGCCAAGAAGTCGTGAATCGCATTAACTTCAATCGCGGCCGGATTTACCCCGCCTTCCAGGTGAATGCATCGGTGGGCGCGGACATTTATACGTCGGATCGCATGAAGCTGCGATTTCAGGTGGATGGGCAGAACTTGACGAACGTGTTGAACGTGATTGATTTCGGCGGGCTTTTTTCCGGCAACGCGATTGGACCTGCGCGCAGTTACGCGCTGCGGCTCACGACCACCTTCTAGCGACGGGGTCTGCAGGAGTTACTTGTCTTGGGCCAGGAGGCCTACGCCGGAGGCGGCTACGCTGTCCCGTGTTGTGTTTTTTACGAGGTACATGGCTTCGTCGGCCAGGTGGAGGAGTTCAGCTTTGGTGCGAGAATCGCTGGGATAGGCGGCTACGCCTACGCTGGCGGTGACGTGGGCATTGATGCCGGTATCTTTCAGCCACACCGCTTCACGGATCAGCTTGTGGAGGCGGCGAGCTACGCCTAGCGCGTTTTCTTTTGATGTTTGCGGCAGCAGGACTACGAACTCGTCGCCGCCGTAGCGGAAGGCCAAGTCAATCAGGCGGCATTTATCTTTGATGGCCTGGCCGATTTCGGCCAGTAGCTTGGAGCCCATCAGGTGGCCGTGCGTATCGTTGACACTCTTGAAATGATCGAGGTCAATGAAAATCAGCGAGAATTCGAAAGCGTAACGGTGGGAGCGGTAGATTTCAGTGTCCAGCATGAAATTCAGATGACGCGCGTTGTAGAGGCTGGTGCAATCGTCAGTGATGGTGAGCTCGTGAATGCGCTGGACGTGGCGCGCGTTTTCGATGGCGATGGCGGCGTAGTCCGCAAGGGCTTCAAGCAGGGCGAGGTCGCGGGCGCTGAAACCTTCCGGGCCGATGCTGTTGATCAGTTCGATGACGCCCAGGCATTGATCGCGAAAACGCACGGGGACGGCGACGATGGAGCGTGTTTCCATCTTCGTTTTCGCATCCACTTGCCCGAAGAAACGCGAATCCTTGGCCGTGTCCCGAACCACTACCGCTTCCCCAGTCTGTGCGACCCAGCCCGCTAATCCCTGGCCGACCTTGATGCGAACATCCTTTAGCGATTCCGCGCCCTTACCGGTGGCGATCTGGAAGTAGAGTTCGTCCTTCTCCTGGTCCATCAAGAGGAGCGACCAGGTATCCGGGTGCAGGACTTCGTTGATTTTTTCCATGATGGTGCGCAGGACCTGGTCGAGTTGCAGGGAGGACGTGAGAGCCTTGCCCAATTCGTGAAATAGCGTGACCTCATTGGAGGTCTCGACGGAGATGTCCACACCGGGAGTTCTGCGTCTTTCGATGCCTTCAAAGGGCCGCGCGTCCGTGGCTCGCCGCATGGAGTCTTCGGTAACGCCTTTCGTCGGTTCGTTGGAGTCTGAGGTCAACGCTGACATTATAGTGAACGGTTTCGGTACACTGCAACGACGTTCGCGGCGCGGTTGACGAAAGGCCAATGGGGCACCCTTTGCACGGGTCATCGGCCAGCATTGACACTCCCATCAGCGACGCCTATATTTTCTGTGGTTGCGGATTCCAGCGGATGCCTTCAAAACCTTTCGGCGAACATCTCAAACGCGAGCGGGAAATGCGGGGCGTCACACTGGAAGAGATTTCAGCGGCTACGCGCATTGCCCCGCGTTTCCTGACCGCCTTGGAAAGCGAACAATGGGAGCTGCTGCCGGGCGGCGTATTCAATCGCGGTTTCATACGTTCGGTGGCGCGTTATCTGGGGCTGGACGAGGACAGCCTGGTGGCGGAATACGCGCTGGAAACCAGGGGGCGACCCGATCCAGGCGTGGTGGCGGACCCGCCGCAGGAGCCGGACCGCAATTGGGCGCGGATCTTCGTGGTGGTCGTGCTGGCGCTGCTGGTTCTGATGGGCGGTTGGGCGGCGATTCACTTTCTGGGACCGAAGATTGCGGCGCGGCTGCACAAACATTCTGGGGAACCGGTAAATTCCGCGCCGGAATCTGGCGACGCGCCGAGTTTCGCGGCGACGAGCCTGCAGACCTCTGCACAGGGTTACGCACAGAACTTCGCGCCTGACCCGGCTGCGGCGCCGCCATCGGACCCAGCGATTGCAGCGAACCCCGCGGCGTCTGTTGGCGGCGGGGGTGCGTTGCCATCTAGACGAGCGCCGGCGCTGGATTTAAAACTGGAAGCGGCGAAGGCTGCGGAGGTGAAAGTGGTGGCGGACGGCAAGCCTCTATTCGCGGGGCACATGGACGCGCGGCAGGTGTATCGGTTCACGGCGGTGGATTCTCTGGAAATATCTTCGAGCGAATCGAGCGCCATTTTGCTGGAGCTGAACGGCCAGATGGTCGCGGCGAGCGGCCAGGCCGGGCAACCTGGGTTCGTGACTCTCACGCAGAAAGATACGAAGGCCCTAGCAGGAAACCCCCATTAGCGCCGAACTGCGAGCTGCGATTCGTACAGGCCACGCTAGGCCGGAGCAAAAGCTGGCGCTGTGCGCGGGCAGTATTTCGCTTGCACCGGAAGATCGCGCCGAGCTGCTGGCCGTGCTGACTACGGACAAAGATCCCGCTGTCGCGGGGCGCGCGAAAAGCTGCCTGCTGACGCAGTCGCTGGAATCGCTGCAGGCGGCGCTGGTGCGTCCCGACGCGGACCTGAAACTTTTTGAATATTGCGCGGACAACCTCGGCGGCAGGCCGGAAGTGGCCGACCGCATGGCGGCAAACGCGGCGTGCCCAGCGGAATTTGTGACGCGCGTTTCCGCGGATTTAACCAGCGTGGGAATTCAGGCGCTGCTCGACAATCTCGACCGGCTCAGCTCGTATCCGGCGCTGGGAATCGCGCTGGCGTACTCCGAAGCGGCGACGCCCGAACAGAAGGAGCTGCTGGCGGAAATCGAGACGAATGCTTTTCTTGGAGAAAAAGTGATTGCCGAGGCTGTGGCTGAGGCCGAGCCAGAGGTGAAGAAGCGATTGTCGCTGTTGCAACGGATGGCCACGATGAATATCGTGCAGCGCATTCAGCTGGCTGTGAAAGGCGGGCGCGAGGAACGCATGCTGCTGATACGCGACCCGAACAAGATCGTGCAGCGCGGCGTGCTGCAATCGCCGCGGCTGACGGACCTGGAGATCGAAAGTTTTGCGGCCATGACGAATGTGTCGCAAGAAGTGCTGCGCATTATTTCGAAGAACCGGAACTTCATGAAGAGCTATATTGTCGTTAAGAACCTGACCAAGAACCCGAAATCTCCGTTGGATGTGAGCCTGCATCTGCTGCCGCACCTGACGCCCACCGACCTCAAACAGCTTGCCGCGAATAAAAACGTGCCGGAAACGTTGCGTTCGACGGCTTTGAAATTGCAGCGCCAACGTAATTCCGGGCGGCCCAGCTAGAGCGGAAGCCTTCCTACAAGAACGAAGCATCGAATGCGCGCGGCAGCAGCTTGCCGGATGTTTCCTGCTCTACTTTTCCTTTTAGATTGGCTAGCAGCACTGGCACATCACCGCAAAATTCCCAGATTATCTGGCGGCAGGCGCCGCAGGGCGGCGTCAGGCGATCCACATCGGTGACTACGGCTATGGCGTCGAAGCCACGCTCACCTTCGGAGACGGCTTTGAAGATGGCGACGCGTTCGGCGCAGCAGGTGAGGCCTAGCGTGGCGTTTTCGATATTGCAACCGGCGAAGATGCGTCCGGATTTCGCGCGCACTGCCGCGCCGACACGGAAATTGGAAATGGGGGCGCAGGCGTTCTGGAATGCCTGCGTTGCTGCGGTGAGCAGCGCGTCATATTCGCTCATTTATTTTTTCGCTTTCCTTTACTCTACTTTCCATTACTTCGAATCGGCGGCGATGCGCGGCAGTACGGCACCTAGCAGCGCGATGAACTGCCCTTTCACTCGTTCGCCAGTTTCCATTACTTCTTTGTGGTCGAGCACCTGGTCGAGAATGCCCGCGGCCATATTGGTGACGCAGGAAATTCCCAGCACGCGAATTCCCATGTGGCGCGCGGCTAGCGTTTCTGGAACCGTGGACATTCCGACCAAATCGGCTCCCATCGTACGCAAGTAACGAATTTCGGCGGGAGTTTCGTAGTTTGGACCGGCGAGCGCGGCGTACACGCCTTCGCAAACATTTATGCCGAGCCTGTTGGCTTCGGCGAGCGCGATTTCGCGATACGGCTTCCAGTAGGCTTGCGTCATGTCCGGAAAGCGCGGGCCGAAACGGTCGTCGTTGGCGCCGATCAGCGGATTAATGCCCTGCAGATTGAGGTGATCGCTGATGACGACCAGCGCGCCTTGATTGAATTCGAGATTGATGCCGCCGGCTGCGTTGGTGAGAATCGCGGAGCGAATACCGAGGCGGCCGAGAACGCGCATGGGGAACGCGACTTGCTGCGCGGTGTAGCCTTCGTAGAAATGGACGCGGCCCTGCATCGCGGCGACGGCGATATTTTCGACCTTGCCTATCACCAGGCGCCCGGCGTGGCCGACGGCCGTGGAACGCGGGAAGCTGGGAATTTTTTCGTAGGGGATGCGCGTGGCTTCTGGCAGTTCGTCGGCGAAGGCGCCGAGTCCGGAGCCGAGCACCAACGCGATTTTCGGGCGCAGCTTGGTTTTCGCGAGGATGAATTTCGCGGCGCGATCGGCGCGCGCGAACTCGGAATCGCGCGCTGAGGATTTTGTGCGCGCCGCGCTCATCGCATCATGATCCCGACGATGGAGGCGGACATGAGATTGGCCATGGTGCCGGTGAGCATGGCGCGAATGCCCAGGCGCGCGAGGTCTGCTTTTTTATTGGGTGCGAGGGCGCCGATGCCGCCGATTTGAATTCCGATGGAGCTGAAATTTGCGAAGCCGCAGAGGGCGAAGGTGGCGATCGTGAAGGAGCGCGGATCGAGCGCGTCCTTCATCGGGCCGAGTCGCTGAAATGCAACGAGCTCGTTCGTCACCATGCGCAGGCCCAGGAGATTTCCGACGGCGTGGCAGTCGTGCCAGGGGATTCCGATGACCCAGGCGATCGGGGAGAAAAGCCAGCCGAAAATTTGCTCGACGCTGGAGGGAAACCAGGTGACGCCGAGCGACGCGAGGCCGTTGTGCACCGCGCCGAATACGCCGTCGACTAGATAAATCAGCGCGATGAAAGTGATTAGCATGGCGCCGACGTTCAGAGCGAGGCTGAGGCCATCCACCGTGCCGCGGGAGAGCGCGCCGAGGGCGTTGGCGTCGCGTTCCAGGGGCGCGATTTCCACTTTGCCGGAAGTCACCGGAACTGCGGTTTCGGGCACCATCATTTTCGAAAGCAGAATGGTGCCGGGCGCGGTCATGATCACGGCGGCGAGCACGTGCTTGGCTTCGACGCCGTACGCGATGTAGGCGGCCATCATGCCGCCGGAAACGTGAGCCATGCCGCTGGTCATGATGGTCATCAATTCGGATTGCGTCACTTCCGGGAGAAATGGGCGGATCGTGAGCGGCGCTTCGGTCTGACCCATAAAGATACTGGCGGCCACGTTGAGCGATTCGGCACCGCTCGCACCCATCAGGCCGGTCATCACGCGCGCGGCTTGCTTGATGATGAATTGCATCACGCCGTAGTAATAGAGGAGCGCGAAAACGGCGGCGATGAAAATGATGGTGGGCAGCACCTGAAAGGCGAAGAAAAAGCCCATGGGCGAACCTTTTTTTCCCAGGTCGCCGAAAACAAATTGAGAGCCGAAAAAGGCGAAATCGAGCACCCAGTTTACGGCAGCGCCGGCTTTTTGGAAGATCCACTGGCCATAGGTCCAATTGATTACGAGATAGGCGAAGACGATTTGCAGGCCGAGGCCCCAGGCGACTGTTTTCCCGCGGATGGCGCGGCGATTGGTGGAAAACAGGAGTGCGAAACCCATCATGGTGAGTAGCCCCAATACGCCTACCAGGCGGTGCATGCGCAGGAGCCTCCTTTAAAACCGAATATGATCACAAGAATTCTTCCCCGGCGATGATTTTGCGGACCAGCGGCATGACGGGCGGAGCTTGGTCGCCGATTGCGAAACTTTCGGATAGGAGGCGCATGGCCGGCAGGAGGCGCGCATCCAAGTTGTAGTGCACGGTGCACAAATTTTCACCGGCTTTCACTGCATCGCCGATCTTTTTTTCGAGCACCAGGCCCACCGCAGGATCAACCAAGTCTTCCTTTTTTTCTCTTCCGCCGCCTAGGAGCATGCTGGCGACACCAACCTGCTCGCAATGAATCGCCCTGACGTAGCCTGCGCGGGGCGCGTCCACGCGCGCGATGTGCTTGGCATGCGGCAAGCGGCTGGGATCGTCAATCACGCGCGGATCGCCTCCCTGCAAGCGAATCACTTCGCGGAATGTATCACGCGCGCGGCCGGAAGCAATCATTTCCGCTGCGAGCGCGCGCCCTGACGCCACGGATTTCGAACTTCCACCGAGGACCAACATCCAGGCCGACAGCTCGAGGCACAGTTCGCGCAGATCGTCCGGGCCTTTGCCATCGAGGACAGCGATGCATTCTTCGACTTCCAGGGAGTTGCCGATTTTGCGGCCGAGCGGTTGCTCCATATCCGTGATCAGCGCGACGACTTTTTTGCCCATGCGCACGCCGGTTTCGACCATCAGCTCGGCGAGATATTCGGCATCGGCTTGCTTTTTCATGAACGCCCCGTCGCCAGTTTTTACGTCGAGCACTAGAGCGTCAATTCCTTCCGCCATTTTTTTACTCATGATGGAGGCTGTGATCAGGTAGGGGCTTTCAACCGTGGCGGTGACGTCGCGCAGGGCGTAGAGTTTTTTGTCGGCCGGGGCAATTTCGGGCGTTTGACCGATCAGGGCGCAATGGACGAGCGCCAGTGTGCAGCGGAATTGTTCGAGCTGCAGATTTACGTTGAAGCCGGGAATGGATTCCAGTTTATCGAGAGTGCCGCCGGTGTGGCCGAGGCCGCGGCCGCTGATCATCGGCACGTAGAGGCCAGCAGCGGCGACGATGGGGGCGATGACGAGAGAAGTTTTGTCGCCGACGCCACCGGTAGAGTGCTTATCCACTTTTGGCGCGGGGAGATCGGACCAATCGAGTACTTCGCCGGAATTGAGCATGGATTCGGTGAGCGCGGCTAGTTCGGCACGCGTCATGCCGCGCCAGAAGACGGCCATGAGGAAGGCGGCTATTTGATAATCCGGGACGCGGTCGTGGGTGGCGCCGTCAATCAGGAATGCGATTTCTTCGCGGGAAAGTTCCGCGGCGTCGCGTTTCTTGCGAATGATGTCAACAGCGCGCATGAAGGAGGATGCGCCACGCTAGCATCGCGCGTGCAGGGCGTCAATCGTTGTGCCGCGCGCGGAGTGTAATGTATTGGGAACCTTTCTAACGGCGATCTTCTGGCTGCCTACGATTATTGGCGTTGCACCGATGGCGCACCGAAGTGCGCCGCTACGACTGCAAATTCGCGGGGCGCTATGCGACGAACCGTCACGCTATAGCTGGTTATTTGCGCGGGTGGCGATATCGGCCATCATTTGCTGCATTTCGGCGTGGATGTGGCCGTTGCTGACCAGCAGATCGGGGCCGCCAGGACGATAGGGGCCACCCCGCAGGTCTGTGACTTTGCCGCCCGCTTCGGTGACGATCAGGATGCCGGCGGCGGTGTCCCACGATTTCAGGCCAAATTCCCAGAACGCTTCGAAGCGGCCGCAGGCTACCGAGCAGAGATCGAGCGCTGCCGAACCGTCGCGGCGGACGCCGTGCGAATTCAGCGTGAAATGCCAGTAGTAATGGATGTTCACGTTGTCGCCGCGCTTGTGCGTGGGGAAACCGGTGGCGACCAGGCTGACCGCCATCCGCTCAGCGCTGGAAACGTGGATGGCTTTCGCGTTTAGATAAGCCCCCTGACCTCGCGCGGCGGAAAAAAGTTCGTCTGCGACGGAATTGAACACCACGCCGAGCAGCGGCACGCCATCATCGAGCAGCGCGATGGAAACCGCAAAGCACGGGTAGCCGTGCGCGAAATTCGTGGTGCCATCGAGCGGGTCAACGTGCCATTCGTAACGTGAAGCGGCGGTCGCGCCGCTGGAGCCTTCTTCAGCGACGATGCGATGCTCTGGAAATTCGCGGCGCAAGCGACCCACGACGATCGCTTCGGAGCGCTTGTCGGTTTCGGTGACCAGATCCACGTCACCTTTATAGGTGATCTTCTGCGGGCGGCTGTGTTCAGCGAGCAGCACAGCGCCTGCTTCGCGCGCGGCAGCGATGGCGACATCGAGAAATCGATTCATCGGATTATTGCGCCACTCCGGTTGTGAAGTATTCCTTGCGATAACGCACGTTGTCTCCGGTGTTTACCGTGACTGTCAGGTGCCGGTCGCTTCCGGGCGGTGGCGTGGGATTGGGATAGTAGCCGAGCAGATATTGCGTGCGCAGCTCGCGATTGATGCGGTCGAAGATAGCGGCCAGCTCGCTGAGATTGGTCGGATAGTACATCGCGCCGCCGACACTATCGGTGATGGTGGCGATGGCGTGTTCGCCTGCAGTGTTCCATCCGGCATCGGATTTCATCGGACGCACTACGACAGTATAGAGCAACACGTTCGACGCAATCGCGGTGCGGCGCGTATCTTCAAATTTTGAGACGCTGGTGGTTTCGCCGGCGTCGGTGATGATCACCAGAGCGCGGCGGCGCTCCGCGCCCTGGCGGCGGACGGATTGCGAGCCCAGCACCACCGCGTCGTAGAGCGACGTGCCCATGTCCGGGCTCGTGTCCACGCGGCGCACCGCGCTATCGAGCTGCTTAAGGTCATCGGAAAAATTGGAGAGCTGCACAACATAGGCTCCAAACGAAAAGACGGCGAGGCGATCGCCGGGGCGGGTCACTTCCGCGATAAAATGCGCGGCAGCTTCGCGTTCGATTTTTAGTTCGATCGCCGCAGAGCCGCTGGCGTCGAGCATCAGGCCTAGATCGAGCGGGCGATTGGTTTGCGGTTCGAAGCGGACAATTTTCTGCGCGATTCCTTCTTCCGTGAGCTGGAACGCGCTTTGGGTCAGGCCGATGACCGGCTCGCCCTTGTCGTCCGTGACGCTGGCAAGAATGCTGACCAGATCCGTCTGCACGCGGATCGGGCCCTTTTGTCGCTGCTGTTGTTGCTGCGTCGGCGGCGGATTGGACGCTCTGGCATGCGCGAACGCGCAGAAACCCGCGAGCGCGAAGGTGCAAAGCGTAGAGATGGCTCGTTTCATCTAAGAGGTAGATTCTTCGGAGGCGGAATTGGCTTCCTGAGGGAACGATTCGCCTTCGGCCCAAACGGCGCCCCCGACGAAGAATTCTTTTTTCCAGATGGGCACGGTGCGCTTGAGAGTGTCAATGGCGTAGCGGCAGGCGTCGAAGGCCGCAGCGCGATGCGGCGCGCTGACGGCGATGAAGACGCTGGTGTCGCCGACCTCCAGGCGGCCGAGGCGGTGGACGATCGCGAAGCGGTGGATTCTAAACTGAGTGTGCATGTGCGCGCCAACTTCGCGCAGCTTTGCGTACGCCATTGGTTCGTAGGCTTCGTACTCGAGGTACAGCGTGCGTTGGCGTTTGAAATTGTTGCGGACGAAGCCGTCAAAGATCACCGCCGCGCCATCTTCAAAGGCTTTGAGGCTGAGCAATATTTCGCGCGGCTGGATGGGTTCGCGCACCAGAAGAATAATGTCATCGCTGATCGCGGTTTGTTGGCCACCGCTGACGGGCGGGAGAAATGCGACTTCGTCACCTGCTGCGAGCGAGGCGCGCCATTCGGCGTATTCTTGATTTACCGACGCGGCGACGGACGGACGAAATTCAGCGAGGCGGGGGAAACGCCGCGCGTAACGCTCGTAGAGGTCTTCGACGCGCGCGCCTTCGGATAGCTCGGCGTCCTCTTGCGAGACGCCGGCGATGTCTTTCAGCTGGCCGAAAAATAGAACGCGAACACGCATCTTACGTATTCTACCGTGGAGGCGCGTGCAACGCGAATTCGGGCGGAGTGTGTAGACGGCCAGCGGTGGTTGCGATGCAACCGACGGCGCACTGTAGTGCGCCGCTACAACTTCCAGAGCAAAGTCAACGACGCCCGCCTGAAAAGCACACGGCCGCTACGACTGCCAAGGCAAAGTCCGAGCCGCGGCTGGCGGAAATCAATCCAGGCTAACGAATTTTGGCTGCGCGATAGGCTTGCGGCGCCATGCCATGCCACCTTTGAAAGGCGTGATGGAACGCGGCGGGGTCGGAAAAGCCGAGGGCGTAGGCGGCTTCGGTGGCGGTGGCTTCGGACCCCAGCAGGAGGCAGCGCGAAAGATTGCGGCGAGCCTGCTCGACCAGAAGCCGGTGCGAGGAGGATTCCTGGCGCAATTTCCTTTGCAGCGTGCGGCGACTGAGGCCCAGGTGCCGCGAAGCGTCCTGCAGACCAAAATCTCCACTGCACAATCGCTGGCGAATGAAGCTGAGCACGCTCTGCGTGAGATTGGCGTTGCCGGGATCCGCTGCTAGTAGCTGATCGGCCGCTTCGGTGATCACTTGATGCGCCACGGGATTAGCGTCCCTCAGCGGGGTGCTTAGTGAGCCGCTATAAAGGAGCAGCGCGTTCGCCGGCATGCCGAAGCGCACGGGCGCACGGAAAATGCGGGCGTGTTCGGAAACGTCCTTGGGCTTGGCGTGTGCGAACCAGACCTCGCGCGGTTTCCATGCGGCGCCGTCTGAGAGACGGTTGAATCGCACCACCGTCGCCATGGACATCTCGACATCATGTCGCGGCTCGGGCAGCGGGCAGTTCGAATATTTCCACTGAAAATGTGCGACGGATCCTTCCACATCCAGTTTGAACGCGCCAACGTTCGTCCAAATTGGTAAATAGCGCTCCAAGGTGCGGAGCGCCTCACCGAGGGTCCGGCTACTGACGACCGAGTATCCGACGATGCCGTAAGAATTTTGTTCGACCTGTTCACCGACGTGGAGGCCAAAGGCAACGTCTTTGGTCATCCTCGCGGCCAACTCCGAAAGCAGCATCATGTCCGCATAGGGAATTCTCAGGAGCGGGTCGCGCAGCGCTTCGTGGTCGAGGCCAACGGCCTGGAGCAGATGCCCGACGTTGCCGCGCGGCGCCACCGCCTCAGCGATTTTGCGGACGGAACGAGCGAAAACTGTGGGGGATCTGGAAATGGGGCTGCTCCGTGGTGCTGCCTGGGTATCTGCCAGGGCCAAATTGCTCACAAAATTTTGGCGCAATCAATCATAGTCCAGGGCAGCGGGCCGGTGCTAGCCTCAGTCTCGATGAATGAGCGCGGGGCGGCGTTTCATTAGGATTCGTGTATCCACCAGTCGCGTTGTATGTCCGAGGGAGTAGCGAGTGCTACCCAACAGCTTTGCGGGGCCGCATGGCCTGCGCGCCAGATGGCGGCTATTGATCTATGCCGCGTTGGTGTTCGCGCTGGGTTATGGCGCGAACAAGATCGCAGACGCTTTGTTGCACGGAGAACAGCCTGACGCGAGTAGCCCAACGGTCGCGACCGTTACCCTTTCAGTGGCGTTGTGCGTGCTGTTGCTGGCGGCGTGGGTGATGGGGAAAATCGAAGGCCGCAGCCTCGCCGATTACGGTTTGCCTTGGCGGCGAGCGTTTTGCGCCGAGTTCTGGCTTGCGTGGGCTATCGGCTTCGTTTCTTTGACGCTGCTCCTTGGGGTCCTGCGGCTCGCGCGCGCCTACTCCCTGGGGCCTCAGCAGCTGCATGGCTTAGACATACTGAAATACGGCCTGCTGTGGACCGTGACGATGATTTTAGCGGCGACGGTTGAGGAATTTTTTTATCGCGGCTATCTGCAGTTTACGCTGACGAGCGGAATCGGCTTCTGGCCGGCGGCGGTGATCACCTCGACACTGATGGCCGCGGCGCACATGCTGAATCCCGGCTGGACGGTGCTCGGCCTGTGCACCGTTGGCGGCTTCGGGCTGATTGCTTGCTTTTTACTGCGGCGGACCGGCGACCTGTGGATGCCGATCGGCCTACACGCCGCATGGGACTGGGGCGAGACCTATTTCTACGGCGTGCCCGACAGTGGACAAATGGGCAACGGGCATTTATTCCAGGGCAGCTTCCACGGCCCCGCGTGGCTGACGGGGATGCCGTTCGGAGTGGAGGCGGGCTGGCCGAATGTGGCGCTGTTCCTGATCTGGTGGTTCTGGTTCGCCAAGTGGCTGCGCGAAGTGAAATACCCGAAGTCCGTCGCGCGAGAGGCACAGACCCGATGAATGTGCGGGCGATCGCTGTTCTCAGTGTCGCGATTTTCGCCGCTGCGATCATCGCGGCACCCGGCACGGGATCGGCGCGCGCCGAGCAAGATAAATCCGTCCCGCCCCTGCAGCAGCCGCTGCGCGTGGCCACGCGGCTGGTTCAGTTTGACGTGATCGTCCTCGACAAGCACGGCAGTCCTGTGACCGGGCTTACGAAAGACGATTTCGCGGTGTTCGATAACAAATCGCAACGGACGATTCAGCTGTTCTCTGTGGAAACGAGCCAGCTGTTGCCGGGTGCGACCGAGCCGCTGCCACCGAACACCTACAGCAACGGAATTCAAGCGGCCGACGTGCCCTCAAACCTCACGGTCATCCTGCTGGATGCGTTCAACAGCGGAAGCCTGGATCAGGCGTATATGCGCAGCCAGATTGCAAAACTTCTGGGCACACTGCGCGCGGAAGATCGCGTGGCGCTCTACACGCTCGGAGCGCGTTTGCGAGTGCTGCACGAATTCACGAGCGACGCCTCGAAACTGGCCGAATCACTGAAAAAGTATCTGGGCGAGCGAGCGCTGGATATGGACGTGGGCCAGTCCGAATCAATGAGTGTGTTGCACAAAAATCTGGAGGCGGTAGCGCAGGACGCGGGCATTGACGAGAACCAGGCGTTCGCGATGGATCACCGGCACCCGACGGCGGAGGCGCTGCGTATGATCGCCGAACACGTCGGCTCGCTGCCGGGACGAAAAAACCTGTTGTGGGTTTCGAGCAGTTTTCCGTTCAGTCTGGAAGCCAATAATCTGCAGCGCACGGCGGATGGGCAGAAAATTCCGTACGCGACGGACGTCGAACTGACGATGAGGGCGCTGACGGAGGCGAACGTGGCGGTTTATCCGGTGGACGCGCGCGGATTGATGACTGACCGCCCGGGCGAAGAACGGTCGGCTGCGAGCATGGAGCAAGACATGGAGAATTTCGGAGCCATGGAAATTCTGGCGCGGCGCACGGGCGGATTTGCGTTCTATAACACCAATGCGATCAAAGGCTCGATCCGGCAGGCCATTGACGAATCGCGCGTGACGTACCAGCTGGGATTTTATCCGGAGGATGCGAACTGGGACGGAAGCTTTCACAAATTGCAAGTGAAAGTGAATCGTCCGGACACGCATGTGCAGACGCGCGAAGGGTATTTCGCGCTGCCGGAGCCGAAGATAGCCGGCCAGACCTGGGCGGAGATGCTTTCAGAAATTGCGACCAGCCCGGTGGAGGCTACCGGAATTCGAATTCGCGCGCAGGTCACGCCGCCCTATGAGCCCGGTGAGAAAACACTGAGCCTGGTGCTTTCACTGGACACCGCGCAGTTTCAATTTGCACAGGGTGGCGGCGCTTGGAACGATGTGGTGAGCCTGGCCTACATTCAACTGGATGAAAAAAACCGTGTAATCGAAACGCATCCGCTGCGGCTTCCTCTGGCGATCGATTCCGAGACGTACGCGCAGTTGATGAAGCAAGGGATGATCCTCACCCGGGATGTGCAAGTGCTGCCCGGCGCCGCCGGAGTGCAAATAATTGTGCGCGACGGCGGCAGCGGAAAAATCGGCTCGGTGCGCATCCCGATCGCGCGATAGCGATGCGCAGCACGAGGGCTGACTGGGAGGACAGCCCTGACTATTTTTTATCTGCCACAGCGACGGCTGGCAGGAGCACATTGGTCTCGATGCCTGAGGCCTGGCCCTGACTGTGATACACGTGCTGGTTGGCTTTTACAAAGTCGGACGGTTTGGCGTCCGGTATATTCAGGAAGGTCTGGGGATTGCGATCTGTAAGCGGGAACCACGAGCTTTGGATTTGCACCATGATGCGATGGCCGCGGCGAAAAGTGTGATTCACGTCCTGCATCGCGAAGGCTACCGCTTCTACTTTGCCCGGCGAGAATGGTTCGGGATTTTCAAAACTGTGGCGGAATTTTCCGCGGAACGGTTCTCCGCGCACCAGTTGCTCATATCCACCCATGGTGAAGGGCGGCGCCGGCACATCCGTCAGCGGCTTGCCTTTCTCTTCCGGACGCGGCTCGTCTAATTTGCTTGGCGGATAATCCGGCGGATAAACATCAATCAGCTTCACGTCCCAATCGGAATCCGTGCCGCTGGTGGAAACAAACAGCCGCGGGGACACCGGCCCCACAATCGTCACATCCTGTTGCAGAACCTCGGTCTGATAGGTGAGCACGTCGGTCCTGGCTGCGGCGAAGCGCTGGTCCGATACCATGTATTCCTGAGGCACCGTCTCTGCCACATAGTTTACGAACGGCACGGGCTTGGCCGGATCGCTCACGTATTCGTCGAACGCGGCCGCTTCCGCTTGCGGCGGCTCAAACGACAAAACGCCGTTGGGGTGGAAATAAAGTGTCTTCGTCTCCGTGTTTTTTGGCGGCCATGCGGCATACTGTCGCCACACGTTTGTGCCGGTCTCGAACACGTAGGCTTTCGGCAATTTCGCGTTGCCGTTCCCTTTCAAGTGCTGCTCGAAAAACGGAAACAAAATGTTCTTGCGATAATAGTCCGCCGTGTTTGCCGCAAAACTCACGCGACCCAAGTGGTCCCCATTGAGACGCGCCCATCCGCCATGCACCCAAGGGCCCACCACCAGCGCGTTGAAGATCTCCGGGTCGTCCCGGTCGATCGCATGAAACAAGGTGAAGGGCCCTTGCAAGTCTTCGGCGTCAAACCAGCCGCCGACTGTGAGCACGGCGCAGTGAATGTTCTTGGTATGCGCGGCGAGATTGCGTGACTTCCAGTAGTCGTCGTAGGTATCGTGATGCACCTGATCGAGCCAGAGCGCTTGCTGGCCACCCAGCAGCTTGCCCAGGTTTTCCAGAGTGCCTGCGTTCAGAAAAAACTCGTAGCCATCCGGCGTGCCGAAATCAAAAGGTACGCGGACTTTCGGCGGCAGTTGCGGATTGGCTTGCGGCTGGAAATAAGCATAAAACCCGAAATTCGCGGCTAGCATGAACGCACCGCCATGGTAGGCGTCGTCTCCCTTGAACAGATCTGTCATGGGCGCCTGCGGCGACGCGGCTTTTAGTGCCGGATGTGAGTCAATCATGCTGGCCGACGTGAAAAATCCCGGGTACGAAATGCCCCAGATGCCGGCCTTGCCGTTGTTGTTTGGTACGTTTTTCAGAAGCCATTCGATGGTGTCGTATAAATCGCTGCTGTCGTCCACGTCTTTGTTGGATTTTTTATTGTCAATGTGCGGGCGCATTTCGATGAACGTACCTTCCGACATGTAGCGCCCGCGCACATCTTGCATCACGAAAATGTAGCCGGCTTTGTCGAAGTCCGGCGACGGTCCCAATTGCGCGCGATATTGATCGACGCCGTAGGGCGCCACGCTGTACGGTGTGCGGTTGATCAGAAACGGATACGCTTGCGAGCCATCTTTCGGGACGTACACGGCGGTGAACAAGCGGACGCCGTCGCGCATGGGAAGCCGGTATTCGTATTTCGTGTAGTGCTCTTTGACATCGAATTCCGGCGAATCCGGCTTCGTCTGCGCGAGCACACCGCCCGCGGCCAACAGTGCACCCACAACTAGAATGGCGATTCTTCGACCCAACATTGTTTCCCTCCAACGCGACGCACGGATCAGGTTTTTCCGTTCCCAGACAATGCTCATGCCTCAGGCAGCGAACTTTTCGACCGTACCTAACGGAAAATCGTCTGGCCGAGTAGAGTTGAGGAAACCTGCATTGCGCGGACATCTTAGGGTGCGTCAGATGGCAAGTCAACGGAGATAAACCGACGGAGATAAACCGACACGGAGATAAACCGGAAATAGACCGCCTGACAAAATCGTTAAGCGGAAACTGACGCACCGTGCGCGCTCATTGATTGCGTACGCGTGAATGCCGCCGACTATTGGGCGGTGGGCGACGAGGCTAGGCGAGCGATTTCGTCGAGGCGGGCGGAGGCGCGGTGGAGGGCTGCGGTGAGGGCGGCGGATTCGCGGGTGAAGGTGGGGGCGTCTTGGCGATCGAGGGCTTCGTTTGCGCCGGGGAGGACTTCTGCTGCGTATCCGGCGTAGGTCCCTGGGGCGTAGATGGTGTGCTTGTACCAAGTGCGGCCTGCGAGGCCTTCTGGCGCTAGCAGCGCTTGTTCGACGCTGACGAGTTCGCGATTTATTTCATTTTGCTTCGCGGCGTTGGGCGAGGCGTTCGACAATTGTTGCAACGCTTGCGCTGCGCGAGCGGCGGAGGCTGTGAGCTGCGCGGCGGCGACCGAAACTGCTGGCAGTTCCGTGACACCGACTCCCTGCTTGGCGGCGCGCGTGGCTAGGTCGTTTGCGGCGCGCGAGATTTCCGCGGCGTAGGCGGAGTAATCGAACGGAAGCATGTCGGATTCGTCGAGGCGCAGCGCCAAAGTGCCCAGGATTTTCGCCAACGCGACGTGAAATTCGAACGTGGGATCGCCGAACTTTTTCATCCAGTAGAAGTCGTCGTACATCGAGTGGTACACGCCGTAGTCGCCGATGAATCCGGCATCGAGCGAAGGAATTCCCGCGTGGTCGAAGAACGGGCAGAAATCCGAGCCCGCGCCCAAGGCCTCGATGGGAGCTTCGCCTGTAGCTGTGAGCTTTGCGTTCGGGCGCGCGATGCCGTTGGGCTCTTCCTGCTGGCGCGTGGCGCGATCCAGCCAGACGTTGTAAACGCTGCGCACGTCGCGCGGGTCCTGCACTTCGCGCGTAACTTCGCGCACCAGCTCCTTGAGCGACGGCGTGGCGGACGCTGTGAAGTTTGGTCCGGCGACGCCTACGTCTGTGTTCAAGTACGCGACCGCTTTGGCCTGCAATTCGGCGCGATTTGCTTCCACCCATTCGGTCGAGCCCATCAGGCCGGGCTCCTCGCCGTCCCATTCGCACATCACGATGGTGCGCCGCGGCTTCCAGCCGGCGCGGACCAGTTCACCGAAAGCGCGCGCGGTTTCGAGCATGGTCGCGGTGCCGCTGCCGGGATCCACTGCGCCGTAAACCCAGGCGTCGTGATGATTGCCGAGGATGACCCATTCGCCGTCGTTTGTGCCGCGCAGTTTCGCGATGACGTCGTAAAGCGTGCGCTGCTGATAGTCCATCACCACTTTCATGTGTGTGACGGCCGCGCCGGGTCCCACGTGATACGTGAACGGCAAACCGCCCTGCCATTGACGCGGGACGTGCGGGCCGCCCAGATTCGAGAGAATCGCGCCGGCGTCCTGCGAATTGATGGGCATGGTGGGAATGTGCGGAAGATTCGCGGCGTCGGCGGGCGCGAGGCGCTTGGCATTCGCGGTTGCTGGTACGCCCGGTGTGAGCGGGTCACCCGGATAGATCTGCGTGTATTCCACAGAGCCACGCTGGATGCCGCTCATCGGGCGCCACGGACCGTTCGGAAACACATCGCCTGCGACGTAGCCGTCGTCTTCGGGATCGGAATAAATTATGAGGCCGAGGGCTTTGTGCTCTTCGGCAAGCTTCGTTTTGATGCCGCGATAGCAGCCGCCGTAGCGGGCAATCGCGATTTTTCCGGCGACGCTGATTCCCAGCTTATCGAGCTCGCGGTAATCCGCCTGCATCCCGTAATTCACATAGACGACCGGCGCGGCGATGTCTCCGGAAGGCGAGAAGGCGTTAAATCCGGCGACGATGTTCTTATTCGAGGTGTCGGGATCCACCTGGAAGGACTGCTCGGGAGTAGCCAGAGTTTTTTTCTCGGGCGCGGTTAGCTCGAGCCGCACTTCACGGGGCTGCGCGAGCCACACGCTGTAGGTGACGATTTCGGCATCGAAACCGTAGCTGCGATACTGGTCGCGTAACCATTCCGCCACGCGGTGGCTGGCTTCGGTGCCGGCCATGTGCGGTTCGCTGGTGATGTGCCGCAAATTACTTTCTGCGCGCGCGGGATCAGGAATCGCGCGCATCTGCTGCTCGAGGGCGCGTTCGGCGGCAACACGCGCGGGCGCGAATCCGCGGATGCCGGGATTATCCTGCGTGCCACGGGAAATAGCGGCGGGAAACACGAAGATGCTGGCCAGGATGATTGCGGTACGAAGTCGCCGGGTTGTGACAGCCATTCACACCTCGTTGCAGAATTGCAAATTCTATACTACATGGGTGCGCGCGTCGGCGATTGGTTGTGAAATATTTGGCGCGAGGGGTCAACGTCAGGCGCGGGGTGGGGGAATATACGCGGCCGCTTTGGGTGCGCTTGACGGCGCTCGTGGCGCGCCGTAGGTTAGTTCAAGTGGCAGCATGACGCGACTGGTTCACGGGGATGTTTGATGAAAGTTCTGATATCAGGTGGCTCAGGGCTGGTGGGAGCCGCGCTTACGAGCGCGCTGCGTGCCGACGGCCACACCGTCTGCTGTCTGGTGCGTCCGGGCGGCAAAGCACTGGCTGGCGACGTGCAGTGGAATCCTTTGAGTGCACTGGTGGACGTGCCAGCGATGGAAGGTTTCGACGCCATAGTGAATCTGAATGGCGCGAGCATCGCGGGCGGGCGCTGGACGTCCAAGCGCAAGACGATACTGCGCAGCAGCCGGGTGGATTCGACGCGTGTGCTCGTGGATGCGCTATCGCACCTGAAGCAGCAACCGCACGTTTTCGTTTGCGCTTCGGCGACGGGTTACTACGGAAACCGCGGCGACGAAGTGCTGACCGAATCGAGCGACTATGGCAACGATTTCCTGGCCATCTTGTGCCGCGCGTGGGAAGGTGAAGCGGCGCGGGCGGCGAGCTTAGGAATCCGCACGGTGATCGCGCGCTTCGGAATTATTCTGTCCGCGGAGGGCGGCGCGTTGCCGCGCATGTTGACGCCCTTCAAATTCGGCGCGGGCGGGCGGCTGGGTAGTGGGAAGCAGTGGATGTCCTGGATCGTGTTGGAAGACGCGGTGAGGGTGCTGCGCGCGGCGATTGATGATTCGCGGTGGAACGGGGCGGTGAATGTGGTGTCGCCGGAGCCGGTGCGCAACAGCGATTTCACGCGGGTGCTGGCGAGCGTGCTACATCGACCGGGGATTTTTCCGGCGCCGGCGTTGGCACTGCGGCTGGCGCTGGGCGAAATGGCGGATGCGCTGCTGCTGGCCAGCCAGCGCGTGCAGCCCGATCGCTTGCTGCAGTACGGTTACGCGTTTCGCTACGAACATTTAGAGCAGGCGCTGCACGCGGTGCTGGCGAAGGCGTAGCGCCGCCAATCTCCGCGGTGCCGCGCTGCGACCCTACGAGTGTAGTGCAATCTTGCGCGACCTGCTTCCACGTTTGCTGCGCTCGAACGGCACAATTTCTAATTCACTTCACGACGTTCAGAGTGACCTCTACCTTGAAAACGTGCCCCGTGAGAGGATCCGTTGCTACGGTTCCTTCGGCAGGTTGCCCTTCGCGCAGAAACATTCCCACGTCTCCGCGATATTGCCGCACAAGCGGCTGAGTGGTGGGAGGCGCTTCTCCGTCTGACCATTCCTTGCCGACGATCTTGCCATCCTGACCGCGGGCGGTAACGTACAATGAAGAGCGGTCCACCTTTAAATCCACTTGATATTTCGCGTCATCAGCACGCGCTACCCGAGCATCAATGCTGGTACCCACATCGATATATTGTATCTGGGTGGCGCCGGTTTTCGAATCGGCGGTCGTCACCGGAACCTTGACCCCAATCCGCAGGGTCGAATACGCGCCGCTGGGTTTGCCGCCCGCTACTAGGAGCGGCATAGAGTAGGAGAGATTGGCGATTTTTTTCGCGCCGTCATATTCAGACAGAACGATCTGCAACTTAACTGGCGTTGACGGTTCGGCCGTCGCAATTTCCGGAGCGTCCGCTGCTTTGGTTCCCTGAGCGCAAACCAGGAGCGGCGCGCACATAAAAAGCAATGCGCAGGTGACGAGCGATCGTGAAAATTTCATCAAGAACCTCCGATGATCCATTTATTGCGGCTTTCTATAGATGAAGACGCCGGTCAGGCGGCTTTCGTTCAGAATGGAATCGAGTTTGCAGGTTTTTCCGTGGCGTCGTCTAGTGCAGGAATTTCCATCGGCGGTATTTCGATGAGTTTCACTTCCAGCGGCTTCTCATACTCGTGTTGAGCGGCCAGTAGCTGATTGACATCCACTCGACCTGCAACAATTGCCGCGCTCAATTGCGCTGCTGCAGAGAGTTGGCCCTTCGGCACGATGATTTCGGGCAGCGCTGTGGTGCGCGGGGGCGCCTGAGTGGTCCGCCCGGGACCGTGCTTGCCTTCGGTTCGCTGCGCGTGTTGCGGACTCGCAGGAGACGCCGTCGCCGCTTCGCGTAGCGCGGAATTAGCAGCCACCGCGGAGGCGACGCTGGGGTTGGGCAAGCTGCGCATAGGACTCTGAGTGACCATGATCGCCAGAACTGCGGCGAGCGCGAGGGCGCCTGCGATGACCGGAGCCCATGCTCTCCACGGGGAACGGAGCGATTGAGATTCCTGCGCTATTCGGCGCCGCAGATTCGTTGCGAAGTGCGGCGACGGCTCGCCCGCAACGAGCGCTTCGACGCCGCGATCCACGCACTCGCGTACCTCTCGTGCGTGAATGAGCGCTTCGCGGCACCTATCACAGTCCATAGCGTGTGCGAGCAGCTCGGGCTCAGGTTCGGCGCGAAGCTCGCCGAGCGCCGCGTCGGTTATCCAACCGGAGTATTTTTCACAAGACATTGCAAACTCTCCGCCAACTTCTTTCGCGCCAGAAACAGTCGCGATTTCACGGTACCCTCGGGCAGACCGGCCAGCTCCGCGACTTCGCGCGTGTTATAACCTTCGATGGCCGCCAGGACCATCACCATCCGGAGTTTTTCTGGAAGTGCGTCGAGCGCCTGTGCTACTTGCCGTTCGAATTCGCGCGACGCGACCAAATTTTCGGCGCTGACTTCCGGCTGGGCGCTTAAAGTTGCGCGCATTGCGTCGTGCTCATAGCGCTCGCGCCGATTCTTCGCGCGGATGCGATCGAGCGCCAGCCGAAATGCCACGCGCACGAGCCAGCCGCGGAACCGTTCGCGGTCGCGCAGGCGATAGAAATTGTGATAGGCGCGCAGCATGGCTTCCTGCGCTACATCTTCGGCTTCCGTCGGATTGTGCAGTACGCCCAGCGCGACGCGATAGGCCAGCTTGGGACAATCCGCCAGGCGCTGCTCGAATTCGCGCGCGAGCGATTCGTCCTGGCTCACCTCGCTTCCCGGAAAACTGGCTGCCAATGCATCCATCACTGCCTCATTCAGCCAGACGCCGGTGGTGGGATTTCGGTTCACTGGTTTTCAAGCAAGGTTGCACGAGACGAGTTACAAGTCCAGGCGTTCCAGCAGTGATGACAGGTTGGATGTGTCCACGGTGAGTTCGGGGCGGTTTGTGGCGAAATCTGCGACTTCATCGAGCGCTTGAAACAGGCGCATCTTGGCGACGGCGTACTCTTCGGTGCCGGTCAGGGCGCGGCCGGTTTGCTTGGTCCATTGGTCGAGGGCGTCGCGGCGAACGAAGATGCGGACGGGGAACATTGTTTTGCGGTCTGCCGAGACGTAATAGATGAATTCGTTGCCCTTGGCTCCATCGCGCTGCGCGGGGTGCACGTCTTGAAATTGATATTGGTAAACGTAGCCGTTCTCGGCCGAGTAGCTCTTGATGCGCCGGACGGTCTCGGGCTTGGACATGGCCGCATTATTCGGCGAGGGCGGGCCAGTGTCAACCACGCCGCTGCTTCCGATATGCCCGCCGGTGAAGGTTAGGGGCGCGCGCAAGCCTGCCCGCCTCGCAGTGACGCACCACATCGCGCCACGCCGCCGCAAAAAAAAGCGGCTCCCCGGGAGGTGCGGGAGCCGCTTCTTGCGCTGCGGGTACGATAACTGTTACTGCGTCGGCAGAATTTCCTGCGAGAACCCGATGGTGTTGACCGAGCGCAACGACGGAGTGCGCGGCGGCAAACACGCCGGGCCCAGCGTAAAGTTCGTGTCAAAGCTGTAGTCACGCGGGCTGGGCGGGCTGTAAACACCGGTTCCCTTATACGTGCCGACCGCTTGACGGTTGTAATAGAAGCTAACCATGGACCCTCGGTAGTGGCAGATCAGACCCCAGTTCTCCAGGAAACGGAGGAAATTGTGCACTCCGCCGTCTGTTCCAAAGTCCTGCGCCTGTCCGGCGATCGAGGGGAATGGAATGCCCTTGCCTGAAATAACCGCAGCGCGGTATGCCGTCGGCGCGGCAGCTCGATTGTTTATGTTGAACGGAAAAGCGAAGGAGTTCACGTCGTTCCAGTTGTTGGAGAGAAATGTCACAGCGTCGCCTTCGACGGCTGCCGCGACGCTAACGCCGCCCCAAGTTCCGTCGTCCACCGGCGCGTTGTAATCGCCCTGGATGTAAACCGGGTTTTCCGCAACGATGCTGAGACCGTCGGTTCCGCTGCAGGTGACTCCGATATTCAACGAGGCGCCGTCTACGATTTTCAGTGCGCGACGGAAGAAAACCGGAGGATTTTCGCGGGCCTCCTGCGCGTTGCCGTACGTAACATCCGGACGATTGGGATTGGCAGGCGCGCAATTGGTGTTCGCAAACAGCCCGCCGGAGTAGGTGATGCCTGCGGGTTTGTAGGCGACACCTAGCAGGTTTCCGGTGATGGAGTTCGCGCCGGTCCACAGGTTGGGGCCCGCCGTGGGCGTCATGCCGGGTAGGTTCGCAATGGGTAGCATGTAGTTCGTCGGCAGGATCGTGGCGGGAGCCATTTCGGCGCCGCCATACTTTCGAAGGACAGCGTCGCCTTCGAAATCTTCACCGGGATCGATGACGAAGTTCGAGCAGCCGTTCGCCGGGTCGCTCGGATTTATGATGTCGTTATATCCAAAAGACCCGGTTTTGGTGTTAGAGACATCGGTATCCACCCTTTCGCCGCGGCGGTCTGAGAAATAAAGGGTGTAGCCCGTGTTGTTATCCAGGCCCAGCGCAGCCTGATTTGCGGTGAACCAAGTCACCAGGTTCTTGGCATCCAGCTCGACGTAGTTCATCACGCCTTCCGCGGCGATGAACGGAGCGGAGGTGGAAGCGGCGGGGGCGCGGTCAACACCCTCACGCGTGTCGTACAGCACATTCGGCCAGTAATCGTAGGACGGACTGGAGAGGGTCTGTGTTCCGCATGGATTTCCGACGCTCGCGGTGGAAGGGTTATCTCGCACGCGCGCCAAACGGATGATGGCGTTGCCGCTGGGGTCGGCGCAGGAAACGGGTACGACTCCTCCGCCGCTCGGACCCTGGGCAGCAACTTGACCTGCTGGCAGATTCAAGAGATTGGGGGAGACGACGAGGGCGTTATACGTCGGATTGATGTTCTTCCCAGTGAGGCCCATCGCCAGTATCTGCTTGGTGACGTCAACCCAGGTGCCACCAGGATTCACCTGATATTCGATCTTGATGCATCCTGTGATTGTAGGATATCCACCCGCCATCCAGTATCCGGGTTCGGGTAGAGTGGAGGAGTTGCTACTAGGAGTGTAGGTGCCCGCTGTGTTTCCAGACGTCGGCAGCGGATAGTTGCCCGCGTACCAAAGGGGGGCTGTAGTAAATCCGAACGGCGACGCTGGCGCAGTGGGAGTAAACGCCAAGGTTGCGAGGTCGATCGGATCCGGGGCACTGGTGACCGTGTCCAAGCTCATCATATCGGCGTTATGGCATGCGGCCGAAGAACCCGGCACGGTGGTGGCGAGCGGATAGTCGTCAAGCAAGATTCGCAGCGTCGCTTGGGAGAACAGCCGCTGGGCAAACGTGGCCGGCGTCAAAGCGAGCTCACCAGGAACGGGGCGGCGAATCAGCGAAATCGGCGTGATTCCACCCAACGCGGTGGAAGTGAGACTCAACACCGGCACGCCGTTCTGAAGTTGACCCATATAGGCCGGCACAACCGTTCCGGTCCATGTGGGATTGTTCAGGGTAGTGCTGACGGCGCCGTAGACGCTGTTGCCAGTAACGCTGCCTTCGCCGATCCCCAACTGGCGCCAGGAAGCGTTCGTGTAGGGAGCGCCGCCGGGTTCACCGGCCATCGTGGGATCTGGAGCGAGAGCAATGGATACGTCTCCACCGTAAGCGGCGCCCGCGCCAGCGACCACAAAGCCATTTTCCAGATTGGTGCGGATCACTTGGCCGACCACGGTTACTTTGTCACCCATGAAAAGAGGACCTTGATTGGGCGCAAGCCACAGATTTCCGTTGGTATGCGTGCGGCCGCCGAAACCAAACGAAGGACCGTTGAAGAACGACAAATCCGAATCAGAATAAATGCCAAACTGGAAGACGGGGATGGCGACCACCTGCACTTGCCTGGTCAGTTTCACTTCCGCGCCCGACGAGGAATTCTGCGCCGCCACCGTCATGGTGAACGGCGTGATCAAGCCCTGCATCCCGGCGTAGGGACTCGGCGGCAAAATCGTGGCGTTGCTCGTCGCGGGATTTCCGGCTCCGTCCGGAATGAAAGTGAGGTTGTAGGTGGAAGCGCCTGCGGAATTCACATAAGTTACGCCGGTGAGCCCGGTCGGGGGAGCGGCGGTGATCGTTGCTACGTTCGCCGCGGTCATCGAACCCGAAGTAGCAAACTGTTGGGCCACGTCGGTGGTCATTTTTTCCATGCCGGCTTCAGCGCCGTAGAAGGCCAGCTCGCGGCTGGAGTTATTGCCACCCAGGCGCTGGTCCGTCATCACCATCCAGCCCAAGCCCACTACGATGGCTGAAACCAGCAGCAGAACAAACAGCGAGGTTATCAGTGCGACGCCCTTTTCTGGTTCCGTTCTCACAGCGGATCTCCTTGAAAATCTACAAACCCCGATGTCTTGTGACTTGCGATAGCTACTATGGGGCCGTGGACGAGGCCGACGTATTGAACTGGTTGGTGAACGAAAGGCTGCGAATGCTCACCTGCGTGCTCAGATTGCTTCTCAGGAACTCCGGCGTCGTTTGCGGCGTATAGGCATATTCGGACCTGCCTGCCAGGAAAACGTTCACCGCGCGTATCTGCGCGGGCGTATCCGGAAAAATCGGTTCGGCGGCATTCCCAGGACCGTCGGTGTAGGTGCCGGCGGCATCCGTGGAACTGGTGATATCGTAGCTGAAACCCAGGTTCTCGATATCGTCGGCGATCGCCTGTGGCGGATTCGCCGGCGCGCCCGCGGGATAATTCGGATAATTTACCTGGCGAATCAATTGCGGGTCCGTCGCGCTGGCCACGTTGATGTAGTAAGTGACCATCCAAACGCGTGTAATTGTGGTCGGTGGAAACACTCCCGGGGTGGTAGCCAGGCTCGCTACCGTTCCGTTCGCCAAGCCTGTTTGATTGAGGCCGGCGGGATCGCCGGCTCCGAAAGCGATGGTTTGGCCGGCGACGCCAGTCACATATTCCAGCGCGGTTCCGTTCTGGTTGTGAAACATGATCAGATTACCGGTGGTAATGGGATTCGTGACTCCCGGCATCGTGAAACAGGCCGGCGCGAGCGAAACCGATGCGCCGGTGGGGGATATCGTTCCAGCGCAAACCGGAACGGATGGCGCGGCTTGAAAGACCGGATAGCTGTAGAGGTAGTTTCCCGCCGTATCCACCAGAACGTTGTCCGCATAGATAATGTTGATGATGTCGGTCTGAATTCCGGTGAGCGCTGCGTTGGTTGCAGGATTGATGGACGTGGCCAACGACCCGGCCTGGGACCCTGGAGTGATCGCCGGCAGGGCGATGTAGCCTGTCGGAAATGTGGTTGCGGTGCCGGGGCGATTCACCGCCGAGGCAGCGGTATAGGGAATACTGATGCCACCCTGAGGAATTCCCTCGCCCGCCTGCATCAGGTCGCGGACCATGAAATGCATTCCGGCGCGCAGGTTCTCTTGCGTGTTGGCCTCATAGGCGACCATGGTGGTCACGTGCTCCGCCTGCATCAGCGCATCCGTGGCGATGGCCACGACGGAAACGACGATGCTCATCGAGACCATCAACTCAATCAGCGTAAATCCTCTTTGCAGCTTCATCCTTGCTCCTTGCGGTGCTAGAAGGCTGAAACGTAGGTGGTCAAACTGTAGGCGCGCTGAAAGCGGCCTGTCGTATAGTTCACGGTGATCACTACCTGATTCAGGCTGTTGGTGTAACCCGCCACCGGAGTGATGGCGATGGTGCGGGTAAAGTTTCCCAGCGCTTGCTTCACGTCGTCGGGGGTGCCCAATTTGCCGTCAGGTCCGGGATAAACGATGTAAGCCGGCGTTCCGCCTGAATCGGCAACCGAACCGACAAGCCCGTCGGCTCCGGGAACCAGCAACGGCTGCGGCCCGACCAGGAAGAGTCCACCGGGATTGCCCACGGTGTTGTTGGAAAGCTGCGCGAACGTTGCGTTGTTCGTATATTTCGCAGTGTAGATTGCTTCGGCGGCTTCTTCCGCCTTCTGCTGCGCGATGAAAGCATCCTGAGAGCCCTGCATGTAGGCCAGCGAGTCCGCCAACATCGCCGCCAAGCCGAGAACGCCCACACCCAGAACTACCAGTGAGATCATCGTCTCTAAAAGCGTGAAGCCCTTCGCCGCTTGCCGTTTTCTGACTTGCCACATTTTCTTGAGCTCCTTCAGAACCTAGCCCATATCGCACCCGTTCCCTTCCAGCCGCGTATCCGGCCGGTGCCGCCGAGAACAGTAACTGCCCGCGCCGTCGAGTTTTTGCCGGGTTGACCCATGAACACCGTTCCGTTAATCGGCTGGAACGTCGCTCCATCCACCAATTCGCCATCGCTTTGGAACAGCATTCCGCTGAGTGGTCCGCCTGCGAGACCCTCGAATACCACCGGCGCCGAATTGCCGAAGCCGTCTGGCGTGTCCGGCGTTCCGGCGAACACGTAATACTGCGCTGGGGATTCGATGGGCACGGTACTCAGAACCGGATTCACTGCTCCGGCGCCGGCCGTCAGATCGTTTCTTACCTGCATTACAACTTGATATTGGGTGATTCCGCCTACGACGGCGGTGGGAAAGGTGACTTGCACGTAGCGGCGGTTGGTGACCGAATACTCGCGCGCCTGCCGCAATTGATCGATCACTTCACGCATCGCGGCGTCGAAACGCGCGTCCTGCAAAGTCGGCGAGTAGGCGATCAGCGCCATCGCCGAGATGATCAGGATCAGCATGACTACGGCGCTCATTTCAATCAGCGAAAACCCCCGCTCGCTGTTGTCTTCGCGCATGTCGCGGTTCGCCTTCGTTTCGCGTTCTTTCACGCTTGCACCCTCGAATCGCCCTGGAGGTAGCTGGCGAGGCACAGAACTGGGTAGTTACATTGCAGTTCCCAGGCCATGTCGGGGGGAGACCTAAACCTATATGGCAGAGCTAGTCAGCGGGGGGAGCAAGAATTCACGATCTCCATTTCAACCTGGGCGGGGTAGAAACGTTACATTTCTGGTGGCGGCCTACCACAACGCAAACGGGGGAAATTCACCCGAAGGTGACGAGCGCGAACTAGCGAAGCACCGAAATCGAGCGCCGAAATGATGCCGCGGCCGCCGCGCTGTGCTCGCTATCAATTGCGGCTGCGCAGCTTCGAAAGCAAGCGCAGAATTTCCAGATACAGCCAAATCAGCGTGACCATCAATCCGAACGCCGCATACCACTCCATGTATTTCGGCGCTCCCGCGGCCACACCGCTTTCGATAAAATCGAAATCCAGCACCAGATTCAGCGCCGCCACAACCACCACGAATGCGCTAAAGGCGATCCCGATTGGACCGGAGCCGTTAATGGTGGTGAAGTGGACGCCGAAAAATCCCAGCACGATAGTCGCGAGATAGAAAATCATGATTCCACCCGTAGCCGCCACCACGCCCAGCCGGAACTTCTCGGTGACCGGAATCAGCCCCGAGCGATAGGCGAGCAGCAGGATCGCGAGCGTTCCGAACGTCAGGCTCACCGCTTGAATGGCGATGCCGTGAAAGCGCACGTCGTACATGGCGGAGATTCCGCCCAGCAGTAAACCTTCGAGCAGCGCGTATATCGGCGCGGTCACCGGCGCCCAGGTTTTCTTGAAAATCGTTACCAGCGCAAAAATAAATCCGCCGATACCACCGATTGCCAGCAGGGGCAACACCGCTTCGGGATTCTGCGAATGCGTGTAAATATTCCACGTCCAGGCCGCCGTCGCGATCACGCAGATCAGCAGCAGGCCCGTCTTGTTGACGGTTCCCTGCAGCGTCATCGCCTCGCCCAGCCCGATGCCCTCTCCTTGAAATGCTTTGGCGTTCAGAGCCGGGTTCGATGTCCTCATTAAATCCGCCACTATGACTCTCCTTTATGCTGCTCAGTCCAAATTTATCGCGAATGCGGAAGTGCGGCCGCTGCTTATTATTTCCAAGCGCTAAAGCAATTTTACCTCATATCGGGTTTCTTCGCGCGCGGGGGACGGTGCGCAAGCAGGGACGCGGATAAAAAATCCCTTGAATCAGGCCGTAATTGGTAGCGCTAACGGGAATCGAACCCGTATTTCAGCCTTGAAAGGGCCGCGTGCTAACCGTTGCACCATAGCGCCACAGAGGAAGTGCTGCCAGACGTGCTTAGATTATCAGAGATACGGGCGGAATTCACAAGCGCGCAATCCTCAGACGGTGGGCCAATTTCAGTCCGCGCGGCTGGTCAAGCGCCTGGCCAAAGCAGGCGGGAAAACTTTCGGGCAATTGTGCTAGCCTCCTTGAATCAGGACAGCGGCGCGCTGATTTCATCACTGGGCCAAGCGGTTCGGGGGTAAGAGTACATGACCTACGTTGAATCGAACTTGGTTCCCGGGGAAACGGTAATTTACCAGACGCGGCTGCATTGGATCGTGATGCTCGGGCACATTTTCATTGGGTGCGTGCTGCTTGGCCTGCCGGGAGTGCTGCTGCTTTATTACGCATTCAGCCAACACGGAATGGACATCAATGCGTTGCACTTGACCGAAGGTGGCGGAGTGGCGCTGCTCGTTTGCGGCGCCGTCGTGATTCTGACGGGCATGGTGCGCCGCGGCGCAACAGAAATGGCGGTGACCAATCGGCGCGTGGTGATCAAGACGGGCCTGATGAGCCGCAAGACCATCGAAATGCTGCTGAATAAAGTGGAGAGCATCGAAGTGAGCGAAACGACGTGCGGCCGAATGCTCGGTTATGGAACGATTGTAATGATCGGCACGGGCGGAACTTCCGACCCATTTCACCAAGTCGCACATCCGCTGGAATTTCGCAACCAAGTGCAGCAACAGATCGAGAAGCTGCGCTGAGAATTGTGTAACGCCGCGTGCGACGGGCGGGCGTTAGGCTGCATCTTCCGCTAAAAGTGTCTCTGCGGGTTTCTTCGCGGGCGTGGTGGTGATCACTATCACACTGATCAGCACCAGAAAAGTTCCCAGGATCGTGCGCGCGGTTAGCGCTTCGCCGCCTAGAAAATATCCTACCAGCACGGCGACAATCGGATTCACGTACGCGTAAGTGCCGACTTTTGTTGGCGATTCATGATGAATCAGCCAGACGTACGCCGTGAAACCGATGATCGAGCCCGCGACGATCAGGTAGAGCAGCGCGAGCCACGCACCGCGCGAAACGGCCCACGGATGAAAATTTCGAAATTCACCCAGCGCGCCCGCGGCGATTGCGAGAAAAATTCCGCCCGCGAGCATTTGCGCTCCGGAGCTCATCACTTTGGAACTGGGCAGCGGCAGTTTGCGCGCCAACACGGACGCTACCGACCAGCTGATGGAAGCGACAATCAGCGCCATCGCGCCCCGCTTATCAATCGGCGCCCCGCCCAGATTCAGCGCGCGGCTCAACAGCACTCCCACTCCGCCGATGCCGATCAAAAGCGCCAGGCTCAAGCGCGCCGTAAGACGCTGCGTGCGCAGGAAAATAATTTCAGACAGCGCCATAAATACCGGAATGGTCGCCAGCATGACGGCGGCGATGCCGGAAGGCACACGCTGCTCAGCCCAGAACAGCAGCCCATAATCGAAAAGGAAAATTACCATTCCGAGTATGGATGCCGACCGCCATTCGCGCGCGTTCGGTGAGGGTTCGCCGCGCGCGAGCACCCAGCCAAAAAGCACCAGCCCCGCAACCGAAAAGCGCATCGCCGCCAGAACCAGCGGCGGAACTTCGCGGACTCCTACACGAATCGCGAGAAATGTGGATCCCCACACAAAATAAATAATCGCAAAGGCTAATAGGGTCTTCCACGTCGGGCGATGGTCCGTGTGTTCCATACAAGGTTCCTACGGACAATCTACCAATTTCTCGGTGTGATTGCTCGCACGCGCCAGCGCACCGCGACGCCGCAAACAGGCCACATTGTCACCATGACGTGTCAATCGGGGAGCTGACGCATGGGTACGGTGAATGTCGGGCTGATCGAGTCATCTGGCATAATCCACTTTGGTCGGCTGATGTTTAGTGGAGCACCGAATGAAAAGGATTCTCGCGGTATTGATGGCAATGATGACCACGATGTCTTTCGCACCCCGCGCAACATTCAATCCTGAGAACGGCGGACACATTGTGCTGCCGAACGAAAAGCTAATGTCGTGCAAATCCTCGAGTTGCTCACAGCTATGGTCAGACGCAGGTCCGAACGATATATATCCAAGACAGGTGATGGTCGATTTTTTCGGCAGTAGGGGCAGTGAGAGTTGCGTACGAGGCTCAGCGGCCATCTATGAAAAATCCGTATCCCTCGACGACTTAAAAGCGGCGATCGATCAGCGCTGGGGCAAATGGAAATACGCCGACAATGCAAAACTTTGGCGCGTGGAGCCGCAGAAGTTCGCGATTCAACTAGGAGTCACCGCAGACCGAAGGAAGGGAGCGACACGCGCTGAAAAGCGCGCGTATGCCTTCAGCCAAGCCTTCGGATACGGTGAGAGAAGCAATGCCGCTGCGGCGGGGATGCCTGAAGTAATCTTCATTGCGTTTGTCGGGTCGCAGTGCAACTCCGAATAATTCGCTTGGGACGTTTGGGAGCAAGCGCCTCGCTAGCGCCATCCTTCGCGTTCGCGCAGCGACGTGATGTGCGCCACGTGATGTTTTCCGTGCCACGCGTACAGCGCGAGCGAATCGTCCAGCGAAAGCGGCTTCTCATGGTCCGGATGGCGGAACTTGCGCGACCACTCCGCCGGCCCCAGCGAGCGCAGCAGCAGCACCCAGCGTTTGTGCAAATTTTCCAGCAAGGCGAGCGACGGTTCGATGGCCGCCGTTCTGGCGTCTCCCAGTTCGGCCCACTTTGCTTCGTCGTAGGGCTTGATCAATGGCAGCTCTTCGGTGAGCGCGAGTTTGAATCGCGTGTAGGCGTTCATGTGGCTGTCCGGAACGTGATGCACGACTTGGCGCACCGTCCATCCCTCGGGACGGTAGCGCGTATCCAGTTGCTCGGGCTTCAATCCCTTGAGGGCGTCGCTAAGCCGCGCGGGCGTTGCGGCAATCGCTTCAATGTATTCGCGACGCTGAGTGTCCGTCAGCGCCACCGTCGGACGTTGAAACTTTCCGATGGGAAATCGTAGATCCGGTCCCATGCTGATGCCTCCCGGCCGGCAGATTCAATCCGCCGAGTTCAATCGCGAAGACAAAAATCTACCACGCCGGCGCAATTTGGCGGATTGGATGCGGGGATTCGCGCATTCGATTCGATGGACAATTTGGACTGCTTCGAGATCAGCTGTGGAAGTGCGCGGGAAAGTACGCACGAAAGTTTGTGCAGACGAGGCCTGAGCAGAAACTGGATTACTGGCTATCTTGAAATTCCTCGTGCCAGGCCATTTGAATCGCTTCGAGCTTTCCTTCGTTCGATAATTTCGGATCGCCGGTAAAGCCCGGAAGTTCGACAATCCATTTGTGCATGTCGGTGAAGCGCACGGTCAGTGGGTCCACGCCGGGATGTTTTTCCGCCAGCTGGATGCCGATTTCCTCGGCGTTGTCCCAATCAAACGTGTTCGGCATTCTATCCCGCTTCTCCATACAGAATTTTCCGTCGGGCGCAGGCTGCCGCAGCGCAGCCGCTCGGACTACTGATGCTCGGCTTCCTTCGCGTAATTCTTGTTCCACTCCGGAATCTCCACCACGATGTCCTTGCTTCCGTCCGGCACGCACTGGCAACCGAGGCGCGACTTCGGCGTCACACCCGGCGCCTCGTCCAACTGGTCCAGCTCCGCGTCGGTGGCTTCGTTGCAACTTTCCAGACCCTCGTGTACGATCACGTGGCACGTGGAGCACGCACACACGCCGCCGCAGGCGTGGTCCAGGCCCATGTGGTAGCCCTGCGAAATGTCCAGGATGCTGCCCGGCAAGCCGTCGTGGCCGTAGGGAATTTTGTCGGGATCAATTTCGACGGTCTTCCCTTCCCTGACAAACGTCACCTTATATTTCTTCGTCGCGGGCGCGAACTTTGTTTCTTCAATATATGGATTCTTGCCGCCCATGCTGTGCTGCTCCTCCCTCAACGCGCTCATCACAAAATCAGAACGGTCGAGCGCCCAACTCCAAAACGGTCATCGCGAGCCAGCTATGCTCGCGCGCAAGTCTATACGTCGTCCAGTCGCTTGCCTTCGAACGCGGTCTGCAGCGCGCCATTCATCAGCACTTCGGCCAGATGCGCCGTAGCCGCGTTGATTTCGTCAATCCGGGTGCGCATCAATTTGTAATCGCCGCCCGCGAGCGCCGCGCGCAAATGCGCTTCCGAATCCGCGACTGCTTTTCGCTCCGCAGCTGAAATTTCCCGCGAGCGCGGGTCCGCCAGCGCTTTGTCGGTCGCCGCTAGGATCGTCTCCGCTTCGGTGCGTGCTTCGATCACCTGGCGCTCGGCAAAATCCTGCTCGGCATATTCGATGGATTCCTCGAGCATGCGTTCGATCTCAGTATCGGAAAGGCCGTAGCTCGGCTGCACCTCGACGGTATGCTGCTCGCTGGTGCGCAGATCGCGCGCCGCCACTTGCAGAATGCCGTTGGCGTCAATCAGAAATTTCACTTCGATGCGCGCCAGGCCCGCGGGCCCGGGCGGAGTTTTCAGCTGGAAGCGCGCGAGCGAGCGGCAATCCTTGGCCAGTTCGCGTTCGCCTTGCAGCACGTGGACGTCAATGGCCGTCTGATTCTCGACTCCCGTGGTGAAAAGTTCCTGCGCGCTGGCGGGAATCGTGGAATTGCGCGGAATAATTTTGGCGATGACGCCGCCCATGGTCTCAATGCCCAATGAAAGCGGCGTCACGTCCAGCAGCAGCATGGTCTTCACGCCGGTCTCGAGAATGTCCGCTTGCACGGCCGCGCCCAGCGCCACTACTTCGTCGGGGTCGAGCTCGCAATGCGGCGCGCGCTGGAAGTAATCGCCCACCGTCTTGCGCACCAGTGGAATACGCGTCGAGCCGCCTACCAGCACTACTTCGTCCATTTCTTGCGGCGCGAGTTTGGCATCGGCCAGCGCCATTTTCACGGGCGCCATGGTGCGCGCAATGATCGGACGAATCAGCTCCTCGAATTCTGCGCGGGTGATTTCGCGGACGTACATGCCTTTGGATTCCAGCGGATATTGCACGATGGTTCTTTGCGCCGAGGAAAGCTCGTGTTTGGCGCGAATCAGGCTCTTGCGCAGCGTCTGGATGGCTTCGCCGCGATGATCGAACTCCACGCCAAATTTTTCCCGGATTTCGCGGCGCGCCAGGTCCAGCAGCGCGTTGTCAATATCGTCGCCGCCCAGGTGCGTATCGCCGTTGGTCGCGAGCACCTGATAGATGTCGCCTTCGTTGGTGCTGATCAATTTCAAGAGCGAAATGTCAAAGGTGCCGCCGCCGAAATCGTACACAGCGACGTGCCCGCGCTTTTGTTTGTGCAAGCCGTAAGCGAGCGCGGCAGCGGTCGGCTCGTTCACCAGGCGCAACACTTCGAGACCCGCGAGGCGGCCGGCATCTTTGGTGGCTTGGCGTTGCGCGTCGTTGAAATACGCCGGCACGGTGATCACCGCGCGATCCACAGGCTCATTGAAATAAGCTTCGGCCCAGGATTTCAGTTCGCGCAGAATGTACGCGGAAATTTCCGGCGCGGTAAAACTTTTGTCGCCCAGCCGGACGCGGATCACGTTGTCGCTGCCGGGATCAATACGAAAAGGAAAAATCTTGAGTTCGTCCTGCACGTCGGCAACGCCGCGGCCCATCAGGCGTTTTACAGAATAAATGGTGCGCTCCGGCTGCGTCAGCAGCTTCGCACGCGCCGGTTCGCCCACAATCACCTTACCGTCGCGATCCACACTCACAACCGACGGGCACAAAGTCGAGCCGTACGGCCCCGGAATACACTTCGGCGACCCTGTTTGCGCGTCAAGATACGCGATCAGGCTGAATGTGGTACCCAGGTCAATTCCAACTACGCGTCCCATCGCTCGTTAGCTCCCAAGTTCTTTCGCCACGCCCGCCACTAGATTCCGAATGTACGCACGGCGATTCAGCGTTTCGTTCATGCGCGCGAGCAAAGCTTGCTTCTTCGATTCATCGCCGCCGAAATCAACCGCGGCGTCCCACTCGCGGCCGAGCGCGGCAAGTTCCGTATCCACGTCGTCAAGACCTTCCTGAAAATTTTGCTGCGCCGCTTCCAGCCGGCCCTGCAAGGCCGCCACGTCGCCTCCCGCAGCCCGCGCGTCGCGCAGCTCATCGAGCGACTCGTTCAATTCGAAAACTTCCTCGAGCAATTCGGGCGGCGCCTGCTGCCTAGTGGTGCCTTCCTTGCGCACGCCGAGGTGTTCAAGCAAGTATTCGACGCGCGCGATCGGATCGCGCAACGTGCGATACGCATCGTTCAACTGCGAGGAGCGTTCCAGCGACAAATTCCGTTCGAACTCGCTCGCGCGCACAAAATTATCCGGATGCAGCTTCCAGCTGAGCATATGAAACTGGCCTTCGAGCGAGGCTGGTTCGATGGTCAGCTTCTGTGGCAGTCCGAAAAACGCGAAGTAACTGGCGCCCGCCGGCAGCGGCTGCACTTTTCCGCAAGCCGCGCAAAAATGCGCGCCGGTGACTGCGGCGCGGCAATTCCAGCAGCTGGTGACCGGTATGCCCTCGGTCTGCGCATCTTGGGATCGTATGACGCTCATGGGTCTGGTCTCGTCCGGGCGCACCCCCGAGGGAAGAAGAGCGCGATTGGCACTGGAGAGAAACGCCTCAGGTCAACGCGAAACGCATACCACTTACATTCTGCTACCCAGCTCAGGCAGTGAACGAACTACCGCACCCGCAACTCCGCGCCGCCTGGGGATTCTGGAAGACGAAGCCCTGCTTCATCAGGTCCTCGTGATAATCCAGCGTGGTGTCGTGAAGATAGAGATAACTCTTCGGGTCCACAAAAATGCGCGCGCCGTTTTCTTCGAACACTTTGTCGCGATTGCGCGCCTCGGTATCCAGACGCATCGCGTAGCTGAGCCCTGAACATCCGCCCCCCTGCACGCCCACGCGGAGTCCGCCGGACTCGGCCGGGACGCCTTCTTTTTGCAGCAGCTCGCGAATTTTTACAGCAGCTTTTTCGGATACATGAATCATGGTCGTTGTCCCGTTTACGTCCAAAACCGCGCACGAATCGCCATGCGCGGCGCGGCAGCAAACAGATTGCGGGTTAGTTGTGCGCTGACGCGGTTTCCGCGGGCTTCAAGTCCGCTTCGCCCTGCTTCTTCTTCCAATCGCCCAAGGCGGCCTTGATGGCGTCTTCGGCCAGCACGGAACAGTGAATCTTCACCGGCGGCAGCGCCAGTTCACGGACAATGTCCGTGTTCTTGATGGCCAGCGCTTCCTCGACTGTCTTGCCCTTCACCCATTCGGTGGCCAGGGAAGAACTCGCAATCGCCGAACCGCAACCGAAGGTCTTGAACTTGGCCTCTTCGATCACGCGCGTTTGCGGATTCACTTTCATTTGCAGCTTCATCACGTCGCCGCATTCCGGCGCGCCCACCAGACCTGTACCCACGTTCGGATCGGCCTTATCCAACGAGCCGACGTTGCGCGGGTGATTGTAATGCTCAATTACTTTATCGCTATACGCCATTAGTTGATTCTCCTCTTCATGGTAACGCTGCTATCCAGCCCTTCTTCTGCAATCACTCGATCCGACAAAGTCACGTGCGCGATGGATGCCGAGCGTCCGGCGCAAACTTCCTCCAGCGTCCGCACCACCACTTCCTCGCGCAATTTCAGAAACTCCAAAAACCCTGCCAATTCTTCCAGGTCACGAAAGCGCCGCGAGTTGCACGCGCCGCCATCTACGTTAGGAGCGAAAAATACGTCAAATACCGGGGTGCTGCCGCTGAACGTTCGATGTACGCCGACTGTGCCTTCGTAGATCACGTTCCCCCCTTTAAGACGATTTTTATTCCGCTGCCACCTGCCACTTCATTTTGCTGACGTCCACTCCCTCTTTAGCCATTTCGTACAGAGGTGAAAGTTCACGCAAGCGCGATACGGTTTCGACGACGCGATCCGCAACGTAATCCACTTCTTCTTCCGTGTTGAAGCGTCCCAGGCCGAAACGAATGGAAGTGTGCGCCAGATCCTCGCCCACGCCCAGGGCCTTCAGCACGTAGCTGGGTTCCAAAGTCGCCGAAGTGCAAGCCGAGCCGCTGGACACCGCGATGTCGTTGATGCCCATCAGCAGCGATTCGCCTTCGACGTACGCGAAGCTGATATTGATATTGTGCGGCAGACGGTGCTCCATCGAACCGTTGATGAACGTCTCATCCAGCCGCGACATGATGGACTCTCTCAGACGTTCGCGGAGCTTGAACAGCTGCTCGCTTTCCTGCGCCATTTCCTGACCGCAGAGTTCGCAAGCCTTGCCCAGACCGACGATTCCCGGCACATTCAGCGTGCCGGAACGCATGCCGCGTTCGTGCCCGCCGCCATCAATCTGCGCGGCGAGTTGCACGCGGGGATTCTTGCGGCGCACGTACAACGCGCCTACGCCCTTCGGCCCGTAAATTTTGTGCGCGGAGATGGACATCAAATCAATTCCGTCCTTCTGCACGTCCACCGGAATCTTGCCCACGGCCTGCACGCCATCCACGTGGAAGAAGACGCCCTTCTCTTTCGCGATTTTGCCGATTTCCGCGATGGGCTGCACTACGCCGATCTCGTTATTCGCGTACATGATCGAAATCAGAATTGTTTTCGGACTGATCGCCTTGCGCAGCTCGTCCAGGCTGATACGGCCGTCCTTATGCACGGCCAGGTAGGTCACTTCGTAGCCGTTTTTCTCCAGGCGCTTACAAGTATCCAGCGTCGCCTTGTGCTCGGTGACCTGCGTGATGATGTGATTGCCCTTCTCGCGATACATTTCGGCGACGCCCTTGATCGCCAGGTTCGTGGATTCGGTGGCGCCGCTGGTGAACACAATCTCTTTGGGCGTGGCGTTGATCAGCTTGGCGATTTGGCCGCGCGCATTTTCCACCGCCTCTTCCGCCTTCCAGCCGTATTCATGGTTGCGGCTGGCCGCGTTGCCGTACTTGTCCGTAAAATAAGGAACCATGGCCTCAACGACGCGCGGATCCACCTGCGTGGTCGCGTGATTATCAAAATAAATCGGAAGCTTGATCGCCATTCTCTGTCTCCTCAATCCCCGTTCAGTGTTTGTTGCCGCCAGCCCATGTAACGCTGCCGCAAAGCTTGTTTCGATCTTTCTCTGACGATGCGATCAGCATCGTCATCCTGAGGCCGACGCCTTGGCTGCAAGCCGGCCGGAGGAACTCTCCCGCACTTCCGCGCGCCGTCCCCTCAGACTCGCAACTCAACCATCTCCGAAAGCGGCGCCGCATCCGCCATCTGCGAAATCGTGACCTTGCCAAGTACTTCCAGAATGCTGTCATTCACTCGGCGCAGCGGTTCGCGAATCGAGCAGGTCGTCGTCACGTCGCACGCTCCCCGCGAAGTCACGCAGGAAGTAATGAACAGCGGCCCGTCGATCGCCTTGATCACATCCAGCGCCGAGATCAGCGAAGCATCGCGTCCCAGCGTGTAGCCGCCGCCCGCACCGTGCCGCGCTGCGACCAGCCCTACCTTCGCCAGTTTCTGCAGCACTTTGGCCATCAGCGGCGTGGACATCTTATACAGCTCGGCGATGTCTCCCGCACTGCATGACCCGCGCCCGTTGTGCATCGCCAAATGTTTCAGCGCGATCAAACCGTAGTCTGCCTTCTTCGATAGCTTCATCATAGATGCATATGCGACTGATACGGTCGCATATAGATTCTAAGCTCTCCCAGCAGGCAAAGTCAAGCCACGCCTGTTGCCACAACTCCAGCCAGCGCAATACGTTACACAACGACCATTTTAGTCGTACTGGTCAACGCCCAAGGGTCAAACGGGGCAAATACCGCCCCGAACGGCAGCTTGCGCGCGTTAAACGGCTCGAGCGAGAGCGCGCCGGGCCGCCGATTTTTCAGCAAGGGCGTCCGGGCGAACCGCAGGGGCACAGCCAAGCATGACCTCTGTATCGATTCCGCGTGCATTGACTTACTGCGCCACCGCCATGCCCGGATTTTTCTGGCCGCAGCAAAGGAATTTCTAGGTTAGAATCGCGTATCGAATGGATTCCGGCGCCTCCAGACCCGTCACTGCGATCTATCCCGGTTCGTTTGATCCGGTTACTAATGGCCATCTGGACCTGATTACCCGCGCGTCCAATATATTTGACAAGCTGGTCGTCGCCGTCGCGCACAATATGGAGAAGGATCCGCTGTTCACCGAAAAAGAGCGCGTGGAGATGCTGGAGACCGCGACGTTTAAGTGGGTGAACGTGGAGATTGATGTGTTCGACGGCCTGCTGATGGACTACGCGCGTGCGAAAAAGGCCAGTGTGATCGTGCGCGGCATCCGCGCCGTCTCCGACTACGAGTTCGAACTGCAGATGGCCATGATGAACCGCAAAATCGAGCCGGACATCGAAACGGTCTTCATGCTGCCGGCCGAGCAGTACAGCTATCTAAGTTCGCGGCTGGTGAAAGAACTGGCGCGGTTCGGCGGTTCTACCAAGGATTTTGTTCCGCCGCTGGTGCAGGAGCGGCTGAGCGCCAAATTTAAGTAACCGGTTTAAGCGGGAGTCGCGCGGCGCTGTTAACCGCGCGGAATTTTCGCGGCACCTACGAACTGGGGAGCGTGTGATGGGACTGGCCACGGAAAAGAAAATGGATAAAACCGTTCAGCTTGCGGATCGCGTGAATCGCATCAGTGTTTCGCCGACGATGGTGGTGCTGCAGGAAGCCGAGAAACTGAAGGCGCAGGGAATTGACGTCGCGGACTTCGGACCCGGCGAGCCGGATTTCCCCACGCCCGAACACATCAAGCGCGCCATCGTCCAGGCGCTCGAGGAAAATCGCACGAAATACACACCTGTGGCGGGCATCGCTCCGTTGCGTCAGGCCATTTGCGATTGGCACGCCGCGCAATTGGGATCTGCCTATCAGCCTTCGGAGTGCGTCGTCAGCGTCGGCGGCAAGCACGCAATTTTCAACGCGATTTGCTCGCTGATCAATCCAGGTGACGAAGTAATTATCGGCGCGCCCTATTGGGTCAGCTATCCGGACATGGTCAAGTATGCCGGCGGAACGCCCGTCCTCGCCGAGACCCTCGCGAACGACGCCTTCATCTTGCGCGCGTCCGAGGTGGAGCAGGCGTGCACGCCGAAGACCAGGATCGTTATCGCCAACTCTCCGAACAATCCCACCGGCTCGGTGATTCCGCCGATCGAATTCGCCCGCTTGCAGGATTTTTGCAACCGGCGCGATATCTGGCTGCTCTCCGACGAATGTTATTCGCATTTCGTTTACAAGGACGCCAAGCCGTTTTCCGCCGCCAGCATTCCCGGCCCCAAAGATCGTTTGATCGTCGCCGGCTCGTTCTCGAAAACGTTTGCCATGACGGGCTTGCGCCTCGGGTACATTCTCGCGCCTAAGCCGCTGGTGGATGCGATCGCCAAGCTGCAGAGCCAGTCCACTTCGAATCCCACTTCGATCATTCAGTATGCCGGGCTGGCGGCCATGCGCGGTTCGATGGATTCGGTGACGGCCATGCTTGAGGAATATGCGCGCCGCCGTGAACACATTCTCGCGGGCCTGCGCGCGATTCCGGGAGTCACCTGCACGCCGCCGATGGGCGCGTTCTACGTGTTTCCAAATGTCGCGGCGCATTTCAACCCGCAAATGCCGGACACTTCGGCCGTCGCCAAGCAACTGCTGGAGCGCGAACACGTCGCGGTCACTCCCGGCGAAGCGTTCGGCGCGCCAGGATTCCTGCGCCTCTCCTACGCCACCTCGATGGAGCGGATCGACGAAGGTCTGCGCCGGTTGGCGCGCTTCTTCGGTAAGGCGGCGTGATTCCGGGCAACGCCTCTCTGTGCCCCGTGCGGCTGGAGCCGGTTTTCAGCGCGCGTCCGTGGGGCGCGCGTAATCTCGCGCCGCTGTTTCCCGAAAAATCGCATCTGACCGAGCCCTTGGGCGAAGCCTGGATGAGTGGTGTGGAATGCCGTTTCGCGTCGGGACCTTTTGCCGGCCAGAAACTCGGCGATGTGTGGCGCACTTTGCCATCGGGATGGACCGGAACGAAGATCAGCGGCTCTGACGGCTCGTTTCCTCTGCTCGTAAAATTTATTTTCGCGGAAGAAAAACTTTCCGTGCAGGTTCATCCTGATGATGAATACGCCGCACGTCACGAACAGGCCGCCGGAGGCCGCGGCAAGACGGAATTGTGGTACGCGATCCGTGCGCGGCCCGGTGCCGAAGTGCTGGCGGGCCTGAAACCCAGCGTCACACCTGAAATATTCAAACGCGCCATCGAGGATGGTTCTGCTGAGGATTGTCTGCAGCACGTTCTGCTGCACGCGGGAGAAGCCATTTTTGTTCCTGCGGGCACCGCGCACACCATTGGCGCGGGTTTGGTGCTCTGCGAAATTCAGGAATATTCCGATCTCACTTATCGCGTGTTTGATTATAACCGCCGCGACGCGCAGGGCCGTTCGCGCGAGTTGCACATCGAAAAAGCATTGCGGGTGATCCGCTTCGGCGAACAGCTGGGCGGAAAAATCGAACCGGCGCGGATCGCACGCGGCGGAGTCACCGAAACGTTTTTTATCGCCTGCCGCTTTTTCGCGGTGGAAAGATGGGAATTCGTGGAAAAAGTGGCCGCCGCCACCACGCCGGAACATTTCGACCTGCTGACTTTTCTGGAAGGCCGCGGCGCGATCCTGTGGGGCGGCGAATCCCTGGAATACCGGCCGGCGCAAACCTGGCTGCTTCCTGCGGCGCTCGGTGCATATCATTTGGCGCCGGGCGCGCGGACATCGCTGCTCCGCGCCTACGTTCCCGTGCCCTTCGACGAATTCGCGCGCAAGCTGGCCGCTCAAGGCGTCAGCGAATCCGGGTTGGCGCGTTTGGTGTATCCGTGAAAAAACGAGCCGCCGCAAAACCCGAATCGCTTCCCGTGTGCGCCGTGCTGCTGGCCGGCGGACGCGGCACTCGTTTCTGGCCGCGCAGCCGCACCCGCATGCCCAAGCAACTGCTGAACATCACCGGCGGCGAGACCATGCTGCGCGAAACCGTCTCGCGCCTGGAACCGATTTTTGGGTTGCGCGATTTCTGGGTCGTCACGAACATCGAGCAAGCTGCGGCGGTCCGCAAGCAGCTGCCGCGCATGCCCGCCGCGCACATTCTTGCCGAACCGGTTGGCCGCAACACCACCGCGGCCATCGCCCTCGCCGCCGTTCACCTTTTACACAACCACCAGGACGCGGTGATGACCGTCCTGCCGTCGGACAGCTACGTCGCAGACGCCGCGCATTATCGCCAGCTCGTGCGCGCCGCGCTGGACCTGGCGCGCGCCCCGGGTAATCTGGTGGTTTTCGGCGTTCCGCCTACGCGCCCTGAAACAGGCTACGGCTATATTGAAGCCGGGTCGCCGGCCGCGCGCATTCGCGGCATCCGGGCTTTGCGCGTGCGCCGCTTCACAGAAAAGCCCGCGCTGCCGGCGGCGCGAGGCTACGTCGCCTCCGGGAGATATTTCTGGAACGCTGGAATATTTTTTTGGCGCGTCTCCACGTTCCTGGAATGCTTGTGCCGCTTTCTTCCCGCTACGCACTCCGCGCTCATGCGGCTCGCCGAAACCATCGGCACGCGCAAATACCGCGCGGCCCTGCGGCGAATTTATCCCACGCTCGAAAATATTTCCGTGGACTATGCCATCATGGAGCCCGCCGCTCGCGCCGGCGACGCCACGCGCGTCTCGGTGATCCCCGCCAAAGTCGGCTGGAGTGATATCGGGTCATGGAGCGCGGTATACGATTTGCTTGCATCGCAGCGCGCCGCGAACGTTTCCACCGGCCCGTCGTTCGCACTGGAGGCGAGCGGAAATTATTTCTGGGCCCCCGGAAAATTTATCGCCGCCATCGGCGTGCACGATCTCGTGGTGGTGGAAACAGACGACGCCATCCTGGTCTGCCCGCGCGAGCGCGCACAAGACGTCGGCCAAATCGTCAGATGGCTCGAACGGCAGAAGCTCGCCCGCCTTCTTTAGCGCAGGTCAGATTGGCGCTCGCGGTGAGCTGCTTTTTTGTCCGACGCTGCTTCCCGCAGGAAATTCCTTCGCTTATACTGGCCTACCGTGAGCGACATACAATTTGGCACCGACGGCTGGCGCGGCATCATCGCCGAAGATTTCACATTCGAGCACGTGCGCACGGTAGCGCAGGCAATCGCCCGCTACGTGGTACGCGCCGAAAAGCCAGGCGTCGGCATCCTGGTCGGATACGATACGCGCTTCGGCTCCGAACGTTTCGCGCAAACCGCCGCCGAGACGATTTCCGCGGCTGGCATTCCCGTCTGGCTCGCCGCCGAAGCCGCGCCCACGCCCGCGATCTCCTTGCTCGTGAAACTGCGCGGCGCCGCCGGCGGAATTCAGATCACCGCCAGCCACAATCCCTATCAATGGAACGGCGTGAAATATAAAGCCAGTTACGGCAGCTCCGCTTCGCCGGCAATCGTCGCGCAAATAGAGTCGGAGCTCGCGCAAGTCCTGCGCGAAGGCGTTCCAGCTCTTCCGCCGCGCAAGGACCTGCTTCATTCGCTCGATGTGCGCGCGCCGTATCTGGAGACTCTCGACGCTCTGGTCGATTGGGATCGCCTGCGCGGCGCCAAATTCCGCTTCGTCATTGACCCCATGCATGGCGCGGGGCGCGGCCTGCTGTGCGACCTTTTCCGCCGCCACGCAATCGCCTGCGAAGAAATTCGCGGCACGCGCGATCCGCTTTTCGGCGGCGTAAATCCCGAGCCCATCGAACCGCACATCGCGGCTCTGCAACGCGCCGTGGTGCAAGGTAAATTCGACGCAGGCTTCGCGCTCGATGGCGACGCCGATCGCATCGGCGCGGTGGACCGTGACGGCGCCTTCATCAACCCGCACCAGATTTTCGCGATACTGCTGTGGCACCTCGCCGGCACGCGCAAGCTTGCAGGCGCGGTGGCCAAAACTTTTTCCACCACCAAAATGATCGACAAAATCGCCGCCAAATTCGGCCGCCAGGTTTGGGAAACTCCCGTCGGTTTCAAATACATCTGCGACCGCATGCTGGAAAGCGACATCCTGCTCGGCGGCGAAGAAAGCGGCGGGATCGGAACCAAGCTGTACTTGCCCGAGCGCGACGCCACCGTCAGCGCGCTGCTGCTCGCGGAAGTCATGGCCTGGCACGGCAAAAGCCTCGGCGAACTTGTCGCGCTGCTGCACGCGGAATTCGGCGAACACCATTACGGCCGCGTGGACTTGCACGTGAAAAAAGGCCAAAAGGAAAAAGCCATCGGCCATTTTTCCGCCGACAAGCTCCAGCGTCTGCTCGATTGGCCCATCACGCGCCGCGAAAATCTCGACGGGATCAAAGTGTACCTGGACGACATCGGCTGGCTGATGCTGCGCGCATCCGGAACCGAAAACATGCTGCGGATTTATTCCGAGACCACGCGTCCGGAAACCACCAAGCGCGTTCTCGATACTGTTGTGGCGCTCGTGCCGAAATTGTAACAATGATACAACGGGCCCTGCGGGGCGGTGGCCCGTTGCAAACGCAAAAAGGAGAATGGCGATGGAATCGGTAAATCTGAATGAAAAACTGTCCCGTGTAAAGGAATACTGGAGTCCCACGATCATCGGCGAACTCAACGATACCTACGTAAAAATCGTGAAATTCACCGGCGAATTCGTCTGGCACCACCACGACGACGAGGACGAAATGTTTCTGGTTGTCCGAGGCTGCCTGCGCATGCGCTTTCGCGATCGCGAAGTCGCCGTGCTGCCGGGTGAGTTCATCATCGTCCCCAAGGGCGTCGAACACATGCCCGTAGCGGAGGAAGAAGTTCACGTTGTGCTGATCGAACCGAAATCAACTCTCAACACGGGGAACGTCCGCAACGAACGCACCCGCGCCGAACTGCAACGCCTCTAGACCGAAACAATTTTTCAGCCGTTACAGGAGCGTCACCTGCCGCGCCAAGCAACCGTGGTTTATTTCCGGAACGCAAGGGCAGAAAGCGCTATCATTCATCACGCTCGCGCCCATGGCTGAGCCAGAAAGCGGAACTGCATGAATCGCCGACTCTACACGCTCGATGTTTTCACCAGCAAACGCTTCGCCGGGAATCCGCTGGCGGTCGTCACCGATGGCGACGGAATTCCCGCTGCGAAGATGCAATCCATCGCGCGCGAGATGAATCTTTCGGAAACTGTTTTCATCCAGCGGCCCACGAATAATCGCGCGCTCGCGCGCCTGCGCATCTTCACCACCACGCGCGAACTACCGCTGGCTGGTCATCCCGTAATCGGCGCGTGGTTTTTGCTGGCGGAACTCGGCGTCGTCCCCGCCTCCGAGGGAAGCGTGCACATCCTGCAGCAGACCGGAGCCGGAATTCTTCCCGTCGAGTTGGCTTTTCACAACGGCCGCCCCGTCCGCGTCACCATGACGCAGCGGCCGGCGCGATTCACGCGCGCGCCATTCTCGCGCGCTGCGCTGGCTGCGGCGCTCGGCTTGAGGCCCAGCGACCTTGCGCCATCCCTGCCCATCGAATTCGTCTCCACCGGAATTTCCAACCTGATGGTTCCGGTGAGCCGCCGCGCGGTGCTTGGGAAAATCCAGATGAACATGCCCGCTCTCGCGCACCTGGTGTCACCGCACGGCACCATGGCGTATTGCTTCGCGCTAAGTGGCCGCGGACGCGCCTACGCACGCGGCATGGTTCCCTGGGGAACGATTGAAGATCCTGCGACGGGCTCCGCCGGCGGCTCACTCGGCGCGTACCTCGTGCATCACGGCCAACTAAAGCCCGGAGAACAATTGCAAATCACCCAAGGCGTGGAAATGGGCCGCCCCAGCGAAATTCACGTGGAAGTGGGCGCGGATAAGGGAAAACTTACGCCGAGAGTCAGCGGCTCTGCAGTTCGAATCTTCGAAGGCCACATCGAAGCGTAGTCAATCTCTACTTCTTCGCGGGACGCGGTTCCTCGACGCTCTTGCTCGCAGCGTCAAGGATCCCATTCAAGAATGCGGGAGAATCCGCCGAGGAAAATTTCTTCGCGAGTTCCAGCGCTTCGTCAATCACCACTTTCACCGGCGCGGTGCCGAAGCGTAATTCGTAAATCGCCAGCCGCAGGATGCTGCGGTCCACCGTCGCCAGGCGGTCGAGCTTCCAGTTTTCGGAAAGCCTCTCAACCGTCTTGTCGCTCGCCTCCGCCGCCGATACCGCGCCTTCAAACAATTGATTGGCGAATTTTCGCGTGGAATCCGCCGCGCGGGCCTGCTCCCAGAAATGTTGCTGCAGCAACGAAGGCTTGCGCCGCGTCATATCCCACTCGAAAAGCATTTGCAGTGCGAACTCGCGTGACTTGCGGCGCAGCGTCATGCTAACGGCGCCGCCCGCGACGCGATGCGCTTTTCGAACTACCGCTCGTCGCGGCGCCAGACTTGCCGGCAATCTTGCGCACCAACTGCGCCATCTCGATCGCCGCCAGCCCTGCCTCGTATCCTTTGTTGCCGGATTTCAGGCCCGCGCGGTCAATCGCCTGCTCTAGCGTGTCGCAGGTCAGCACGCAAAAAATCAGCGGCACGCCGGTATCAAGCTGCGCGAGTTGGATGCCGCGCGCTGTTTCGGAAACCACCACGTCGTAGTGCGACGTCTCGCCGCGCAAAACGCAGCCGATGCAAATAATCGAATCGAATCGCCCGCTCGCCGCCAGTTTTTTCGCAACGATGGGAAGTTCAAATGATCCGGGAACGCGCACGATCTGAATCTGCGCTTCGGTGGCGCCGGCTTGCTGCAGCGCATCGAGAGCTCCGGCAAGCAGCCTGTCGGTAACAAAATTGTTGAACTGGCTGGCGGCCACGCCAATTCGCAGCCCCGCCGCACTCAGTCCGCCCCGCACATTCGACGGCTTCAACTTTTCCGCCATTCTTTAGCGCCCCTCGAATTTCGGCGGCCGTTTTTCCAGGAACGCGCGCGTGCCCTCGCGCATGTCCTGCGTCGCGCAGCACAATCCGAAAAGCGTGGCTTCCAGATACAAGCCTTCTTCCTGCGGCATTTCCATTCCGTGCTCTACGGCTTCCATGGCAAACTTCACGGCCAACGGCGCGTTCGCAATGATTTTCTTGGCTATCGCTTCCGCCGTAGTCAGTAGTTCGCTGGACTCCACCACGCGATTCACCAGTCCGACGCGCAAGGCTTCTTCCGCCGAAATCATTTCGCCCGTCAGAATCAATTCGTGGGCCACGCCTTTGCCACACAATCGCGGCAACCGCTGCGAGCCGCCGTAACCGGGAATAATTCCCAGCTTTACTTCCGGCTGTCCCAGTTTCGCGTTGCGGCTGGCGATGCGCAGCGTGCAAGCCAGAGCCAGCTCGCATCCGCCGCCCAGCGCGAATCCATTGATCGCGGCGATCGCGGGTTTCCCCAGTGTCTCCAGCCGGTGAATAATTTCCTGGCCGTACAACGTAAATTCCCGGCCGTTCACAGGAGTTTGCTGCGACAGCTCGTTGATGTCCGCTCCGGCGATGAAAGCTTTCTCGCCCGCGCCGGTGAGTATCAGCACGCGGATCTCGTCGTCCGCGCGCACCGTCTTCAGACAATCACCCAGCTCGTCCATGGTCTTGCGGTTCAGCGCGTTCAGCACATTGGGACGGTTGAAGGTGATGCGCGCAATTTTCTCGCTCACCTCGAACAGTAAATTATCGTAAGCCATATCTTCCTTGCCGTAAGTTTCCGAATTTCCGCACTGGTATGGTACCCGAATCGGCCGCGCTTTGCCCCGTTGTGCCACCGCGCTCAAGAAACCGATTCGACAATCACCGCGATGCCCTGCCCGCCGCCGATACAGGCGCTGGCGACGCCATAGCGCGCGCCGCGCCGCCGCAATTCCAGCAACAGACTAAGGATCAGCCGCGTTCCGGTAGCCGCCAGAGGATGCCCCAGGGCGATCGCGCCGCCATTTACATTGGTTTTCTCGCGAGTCAGCCCCAGCTTTTTTTCCACGGCCAGGTATTGCGCCGCGAACGCTTCGTTCACTTCCACCAGATCCATTTGCTCGAGTTTCAAGCCCGACAGCGCCAGCGCCTTCTGAATTGCCGGCACCGGCCCGATCCCCATGATCTGCGGCGGCACCCCCGCCGTCGCCCAACCAACGATACGTCCCAGCGGTTTCCAGCCGCGCTCTTTTGCGATTTTCGCGTGCGTCACCACTACCGCCGCCGCGCCGTCCACGATTCCGCTGGCGTTCCCGGCGGTCACGATGCCGTCCTTGCGAAAAGCCGGCTGCAGCGATTCCAGCACTTCGATGGTTGTTTCCGGACGCCGGTGATCGTCCTCCGTCACCATTGTCGTCTTCTTCCCCTTTTTCACTTCCACCGGCACGATCTCTTCCTTGAAATATCCCGCGCGAAATGCCGCTTCCGCGGCCTGCTGGCTGCGCAGTGCGTATTCATCGGACGCGCGGCGCGTAATTCCCTGCTCGGCCGCCAGATTTTCCGCCGTTTCAGACATGCTGAATCCGCAATACGTGTCGAAGAGCCCGGACAGTAGCGAATCTTCCAGCTTGCCTTCGCCCAACCGGAATCCGGCGCGCGCCCCGCGAATCACGTGCGGGCATTGCGACATGTTTTCCATCCCGCCGGCCAGCACCACGCGCGCTTCGCCGAGCAAAATTCGCTGCGCTGCTTGCGTGATGGATTCCATGCCCGAGCCGCACAGACGATTCACCGTCACCGCCGGCGCTTCAATCGGCAAACCGGCTTTCAATCCCACGTGACGCGCGCCATACAGCGCGTCGGCACTGGTTTGCATCACGTTTCCGAAAATTACGTGGTCGAAATCCGCCGGCTCCGTGCCGGCGCGGCGAATCGCTTCTTTGCTGGCGGCCGCGCCGAGTTCAATCGCCGTGGTATTACCGAACGCGCCCATGTAGCGGGCCATCGGCGTGCGTGCTCCGTGCAAAATCACAGCATCCGTAATGAACATTGGTCCTCGGGGTAATTCAGAATTAGGGCGTGGAAAGCGCTACGAGCGTGTCGCCGCCGCGTTGCCGCGCGTCATCCAGCCCGGCTTCGGCGCGATTGATCCATTCGGTGACGCGATCTTCGGTTTCATCGCCAGGGCGCGAAGAGGCTTCGGCCACGACAGCGCTGATCGTCAAATCCGGCGTGCCCCAGGATGGCCGCACCGACGCAGCCAGTTGCCGCAGTTTTTCCCCCAGCGCCCGCGCATTATCGAATGACGTATCCGGCAGAATAAATGCCAGCGACCAGGCCGTATATTTCACAGCTACATCCGTTTGGCGAATCGCGGATGAAAGAGCGCGCGCCAGTTGTTCGATGTAATGATCCACCGCCGCGTCTCCGTGCTGGCGCAGCAGATCGCCGCCGCGGTCCACGTGCACCACGATCAGGGAAATCGCGGTGTTCTGCGCTCGCGCGCGGTTGGATTCCACCAGCAAGCAGTCAAGGTAGGCTCCGCGATTCAGCAGACCGGTCTTTTCGTCCGCCACTGCGAGCGAACGCACCAGTGAACGCAATCGCGTGTGATTCACGGACATCACCAATTGGTCGCCCACGGCCTGCAGGAAATAACTTTCGTTCGGCTTCCATTTTCGCCCGCGCGCATCGCCGATCAGCAACGCCCCGGAAGGCGCCTGCGTTTCCTTATCCGTCAGCATCACGCCCAGGGCCGATTCCAGCCCCAATTCGCGCAAGGACGGCAAGCTCGATGCCTGCAATTCCACTCCGCCCATAGAATCGGGCGTCACCTGCGTCACCATTCCCACGATGCTGGAAATTTTTTGCGAGCCTAACGCGGCGAATCCCGGCGCGGCATATTCCGCCGTTGCTTGCGCCCCTTCTCCCGGAGCGCCCACCGCCACCAGGCAGCGGCTGGCGCGAAGATGCTTCCCGATTTCCGCCGCCGTAGTCACCAGCACTTCGCGCGGCGTTGGCTGCCGGTACATCAAGCGATTAATTTCCGCGATCGCCGCCAGATCCCGGTGCGTTTCAGCGGCCGTGGGCGCGGACGCGGTTCCGTAGGCCTCCAGTTGCTGCGCCGGCTGCAGTGGCGGAGCAATTTCCACAGGTGCGGGCGCGGGAGACGCGGGTCGGGGCGCAGGCTTTCGGCCCCCACCCTTCGGCCACCAGTTCGCGCGTTCGTAGAGTGCGCGCAGGCGCTCGTTGCCGTCTTCTTCGCCGGGAAAAAGCTCTGCGATGCGTTCCAGTCTTTCCACTGCCTTGCTCTGCAACGAATACTGCAAGAAAATCTCTACCTGCACCACCAGATCTTCCAGCGCCTGTTGCGCGCGCTCTTCCTCGGGCATCGCACCGGAGTTTTCCGATAGCTCGCGTCCCGCGCCGGTAAAACCTTCGGTGCGCGTCGATACCGTCGCCGCCTTCGCCGCGCGCGCCATAATATTCTGCAGAAAGCCTGGATCAGCTTTGCCTTCCAATTTTGCGATACGCTCGTGATTCCGGTAATCGTATGGATCAATATCCACCAGCCGGTCGAGCGTTTCGCAGGCTTCTTTCAGCCGGCCCGCGCCCAGATACAAATCAAACAGACTCAATAGCGAATCGAAATATTTCGTCTCGCGGTTCAGTTCCTCGTACAGCTTAGCCACCACTTCGGCCAGCGGCAGCGACTGCGGATAGCTCGTCACCAGCCGGTCCAAGTTGGCCGCTAGCTCCACTTCCCGGCGCAGCGAGCGCATGGTTTCTTTCGTCTGCACCAGCAGCGCCGCTGCTTTGGGGTCCTGGCCCGCGCGGATATAGGCGGCAGCCAATTCGAATAATTTTACGAAGCCTTCCGGCTTTATCGAGTAATAGGCCTGGAACACGTCCCGCGCGGCGTCCAGGTTCCCGTAGCGCAGTAGCGCTTCGCCATATAGCGCCTGAAAAGCAGCATCGGGCTCGGTCGCAGCGAAGGGCTTGAGCAGCATCACCGCGCCTTCGGCGTCGCCCTTCCGCAGCTTTGCTTCCGCAAATAGCAGCGCGCCAACCCGGTCCTGCGGCGCCAGCAGCTGTGCCCGCCCGAAATATTCCAGTGCCTGGTCCAGCGCGCCCACCGACAGCGTCAATTGCCCCGCCCGCACGTAACTGCGCGCCGCCATGTCCGCGTGGCGCAGCTTCTCCGCCATTTCAGCCAGGACGATATGCCGCTGCGGATTTTCCGGATCCAGCACCGCCATGCTTTCGTAGCAGGCCAGCGCTTCGATGCTGCGTTGTTCCTTGGCGTAAACTTCCGCGGCATTTCCGAATTGTTCGATGGCTTCCAAAGTGCGGTTTTGTTTCTGCAGCAAGGTTGCAAAACGCATCAAACGGTCAACGGGCTGCGGAAACGTGCGCAGAAAACGAATGAATACCGCGGAAGCCTTGGCGCCATCGCCGGTTTCGACCAGGCGGTCGAACTGAATGCCGTAGTATTCGGCGGCTCGCTCCGGCTCGTTCAAGCGCGTATAAATGTCGGCCAGTGACTGCAGCGCTTCGTGATGCGCGGGAGCTTCTTCGAGCACCGCCTGGTACTCGCTGACGGCTTCGCGAAGCTTGTTCTTCTCCAGGCTCTTGCGCGCCCGGTCGAGATGTTTGTTAATGTCCTGTGCCATGGGAAACGGCGCGTTCCTCGGGTTTTGCGGGCTTGCTGGGGAAGTCCGCCCGCGAGCTCTGCCGCGACATCGTCACGGGTCCCGATTTTTTCGCGCGGGTCGAACTTCCACTATATACCGGACGCCAACCCGCCCCCAAAACGAATTCAGCCCAGCGTGCTCAGAAGCACCACAAAAGACGGAGATTCGGAGCGGACCGATCGAGGGTTCACCAGATGGGTACATCCGGTCGGAGAGCCGCCACGGGGACTGCCTTATGCTTACGCCCGCGCACCCGCGCGTGCCTGGCTCGGTAATTCCTTCACCTTTTCGCGCATGGATTTCAGCGACAGCCCGCTGCGCACCAGGCCTGCAAATCCCAGGAAAATAAACGGAATGGTCAGCGCCAGGAACGCGAAAAACGAAAAACTTGTCGCCGTCGTCTTTTCCACCTGAAACACGCTCAACCCCAGCACGCAGAAAAACTGATAAGACCCCACGTTGGCTGGCGCGTTCGGCAGCGACACGCCCAAGTTGATGATCAGAAGCACCACGATCGCCGCCAGAAACGGCAGCTGCAATCCGTAGGCCTTCATCATCGCCCACAGCCCCAGCACCTGGCAGGCCGGCATCAGCAGCGATGCGAACACCGCCGCATAAAAAGTCGGCGCTGTGCCCATGGCGTGCAAACCCAGCAGCGCGCGCATCAATTTTCCAGGCAGACGCCGCTGTCCGGAGTAGCAATCAGGATCCTGTGAAAGTTTTACTTCCAGGTAGTAGATGACGATCACCACGACCCCCAGCAACACCAGGGTGATGATTCCCAGCGTATCGGCCACCCTGCGGAACCGCTGCGGCAAATCCACCAGCAGTGAAACCACCGCCAGCGACGCCGTCGCAATCACCAGATCCACCAGCCGCTCGACGCCCACCGATCCCAGCACTCGTCCGAGCCTGATGTCCTCGGCATCCGACACGATGTAGCTGCGCAGCAATTCGCCCGGCCGCAGCGGAAACACCAGGTTGGCGAACAGTCCCGCGTATACCGCGCGGATCGTGTGCGTCAGCTTCACTTTCCCGAACGGGCTGAGCAGCCATTTCCAGCGCAACGCCTGCACTCCGTAGCTCAGCACGTCGAAGCCCATGCCGATCGCCACCCACTTCCAATCCACGCGAGACAGCTCGCGCACCGCTTGCATGAAATGAAAATCGTGCAGCACCCAAATCAGGCAGGCGGTCGCCAGCGTATAGCCGAGAATCCTCAGCACTCTGGACTTTTTTTGTACGACGACGATCTGGGCCGTGGTGTTCAATGAGCAGCTTCCGCCGCGCGTGTGTAGTGGAACTTGAAGTGTCGTTGCATCTGCAGATTCAACCGCAAATCTCCCGTCGCGGCCGTTTTTCGGCCGCCTGTTGACTCAAATGGCAAGATCTGGCAACCGCTAAACCGGCTACAGCCTACGATATCAGCTTTCCACAGGCAATCCGAGACTACCGGCGAAGGTGCTGGTACATCACCGGCCCGGGCGACCCCGGTCAGGGCAGCCGCCGACCCCGTCGCACGTCTTTCACTTTCAACCCTAAGCCTCGCGCTGAACTCCTGATTTCCGCTTTCCAATTTCGATTTTCCGTCTTTGTGTGGCAAACTCGATGGTTTGAAGGGCGCGACGCCCGCGCGCAGAGCGAGCTTCGCTCCAGCCTGCGCCGCGCGCTCGCACAGAGAGACATGGATCCCCAGTACATCCGCAATTTCTGCATCATCGCGCACATTGACCACGGCAAATCCACGCTGGCCGACCGCTTGCTGGAACTTACCGGCGCGCTCACCCAACGCGAAATGCATTCGCAGGTGCTCGATTCCATGGACCTCGAGCGCGAACGCGGCATCACCATCAAAGCCAAAAGCATTCGCCTGCATTACACCGCGCGCGACGGCCACGAATACCGCCTGAACCTGATTGATACCCCCGGCCACGTGGATTTTTCCTACGAAGTTTCCCGCGCGCTTTCCGCCTGCGAAGGCGCGCTGCTCGTCGTGGACGCGAGCCAGGGCGTCGAAGCGCAAACTGTGGCGAACGCCTTCCTCGCCTCACGCCACAATCTCACCATTATCCCGGTGATTAATAAAATTGACTTGCCCGCCGCGCGCATTGATTTCGCGAAGGAGCAAATCGAAAACGTTCTGGCGATTCCCGCCGATGAAGCTCTGCCCATCAGCGCAAAAAGCGGTCTGGGTGTCGAAGAAGTTCTGGAAGCCATCGTGCGCCTGGTTCCTGCGCCGAAAGGTTCTGAAGACGCGCCTCTGCGCGCGCTGATTTTCGATTCCTGGTTTGATTCCTATCGCGGCGCTGTGGTGCTGGTGCGCGTGATGGAAGGCCGCCTCACGCCGCACATGAAGATTCGGCTCACGTCAAGCAACGAAGTCTACGAGGTGGAAAATCTCGGCGTGCTTACGCCGAAACCGGTTGTGCTGCAGGAACTCGCCGCGGGAGACGTCGGCTTCATCATCGCCAACATAAAACGCGTGGCCGATGCGCGTGTGGGTGACACTGTCGTCGAAGACGGCCATCCCGAGCCGCCTCTGCCCGGTTTCGAAGCCATCAAGCCGATGGTCTTCGCCGGGCTTTTCCCGGTAAACGCCAGCGATTACGAAATGCTGCGCGACGCCCTGGGGAAATTGCAGCTCAACGACGCCGCGTTCTTCTACGAGCCGGAAAATTCCGTCGCCCTCGGGTTCGGCTTTCGCTGCGGCTTTCTCGGCCTGTTGCACATGGAAATCGTCCAGGAACGCCTCGAGCGCGAATTCAATATCGGCCTGATCACCACCGCGCCCAGCGTGCAATACCGCATCACCACCACCGCGAACGAAGTGATGGAAGTGGATAACCCCACCAAATTTCCGCCGCCCGCTTCGATTCAGAAAATCGAAGAGCCCATGCTCACCTCCATGATCATCACTTCGGAAGAATCCGTCGGCGGCGTGCTGCAACTGTGCGAAGAGAAACGGGGCGCGCAAAAGAAGTTCGAATACCTTTCGCCCACGCGCATCATGCTCACTTACGAAATGCCGCTCAACGAAATCGTTCTCGATTTTTACGACCGCCTGAAAAGCGTTTCGCGCGGCTACGCTTCGCTCGACTATCATTTGTCCGGCTATCACGAATCGGACCTGGTGAAGCTTGACGTGCTCGTGGGCGGCGAGCCAGTGGACGCGCTCACCGTGATCTGCCACCGCGACCAATCCTACGAACGCGGCCGCGACCTAGTCTCGCGCTTGCGCAAACTCATCCCGCGCCAGATGTTCGAAATCGCCATACAGGCCGCCATCGGCAGCCGCGTCATCGCCCGCGAAACGATCAGCCCCATCCGCAAAAACGTGATCGCCAAATGCTACGGCGGCGACATTTCCCGCAAACGCAAACTCCTCGAAAAACAAAAAGAAGGCAAAAAACGCATGAAACGCGTCGGCCGCGTGGACATCCCCCAGGAAGCCTTCCTCGCAGTTTTAAAGGTTTCCGGCGGTGCTGCGGACGAGGAGTGAGATATCAGAGTCGCACCTCTGCGAACGATCCTGACTATCACCGCGCTGCTGGCTGCGGTGGAGAGCGGCAACGGTGCGTGGTCCGCTCCTCAAGAGGATCCAAGCGCACAGCGCGCGGAAGCGAGAAGGCGGCTATACGACGGAGTCCAGGCTTTTAAAGATGGACAAATTGATCAGGCTGTTACCGATTTCCAGGACTCCAAGGATCTCGATCCCTCGCTTGTGAATGCTCGGCTCTATCTGGCGACGGCGCTCTCTGCGCTATATATTCCAGGAAACACCTCTGCCGAAAACGCCCAGCACGGCAACCAAGCGCTTCAGGAATTCAAGGACATTCTGGAAGCGCACCCCGACAATCTGTCAGCGATCGATGGCGCTGGCTCAATTCTATACAATTTAGCAGGCACGCCATTTGACCCGGAGAAGATGGAAAAGTCGAAGGCTTATCATCAGAAACACAGCGAACTGAGACCGGGGGATCCCGAGCCGTATTATTGGGTCGGCGTCATCGACTGGTCTTTAGCATTCCGCGGCAATCGCGAAATGCGCGAGGATTTCAACAGGATCGCAAAAAAGCCCGTCAAGAATACGGATCCGACGCCTCCTACACTCGCCGCGCAGTTTCGGCACAGATATGGCGGGATCGTCGACGAAGGAATTGCAAATTTGAAGAAAGCGATGGACCTTCGTCCCGATTACGACGATGCAATGGCGTATCTCAATCTTCTCTATCGCCAGAAGGCAGACACGGAAGTGACGCTTGACGAGCAGAAACTTGACATAAGAATCGCCGACGACTTGGTTGATCAGGTGAAAGCTATCAAGGCGAGAAAAATGAATCCGTCCCAAAGCTCTCAGCAATGAATTCGTCAGGCGTTTTTCTTGGTGCGGACGGTAGCACCAACTTCACCGCGCGCCACTCGCACTGAAATATCTTCGCCTAACGCCACCTGATCGGGTGAACGCAGCACCTTTCCCGCTGCGTCATACGCAATCGCGTAGCCGCGCTCCAGAATCTTCAGTGGGCTGCGCTCATCGAGCGTTAGCGCGGCAGATTGCAATAATCGTCGCTTCGCGATCAGTACGCGATCAATGCGTACCTGCAGGTCGGTGGAATCCCGTTCCAATCTCCGCCGCAAATGGCCGACCCGCGCACGCAAATCGAGCGCCGCAAACCGCACTTGCGCGATCGCGAATCCGCGCCGTTTGCGCGCCACGACGCGCTCCAGCGCAGCCCGCAGCAAACCGTGCTGCTGCTCGATGCGCCGCGCCAGCACGGCCGCGCGCCCGCGCAGATCGAACGATGCAATATGCGCGTTCGCCTCCGTCAGCCGCTGCCGAGCCATCGCCAAACGCAGCCGCAAACCAATCGCCAGCGAGTTCGCCATTTCATCCAGCTGCTGCCGCCGGTTGCGCAACACCAGCTCCAGCTGCCGGAATCCGCGATGCGTCTGCAAATCGCGCACGCGATGCCGCCACTGCGAAAGCCGGTAGCGCATGTGGTGCGCAATTTGCCGCTGATATTCCGCGATGTGCCGCTCGAATTCCTCTCGCGACTTCACCACGATTTCCGCGGCCGCCGAAGGAGTAGGCGCGCGCAAATCCGCCACAAAATCCGCAATCGTGAAATCCGTTTCGTGCCCCACACCCGTAATCACCGGAATCAGCGACGCGAAAATCGCCCGCGCCAGAATTTCCTCGTTGAACGCCCACAAATCTTCCAGCGACCCGCCGCCGCGCGTCAGAATCAGCACATCCACTGTTTTCGCCTGGTTGAAATACCGCAGCGCCTCCACGATTTCCGCCGCTGCTCCCGCACCCTGCACCTTAACCGGATACAGGCTCACTTGTGCGTTGGGAAATCGGCGCTTCAGCACGCGCAGAACGTCGCGAATGGCCGCGCCGGTCGGGGACGTCACCACCCCGATGCAGCGCGGAAGCACCGGCAGCGGTTTCTTGCGCGCCGCAGCGAATAATCCTTCTCGTTCCAGCTTCTTCTTGAGCTCCTCGAACGCCAGCTGCAACGCGCCTAATCCCACCGGCTCGATTAGCGTCACGTAAATCTGATATTCGCCGCGCGCGTCATACACGCTCAGCGCGCCGCGCACGGTGATGTGCAGCCCATCCTCCGGCTTGAATTTCATCCCGCGCATCTGGTCGCGGAAACACACGCAGCGAATTTGCGACTTCGCATCCTTCAGCGTGAAATAACAATGCCCGGACTGCGCCAGGTGGCAGTTCGAAACCTCGCCCTCCACCCACACCTCTGGCAGCGCCGACTCCAACAGCTCGCGGATGCGTGCCGTCAGCTCGCTGACCTTCCACATCCGCCGCTCCGGCATCAGATTGAATAGTGAAGTCTGGCTCATGTCTCTATCTGCGGAAATGATTCACAACCCACAGGAGCAAACTCAAGACCACGCTCAACAGAACGCAAGTCATCACCGGAAAATACAAACTTCCACTGCGCCCCCGATACACAATATCGCCCGGCAAACGTCCCAGCCGAAACGGCAGTCTTCCGCTGAAGAGGAGCAGCGCGCCCACACCGGCCAACACGATTCCCAGCACAAGCAGAAGCTTTCCGGTTTCGCGTAATGCATCCATGGCAGCGCGCGCAGCGCTCCATTCTACTCCGAACGATTGATCAGGCGCCGCTGTTGCGCGCAAACGTAATTTCACACACAAGCATCTCGCCAGAGAAGACCCGAGAGGAGCACCACCGACGAGAAAAGTAATCCTGCTGCTCTGCGCCGCCGCTGGCTGCGCCCCAGCTGGTCGCGATTTCAACACCGAGTCGGCCTGGTAGGGGCGGTTCGTGAACCGCCTGCCTAAATCGCGGCGCGCCCAATCAGCCTAGACTAGCTCCGAACCAGAAAAGAAATAGCCAATTTCGTACGCGGCGGTATCCTGCGCATCCGATCCGTGCGTGCAATTAAACTGAATGCTCTCGCCCAACTCCTTGCGTATGGTGCCGGCAGCGGCCTTCGCCGGATCCGTCGCGCCCATCGTCTCGCGCCATTTCGCAATCCCATTTTCAGCCTCAAGCACCATCACCACCGTCTTGCCCGAGCTCATGAAATCCGTCAGCTCGCCGAAAAATCCCCGGTCGCGATGCACCGCGTAAAATCCCTCGGCCTGCTTCTTCGTCAAACGCAGCGACTTGATCGCGATGATCTTGAATTTCGCCGCATGCACGCGGCTAAGGATGTCGGCGGTAAGCCCACGCCCCACTGCGTCCGGCTTAACAATTGCCAAAGTTCTCTCGACGGCCATTCGCTTGATCTCCCAAAATTAAAATGATGCGCGCACTCGCAACACGCTACGCGACGCCCTACTTCTTTTTCTTTCCAGGCTTCTTCGCTTTTGCGGCAGCCGGCTTTTTCTTCGCGACCGGTTTCGTCTTCGATTTACCCAACGCCGCCGCCATCGTGTGACCGATCTCCGCCGGACTCTGCACCGTGAGAATCCCGGCCGCGCGCATCGCTTTATATTTTTCCGCCGCAGTTCCCTGCCCGCCGCTGATGATCGCCCCGGCATGTCCCATCCGCCGTCCCGGAGGCGCGGTCTGTCCCGCGATGAATCCCACCACCGGTTTGCGCACATGCTTCTTGATGTATTCCGCCGCCACTTCCTCGGCATTGCCGCCGATTTCGCCGATCAGAACGATTGCATGCGTATCGCGATCTTCATTGAACATCTTGATCGCATCCAGAAAACTCGTGCCGATGATCGGATCGCCGCCAATCCCGATGCAAGTGGATTGCCCGATCCCCAGATGCGTCAGCTGATCCACGGCCTCGTACGTCAAGGTTCCACTGCGGCTCACCACGCCTACGTGCCCCTGCTTGTGAATCGAGCCCGGCATAATTCCGATTTTGCATTTCCCCGGCGAAATAATTCCCGGACAATTCGGCCCAATCAATCGCGTCCGCGAATTCTTCAGTGCCGCCGCCACGCGCACCATGTCCAACGTCGGGACGCCTTCGGTGATACAAATCACCAGCGGCAAGCCCGCGTCCATGGCTTCCAGAATCGCATCCGCGGCAAACGGCGGCGGCACAAAGATTACCGACACGTTGGCCTTCGTCGCCTGCACCGCCTCCGTCACGGTATTGCATACCGGCACGCCCAGGTGCGTGGTCCCACCCTTCCCCGGCGTCACGCCCGCCACCACTTTCGTCCCGTAATCCAGCATCTGCTGCGCGTGAAAACTTCCTTCCCGCCCCGTGATTCCCTGCACGATCAGCCGCGTATCCTTGTCAACCAGCACGCTCATCGTGCCCCTCCTGCAAGTTTCACCACTTTTTCAGCTCCGTCTTTCATTCCCTCCGCCACCGCGAAATTGAATCCGGAGTCACGCAAAATTTCCTTACCCTGTTTCACGTTGGTGCCTTCCATGCGCACCACCACCGGCACCTTGAACTTCAATTCTTTCGCCGCGTTCACCACGCCGCTGGCCAGCACATCGCAACGCAAAATCCCACCGAAAATATTCACGAACACGGCGCGTACGTTCGGATCGCTCAGCAAAATCCGAAACGCGTTCTTCACCTGCTCTTCGGAAGCGCCGCCGCCAACATCCAGAAAATTCGCCGGACTGCCGCCGCTCAATTTGATGATGTCCATGGTCGCCATCGCCAAACCAGCGCCGTTCACCATGCAGGCAATATCGCCATCCAGCTTGATGTAATTCAATTTGAACTTGGAAGCTTCCACTTCTAGCGGCGTTTCCTCTTCCAGGTCGCGCAAATCCTTGAATTCCGGATGCCGGTACAGCGCATTGTCATCAAAAGTTACTTTCGCATCCAGCGCCACCAATTTCCCGTCGCCAGTCACCACGCACGGATTGATTTCGATCATCGAAGCATCCGTCTCGATAAACGCGCGATACAGTGCCTGAAAAAACGGCACGGCGACTCCAGCTTGTTCCGGCGTCAAGCCCAACCCAAACGCCAGCTTGCGCGCCTGATATGGCTGAAATCCGGTGGCCGGATCAATCGCCTCGCGCAAAATCGCTTCCGGATGATCTTTCGCAACTTCCTCAATTTCCATCCCGCCCGCCGCGCTAGCCATGAAAATCGGCGCGCCCAACGCGCGATCCACCAAAATCCCCAGATAAAGTTCGCGCTTGATGTCCAAACCCTCTTCGATCAACAAGCGCCGCACGATGCGTCCTTCTTCTCCCGTCTGCGGCGTCACCAATTTCATTCCCAAAATCTGCCCCGCCAGCGTCGCGGCATCGTCAGGAGATTTCGCCAGTTTCACGCCGCCGGCCTTCCCGCGCCCGCCCGCATGAATCTGCGCCTTCACCACGACCACGGATGTTCCCAGCCGCTGCGCCACCGCCCGGGCTTCATCCTTCTTAAAAACCACTTCTCCGCGCGGTACCGGGACCCCAAATTTCGCAAGGATACCCTTGGCCTGATATTCGTGGATCTTCATTCCAGCTCCATCGGCTTCCTGAAGGTCGCCTTGAATAGCGGTGATTTCCAGATATAATGCAAAGAACGGAGTTTACCTGTTACCGCAAAAGCAGGCAAGCGAGGTGCAGTTGCAATGCCGACCGGTTTGCTCAGCTTGAACGGCATTGTTCAAATCCTTCTTGGGATCAAGCTTTTCAGATCTGGATGCAGTGGCATCAAGTCCGCTCCCGGACCCCAACTGTGGGAACCTTCTCGCAATCCTTCGCCGCCCGAGAAGATGGAATCGAATCAACAAACAATCTCGATCGGATTGGGGGCGGCATTGATAGCATTAGGAATATTGAATTTGTCGGTGGGCCTCCTTCGCCTTTTTCATGGAAAATACTAGCCGTTTCAGGGCCAGGCTGTTTTGTGCTTGCCTACCTGCGGTGCCGCAGCCAGATTTCATTATTGAAGGGCCCGCCATCGCCGGTAGAATCTCCAGAATCGCAAAGCCGAGTGACAAGCGATGATTCACGAAGCACTCGACAAACTAATCCAAGGCGAAGACCTCTCGCGCGCCGAAGCGCAAGCCGCGATGGAGCAAATCCTTTCCGGCCACGCCAGCACCGAGCAGATTGCGGCCCTGCTGATCGCTCTGCGCATAAAAGGCGAAACCGTGGACGAAGTGGTCGGCTTCGCCCTGGCCATGCGCCGACACGCCACGCCAATTTTTCCCGCCGGCCGCAAACATCCCGACGCAGTGATCGTAGACACCTGCGGCACCGGCGGCGACGCGCGCGGCACGTTCAACATTTCCACCGCGGTCGCTTTCGTCGTCGCCGGCGCCGGCGTGCGCGTCGCCAAACACGGCAACCGCTCGACCGGCTCGCGCTGCGGCTCCGCCGACGTGCTCGAAGCCCTCGGCGCGAAAATCGAACTCCCGCCCGAACGCGTCGCCGAATCCATCGAGAAAATAGGCATCGGCTTTCTCTACGCTCCCGCGATGCACACCGCCACGCGTTACGCCATACCCGCGCGCCGCGAGCTGCGCGTGCGCACCGTTTTTAATCTGCTCGGCCCGCTCACCAATCCCGCCCGAGCCTCCGCACAAATCGTCGGCGTGTACGATGCAAGTCTCACCGAACTGGTGGCGCAGGCCCTAGGCGAATTGGGCGTGCAGCGCGCGCTCGTCGTTCACGGCGCCGATGGCCTGGATGAAATTTCCATCAGCGGTGAAACTTCCATCGCCGAATTGCGCGATGGCGGAGTGCGCAGCTACACCGTCGCGCCCGAAGATTTTGGCCTGCGCCGCGCGCCACTCGAAGCGATTCGCGGCGGCGATGCCGCGCACAATGCCGAAATCATTCACAAAGTTCTGGGCAGAGCGTCTCACCCCCACGAACACGGCCCGCACCGCGACATCGTGCTGGCAAATGCAGCCGGAGCGCTGTTCGTCGCAGGCCGCGCCCCGGATTTTCTCGATGGCCTGCGCCTCGCCACAGACTCCATTGACTCCGGCGCAGCCCGCGCCAAGCTCGAAGCTTTGGTCGCGTTTTCACAATCCGCCGCAGGCCATCACAACCAATCCGCATCCTGATTGGAATTCCCTACGACTTACTGTGAGTTGTGAGTCCCTAACGCAGACGGGTCAGGCGACACCGAAGAATCAAGATCAAGCAGCAAGCGACCCGCGGCACGGCTCGCCGGCGGATAGCAATTGCCATCCGAACTGTAGGTCGCGCCACAGTGCGCGGTAAAATTCCGCCGTCGCGGCGATTGCGCAAACTGCCAAACGCGCGCCCCGGCAAACCCGCTCTGCGACGGCTGCGGTGGATTTTTCAAATACGCGCAGCCCGGCGATGGAGGACACGCGTCGTTGTAGATGAAGTAGGCCGTCACCGGCGCGCGCTTGTGAATATCGTCCGCCGTCGTGATGGTTTGGCCCTTTTCTTCTTTCACTTCAATTCCCGAGCAGTAAACTCCGGCTAGGAAACCACTTGAAGCCACCCGCCCACTCCAGCCCCGAATGTAATTGATTTGTGTCGGCAGCATTCGGCCGCCCTCTTCCATATCCAAAAAAATCACGATGCCGTTGCCGACAGAAAATCCCTCACGCTGCGCCGCCGCGACCGCAAGCTCCGCATCACGCGCGCCCGAATCGCCAGGATCGACCGGCGGCTGCAGTTCCTTTGCTAAACGCCCGTTGAAAAGCAGTAAGAAGCCAAATCCATCTTTCAGGAGCTCAGCCCGCTTCCCGATCCAGGAATTCGTCTTCGCGCCAGGCGGCGCGTTCAGCCAATAGCCGGAAAAGGTGAAAGTTCGTCGCAGCGCGGGCAGCGCGTCATCGCCGGGATAGTCGTTCGCGTCAAAACCGAGGTAGGTTTGCGGCGGAGGGTTTCCTGCTTGCGTGCGAGACGCCGCATTCGGACCCGCCGCCCGCGGAAACAGTAGGACGGCCGCGATTGCGACGCAGAGCACAAGAATTTCGGCGACCGCAGCCCGCTTACTTCGCGTCACGTGCACATCGCACCGTCGCACCGAATCAAATACTCAAAAAATTCTTCAGCAAATCAAATCCCGCGCCGGTCAGCACCGATTCCGGGTGAAATTGCACCCCTTCCACGCGCAATTTGCGATGGCGAAAACCCATGATCGTCCCATCTTCGGTCTCCGCCGATATTTCCAGCTCGCGCGGCAGCGATTTGCGTTCGACGATCAACGAATGGTAACGCGTGGCGATGAACGATTGCGGCAACCCGTGAAAAATGGTCCGCCCGTCATGTTCGATCTCGCTGGTTTTTCCGTGCATCAGCTTCGGAGCGCGAATCACGCGCCCGCCAAACGCCGCGCCAATCGCCTGGTGCCCCAGGCACACGCCCAAAATCGGAATCTTCCCCGCAAATCGCTGGATCAACGGCACACTAATACCCGCTTCCTTCGGCGTGCACGGCCCCGGCGAAATTACGATGCGCTCCGGCGCCATCTTCTCGATTTCATCCAAGGTGATCTCGTCGTTGCGGCGCACAGCGAGCTGCTGCCCCATCTGGCCAAGGTACTGCGCCAGGTTGTAAGTAAACGAATCGTAGTTGTCGAGCAGCAGAATCATCTCGCGTTCATTCTCTCAGGTCTCGCGTATCCCCAAGGTTAAGCACAATTCGCAGCGCCGGAGTCGCGCCGGCTCTTTGCCTTTTCGCGATCATCGTGAAAATTGTCGCTACGCATTGCTATTCTGCGCGGCTTCCGTTCCTGCCGCGATGCGCGATTTCCAGCGCCGTCACCAGCGCGCGCGCCTTGCTCACCGTTTCCTGGTATTCGCGTTCCGGCACGGAATCCGCCACCACTCCGCCGCCCGCCTGAATGTAAGCGCGGCCGCCCTTCGCCACCATCGTGCGCAGCGCGATGCACGAATCAATGTTACCGGAGAAATCCAGATACATCACCGCTCCGGCGTAAATGCCGCGCCGCGTCGGTTCCAGCTCATCAATAATTTGCATCGCACGAATTTTTGGCGCACCCGAAAGCGTGCCCGCCGGAAAACAAGCCAGCAACGCGTCAAAGCAATCCACGTCCGCCCGCAATTGCCCGCGCAGGCTGGAAACCAGATGCATCACGTGCGAATAGCGCTCCACAAACATCAGCCGCTCGACCTTCACCGAGCCGTATTCGCACACCCGGCCCAGATCGTTGCGGCCCAAATCCACCAGCATGATGTGCTCGGCGCGCTCCTTCGGGTCCGCAAGTAGTTTTGCTTCCAGCGCGCGATCTTCCGCTTCGTTGCGCCCGCGCGGCACCGTCCCGGCGATCGGACGATAGGAAACGTTGCGCCCCTGCACCTTCACCAGCATCTCTGGCGAACTGCCCACCACCGCAAGTTCGTCGAGCTTCAAATAATAAAGATACGGCGAAGGATTCACCACCCGCAGCGCGCGATAAATCTCGAACGGATCGGCGTCAGTGCGCGCCGAAAATCGCTGGCTGGGGACCACCTGGAAAATGTCGCCCGCGCGAATGTAGCTTTTGGCCTTGCGCACCGCGGCCATGTACTGCGCTTTCGTAAAATTTGATTCGATGCGCAGCGCTCCACCCCGCCGCGTGCGGCGCTGCCGCGGCAGCGGACTTTCCAATTTGCGCCGCGTGCGGCGAATTTCGCGCACGGCGGCGTTGTACTTTTCACGCAGAGATCTCGGACCTTCCGTGAAAACATTGCGAATCACCCACACGCGATGTCGCACGTGATCGAACGCCACCAGGCCCAGGTAGAACATCATCACGCTGTCATCCAAATTCAAATCGTCCCGCCCGCTCGCCGGAATCCGCTCGACCAGCCGCACCATGTCGTACGCGAAATATCCGATTGCTCCGCCAATCAGCGGCGGCAGGCCCGGCACGCGCACCGGCTGATAGCGCTCCGTGAGCTGCCGCAAATACGCAATGGGATCAGCCTCAAAATTTTTGCGCTTGCCGCCCGTCTCTAGGCTGCATTTCCGTCCGCGCGAGCGAAAAACCTCCTGCGGATTTGCGCCCGCAAACGTGTAGCGCGCGATATTCTCACCGCCTTCCACGCTTTCCAGCAGAAACGAATATTCCCGATTGTGCGCCAGGCGCAGATGCGCGCCCACCGGCGTCAACAAATCGGCCGTGAACGTCTCATACACCGGAACCAGGTTCCCGTGGCGCGCCAGTTTCACGAATGTTTTGAAGTCCGGCTGAATCATCGTCTGACCATTTTCGCTTCGTGCGTCAGAGCGCGCAAGACGGCGCGGCGCATCGCCGCCACCGGCGCGCGCTCGCCCGTCCATATTTCCCACTGGCCGGTTCCCTGCGCCACGAACATCTCCACGCCCGAAACCGTTTCGATGCCGCGCAGCGCCGCGAGTTGCATCAGCTTCGTAACCCGCGGCCGGTAAATCAGATCGAACACCAGCCTGCAATTCAGCTCGCGCGCCGCGAGCGGCGAGCGGCCGACAGCTGGATGCATGCCTATTGGCGTCGCGTTCACGATTGCGTCAAAAAATTCTCGCTGCAAGCGCGGACGCTCCACCACTTCGCCCCCCACCGCGCGCGCCAGCGCTTGCGCTTGCTTCGCGCGACGCGCACAAACACAAACCGAAGCTCCCGATTGCGCCAGCGCGAAGGCCACCGCGCGCGCCGCGCCTCCCGCGCCGAATATCAACGTTCGGCTGCCGCGCAACGGGATGCGGAGTTCGAGCGCGCGCAGCACGCCCACATAATCGGTGTTGCAGCCGTACAATGTTCCGCCGCCGCGCACCACCACGGTATTCACTGCGCCAATTGCCGCGGCCATCGCGTCGCAATCGTCCAGATGCCGCAGAATCGCCTGCTTGTGCGGCAACGTGACGCTGAACCCTGCGATTCCCAGCGGCTCGACGCTGCGCAGAAAATCCCTTAGATCGCGCACCGGAAACGGCAGGAACACCGCCTCCATCCGGCGTGCCTGAAATCCCGCGTTCTGCAGCACCGGCGACAACGAGTGACCGATCGGATTGCCGATCACCCCGTACACGCGCGACTTGCGACCCAATTGGTCCGCGCGATACAAGCCTATCATTTCCTGCAATGTCACTTGGCCGGGCGCGGTCGCGTACTCCACCGGCGCATACGCGAGCGCGCTTCCTTCGCGCAGCGCGAGTACCCGCGCCGGTAGAGCAACGTCGCCCATCGGCACGGCAATGGTACTTTTTCGGCCGTGCGCCAGCCGCAGTACCTCGATGCTGCGGCCCAGCGAGTCGCATTTCACTGCAATTTTGATCGCGTCAGGGTTCCCGCGATCCAAATCAGCCGCGATCCCGCGCAAATTTTTGGGCGAGCGCTGAAAAAAATGCGCGGACGCGATCCGGCGCCCTTCGCCAAGGAGCACTTCCAGCAATTCCGGCGGACACCGCGAAGAACTTTCGACTTCCAGATCGTACCAGGCGCAACCCGAGCGCAGCGCCGCGGCCAAGTGCACCAGCTGCCGCGCAATCGTTCCGCGAAATTTCCCGCCTGCCTGACGCCGTCGGCAAGTCGCGATCAACGTGGCGCGAGGGCGCGTCTTTGCAAGTCGCGCCAGAAACCGGTCCATTTCGTCGGCGTCGGAAAGCCAATCCAGCCGCAATTCCACGGTCCGCGTAACTCGCAATGCACGCGCGAGCTGGTTCCACATCCCGAGCGCGTCCGTCGCAGCTGCCACCGCGCAGATTTTGTCTTTTGCGATCATGAAGAATGTCTTGGGTTGGGCCGGATTCGGATCACTGACGCGGGCGTCTGTTCTCGCGAATTCTGAGGTACCCTGGCCTATCGTACAGGTACTACAGGGCTTGTACCATGTGGTGCACAATGTGTAAAGCGCCTCAGACCATTGTCTTGACGGGTTCCAGTACGTCCATTACAGTCCGTATATCGGGCTAATTGTGGGTCAGCGCCTGTTCCGCGGCGCACGATATTCAAAGGAGCAAGCATTATGCGTGGGAAAATTGTCCTTGCCAGTGTGATTTTAAGCCTTTCGGGCGTTGCCGCTTCGGCGCAGAGCTCCGCCGGTTCTGCCCCTATCTATAAGGACATCTATTGCTCCGGGACCATCACCAACGAGTCCGTCCCGCAAGACTCCTACGTGATCACGGGCGAAGGCTCCAATTACAAGATTACCTGGGAGGACGGCGACTATGTGTACCTCAACAAAGGCGCCAGCCAGGGTGTGAAAGTCGGCGACGAACTTTCGGTGATCCGTCCGGTCGTGGACCCCACCGAAGTCGAATGGTCCAAGTGGCAGTTCGCGATCATCCGCAAGCTGGGCACCTGGTGGGAGGACGAGGCTCGCGTGCGAGTGGTTGTCGCGCAGCCTGACACCTCTGTCGCGCAGGTCGAACACTCCTGCAATTACGTGCAGCGCGGTGATATCCTCCTGCCATTCAAGGAGCGCCCCACGCCTCCTCTCAAATCCGAGACCAGTTTCGACCGCTTCGCGCCTTTCAGCGGCAAAGTCACCGCGATGGTTATGATTGGCAAGTCCTTCCAGGTGGAATTGGGCACCAACGACGTATTCTTCGTGAACCTCGGCAGCCAGCAGGGCGTGCGCGTGGGCGACTATTTCCGCATATTCCGCTACACCGGCACCGAGCATGAACTCGCCTACGAAACCAAGCGCGCCGCATTCGATAACGACAAGGAAGCCACGGTGTACGGCCGCATTTACGGATTCGGCAGCGTCCCCGCCAAATGGAAATGGGATAACACTCCGCGCGAGGTCATCGGCGAGGGCATCGTGCTCCGGACCGGCACCAATTCCGCGACGGTCTTGACCACCTACAGCTTGCGCGAGTTCTTCGTCGGCGATTACGTCGAGCTCGAGTAAGCCGCAGCGCGGGCGCTACCCTATTATTCATGCGCTGCATTAATACGCTGCGTCAGCCAAACTGCGCTTTCCGCGGCGGCAAAGCAAAAGCCGCTTCGCTGAACACTTCGGCGGTAAAGGCCTGCACTCGCGTCGCTGGGTCTTTCCAGGCAGCGCGTTCCAGACCGGCCTTCACGCACGTTTCTTCCAAGAAGCGTTGCGCTCCCCAGTTGAATTGACTGGCCACTTGCGGCAGCAGCACTCCGCGCAGCCTGCCTTGGCTCACGACCAGCCCATGCTTGCCCGCTACGATCGCATCCAGCGTCACGTCCTGAAACGCCGCAAGAACCGAAACTTCGATCTCAATCTCGCTCACTTCTGCCAACCCAACAGGCTCGAAGCGCGAATCGTCCAGCGCAGCAGCCCGCGCGCAGTGCGCCACTACCGCAGCGAGCGCTGCGCGGCCTAGCAGCTGGCCGACGCAGCCGCGCAGGCGCCCGCGGCGATGCAGTGTGACGAATGCGCCTGCCGGCTGCTCCAAAATCCCTTCGGCGGGAAATTCCTGCAAGGGAGGCTTGCCTTCAACACCGAGAGTCAGGGCGCTCCGGGCGATCTGCAGCAGCAACTGCTTCTCGCGCTCAGCGAGTGAGGACATCCTGTGGCTTTTCTTCCGGCTTCACGAGCAACGCGCCCCGGCGGCGCTGCTGCACGCGAAAATTAATTTGCGTCCAGAACATTTGGAAGTAATGCCCTGCCGACGCCACTGCGCTCACCACCACCATCCACAGCAGCACGGTCCCAACCAGTTTCAACGCCGGATGATTCGCAGTGAGAATCACAGTACATCCCGCCAGCACCTGCAAAATCATTTTCACTTTTCCCAGCGGCGACGCCGGAATGATCAACCCTTCCACCGACGCAATCTCGCGCAGCCCCATCACCATGAATTCGCGTCCGATGATGATCACCACCATCCACGCCTGCATCAATCCCATTTCCACCAGCGAAATAAAAGCGGCGGAAATCAGCAGCTTGTCCGCGATCGGATCCAGCAGAATTCCGAGCGTGGTGATTTCCTTGCGCGAACGAGCCAGGTAGCCGTCCATCATGTCGGTAGCCGCGGCCATGAGCAAAATCAGCACACCCAGCACTTCGAAATGTATGGGCAATCCCCAGAAATCAAAATTGGGTTGGCGGGTGAGCAGCACAACAACCAGCAGCGGCACGAAAAAGATCCGCAGGGTCGTCAGGCTGTTGGGCAGATTCATGAAGTCCCCGGGGAAAAACCCTCGGCTCGCGGGCCAACGAGCATTCGAAAGGTCACTTCACTATAGTCCCGCATTCCGGGCGAGTCAACGGCGGCAGCACAGTCCGCTCCGAAATTTGCGCCTTTGCGGGAAATACGTACGTGTTGCCTACAAAGGCAAATCCCTATGCTAGTGACGTTTAGAGAACATCCCGCCCCAGACCTGTGCATATTCCACAAGCGCGTAACAATTACCGCCGGGCGCAAAATCGCGCGGTAGTTTGGCCTGGGTGTCGCCATAACCGCTGTATTTGCATCGCGATACAAGTCGGGTACCAATCTATGGGATTTAAAATGTTGATTTTGCTGGGCTTTTTCACCGTTCAGGGGGCTTCTTTATCCACAGTGATATCCACAGGAGCGTTGTGGATCGTGTGGATTACCCGGTGCATAACTTGTGGTTTCAGGCGCGGCGTTTCGCGCGATTTGCGGGGTCTTGGTGGGCGAGATGCGCCGAAATGCACGCACGAAACATGCTCTTTTCGACCGATCAGAATGGGAGCCCTCCGTTTGTTTTCATTTGGTTGCGACGATTTCTAATCGCGGAGAAGCCGATTAGAAACGGTGTGATTCCTGAGTGGTGATGGTTGATTAGTGAGTCGTGCTTGGTCATCCGCGATTCCTGACTTGTGATTCGTGCGACGTCCCCCCGGGACACGTGCCTGGAGGCTTCTTTGCCTGTGTTAGCGGCTGCCTGCAGGTGGGCGCGGAGGTTCTTGCGACCGCTTCGCGCGGGAGTGGAAGTCACGCACAGCGGGTTTTGCAACGTAGTGAGCGCAAAGCGATTGTCGCGCGCTTTTCGAAAACGCCGCATCTTTTTTACCCCCATTCCAAGGTAACACTCCGCAGAGGAGAACACAGCTGTACGTTGGGATGGAAGTGGGACAGGACGATTGGCAACTGCCGAAATGATCACCCATGCTGAACTTTGCCGGGTGGGCGGGGCGTTAAGAGCCGAGTCAGAAATTCGCAGTTGAGAGTTGGCAGTTAAAAGTCAAAAGTTAAGACTGGTTTGTCGCGCGCTGTGACCCGCTGCCGTGGCGCGCAGCGCTGGAAATCTGGTGCGCGGCGCAGAGTGAAAGGGGGTGCGTTATAAGGTAATCTTACGTCCACAAAGCGGGAACCAAGCAGGTGCGAGGGGCGTCTGAGCAAGCACATGAAACGCAGGCAATCTCGATCGGGCGCAGCGGGCATTTGCCGCCTGCGCTCACGGGGATACTGACGATGGCGCCCCTACTGCTGTGGCTGGTGATGGTTCTTTGCCTGCTGATTACGGCGGTGAAGTACCTGATGGGCGTGATCCTGAAAGTATCGTTCCCCAGCACGAAAATCAAAAAAGACTACAGCTACCAGCCGAGCGTAAGCGTCTTGATGCCGTGCTTCAACGAAGGGAAAACCGTTTACGAAACGATCGAAAGCATCAGCAAGAGCAATTATCCGAGCGAGAAATTCGAAGTGATCGCCCAGGATGACTGTTCGGTGGACGACAGCTACCAGTGGATACTGAAAGCGCAGCGGGATTTCACGGGCATACGGATTTCGGCGGGACGCAACGAAGCGAACAGCGGAAAAGCGCGCACGGTTTGCAACGCGATGCAGCACTCGACGGCGGAAGTGATCATTTCCATCGATTCGGACTGCATCTTTCATCCTGAGGCGATCCGCGAATTGACGGCTTGCTTCGCCGAGCCGCATATCGGGTCGGTGGGAGGGCGAGTCGGCGTGCGCAATCCGAACGACGGAGTGATCACGGCGATTCAGGCGATCCTGTATTATTCGGCTTTTCAGCTTTACAAGATTCCGGAAAATTGGACGCGCAGCGTGTGCTGCATCAGCGGGTGCTTGTTCGCCATCCGGCGGGAACTGCTGTTGGAAATCGAACCGGCGATCCGCGCGCGGAATTGGTTTGGCATCCCGGTGAATCAAGGCGAGGACCGCTTCCTGACGCACCAGACTCTGCTTCGCGGATACGGAACGTATATCGATAACGACGCGCTGTGCTGGACGACCGTGCCGAACACGCTTTCGGTGCTTTTCAAGCAACAGCTGCGGTGGCGGCGGAGCATCGTGCGGGATTTTTTCTATACGCTGAAAACGCTGCCGCAGCATGTCTGGAAATTGCATCCGAACACCGTGCTGACCCTGGTGCTGACACCCCTGGGAGCGATTGTGGCGCTGCTGGTGGTGGTGACGATGCTGACGGCGGATCCGCTTTCCTGGGCCGGACCCGTGCCGCTGATCACCGCGCTGGGAGTGGGAGCGGTGTTGAGTTGGGTGATCAAAAAATACAGCGCGAAAGAGACGCTGGCGCATCCGCTGGCTTTTGGCGCCTACGTGGCGTGGTCGCTGGTGAGCAGCTTGCTGCTGACGCCGCTTGCCCTGTGCACCATGGATTCGGCGGACTGGGGCACGCGGACAAAGCAAGAACCCGAGGTGCCTCTTGGCAACACCACCGCTTAAGGTAACGGCGCGAGTGGCGGACGCGAAGAAATGGCCGTCGCTGCAATCGCTGCAATATAAATTGGTGCTGACGCTGTACCGCGTGTTCGCTGTCGTAATCCTGTACGCCGTGCTCGCGGGAATTCTGGCCTATGCGTTCGTGATGGGCTTCTATGCGATTAACACGTCGTGGGCCGCGCCGATCATTCTTTCCGCGGTGGATGAAAAGAGCCTGGACTTCCGCGAGAAGCTGGTCACCAGCCAGCAGACGATCGAAGATCTGAAGGTGGATTCCGCGAAATTGCAAAGCGGCATTGAGGAAATGACGAAGCACCGCGCGGCGCTGCTGGCGCTGGAACCGGAACTGCAAACAGCCATCGCGCGGGAGCAGAAACACAACCTGGCCACCGGACCGGCACTTGCGGCGCTCGACCAGCAGAAACAAACCGACAATGTGAAAACACAAGCGGTGCTGGCGCAATTGAACGAGGTCGAAGCGAACATCCAAAAGGACCTGGTGGCGGGGCTGATCACCAAAGGCGACGCCGCGACGCAGCTGGCGGCGCTGAATCAGGCGCAAGGAGCCGCAACAGACAGCAAGATTGCGGAAGTCTTGCTCACCGACAGCGTGCTGGACAAGACCACGAACGGAACCAACTCGCTCGATGTGCTGGAAAAGCAAGCGGAGTTGCGCTCCGAGGCGGCCCAGCTGGACGTCGCAATCAACGTGTCGCAAAAACAACTGCAGGAAGAGGCGCGCCAAATCGACCGCCTGAAACAAGCAATCAGCACCGCGAAACAGAGTCCCTACTACTTGAACGCGGCGGGTGGACAGCGGTTGTACTTCGCATTTGTGCCCTATGACAACCAGGCCGCCGCCGTGGCCGGCGCTGCGATCTACGATTGCCTGCTTAACATGATCGGCTGCCGGAAAGTAGGCAGCGTGAATCAGATCTTTCCCGGCGAAGAAGCCGCCATCCATCCGATCTTCAAGACCGCGATTCGTGGTTACCTGATCCAGATGAACCTGGAGAGCTCCGAATCCGCGAAATCGAAAACAGTGTTTCTGGGCCGCAGGCCGCTGATTTTCTAAGGAGAACAAGAATGTTCCTGATCAAGTGGTATCTCATGGCCGGCGTAGCTTTGCTCGTTCCGGCCACACTCACGGCACAAAGCGCGGCGCCGAATTTGATGCAGAGCGCCGGACCGAGCGGCACCTCCGCGGTGGACGAAATGTCCGGCGCGAACGCGGACGAGCGGGCCTACTGCACCTACGTGACGGAGCAGGCGCTTGCGCAGCGGGACTTTCTGCGAACTCCGACCGCCACTTCCGGAATCACGCAGCCGGACAACGGGTTGCCCATGCAATTTGTCGGCGGCGCGACCCTGGGACTATCCGACCTAAGAAAAGCCAGCCTGACCGTTGCTGCCGCGCGCAAGAATTGCGAACTCTACCGCAGGACGACGGATACCCAGCAGGATATCCAGTACGCGCTGCCCAGCCTGGAACAGGAGGCCCTGCACAACAGGCTCTCGCTGATCGATAACGCCACGAAATCACTCGCGTCGTTGCTGGATAGGACTTCCAAAATGCTCGAAGCGCAAAACGCCACTCGGCTGATGCTCTTTTCGCTGCAGACCACGCAAATCAAATTGAACGGCGATCGCGCCGACACGCAGTCCAAAATCTCGGCGATTTATATTCCACCGCTGCGCGACCGCCCGCTGAAAGCGCTGGTCGCGGAAAAGCAGACTAGCGAAGCCGATGAACAAAAATCCCTTGCCAAGCTTAGCCGGCAAAACAATTGGGACGTGGCGCTCACGGTCGGCCTGCATCAACAGTTGAATCCGCTGGCCCACGGAGTGCAGCCCTACGGCGAAGTGGCGGTCAACTACAATCTCGCCAGCCACGCGGTCAACAAGCATCTGGATCGCAGCGTCGAAGCACACGACGCCTGGAAAGCTGTTCAGGAAGGCGACGTGGTCCGCAGCATGGCCGAGCTTCGCCAGCAAATGGAAGCCAGTATTTCGGCGCAGCAGTCGAAGCTCAGGACCCTGCAGGAGGAAAGCGCGGAGATCGACAAAAATCTACAGCTGATCGGCGAGCCGGACACCTCGGCAGCGCTCGACTTCCACAACCAACTCGCCGCCGCGCGCCTGCTGCTGGACGTAGAGTCCGGCGACGCCACCTTTCGCTTGGCCCTCCTGCAGGAATATCTCGTCAAGAATTTCTGATTCCTTTCTCGTTGCTGCTTGGCCATGTCGGCGGGCGAGTGGCACGCCTTTCCACACCGTCCAAGCGTACGCCTCGCGATTCTGCGGATGCCGCATGCTTTGTTTTTTGAATCGTGCGGGTTTTGAGAGTTAAGGTCGCAGGTTGAAAGCTAACAGTTAGGAGTTGAAAGTCAAAAGCGACGAGCCGAGGTCAGAAATCGCGGCGCGCGGAACTGGGTATGTACTATCATCCGGCGCACACGGAATACCACCAGCCGACGCACGGCCAGATCGCGCCTCGATGTGGCCCAACCGTGAATTGGGGAGGAATGCCGATGAATCCGATGCGCATTGCTTTGGCGGCGTTGGGTGCCTTCGTTGCGTATTTTGTGGTGGGGGGAGTTATGTTTGTGTCGATGCCGTGGCTGAAGACGGAGTTCATGAAGTATCCGGCGGTGTACCGGCAGCAAGAAGGACAGATGAAACACATGCCGGTGGCAATGGCGGCGACGTTCGTGGCGATCGTGGTGCTGGCGGTGCTTTACGCGATGATTTATCACGGCGGATCGGCAGTGGTGGAAGGTGCGTGGGTCGGCGCGCAGTTCGGGGCGCTGATTGGAGTGTTCGCGATTGGGACGTTTACGGTGCACAACTACGTGAACTTGAATATCGGGTGGAAGCTGACGGTGGAGCAGTCGGTGGCTTATTTTATTGAATGGATGGTGGTGGGGATTGTGATTGGGGTGATTTATCGACCGGCGTGAGGGCTGGCGCGGTGAGAGTTGAGAGTTAACAGTTGAAAGTTGAACGTGAGAGGCGCGCGGCGCGATTCAGTTCGCGGTGGGGCGGGCGCAGACGAAGACGATTTGCGAGATGGCTGGGGGTTCGAGGAATTCGGCGCGGAGGGTCCGGGGGGCGTGACGCGCGGCTTCGTGAGCCAGGCGCGCGATTTGGTCGGGGTTGAGCGCGATGGAGTAGAGGTCGCCGCGGCGCGTGTAGGAATATTCGCGGTAACGCGGATGGGCTTCTGCGGCGAAATTCATCAGCCGTTGCCAGAAGGTGGGCGCGTGGCGCAGGGCGCGTGCGATTTTGTGCAGCGGGCTGGCCTTCGCGGCTGCGTCTCGCTCGATGCGCAGCGAATGGCGTGGGGGCGAGCCGCTCGATTCCAGGATTACTTCGACGCAATCGGCGGCGCGGAAGGGGCGCGTAGGGTCGGCGTCGGGATATTTGGCGAGAATTTCCGCGAGAGCCGCGGCGTCGGGGTCAAATCCTTGCCACCAGTAGCGGAAGGAATGGAAGACGATCGTGCCGGCGCGCAAAATCTGCTGCACGCGCGCGGAATCTTTTCCGGCAACTTGCACGATCATGTCCACCAGCTCCGGGGCGCGGAAGGTCTGGCGGACCAGCGGACGCATGCTGAGGTATTCGGCTTCTTCTTCGGTGTATTTTACGGCGATGGTTTCGGGCAGCGGCACAGCACCAGCCTGGGTGAGACGTCGCGGCCGTCATCGGCTTGCGGCGTCGCGGCGCTCTCGCATTTTGGCGTCGCAACGGCAGACCGGCGGCTTCGTTGCAGCGAAATTATCTCAGGGTTTTCCCGCGGATTTTTCCGTCAGGCGTTCACGAACTTTGTCGCTGAGCAATTTGCCGTCAATGGATTTGCCTTCGAGCTTGGCGCGCGCGGCTTTTACCACCGCGCCCATTTGTTTGAGTGAGTCCGCGCCGGATTCGGAGATGGCTTCCTCGACGGCGCGATGCATATCGGTGTCGCTGGGAGCGGCGGGCAAATATTTTTCGATGATGGCGATTTCCTTCGCTTCCTTGTCCGCCAGATCCTTGCGGCCGCCTTGGGTGAACTGTTCGACGGATTCCTTGCGCTGCTTGATGAGAGTTTGAAGAATTTGCAGCGATTCGAGATCGTCGAGCGGGCGCATTTTGTCGATTTCTTTGAGCTTCAGAGCGCTTTTGACCATGCGCAGTACGCTGAGGCGGAGTTCGTCCTTTTCTTTCATGGCCGCGGTAAGGTCGCTCTGGATTTTTTCGATGTATCCCATTCGTTGTCCCCCGAAGTGCAGCCAGAATACCACACGGAATATGGCGCGCGGCCGTATTTGCATTTGCCGCGCGTGATTTGCATCTGCTGGATGCGCATAACGGATTTGACTCTGCTGCGGGCTGCCATTACGCTCCTAAAATGAAAATCGTGGTTGCGGATAAAATCAGCGAACGTGGAATTGAACTGTTGCGCGAAACGGGCTGGGAGATTGTGTTGCCGACGGCTGCGGCGCTGGCGAGCGAGATTGTGAATGCCGACGGATTGATCGTGCGCAGCGCGACGAAGGTGACGAGCGCTCTGCTGGATCGCGCGGAGAAGTTGCGCGTGGTGGGGCGCGCGGGCGTGGGCGTGGACAATGTGGACATGGACGCGGCGACACACCGCGGCGTGCTGGTGATGAACACTCCCGGCGGGAACGCGGTGAGCGTGGCAGAACACACTTTCGCACTGCTGTTGGCGCTGGCGCGCGGGGTGGCGCAATCGAATGCGGCGATTCACGCGGGACGTTGGGAGAAGACTTCGTCGGGAATGGAATTGCGCGGTAAGACGCTGGGACTGGTGGGGCTGGGACGCGTGGGGTCGGAAGTGGCGCGACGGGCACGCGCGCTGGAGATGAAAGTGCTGGCGTACGATCCTTATGTGACGCCGGCTGCTGCGCGCGAACTGGACGTCGAGCTGATTTCGTTTGAGGATTTGCTGAAGCGCTCGGACGTGGTTTCGCTGCACACGGCGCTGAGCGCGACGACTGAGAAAATCATTAACGCGGCGGCGCTGGCGCAGATGAAGAAGGGCGCGCGGCTGATCAATTGCGCGCGCGGCGAATTAATTGACGAAGCGGCGCTGGCCGAGGCCTTGCGCTCGGGGCATTTGTCCGGCGCGGCGGTGGATACGTTTGCGCAGGAGCCGCCGAAAGATTCTCCGTTGATTGGATTGCCAAATCTGATCGCGACACCGCACATTGCCGGCTCGACGGCGGAGGCGCAGGAAGAAGTGGGGACACTCATCGCACTGCAAGTGCGCGACTATCTTACGGAAGGCCTGATTCGCAATGCGGTGAATATGCCGGCGCTTTCGGCGGAGCAATATCGCCGCTTGCGGCCGTACCTGGAACTGGGCGAGCGGCTGGGCGCTTTTGTGGCGCAGGCCGCGACTTCGGCGAGTTTTAGCCGGATACGCATTCGCTACGCTGGAGAGCCGGCCGAGCTTGGTTCGCATGTAATACGCAGCGCGGTGCTGATCGGAATACTGAATTCGGTGCTCGATGAAAAAGTGAATTTGGTGAATGCGTCGCAGGCGGCCGCGGCGCGCGGGCTGATTGTGGAAGAGACGACGCGGCGGCGTGAACGCGGATTTCCGAACACGCTGGAAGTGGCGGTGGAAAATGGGGGTCATGCGCTGACCGTGGAGGGCACCGTGGCGCAGGATGGTTCGCCGCGAATTCTGCTGCTGGATGGGATTGAACTGGAAGCGCCGCTCGAGGGCACGTTGCTGCTGACGCGCAATCGTGACGTCCCGGGCGTGATCGGGAAAATCGGGACGGCGCTGGGGAATTTGGGCGTGAACATCGCGACGTTTGCACTGGGACGGCGGCAGCCGGTGCATGGCGCGGAAGCGGTGGCGCTGGTGCGGCTGGATGGGGTGGTGGATTCTTCCGTGGTGCAAACGATTCGCGCGATTCCTTCCATCACCGAAGCGAAATTGGTGCGGCTGGCGGAAGCGGCCAAACTAAATTCGCAGACGGCGTAGTTGCCGCTTCGTATTTTTTTATGCTCGAGACAGCGCGGATGCGACTCTTGCCGTGGCAGCCGGACGACTGGCTGCTATTGCGTTCGATCGCGACCGATCCTCAGGTGATGCGCTACATTTCGGACGGCAAACCTTGGCCGGACGAGCGCGTTCGCGAATTTGTTGGGCGGCAAGTTGCGCACTTCGATCGGCTCGGCTATTGCCTCTGGAAACTTCTGCATAAAGAAACGCCGGAGATGATAGGATTTTGCGGCTTGCAACCGCTGGACGGCACGCCGGAAACTGAAATCGGCTGGTGGCTGGCGCGGGCGTGCTGGGGACAAGGCTTGGCGACGGAGGCGGCGCGCGCGGCGCTGCAGCATGGATTTGAGCGCGCGGGACTCGCGAGAATTGTGGCGGTCGCGCTGGCCGCGAATCGTGCTTCGATTCACGTGATGGAAAAGCTGGGGATGAAGTACGAACGGGAAATGATTCACCGCGGATTCCAGGTGGTCCTGTACGCGGTGAATCGTCCGGGGTGATGATGCGGGGGATTTTACGGCACCGGCCGCAGCCCGAGCTTGCAAGCTGGCGCGGGCGCGTTTCATTTCAGCGGAGGGCGCTGCCGATGTTCGCGGGAACTGCGCTCCGGCATGGAAGCTGTGCTATTCTAGCTTGGTTCGCGCGAGAGTTTTGTGGCGCTTGCGCGCACACGGTCGGGGCGTAGCGCAGCCTGGCTAGCGCGCCTGGTTCGGGACCAGGAGGTCGAAGGTTCAAATCCTTTCGCCCCGACCATTATTTCCCCTCTCGATTCATAACGTTACGCTGCGTTTTGCTGCACGACGGCAAGCTCTAAACTAGGTACATTAGGTACAACATCGGGGGTCTGAGGCGAAATCTCAAATCCCAAGCCGATTTTATCTGCCACTTCTCTTCTGTATTCCACATCCTCGCGGAGCTTCGAGTAACCGTCTGTCACGGACTCGTCCGCGTGGCCGAGCCAGAAACGAATGAGATCTTCTGGCGTTCGGTTTTTGCGGAGCCACGTCGTACGGAAACGCCGGAAGGCATGAAAGCCCGCTTTCGGTTGCCCCAACTTTTTCAAGGCGGGGTGCAAGCCACGTCTCAAGAGATTCGTCTGTGAGAAAGAATTCCCGTTCTTGTTGTTGAACAGGTAGCCGGAAGTACGCTTTCCCACATACTTCTTGAGCATCTCTGCTAGAGCAGGACAGATGTCCACGTCTCTGCGCCCGCCCTCGGTCTTGAGGAAGTCCTCTAACTTACCTCTGCGGACTTTCTGGCGAACGTATAGAGTTCTGAAGTCGTCCGAGATGTGCTTATCGACTTCAAGCCCCAATGCTTCTCCAGCGCGGAGCCCCGTTCCACCAAGCAGGGCACAAAACATCTGCTTGTACCCTTTGGAAGACGCGAGAATCCCGGTGATTACTTCGCTGGTGAAGTGGGGCGTGTTCTGCTTGCTCTTGTCCACCACTGGCATATCGACGAATTCGTGGTTCCATTTGCGAGGGAAGATCTGCTCGCCTTCCTCGTTAACGGCAGAAGCCACGACCGACTTGACGACCTGCGAGTAGGTGTTGACCGTCTTAGGTGAGAGGCCTCCCTTGACCATTCTTTCAACCAGCCCCTTGAGAGCTAGATTCCCCACCGAAGACAGGGGAACATCTCCAAGGTTCGGAAGAATCCATATATCAAGGGCACCTTGCCACCATTCAACGGTTGCGGGAGCAATGGGCTTGCGCTTTCGTTGTTGCACGTGCTCGATCCACCATGCCGCTTGTTCACGAAACGTCACACCAAGGGAAACACCCTCCGCTTTGGCAAGGTGCTCTGGTGTATCTGCTCCGCTCGCGGCAATGATTTCTCTTGCTTTCCTTTCCCGCTCGGGTTTCGTCAGGCGTCCAGGACCAGAGATCGGGCATACCTTTTCGCTTGCATGCATTCGTTCCTCTCGGCCCGGTACGTCCTGCCAAAACCTGACCACGTAGTATTTACCTCTCACTTCAATATAACCACTTTGACCAGATCGGCGGCTCATGCTCTTGCCTCTTTTCCGCTTTTCTGGCGTCGCTTTCGCGACTGTATCAACGACATCGGCTGACAGCAAGTGTCTGTTCGATTCCATCGTGGCTGCTCAAAATCTGTCAAATTGCGGCATGTGATTCCGGCGCTTTGCTAGTGGCTAGGCTCGCGATTGCCCTCGTTCGCAGGAGCTGTCCCCGCACTGCGCGAAGATGTCTGGGAATTGAGTTCAGCTTGGGCCTTGGCAACTGTGCGCTGGGCATAGTCGTCGGGGTCGTACTTTTCGTGCGCCCGGAACTCGGCAATGTCGCGCATGACCTCTTCGGGCGGGAGTCCCCGTGCCAGGGCGCGTTTAGCGTAAGCCCAGTCTCGCTCTGATTGGCTCAATTCACGAGGGCCTGACGCTGCGGTGCGCTCACGAGACGGATTCCATCTTCCTGGGCCAGAATCCACTGGGTCGGTGCGAAGTCTAAAATCTCGTGTGTGATAGGTGCGGTCTGTATGGGCGTGGACCACTACTTGAAAGTCCTCCTCGTACTTTTTGTTCGCGAAACCCGGAAGACGGAGCACTCTTGTCGAATCGGTTGCTGCGGGATCGCCATCGAATTCCCGCGCCAAGGCGTGCAGGAATGCTTCGGCTTGCTCTTGAGTGACTCCCTCGACCTTCCATATCACCTGAAATTTGTCGGGCGACGTGCTCAGGACGTAGCTTGGGGTCGGGACAAGATCCGACTGCTGGATGGCCGCGAGGGATTTGCTGCCGTCGTGGTCGAGGTCGATATAGAGATGCTTGATCGCTTGTATGTCATCCTTCGTTCGCGTGCGGGCTTCGGGTTTCAGCGGATTCATGCCGAGGTAGATGTCCGAGCCGTCTCGCTCATTCTTGTAGCGTAGCCAGTCCTGAAATTGCGGGGCCGCGATTCTTACAGCCGTGCTGATGCGCTGAAGAGTATCTCCGCGCCTTCGATTCCGCACTAGCACTGCCAAGCGGTCCGAGGGATCAAAATTCGCGCGAACGTAGTTTGGCGCGGTGATTTCGTTCTTGTCTGGGTTCTCAGTATTCATGGCTTTTCTCCCTGATGCACATACATAGCGCAGTAGTCGAAAAGGTCGGCGTCCGGGTCGTAACTGTTGATTTCGAGGACTTCGGAGATGTACCGGCGTCCCGGTCTGCGCTCAAGCTGGATCACGACATTTAGTGAGTCAGCGATGTTCGTCTTGATGGCGCGATACGGCAGGTCCACGCCGCTCTGGAGCACGCAACTTGTGAATCGAGCGAGGCCCTGTTTGGCCGAGTTGGCGTGAATGGTTGAAAGCGTGCCAGAGTGCCCTGTGTTCAGAAGTTGCAATAGATCGAAGGCTTCGCCGCCGCGAATCTCGCCGAGGATTATCCGGTCGGGACGGTGCCGAAGAGCTGCCTTGAGAAGATCCCGGATCGCCACTGCCGGCAGGCCATTCTGAGCCTGCCGCGCTTCGAATCGGACGAGGTTCGGCTGGGCCAACTGAATCTCTGCGGTGTCCTCAATCAGAAGGACCCGATCATCCTGAGGTATGAATTTTCCGAGGATGTTGAGCATCGTCGTTTTGCCGGTCCCGGTTCCGCCGCTAATGAGGATGTTTTTCCGAGCGAGGACATACTCCTTGAGTCGATCTGCTAGATTGCCGTCGAGTGTTCCGGCTCTGATCAGATCGTCCATTTCAAAATGGCGTGTATTGAACTTACGGATGGTCAATGTGACCCCGCTCAAACTGCACGGTGGGATGACGGCGGCAACGCGGCTTCCGTCGGGCAGGCGCGAATCGAGAATGGGCTTCGATTCCGAGATGTCATCACCCAAGCGGCGGGCAATGTTTTTCACAGCAACCATGAGGGATTTCTCGCCTAGAGACACGTCTTGTACTTGCCGAAGCATTCCTGCACGCTCAATGAAGATTCGGTCCGGGCCGTTCACCATGACCTCGCTGATCGAATCGTCGAGGATGAGGTGCTCGATTGGTTTCAGGAACGGAAGGATTATTTCGAATCCGTTCATCACAGCTCTCCATCAGCGACTTGCTTGAAATAGGATTTGTTGGCGTCGTTGTAGTAGGGCTTCAGGTAGCAGAATGTCGGCGGCATTGGATTGAAGCCGTCGTATGCGATGGCAACGGACTGCGCGTTCTTTAGTTCGGTGAAGGTCTTCATGTCGAAACGGAAGTCGGAGTGGGGGTAATAACTCTTCGAGGCCGTAATATTGGCCTTGTGTGAGATGGCCTTGCCGGTGAGCAGGCTTACACTCGCATCGTGCCCGCTCTCGGAAAGGTTGTAGCTAACCTTGAGTTGGTCTTCCCGACCGCAGAGCTCGCTTGCCGTGCGAGCCGAGAAGTCGTCTGAGAGAGCCAGAAATATCTTCGTGCGGAAGGTCTGAACCAGCGTTCGCCAAGTCTCTCCTGGGAGCGCCGATTTCAGAGAGCTGATGCTCTGAGTAGCGATGATGGGGATGCACTTGGGTTGACGGGACAGACTGAAGAACTTCTCGTCGCCGGTCGGTTCGTTCTCTCCGACCGTGGCGAAGTGCTGGTATTCGTCGCACATGAAGAGGACCTGACGGAAGTGCTTTTCCTTATTGGCTTCGATGATGGGCACACGATTCAAAACGGCCCGCTCGAAATCGAGCTTCATCATGACGCCGAGGGCCTTCGCTAGACCGGGATTCATTCCGATAGGGAAATTCAGGCAGCAGACCTTTCCGCTTTCTATGAGCCAACTGAATGACGGCAGAGGTTTGCCAAAGCGGTAGTCGGCGTTGGCCTTCGGGTCGTAGCACTCCGGCGGCGGGCAGAAGCTTCTTTTTACCGCTGGGTTGTCGTCGAACAGTGACAGGAAAACCGAGATGCCTTCGACGATAGAGGTTCGCAGTTTCGGCTCGATGCGCCGCCAATCGTTGTAGAACCAGCGCTTGACGGCTTGCAGTTGTTCGAGCCGGTCAGGATCGGCCTTATCGAAGCCTGATTCGCTGAGGTAATCGCAATCGATGGATTTGCTCTGCAGAAACCGCCGTGCTCCAGGAGTGTCTTTGGCTCTGTACATCTCGATGGGTTCATCGAGAGCGAACTCGAAGAGTTTCAAGTCGTCGAAGTGTGCTCTGTAGTCAGTCGCGGAAACGAGGAGGAAATAGCGTTCTTCGAGCCGCCTTTCCGCATCCTGAATCTTCTTCTCCAAAATGTCCGGGGAGATGGCGGACTCATAGACATCGAACAAGGTCACGTAGTCGAAGGCAACCTTGTGCAGAAGAATGATGAATTTGACAAGGTTTGTGTACGCCTGCTGCCAGAAGGGTTCCTTGCCCTTCCCGAATAAATTGTTCAGGAGCGACGCAATGCTGTAGGCCAGGGCATAGGCGTCGAGGTCGTTGTGAAGCGGGTTGTAACGGTATTGCGAGTCGAGACTAATCTCGATGTAGTCGTCCTCTCTGCCGTGCCGAGCTAGAATCTCTCTGATCCTGTGGCAGAAGTCGCCTTTCACTTCGAGAACGAGACCGCCAATCCTCTTTTCTTTGTCTCCAGCACAATAGGCAAAAATCTGCTCCGCGAAAGGGTACATGCAGCAACTCGTTTTTCCGGTCCCTACGGCTCCGAAAATGGCTATTCCGGTGAACAGTCCGCGCTCGGGTACGACCAGCCAGTGAGGGGCAGCTGCCGGTACAGTCTTGCGGGGGTTGTGAACCTCGCCCAACACGATAGACAGATCAGGACGCTCGCGCGGATCGGGGTAGGCCGGCAAGCGTCCCGGCCTAATGCGTTGCGGAATCTTGAGCGCGAAGATGTAAAGACCTGAGAGCAAGACCGAGTAGCCGATGTAGGGAGTGGTGTAGAGGAAAACGACGTAGGAATACTTGAATCCGAGGAACACGGGCCGCGCCCAGACAAACATCAACTCGAAGAACAGGTTTCCCTCGGGGAAAGGCATCTTTATATAGAGGACCATCCCTGTCGCCGCTGCCAGGAGGCAGGCAACAAAGTTCTTCGAGTTGAGAATCCGTTGGATCATGCTGTTTTCCGAATGGCCCCGGCGTCACTGAGGGGCTTGCTCTGCGCGGTGATTTTCTGCTCCGCCCGCCACTTTCTGTATTCCGGGTCCCTCCAAAGAATCTTTTTCAGGACAGAGTTCGCCACATGGTCGGGCGTGCATTCGACGAATCGGGCGTAGTCGTCCAGCAGCTCGTTCGTTGGCTGTTCTAGCTTGATCGAACGGCTGACCAGCTCTGGTGGTTTCTTGATGTAGGCCATTTTCCTTTCCTCCTGTGGTTCAGTTTCTTGCTCGAAATCCTGGACGCGGCCACATGTGTCACGCGCTGCGCGTGACTGAGGCGGGAGCGACCCCACGAATTCCAGTGACGCACCGTGCGTCAAAGGGTGGGGTCGCTCCCGCCTCATCCGAATTTGGCCGCGTCCTTCCGGGCTTTCTCGTCACGGGGTATCTCTCTTGTTTCTCTTGAGTTCGCTTCAGCCAAGGGCTGAAGCGCGAAATCTTTGCTCCTGAAGCCTGGTACTGAAGAGCGCTTCAGCGTCTTCCATGCAGCACCATCGTCGCGGCGATTGCCTCTGACGAGGAACGTTTGAAAGCCTGCCTTTCGGTTAGGAGTGGCTGCTTGAAACTGTCGGCGCACATCATCGTCGGTGAGTTTTCCCGAGCACCAAGCCGCGTGAAGAGAATCGAAGCGGTCGCCTTGAAACCGGCGTGTTGCATCGTTCAACCACTCGATCTCGTTGTTCGAGAAGAGCGCGTACTTCTTCAGGTCCCACGCTTTCCGAAGACGGAAGTACCGCAGAACATCCGCCGCAATCTCTGTTGAAATCGGTGCCTTTACCACCGAGGAGAAGCATTTCTCCGCATCGGCAAAATGGACCGAGGAATTCGATATCAACAAGAAGTGGAATTCGTTCAGTTCTTGGAAGAGCGGACGATAGGCATTCAGGTGGTTCGCAAAGCCCGCGACACTGGGGTAGCCGGGGTCTACGTACGACAACGTGACCACAGGGGAGAAAGGGGCGCGTGACGAGTCAAGGAAGAGGGGGTATTTGTCGACAAAATATCGGAGTGTTGGCTCGCAGCTCGAACTGCCTTCGTAAGTCTTGGTGGGAAGAGAAGTCTTTGGAAGCCCAAGCTCCTTGCAGAAATACCCAACCTTCTGCTCTTCCGTTTCAAGGTAATCATACTGTTGGTTAGCGATGACGAAATCGAGCAGCACGAGCCGGGTCCTAATGAATTCGACCGAGTGTCGGCGGCGGTTACGAAGATTTTCCTTTCCGATTTCAGCATATAGCTTCTTCGAAAAGAGGTGATAGACACCGCCAGTGTCTTGGTATTCGCGCCAGGTTGCATGGCCCCGGCTTTCGAGCTTCTTCGAGAGCTGATCCGTTCGGTAGCCCCAACTGGCGCCGGTCAGGTCCAGGAACTGGCGCGGAACGAAGTACCCAGAATGCGTTGCCACGATATAGAGAAAACGGGCTTCGTCCGCGGTATAGCCGAGAGCTTTGATGGCAGCGATATCGTGCTCTGCGATCTTCATAGGTTGAGAATCTCCGCCGTCAGTTCGCGATGGTCGAGCACACGCCGCAATCGGTCGGCGTCGCTGCGCGAAGCGTAGAGGGAGAACCCCGCACGGACTTTCTCGGCCAAGTGGCCTGGGCGGTAGTGCTCGGTCGCAAGTTCGAGGTCCACGCGGGCTATTTCTCCCTCGCGTGTCTCGTACTCAATGCGGAGGTCGGGGACGGGAATTTTCTCGCCCACAACTTGGAGGGCGTGACGAGATGCGATTTCTTGTCTGGATTCAGTCCCGAACGTCGCAAAATCCCGGTTGAGCTTCTTCTTCAGTTCAAAATCGAGAACGACGCGGAGATTCTTTCCTCCTTGGTCGAGGATTCTGCTCGCCTCTTTCTGATAAAGCCGGTAGATGTCCGCGTCGTGGTTCGTTTCCTTCGGCTTGACGAAGCCGTAATAAGTGGACTGGCCATCGGAAGCGAAGCGGTTTGCGCGGAGCAATCTGTGCCCTTCCTTCGTCAGGGTCAGCATCTCGCGGCGGCTCGCTTCCGGTCCTTCAAATGCCTCTTGCCGGACGAGGCCCTGCTGCGCGAGATTCCGAATGTCGTGCTCCATTTCTTCCCGATGATCCTGATAGGCATGTGTCGCGAGGTCTTCGGTGGCAATCACACGGAACTTCCCCAACTCGCTGAGGGTATGTACTTCAGACTCGCGCAACCGGTACGCCCGATCCCGCTCATAAAACACGGTGCGCAGGTCCTGGGACCGCGCACTGTCGGGGCGAGCGTCGCGCGGGGTCGCAGTGTCCCGATCAATCTGAGGGTTTCCGCCTGGGCTGTGGCGTGGCTCGGGGTGCTTCGTTTCCGGTTCAGGAGTTCGCCCACGGGAGGCAGATTCGTCCGTTCGAAGATCTTCAAATTCACCGGGCGTGAAATCACGGGACATTTCAGTGCTCTTCATCCTCCATCGGGGGCGGTACCGGCGAGTGGCCCGCCGTGACCTGTTTCGTGCCTTAGGAGGCTGGAGCGGATGGCAACGCGTGTGACAGGAGAGAAGTTGGCGACTGGCGCAGCCGTGTGCTAGCGCAGGCCGACTCAGAGACTAAATGGAAGGCGACATCTATGGTGGCTTATTACCCTCTCTATTGACAGCGCGGAGGCGACAGAAATTATCTCCGCCTCTTTAGCGCGCCCGTGCGGGGAGATTCTCAAATACCTTCTGCGCCTCCTCGCGGGTAATCACGGTGTCGTACAGCCCAATTTCCTCTTCGCCGTGCTTGTTAATGCCGGTGTAGCTGAGGCTGGCATCCTCATAGCGCTTGAATTTGTAGACGGCGTCGTTCATCAGCGCGCTGTTGAACAGTCCCAGGCTGACAAGCAACTCGAAATCCTTTAGGGTCAAGCCCGTGACCTTTTTGAATAGGCCGGGCTCGAGCTGCGTGATCACATCTTTCAGAGACCGCTCGCGATAGTCGGTTAAGTACATGAAGATTGGGACGCGTGTCGCGAACTTGATGAGCTTCTCTTGAATTTGTTTCCGCAATGTCTTGTATTCTTTCTCCTGTTGAGTTAGCTCCTTCCTCTCCTTGTCGGATAGCTCCTCGTCATTGGCTTCCTTGCGGGCCTTCTTCACGGCCTCCGATTTGTTGATGATGGTCTCGATCTCTTGATTGAGATTGCGAAAAGCCTCGATGCTCATGAGGGCATCCATGGCCTTCTTGTTATTCATCAGGCGGCGCAAAGTGTCGTTGTCCACGTTGACCAGTAACGCGCTCTCCCAGCGCCGCGCCAGGAGGGTGGCGGTTGTGCCGCTCATCGCCATCTCCAGAATCCCGGCAGCGTCAATTTGCTTCATGGAACTGCCGTCGTATGCGAGCACAGGCAGAAAGCTAATGAACTCCGCCACCTTCTGTTCCGGGTTTGTCTCGTCGAGGTTCAACCGACAACTGTAATCTGCAATCTGCCGCAACGCTCTGTCTGGAGCAAAATCGAAGACGTAACACTCTTCTTTGATGATCTGTTCTTTATTGGGCGAGTCGCCGTCCGGGTTCCGCACGGTCCAAGGCGATTGAACACGGAATGCTGCCTGAAAGTATGTTTCTGGGCTGGATGAGTTGCGAAGCATGAAAATGCCAGTCCATGGTTTCACAGTCACGCCTGTCGTGAGTTTGCCGCAGGAAAGAGTTATAGTCTTCGACCTCAGCGGCTCGTCCATGGCGTCCAACACCGGAGGCAGAGCCGCAACGCCGATGCCGGCGGCGTTCCCCGCCGCGACGACAATTTTGTAATCGTGATAGAAGCCGTTCTGCTTTTTCGCCAGCAGGTTGTTCATTGCGTAGCAGGAAGCCACGCTGGGAAGGAACCAGAACGTGTGTGAAAGCACGCTCAGAAGCCGAGCGTCTGAGTAGGGCATCGGCGGTTTATGCACACCTAGTTTTAAGTTATCAACAGTGGTCGGCAGAAACGACCCGCGAATTAGGTCCAGCCACTTCTGAACTTCGTCCTCATACTTGAACGTCGCCTTTTCGCCAACTCCCTCGGCTGAGAAGAACACGTTCAAGTCGAACTCGTTGAACTCGCCCTGCATCGCGATTTCCCGGATTGCGTCTGGGAGTTGATAGGTCATGAGCACCATGCGGGGCAATGCGGCGTACGGATTGTTGGCACCCTTCCAATCCCGCTTCGACCGTTGCTCATCGGAATAAGTCCAGTTGTAGATCTGCTCTTCGATGAACTCGCCGGAGGCAATCGCTCGGAAGGGGGTACCGGATAGATAAAGATAAGCATCCGTTGTGATCGGCATCATTTCTTCGTCAAAATCCTCGATGCCTTCGCCTTTCCCGAATTCAACCTCCTTCTTGTCCTCGGCTTCGAAGAGCTCTTTAGCATTCTCCCGCCATGCCCCGTAATGGTATTCGTCGAGGATCACGCAGTCCCAATTCGTGGAGTGCACCCATTCGTTTTTCGTCTTGATGCCGCCGGTGTTTGGGTTACGCCCCAGGTAATTTTGAAACGAGCCAAAACAGACAAAGGGTTTCTTTTTGTCGGCGTTCGCGTACGACAAACCCCCAGGTGAAATGAACTGCCAGCCTTTGAAGTCCACGTGAGTCTTCAAGTCTTCTTCCCAGGCGCTTTGCACTGCCGGCTTGAAAGTCAGGACAAGAACTTTTCGCCATCCCATTCTCTTTGCCAACTGATACGCTGCGAAGGTCTTTCCAAAACGCATCTTCGCATTCCATAGAAAGTGCGGTGGCTTGTTCCGGTTGACCTTTTCTTCGCGCCAACTGGCAAAGTAGGCGGCGGTTTTTTCGACAGCCGCTTTCTGCTCTGGCCGCATTGCAAAGTCAAGTGACCGGTTCTCCTCGTTCAGTTGGCCGTCCCGCACGGCGATGATCGCCGCCTTGACTTTATCCACCGCGCATCGAAACCACTCACCGTCAGGATTCTTCACTCCATTGAGTCGGAGCATCCGATGTACATCGTGGTCAGTAAATACCGTTCCGTCATTCCGCATGGCGGGCTCTTCCAGGACGATTCGGTAAGGGAGCTTGCCGGGACGTAGCGTCGGATACTGCTGCGCAACGCGACTCTGCGTATCCACGGTTGTATAACCGACTTTCAGCAGGCCCGCATACTGCGGGTTCGTATCCTCGTAAGCGTAGACAGTTGGGCGCGATGCAGGGCGCGGAGGGAAGAAACCGTCACTCATTGTCTTCTTCCATCGGGCGAACAACCTTGTCGATGAACGCGATCTCGCTAGCGGAAATGCCATATTTCGCGTAGAGGTCCTCGTCCGTCCACCGCTTTGTCCACTTCTGAGTTGGCACGAAGGAGTAAACCTTGCGCGTGACATGTTGGGATGGTTTGTGCAGAAGAATTAGTAGGCGAGTTAGCTGACAGCTGAGGTAGGACAACACGCTTTCAGCTTGATTCTTGGAGTCGAACGGTCCGATGCAGAGGTAGGTTTCTGAAGAAATGGTGCCCGGTGCTCCGAGGAACGGCGTGCTTATGATCCTGTGCGGATAGGTGTCCTTATTCCCAGTCCCGGGCGCAGCATAGCCCGCAAAAACTTTCCACTTGTCGATAAGTTCAGTGCCGGTCGTGATGGATTTCCTAGGCGTGTATCCCGTTCCGCCGTTTTGATAGACCAGCAGGTCACCGGCGCGCTTTGTCGGCTTGCCATTGAAGGTCGTGTCTAGCCCGAAGGGCTTTCTGGAGCTAACCAACTGATCGAAACGTTTGCTTTCAGGGAGCGCAAGCGAGCCGGTTTTTCCGTTCTCAGCGACGACGACCTTCTTGAGAATCGACAGGCCCTCATTGAAACGAATGAATACGTCAACACCCTTTTCAAGAAGCGGACGGCTGGCGGTCGAGGTCGGCCAGTCCTTGTAACGAGTGGTGACTTGGCAGGGTCCGGGATTGTCGCGGTCCCAGAGGAAATAGCAAACGCCACCCTTGAGACCAATACCCGGAA
>JABCZK010000014.1 GCA_013289695.1 Acidobacteriota bacterium
GGCGCATCCGGGTGCGAGTGGTGCCAGCCGATCAGTTCGATATTCTTTTCGCGCGCGGTTTTCTCGGCGAGTAGCACGTCGCCTGGGGTGACTTCGAAGCGATTACGCGGCGAATCGTCGCGGCGATTGGCGAGCGGCAGGAGCGCGAGCACCTCGCGCGAACTATCGCCGACGCGGCCCAGAATCGCGCCGCAACATTCGTACGGGTAGGTTTCGGCGCCGTGGGCGCGGATCTGGCCGGCGAGTTCTTCGCGGATTTTCAGCAGTGGGGCGCTCATGCGTCACTCCAAAATTGTTCGGTGAGATATTTTTCGCCGGAATCGGGGAATACGGTGACGATCACGGCGCGCTCGCCCGGTGGCAATCTGCGGGCGACGTCCGTGCACGCCCACAGAGCCGCGCCGGAACTGACGCCGGCTAAGACGCCTTCTTGGCGGGCTAGTCGCCGCACGAGTTTGTGAGCATCTTCGGTGCGCACCGCGAGGTCTTCGTCGGCTAACTTGGGATCGTAAATTCGCGGAACGATCGCGGTGGCGAGGTGTTTCAAGCCTTCCAGGCCGTGAAAGCCGGAGTCCGGCTGAAAACTAATGCAGCGGATCGCGGGATTGAATTCTCTCAGCCGGCGCGTGGTGCCTACGAATGTACCGGTGGTTCCGAGTCCCGCGACGAAATGGGTGATTGTGCCATTCGTCTGCTGCCAGATTTCCGGGGCGGTGGTGGTGTAGTGCGCCGCGGGATTCGCGGGATTGCTGTACTGGTCCGGATAAAAATACTTTTCGCGGTCGGATTCGTAGATTTCGCGCACACGGCGAATGGCGCCGTCGCTGCCTTCGTCGCCAGGCGTATAGACGATGTCCACGCCGTAAGCCGCCAGAATGCTTTTGCGCTCGGGCGAGGCGCTCGTGGGAAGGCAAAGTTTCACGCGATAGCCGAGCGCCGCGCCGATCATGGCGTAGGCGATGCCGGTGTTGCCGCTGGTCGCGTCGAGGATTATTTTGCCGGGGCGCAGGTCGCCCGAGCGTTCGCCGGCGCGGATCATGGAGTAGCCCGCGCGGTCCTTCACCGAGCCGCCGGGATTGAACCATTCTGCTTTGGCGTAAAATTCTACGTTGGGGAATCCGGTGACGATGCGTTCCAGGCGCAGCAGCGGAGTGTTGCCGATGCGGTCGAGTAGCCGCACGCCCAGTTTGGCGGCGTTGGCCGGGTCGTGCGGGGCGACGGACGGTTTGTTGGCTGTGTTCACGGTACTTGGATCCTATTTCTATATGAGGCTCGGGCGCGTAGTTCGATGCGATTCGCGACGAGATGCTGCGAGCCTGCGCTTTAGATGCTGCGAGAAACGCCTTATATTCAGGTATCTGCAACGAGTCTAGCAGAATGCCGGTGCGGTTCAGATTGGAACCGGGCGAGCAATATTCCCACAGGTTTGCGGCGGCGACAAATTTCCTGAGGCGAGAGTCTGGCGCGAGCAATTTTTGTCTTTACAGGCAGGCGGACGAGTCCCTATTCTGGAGTGGCCATGTGGTACGTGAACAAACTATTCGATCAGCCAACTGTGGAATCGATTTCCGCGAAGGGCTTCCTGGTGCGCAATTCCGGCGGCGTGGTGCGCATCGAGAAATATAATTGCGGAGCGGAACTGCGCAAGACGCCGGAAGGCGTGTTCTCGATGACCGAGATTCCTTGCATCATGATGCAGGGGCAGTTTACGGCGCTGTGGGATGCGGGATATCAGAAATTTCTGATCGGGCATGAAGGCAAGAAATTTCCGGTGCAAGTGCACCAGCTCGGTGATTTGCGGCGCTTCAATGAAGAATTGCGCACCGCACTGGGTGTGCCCACGTATTACAACGAAGCGCTGGGTTCAACCTGTGCCTTCAGCGTGTATGACCGGGTGAAGGGGCGACCTGGCGATGTGCCGGATGAGAGTGTTGGGGCGCACGAAGAGACGGAGCACTAAGCCATCCTCGAATTTGTTTCCGCTGAGAAAGCAGATCCCTCGCTCCGCTCGGGATGACACTTTCGGTAAAATTCCACGGAATATGACCTGCCAGGTTCGCCAGCGATTTCAAACTAGTCAAATTCTTACGTTTTCGAGGTGACGGCGGAGGCGCGCGGCATCCACGCGATGTTGTGTGAAGAATTGCGCGCCGATGAAGATTACCGGAACGTCGTTGGTGTAGCGCGCGAGGAGGATTGGGTCGTCATCAATGTCCACTTCTTGCAGGCGGGCGCCGAACGCGGCTAGGACAGGGGCCATCGCGGACTTGGCTTCTTCGCAAAGGTGGCAGCCTTCGCGCATGTACATGGTGACTTCGCGCGGAGCGGCAAGCGCTAAGCGGCCTTCTTCGGTGCGGCGGTAAAAATCAGCGCCGGCATCCGGGCTGAGCAGGCCTTGCTTGACGAGATCCGTTACCGTGTCCAGCACAGCTTCGCGTTCGCCGGGAATGTTGCCTCCGACGAATTCGAAGAGGGTGTGCAGGTCTAGCGAGGGGCGCTCGAGTTGGTCGAAGGTGGAGAGAATGCGCTGCGCCGTGGTTTGCACGGAATCCCTTGCGTCCGCCTGAACACTGCGTCGGACAACCGCAAAGGCGGAACTTCAGCGGCTAAAGCCGTCCGAACTTGCAGATTTTATGTCGTGGCTAAAGCCACGACATACAAAGATACGCCCGACGGCACTCGCAGTCCGAATGACTCAATCCTGATCCGGTTGCTACGGCTTGATCGTGTAGAACTGCTGAAACGGGCCGATGGACGGGAAAAACGCGCGCGAGCGATAGAGTTCGGCGATTTGCCGGATATGGCCGAGATCATGGAACGCCCACTCGTTCATGAGTTGGCCGACGGTGATCGGTCCGATTTTGGCGTGCTGGCCGCCGCGCACGAGAACACCCGGCGGCACGTAACGCAGCGCGGAAAGGCTGCGGTCGCGTTCGTGGCAGAATTTTTTCAGGTTCTCGCGGGCTTTGGAGTTGGAGTAACGGCCGGCGGCGTAGGCGGCGTTTTGATCGTAGGCATCGAGCTGCGGATTATTTTTTTCGAGCATCAGCTGAATGCGGGCGCGGAAGCCGACGACTTCCACGTCCGCCAGATGCGCCAATACTTCGCTGATGGACCAGCGGTCGGGGGCGGGCTTCCAGTGCAGCTGCTCGTCGCTGGCGGCCCAGACGATTTTTTCGATGATGATCGGAGTTTGCTCCAGGACGGCTAGACCCGGTAGTGCCTCTGGGCTTGGAGTGGCGGCCATGAAATCCTCCCTAAAGCGGCGCAGAAATTCTTTTATACAGGAATGCGCGGAGGTTGTCGAAGGGCTGGCAGTGCGCGTCGCGTTTTGATCTGGCGTTGGGCAGGGTTAGGGCTCGCGGACCATGCGCTGCGAGAACGGGTCGCGCCGCGCAGGACTCGCCGAAGCAAGCTTCGGCGAACAGACAGCGGCGGCAAGCCGCCGCACTCCAAAATGGGCTAGGCGACGTAGAGAGTTGAGATGAGCGCTTGCGCTGAGACGCGCACTCGCTGTGATTGGACCGCGGCTGCGGTGCAAATCAGGACGCTATGCTTGTGCGGGGCGGTGGCTCGTGGTACACCGAAGAATGGGGATACGGCGCGAGACGTGCGCTGAATGAGGCGCGGCGGCAGACGAGGTGCAGCGGCATGGCGCAGGTTCTGGCTCTTGTGGACGATTTATTTTTTCAGGCAAAGATTCTGGAGACGGCGAAGCATTTGGGAATCGCGGTGCGCACCAGCGCCACGAGCGACGCATTGCTTGCCGAGCTTGCGAAGGAAATACCAAAGCTGGTGATTGTGGATCTGAACGCACGGGGCGCGCCTCTGCAGGCGATTGAACGCGTGCGCGCGGGGGCGCCCGATCTGCCGCTGATCGCATTTCTTTCGCACGTGCAGACGGATTTGGCGCAGCGCGCGCGGACGGCAGGTTGCACGCAGGTGCTGCCACGTTCGCAATTCACGCACGACCTTGCAACCATACTCGCTCAGGCTAAGTCTTAGCCCTGATGATGAATCGACGCTTCCGCTCGAGATTCGGTAGTATTGGCACGCTGGCCGCTGCGCTGCTGGTCTTCCTGGCCGGGACCGGTGCCGCGACGCGGGCGCAAGAGTCCGGCGACGCGGCAGACCCTGCTGCTGCGCTGGCCGACACGCTGGTGGCGGCCTGCCGCGCGAACGAGGCTGATTTTGCGACTCACTTGACGAGCGCAAACGCCGCGGCATTTCGCGCGCTCCCCGCGACGCAGCGCAGCGAATTGATGAAGCGGCTTTCGCTTTCCGATGAGCCGGGCAAGCCGCTGCTTTCCTCTGACAATGAAAAGCACATTGTGCTGCGCTGCCGGGCCGCCAATAACACCGTGGAATACAGGTTTGGCTCGACGCGCGTGCAGGAAAATTTGGCGTTCATTCCAGTGGCGGTGGTAAACAGCGAACAGGCGGAGTTCGGCATGGTGCGCGACGGTGGCAGTTGGCGCCTGTTGTCGCTGGGATTAGTGCTGTTCGACGTGCCGCAGCTGGCGAAGCAGTGGGCGGCGGCGGATCTGGCGGCGCGTGAGGATGCGGCGATTGCCGATCTGCGCTCGTTGGCGGAGGCGATGCGACGTTACCAGCGCGCGTTCGGAAAACTGCCGGAATCGCTGGCGCAGTTGGGCCCGGCGCCAAAAGACCAGATTTCGCCGGACCAAGCGGCGCTGGTGCCAGCGGACATGGCCTTGGGAAGGCAGGGCGGCTATATTTTCCGCTACCGAATTTCTCCGGACGCGAATGGGAACGACAACGATTTTGAGCTGGCGGCCACGCCTGAAGCCTACGGAAGACCCTGCAAGCGGTCATTCTTCATGGACATCGCGGGAAAAGTTCACGGCGACGACAAGCGCGGGAAGGTGGCGACGGTTGACGATCCGCTGATCCCCGGCGAAAAGGCCGCGGACGAAAAGTGAACGTGACATTGCGCGGCCTCAGGTATAATGCCTGCCAGTTTCTGCAGTATCCGGCGCGGTTGCAGAGCAGTCTCGCGCGGAAACGCGAAAAGGAATGCGGATGTCACAGTCGAAAGTTTTAGCCGACCGCATATATTCCGGCGAAGGCATCGCGGCCGATGCGCTGCGCGTCGCCGCGGCAAACATTTTGCTGGTGCTGTGCGCGCATATCGCTATTCCTCTGCCTTGGACGCCCGTGCCGATCACTGGCCAGACGTTTGGCGTGCTGCTGGCGGCGGTGTTGCTGGGCGCGCGGCGCGGCGCGATCGCTTTAATTTTGTATCTGCGTGAGGGCGCGGCTGGATTGCCTGTGTTTCAACCGTTGGGATTGCCGGGATTGGCGCGATTTGCGGGGCCGACGGCGGGGTTTCTATTCTCGTATCCGGCTGCTGCGTTTGTGACCGGCTGGCTGGTGGAGCGTGGCGCGAGGATTGGCGACTCCTCGCGCGGAGGCGGCTCGCGGCTTGCGACCTTGCCATTGATTGGCGCACTGCTTTCGGGCGAAGCGATAATTTTCGTGTGCGGCTGCGCATGGCTCGCGCTGTTCCTGGGAATGGGTTGGAGCGCGGCGCTGCTTCAAGGCGCGCTGCCCTTCCTTCCCGGCGAAATCTTGAAAATGGCACTGATCGTAGCTGCGGCCGGCGGATTGCAACTGGCTCGGCGAGAAGCGTAGGCAAACCGCGTAAGCAGGCGGGCCCCAGTCCTGGCGTAAACGTTTTGTAATTTCGTTTTTCGGGATTCATATCATGCCCACCCAGACCGTGCCGCAGAAGCAAAGCCCCGAAGACGCACTGCGCTCCGCGAACACAAAATTCTACGCCGCGTTCGAATCGCTGGACCTGACGGAAATGGAAGCAGTGTGGTCGCATGACGACGGCGTGACCTGCGTGCATCCGGGCTGGGATTTGCTGCTGGGGTGGGACGAAGTGCGCGAGCGTTGGGCGCGGCTTTTTGCCCACGCCAAGAGGGTGCGCATCGCATTGAGCGGCGTATGGGTGCGCGTGGAAGGCGAGGTCGGCTGGGTTTCCTGCACGCAGCACGTCACCACGGCATTTGCGGATGGTTTCGACGATGCGATGGTGCAAACAACGAATGTTTTTTTACACCGTGACGAGCAGTGGCTTCTCGTGGCGCATCATGCTTCACCTCTGCCGTCTTCTCCGCGTTCGCCGGTGCAGTAGGCGCGGCGGCGATTCCGGACAATCGGCGAGAGATTTGCAAATCCAGCCCGGCTTATAATGGATTGGCGTGTTTATACGAGAGGAATGAAGCATGAAAATTAGTTTGCTCGCACTGATCCTGCTCTTGCTGCTGCCGGGCGGGGTTTTGTCCAGCGCCGCTGCGCAGGAAGCCGCAAAAGATTCGCCCTCCGCCGTTGCCGCGAAACAAATCATTCAGGAATTGGTGGCCGGACAATTCGAAAAAGTGGAAGCGCTGTACGATGCGCGCATGGCGGAGGCGTTGCCGCCCGGAAAACTCGCGGACGGTTGGCGAGACCTGAACAAGCAGGCGGGCGCGTTTCAGGAAATTACCGGCACGGAGACGTCACAGGCGCAGGGACTCGAAGTGGTGAAGATGGAGTGCAAATTTGAGAACTCCGCCTTGGACGCGACGGTGGTTTTCAATCCCGACGGAAAACTTGGGGGGTTGAGTTTCCGTCCGCACCTGGCGCCGCCGGCACCGTGGAGTTCACCGGCGTACGCCAAGCAGAGTTTGTTCAGCGAGCAGCCGCTAACTTTGACGAACGGAAAATTCGAATTGCCCGGCACTCTCACGGTGCCAACTGGCGACGGGCCGTTCCCAGCCGTCGTGCTGATACAGGGTTCCGGGCCGGAAGATCAGGACGAAACGCTCGGCCCGAACAAACCGTTCAAGGATTTGGCGTGGGGACTCGGGAGCCGCGGCATTGTGGTGTTCCGTTACACCAAGCGCACGCAGAAGTATGGCGCGCAGAGCAGCGACGATCCGGAACGATTGACGGTGGAGGAAGAGACGATCAGCGACGCGCGGGCGGCGGTGGCGCTGCTGGCGAAGCAGCCGAAGGTTAATCCCAAACAAGTCTTTCTGTTGGGCCACAGCCTGGGCGCGTTCCTGGCGCCGCGCATCGCCACGGGCGACCCGGAAATTGCGGGAATCGTGATGCTGGCGGCGAACGCGCGCCCCCTGGAAAAAGTGGTGCTGGAGCAGATTCATTATCTGGCGGCGATGAGTGGCAAGCCGACGGGAGCTGAACAAAAACGCATCGCCGCGGCCGAAGACGGCGCAAAACAAATCGAAAAACCCGACTTGAAACCGGACGACAAGATCGACTTCCTCGGCGCGACGATGTACGGCGCCTATTGGCTTGACCTGCGCGGCTACGATCCGTTGAAGACAGCGGCCAAACTGAAAATTCCGATTTTCATCGTGCAGGGCGCAAGGGATTATCAGGTGACACCTTCGAATTTCCAGGCTTGGTCGGATGCGCTGTCGAATAACAGGAACGTGACACTGCGAACCTATCCAGATCTGGATCATCTTTTCATGCATGGAACCGGCGCGTCGAAGCCGTCGGACTATGCGCGGCCGGATCACGTGTCGGCAGAAGTGGTGGAGAGCATCGCGACGTGGATTTTGCCGAGCGAAAAGCCGGGGACCCTCGCTAAGCCTCACTGAGCAGCATCTCGATTCGGCGACCCAACGAGAACGGAAAGCGAAGCTGTGAGGCGCGGGGATTCGGGCTAGGCCCTCCCTCCAGCGCGACACGCAAACGAACCCACGCCGCCTATACCTTCGGCCGCGGCGTATGGTATTCTTGCTTTGCATATTCGGCGCTCTGGCCGGAAGACGCGCACACCTTGGTTTCTTTCACTGCGACGAGTGACACGGCTAGCGCATCATAGTCTTCACAGCTCAGCCAAGGTGAGTGACGATTTCCCGCAAGAGCCAGGACGGACCCAGCATGTCCACACCAGCTGTTTCACCGAAAGTAGCAGAGATTCGCCTGGCACATTCGCCGGACAGCGACGACGCGTTCATGTTCTACGCGCTGGCGACGGGGAAAGTCCGTCTGCCGGGCGTGAAGTTCGAGCACATTTTGTCGGACATCGAGTCGCTGAACCAGGCGGCGAAAAAAGAAGCGTATGACGTGACGGCGATCAGTTTTTATGCCTATCCGTTTGTGGCGGATAAATATGTTTTGATGGATTGCGGCGCGAGCTTCGGCGAAGGATACGGGCCGATCGTCGTATCCGGGCATCCGATCAAGAAAAATGAATTGGCCGGGCGCAAAATCGCAATTCCGGGGATGCTGACGACTTCTTATCTGGCACTGAAACTTTTTGAGCCCAACGTCGCGACGGTGACGATGCCCTTCGACAAGATTCTGGATGCGGTGCAGAACAAGGAAGTGGAAGCTGGGCTGCTGATTCACGAAGGGCAATTGCTTTTCTCGCAGATGGGGCTGCATCGCGTGGTGGATCTGGGCCAATGGTGGCAGGAACAAACCGGATTGCCGCTGCCGCTGGGCGCGAATGCCATTCGCCGGAAGCTGGGCGAGGATTTGGGGCGGCAAGTATCACGCGTGATTCGCGAGAGCGTTTTGTACGCGCTGGATCATCGCGAGGCGGCGCTGAATTACGCGCTGCAATTTGCGCGCGATATGGACCCGACCTTGGCCGACAAATTCGTGGGAATGTATGTCAACCGCTGGACGCTGGATTACGGCGAAGAAGGACGCCGGGCCGTGCGCGAATTGCTGGCGCGCGGCGCCGCGGCGGGTCTGCTTCCCGGCAACGTGCCGGTGGAATTTCTGAGCAGCACGGTGAGCGAAACGCCTTCACGAACCGCCTAACGCCGAAAAACTCGAACTGCAGCGCGGGTAACTGCCATTGCGCTTCAGGCGCGCGGAGAAATGCTCGCGCCCTTCCTGCCAGCCAGCTTCAGGTAAAATTATCGAACCCATGAGCAAACTGATCCAACAGGGCCTGGCCCTTCGCGAATTGCTCCGTGAACGCATCCTGATACTGGATGGCGCGATGGGGACTATGCTGCAACAGGCCAATCTGACGGCCGAGGATTTCGGCGGCCCGGATCTGGAAGGCTGCAACGAGAACCTAGTGTTGAGCCGGCCGGACGTAGTGTTGGAAATCCACTGCAAATATCTGCATGCGGGCTCGGACATCATCGAGACGAATTCATTTGGCAGCACGCCAGTGGTGCTGGCGGAATACGGATTGGGCGAGGAAGCTCGCCGCATAAGCCGCGTGGCCGCGGAACTGGCGCGCAAAGCCGCGGATCGATTTTCCAGGCCGGGCAAGCCGCGGTTTGTGGCGGGATCCATGGGTCCCACGACGCGAGCGATCAGCGTGACCGGCGGAATCACGTTCGAGCAGCTGCGCAATAATTATTACGAGCAAGCCAGCGGACTGATGGAAGGCGGTGCGGACATGCTGCTGCTGGAAACCTGCCAGGACACGCGCAACATCAAGGCCGGTTTGCTGGCGATTCAGGAATTGGCGCGCGAGTTGGGCGCGCCGATTCCGCTGATGGTTTCGGTGACGATCGAAGCGATGGGCACGATGCTGGCAGGTCAAGGCATCGAGGCGTTGTGGGCTTCGCTGGATCACGTGGATTTAATCTCGCTCGGATTGAATTGCGCCACCGGCCCGGAATTTATGACGGACCACCTGCGCACTCTGCAAGGTCTCACGAATCGCGCAGTTTCCTGCTACCCGAACGCGGGGCTGCCCAACGAGGAGGGCTTGTACCAGGAGACGCCGACCTCGCTGACGGACCAGCTGGAGAGATTTATAGATCGCGGGTGGCTGAATATTGTGGGCGGATGCTGCGGGACTACCGAGAAGCACATTCGCGCGATCGCGCAGATGGCCGAGGGGAAAAAGCCGCGGCGGACGCCGGAAGCCAATCACCGGGCCGTGTATTCCGGGATTGAGATCATCGAAGCGGAAGAGAGCACGCGTCCGTTGATTGTGGGCGAACGCACCAACGTGATTGGTTCCCGACTGTTCAAGAATTTGGTGGCCGCCGAACAGTGGGAAGAGGCTACGGAAATTGCGCGACGACAGGTGAAGAGCGGCGCACACATTGTGGACGTCTGCCTGCAGAGCACGGATCGCGAGGAACTGAACGATATTCCACCGTTCTACGAGCAGCTAATCCGCAAGATCAAAGCGCCGATCATGATTGACACCACGGATGCGCGCGGCGTGGAGCTAGCGCTCACTTATTGCCAGGGCAAAAGCATCATCAATTCGATCAACCTCGAAGATGGCGAAGAAAAATTCGAAAAGATATGCCCGCTGGCGCGCACGTACGGCGCGGCGCTGATCGTGGGCTGCATTGACGAGGATCCGGCGCAAGCGCAGGCGTTCACGCGTGAACGCAAGCTAGAAATCGCGGGACGTTCGCACAAATTGCTCACCGAAAAATTCGGCATCCACGCCGAGAATATTATTTTCGATCCGCTGGTATTTCCATGCGCCACGGGCGATGAGAATTATATCGGCGGGGCGGTGGAAACCATCGAAGGCATACGGCTGGTGAAGCAGCACATTCCTTATGTGCGCACGGTGCTGGGAATTTCAAACGTGTCGTTCGGGCTGCCGGTGGGCGCGCGTGAAGTGGTGAACTCGGTCTTTCTGTATCACTGTACGAAGGCGGGGCTGGACCTGGCGATCGTGAACGCGGAGCGTATCGAGCGCTTCGGATCCATTCCCGACCGCGAGCGGAAGCTGGCCGAGGACTTGCTTTTCAACAAGCCGCCGACGGAAATTCCCGACGGCGTGCCCGACGCCGCACTGCTCCACGGCGCGCCTAGCGATTGGCGCGAGCAATCGCGCGAACAGAAGGCTGCCATCAATCAGTTTCACATCGCCGCAATCGCCGAGCATTTTCGCGGCACGGGAGCGCGCAAGAAAGAGCGCGCGGCGGACTTGCCGCTGGACGAGCGGCTGGCGAATTACATTATCGAAGGCTCGAAAGATGGGCTGGTTGACGATCTCAATCGCAAGCTGGCGGAAAAAGTTGCTCCGCTTGACGTGATCAACGGCCCGCTGATGGCCGGGATGGGCGAAGTGGGCCGCCTCTTCAACAACAACGAGCTGATCGTTGCCGAAGTGTTGCAATCCGCCGAAGCCATGAAGGCTGCCGTGGGCCATCTGGAACAATTCATGGAGAAGGCGGACACGGAAAAGCGCGCGAAAGTGATGCTGGCCACAGTGAAGGGCGACGTCCACGACATCGGGAAAAATCTGGTCGAGATTATTTTGAAAAATAACGGCTACGACGTGATCAACCTAGGAATCAAGGTCCCGCCCGAGGAGCTGATCCGCGCGCATCGCGAACACAAGCCGGACGCCATCGGACTTTCGGGACTGCTGGTGAAAAGCGCACAGCAGATGGTGATTACCGCGAGCGACTTGCGCGAAGCCGGAATCACTGTGCCGTTGCTCGTGGGCGGCGCGGCGCTCTCCGATAAATTTACGCGCTTGAAAATTGCGCCGCAATACAGCCAGGCGGTTTGCTACGCGAAGGACGCGATGACCGGCTTGCGTCTGATGAATGAACTGAGCGACCCGGTTCGACGGGACAACGTCCTGCAGCAGCACACGCACGTGGGGACTGCTGTGCTGGACGAACCAGCACCCGTCGCGCAGGAACCTGCAGGGGAGGAGCGCTCGCCGCGCATTCGCATTGATTTGGCGATTCCTCCGGTCGCCTACGTCGACCGGAAGGTGCGCGACGTTCCGGATTTGCACGAGGTCTGGAGCTACATCAATCCGTTCATGCTCTTCGGGCGGCATCTGGGCTTTCGCGGGAATTTCGAGAAAGCGCTGGCGGAACACGATGTGCGCGCGATCGAATTGAACCAGAACATGGAGGAAGTAAAGCAACAGGCGACCGAATTCATGAAAATCGGCGCCGTGTGGCAATTCTTCGAAGCCGAGGGGCGCGGAAATTCCATCGCGCTATTTGCGCCGGGAGAAAACGCGCCGGCCCATACTTTTCATTTTCAGCGGCAGCGGGTGGGCGACAAGCTTTGCCTAAGCGACTATGTGCTGCCGCCGCAAAATGGCGCGCGCGACCATGTGGCGTTGTTCGTGGTTACCGCGGGCGCGCGCATCCGCGAAAAATCGGAAGAAGCCAAAGCGGCTGGACGCTATCTCTACTCGCACGGTCTGCAGGCTCTGGCGATCGAGACCGCGGAAGCTTGCGCCGAATGGCTGCATCGCCGCATCCGCGAGGATTGGGGCTTCCCCGATTCGCCGGCGATGACCATGCCGGAGCGTTTCACGTCGCGTTATCGCGGCAAGCGCTACAGCTTTGGTTACCCGGCGTGCCCGAATCTCGAGGATCAAGCCGGCATCTGGTTGCTGTTGCGGCCGGAGGCGATTGGCGTGCATTTGACGGAAGGAATGATGATGGATCCCGAGGCCAGCGTGAGCGCGTTGGTGTTCCACCATCCCGATTGCACGTATTTTTCAGTCGGGGAATGACCCGCCAACTTTGCGGCCGACTTTCCGCACTGCCCTTGACGCTTCTCCGTGTTTCGACTAAGTTTCTTCCAGTTTAGCGCGTTGATTCCGAGGGTGTTTCTATGAGCGGCATCTCCCCAGGTCTGTATCTTTCGAGCACGGGAAGCTATCCACGCGTGGGAGATGCTCCGGAGCTGCAACTTTTGCAGCGCATCATCGCGGCGCTGGACCGCGGCGAGCGAACTACCGCCGACGTGCTCGACGCGCAGAACACCGTAACGCGCGGCGCCATCGCCGACCAAGTGAAGGCCGGGCTCGACATCGTGACCGACGGGCAAATCCGCTGGAACGACCCGATTTCGTACCTGGCCGCAAAACTGGACAACATTGAACTGCAGGGCTTAGTTCCGTTTTTCGATACGGAAAAATTTTGCAGGCAGCCGCTGTTCACGGGAATGCCGCTACGGCGCGGCAATCTGGTCGTCGCGGAATACAGCTTCGCGCGCAATGCTCTGGGACACTTGCCTACGCCGGCGAACAAGGCCGGAAAACTGGCCATCAAGCCGGTCTTGACCGGGCCGTACACACTCGCGAAATTTTCGCTCTCCGGACGCACCGATAATGGCGGCGCCGGCACGCCTGCGACGCTGGAAGCTCGCGCCATCGCGTACGGCGAGATATTGGCGCCCGAGATCGAAGCGCTTTCGCAGTGCGGCGCGGAAATGATTCAGATTGACGAGCCGGCCATCCTGCGCAATCCCGGCGAGTGGGCCATTTTCGAGTGCGCACTCCAGCCGTTGCTGCAGGCGCGGGACAAAGCGAAGAAAACCAATCGCAAACTGGAGCTGGCGCTGTATGTATATTTCGACGACTGCGCGCCGTTGTACGAAAAACTGCTGGAGCTGTCGGTAGATATCCTCGGCGTTGATTTTGTTTCCAGCCCCAAGCTGGACGACATGGTCATGGCCCTCGGCTCGCCGAAACCACTCGCGTTCGGCTTGGTGGATGGCCGCAACAAACAGATGGAGCAGGCGGCTGATCTTGCGCGTCAGCTGCAACGCTTGTTCCCGCGAATTCAAGGAGACAGAGCTTACCTGGGGCCCTCTTGCGGCTTGGAATACTTGACCAGCGAAGCGGCGCGCGCGAAATTCGCGTTGCTCCCAAGGATACTCGCGGAATTGAACGGCTGAAGCACGGTTGGGTTCACGAATGGAAAGCCGCATCAGGAACACGAGTGGCGGCGGCACACGGTTCCCGAAATGGAACTGCCCCGCCAGATTAACTTACGCTAGGACCACAACGTTAGGCGCGATTCGCAGTTCGCTAAGGGGTTCAGGCGCGTTCCTCACGTGAAGAAACACTTCCGTTTGGTACCTCAAGAAACGTTGCCGCTTTGGAAACCCTGTTTCTGACACCGGTCGTTGGTGCTAGTATCCGGACAATGCCCAGCGAAATCGCGGAACGCGCAGAGGCGCGGTCGACGGAGCCTGGTTCGTTACCGGAAGTGCTCTCTTCCGCGGAGCGAGCGGCTGGCGCGAAGATACTGCACGGGCCCGACCCTTCGGTTCACATGCTGGGCTTGCCGCTATCGCATCCGCATCTCGGGCGATGGGTGGCACTGGCGATCCTGGCGGGCGCAATCGTGGCATTGACGTTGGTGGGAATCTTGGCACGCTAGCGCACGATTCGATTCGAATGCGCCGAGTTCTCTCGTCCCGAATCATCGAAAGCTGAATACCGGCGACTTTCCCCGACACTTTTCGCGCACGCCTTCTCTTGCCGTGCGCTTTTCCTCGGTGCTAGCATCGTGGCCGTGCCTCACGAATTCAGCGACGATCCACGCGAGCCGGCCAAGGCGCTTGCTGCGGATCGAGCTGAACGCCAACCCGTCGAAGATACCGGAGAGGATTCGCTGGACTTTGCGGAGCCCGCAGAACCGCCGCGCGGGCTGATGCGCAAGCGTCCGCACGTCGCGGTGTGGATTCTGGCGGCGTTGTTGCTAGGCGGATTAATCGCTCTGATACTCGTGGGAATTGCTGCCGATTGACACTGACTTCCCTGCGCTCCTGCACCGCCTCCGGCATGCGCTTACGTGCTATTGACGGAATTGCTTTTTCCATTGACCATAGTGTTCCGCCTCCGAGGGCCGAATGCAGCGCATCCTATCCACTTACCGGTTTGCAAACCAACCGCTTGGCGCGGCTCTGCTGGCGGAAATCGCGCAGGCCGGATTTTCGGCGGTGGAAATTTTCTGCGCCTCGCAGCATTTCAGTTATCGCGAGCCGCAACGAGTGCGCGAGATCGGGGATGCGCTGGACGAATATCGCCTGGGACTGCATTCGATTCATTCGCCGACCGACCGCGACCACTCGCCCGGCCGCGAGAGCGGCGTGGTGATTTCCATTTCCGACCCAGAGCGCATCCGCCGCTTGGATGCGGTGGACGAGATTAAGCGCGTACTGGACATCGCGGAGCAAGTTCCATTCCAGTATCTGATCCAACATATCGGGCATGGCAGGCAGGCGACGGATCCGCGCAAACTAGACGCGGCCTTCACTTCGCTGGAGAGTCTCTCCATGTTTGCGAAGGCGCGCGGCGTGACGATTGCGCTGGAAAACACGCCGGACGAGCTTGGCGCCCCGGCTTCGCTGCAGCATTTCATCACCGATACTCATTTGCATGATTTGAAGCTGTGTTTCGACATCGGCCACGCACACATCGAAGAGGGAGCGCAGGCCAGCTTTGACGCGATGCGCGAGCGCGTCGTGACCACACACATTCACGACAACCACGGCGACAAGGACGAGCATCTGCTGCCCTTCGAAGGGACGATTGATTGGGATGCGGTACTTGCGGGGTTCGCAGCCGCGCCGGTGGCGCTACCTCTTGTTTTCGAAATCAAGGCACACGCGGGCGCGACGGCGCCGCCGCTTGAAAAGATTCGCGAGGTCTGCGACAGGCTGGAAGAAAAATTCGAGGCTCAGAAGTAGGGCGCGGGGCAGATGCAGCGGTACATGCCAAAATAGTTCGCGGCCAATAATCCAACGGAAAAATTACATGACCCAGGAAGCGCAGGCAGCGGTTCCAATTATCAGTATCGAGCGAGCGGGCGCGCACGCTGGCGGCACCGTCACCATTCGTGGCTGGCTGTACAATCTGCGCGAGTCGGGAAAACTGTTGTTCCCGATTTTCCGAGACGGCACAGGCATCATGCAGGGAGTGGTCTCGCAGAAGGAGCGTCCCGAAGTTTTCGGCGCGCTCAAGGGGCTGCCACAGGAATCCAGCGTGATCGCGACGGGCGCGATTCGCGCCGAACCACGAGCGCCGGGCGGATTCGAAATGGGCGTGAGCGCAATTGAAGTGGTGCAGCGCGTGGCAGATAGGGAGCCGTATCCGATTCAGTTGAAGGAGCATGGCGTTGATTTTCTGCTCGATCGGCGGCATCTGTGGATTCGCACGCCGCGGCAGGCGGCGATTCTGCGCATCCGCGCGGAGGCCGAGCGTGCGGCGCGGAATTACATGGACGCGCAAGGTTACACGCTGACGGATGCGCCGATTTTCACGCCCGCAGCCTGCGAAGGCACTACCACTCTATTTGAAGTGAATTACATTGACGATCAGAAGGCTTACTTAACGCAGTCCGGGCAGCTTTACGTCGAAGCGCTGGCGGCTGCGCTGGGCAAGGTCTATACGTTCGGTCCCACGTTTCGCGCGGAAAAATCGAAGACCCGGCGCCACCTGACGGAATTTTGGATGCTTGAGCCGGAGGCCGCCTACGCGCATCTCGAGGACATGATCCAGCTCGCGGAGGGGCTGGTGAGCGCTGTAGTGCAGTCAGTGGCGAAAAATCGCACGCGGGAGCTGGGGATGATCGAGCGGGACGTGGCGTCCTTGCAGAAAATCACGCCGCCTTTTCCTCGCATCACCTACGACGACGCCATCAAAGTGCTGCAGAAGGCCGGGAACCCCGCAAAGTGGGGCGATGATTTCGGTGGCGACGAGGAAACGATTATTTCCAAGGAATTCGACCGGCCGGTGGTGATTCACCGTTATCCAGCCGCGATGAAGGCTTTCTACATGGCGACGGATGCGGCGCGGCCGGAACTTTCGCTCAGTTTCGACATGATCGCGCCCGAAGGCTACGGCGAAATTATCGGCGGCGGCGAGCGCCTGGCCGATTACGACACGCTGCTGCGGCGCCTTCGTGAGCACAATCTGCCCGAGGAATCGTTCCAGTGGTACCTGGATTTGCGGCGCTATGGCAGCGTGCCACATGCCGGTTTCGGCTTGGGCCTGGAGCGCACCGTCGCGTGGATATGCGGAACCGAGCACATTCGCGAGGTGATCCCCTTCCCACGGATGCTCTATCGAGTTTATCCTTAAGGTTCCCTCCCCCGTATTGGGGTCGCGAAAACAAAAACTATGGCTGACAAAATTCGCATTATCGGTGTGCCGATGGACCTGGGCGCGAGCCGCCGCGGCGTGGATATGGGCCCTTCCGCATTGCGCGTGGCGGGGTTGCAGGCGCGGCTGAAACAACTCGGGCGGCAAGTGGAAGATATCGGCAACGTGCAGGTGCCGCAGCCCGAAGAGCAACCCTACGGCGAGAAGCGTGCGCGTTATCTGGATGAAATTTCGCAGGCGTGCAAGGGCTTGGCGGACGCGGTGAAAAAAACTTTGGATGAGGACATGATTCCGCTGGTTCTCGGTGGCGATCATTCGATTGCGGTGGGCACAACCGCGGGCGCCGCGGCGCACTTCAACAAGGAATCGAAACGAGTGGGCGTGATTTGGTTGGACGCGCACGGCGATATGAATACGCCGGATTCTTCGCCTTCGGGCAACGTGCACGGCATGCCGCTCGCGTCCATCATGGGTTTTGGCCCGCCGGAATTGACTGATCTGGCCGGCATCAAGCCGATGGTGGAACCGCGGAACGTGGTGTTGGTGGGGATTCGCGATCTGGACGCGAAAGAGCGGCGGCTGGTGAAAGATTCCGGCGTGCATATTTTCACGATGCGCGATATAGACGAGCGCGGCATGCGCGAGGTGATGTCTGAAGCGCTGCGATTTGCGGGCGACGACACCGCCGGAATCGTCGTGAGCCTGGATATGGACTTCGTGGATCCCAGCGACGCGCCGGGAGTGGGCACGCCTGTGCGCGGAGGGGTGACGTATCGCGAAGCGCATCTGGCGCTGGAAATGATCGCGGACAGCAAGCAGATGGTTTCGTTCGAGGTGGTGGAAGTAAATCCCGTGATTGATTTGCACAACACTACGGCGACGCTGGGCGTCGAACTGGTGCTCTCGGGCTTGGGGAAGAAAATCCTGTGATTCGCGCGCACGCTTTGGGCGTTTACCGCGCGGTGACGAGATGAGCGCGATGAAGCGGCTGCGCATTGGCGTGCTTTTCGGCGGACGCTCGGGAGAGCACGAGGTTTCTCTGGCTTCCGCCGCTTCGGTGATCCGGGCGCTCGATCCTGAAAAATATGAAGCCGTGCCGATCGGCATTTCGAAAGACGGCCGGTGGCTGGTGGGAACCAGCTCGGTGAAGATGCTGGCGGACGTTCTGAAATCAGGCGATCGCGTTGTGCTGCCGCCCGATCCGAGCGCCGCCGCATTGGTTCCACTGGGACCCGCAGCGGGCCAGCCTAGCGTCGGCGTGGACGTGGTGTTTCCCGTGCTACATGGCACTTTTGGCGAAGACGGCACGGTGCAAGGCTTGATCGAGCTCGCAGGATTGCCGTATGTGGGCGCGGGGGTGCTGGCTTCGGCAGTGGGCATGGATAAGGACGTGCAGAAGCGCCTGTTTGAACAGGCTGGATTACCGATCGTGCCGTTTCTGGCGGTGCGCCGTTCGGAGTGGGAGCACGAGCGCGCGAAAGTGCTCAAAGCCATCAAGAAGAAATTCCGCTTTCCGTTGTTCGTGAAGCCGGCGACGCTGGGATCGTCGGTGGGCATGACGAGAGTGAAAGCAGCGCACGAGATTTCCGCGGCTATCGATCACGCTGCTGAGTTTGCGCTGAAGATCGTGGTCGAACGCGGAGTGGTGGGGCGCGAAATAGAGGTTTCCGTGCTGGGCAACGACGACCTGAGCGCATCCATACCGGGAGAAATCGTTCCGCACCGCGAATTTTACGACTACCAGGCGAAGTATCTGGAACAGGGGACGAAGCTGCTGATCCCGGCGAAATTGACTAAGGCGCAGGTGGCCGTGTTTCAGGAGTACGCGGTGCGCGCGTTTCGCTGCATTGACGGCTCGGGAATGGCGCGCTGCGATTTCTTCCTGGAACGGCGCAGCAACAAGATTTACGTGAACGAACTGAACACCATCCCAGGTTTCACTTCCATCAGCATGTATCCGAAGTTGTGGGAAGCTTCGGGATTGCCGTATCCGAAGCTGATTGACCGGCTGATTGAGCTGGCGATCGAGCTGCATGCCGAAAAGGCGCGCACCAAGTATTCCATCGAGCTGCCTGTTGGTTCCGGCGGAGCGTTGGACGCCTAGTAACAACTCCCCTTCCCTGTGCGTATTAGGAAATGAGCTCTCGCTAGGACCCAGTTCTGCGCTTGACCGCAAGGACTGAGGGCATTAAACTAACTAGTTAGTTAAAGATTAGCGTCCGATTCAGGGGAACCTGCAGGCAATACCGCGGGCGTGAGATTTCTCCCAAGTGCACCAGGGTGGCCCTATGGTATCCCGCCGCAGTGATGCAGCGAATAGGACTCTAGGATCGAATCGATGCGACGCGGGCGACGAAAAATCGAGAATCCAGCCACGGCGCGGCGCATCCTGGCCGCAGCCGAACAACATTTTGCCGCGCAGGGGCTAGCTGGGGCACGCACGGAGCAAATCGCCACGGCGGCGCACGCCAACAAGGCGATGCTCTACTATTATTTCGGCGACAAGCGCCATTTGCATCGCGCGGTGCTGGAAAATCTATTTCGCCAGCTGCACAACGGAGTGTACCAACTCCAGCGCAAGCAATCTTCTCCGCGCGAACGGCTGCGTGAGTTCATCACCGCGTATTTCGACTTTCTCGCTTCGCATCCCAATTATCCGCGGCTGGTGCACCGCGAAGCGATGGAATCGACCAAGGAGTTCGACTGGATCGTGCGCCAGTATCTGCGTCCTTTTCACAATCAACTGGTGCGCACGCTCGAAGAAGGTATAGCCGCCGGGGAATTTCGCGCCGTGGACCCGCACGACACGGCATTCACGATCATGGGCATGACCACTTCGTATTTCGCCGCGGCGGCGATTTTCAGCCGGGTGGCAGGGCACAATCTGCTGACGCCGCACGCACTGGCCGCGCGTAAACAGGCGCTGCTGGATTTTCTGGATCATGGACTTATTCGCACGAAAGCGAGGGTTCGATGACCGGCCGAAAATTTGCGACGTTCCTGCTGGTAATTTTCATCGTTGCGGCGGTGGCCTACTACTTCACTACACCGCACGGGACGGACATGCCGCTGATCGGAGTTGTGGACGGCAACGAGGTGATCGTGAGCCCGCAGATTACTGGCCGCATTATCAATCTGACTGTCGATGAAGGAAGCTCAGTGAAGAAAGGCGACCTGATCGCCGAGCTTGATAGCAAGGAACTGGAAGCGAACCTGGCAGCAACCAAAGCGAATGTGAGCAGTCTGGAAGAACAGGTGAACGAAGCGAATCACAATTATTCATGGACCAACGGGCAGACGGACGCTTCGCTGATCGAAGCGCACGCGCGCGCGACTTACGCTGACGCGCAACTGGAGCCTGCGCGCGCGCAGCTCAAGCGCGATCAAGACGATTTGCGGCGCATGCAGCAACTTTTTGACAAAGGGGAAGTTTCCGAGCAAAACCGTGATCATGCCGAAGCCGCCGTGCGGATTTCGCAAGCGAATGTGACCGCGCTGGAACAGGCGACCAAGGCTGAAACGGCGGCGGTGACCGTAGCGCAGGCCAATCGCATTCAGGTGGACGCGCGGAAAAGCGCGATTTCCACCGCCATGGCGCAACTCGAACAGGCCCGCGCAAGCGAAGCGCAAATGGCAACGCAACTGGGATACACGAAAATCTACGCGCCGCTGGACGGAATTGTGTCGGTGCGCGTGGCGAAGCAGGGCGAAGTCGTCGCCGCCGGATCGCCGATCGTGGTGGTGGTGGATGTGGACCATCTGTGCGTGCGCGCGGACGTGGAAGAAACCTACATCGCGGCCGTCGTGGTCGGGCAGAAGTTGCGGGTGCAGCTGCCTTCGGGAGAAATCACCGAGGGGCCTGTGATTTTTCGCGGTGTAGAAAATGATTTCGCCACGCAGCGCGACGTGAGCCGCACCAAGCGCGACATCAAGACTTTTGCGATTAAGGTTTCCATTCCGAATCCGGAGCGACGCCTGTTTACGGGAATGACCGCGACCGTGCTGCTGCCGCGTCCACCGAAGAAGAGCTGGTTCGTGCAATTGTGACGCCGACGCCGAGGGAGCAGCCCACCGTCAACGCGATTGAAGTACAGCACCTGACGAAAAAGTTTGCTGACTTGGTGGCCGTGAACGACATCAGCTTCAGCGTGCGGCAGAGGGAAATCTTCGGGCTGCTCGGTCCCAACGGAGCAGGAAAAACCACGTTAATCCGCATGATGACGACGCTTACGCCGCCGACATCCGGGACGGCGATCATCGCGGGGCACGATGTGCGCGAAGACGCCGACGGCGTGCGCAATGCGATGGGCGTGATTCCCCAGGCGCTTACCTCCGATCCGGAATTGACGGCATCGGAAAACATGCTGATTCACGCCAAACTCTATGGCGTGCCGCGCGCGACGCGCGACAAATTGATTCTCGACCTGCTCGAATCCGTGGATTTGGTGAAGTTCAAGGACGCGCTGGTGCGCACATTTTCCGGCGGCATGCGCAGGCGCCTGGAAATCGCGCGCGGGCTGGTGCACTCGCCGAAGATTTTGTTTCTGGATGAGCCGACCACGGGACTCGATCCCGTTTCGCGCTCGAATGTGTGGCAATTGATTCGCAATCTGTGCGAGCGCTCCGACCTGACAATTCTGCTGACCACGCATTACATGGATGAAGCCGATAAATTGTGCGACCGCATAGCGATTGTGGATCACGGCAAGCTGGTGGCGCTCGACACACCCACGAAATTAAAAGATAGCGTGCCGGGCAACGACACCGTGGAAGCAGAATTCGCAAACGCGCCCGTGGATTGGATGGATCAGCTGCGCAAACTGGCGCAGGCTGCGGACGTGACGCAGCGCGACAGCATGGTGCACATCGCGTCGCACGACGGTCCGGCGACGGTAGCTGCGTTGATGGATTTGGCTCGGGCGCGCAAGGTGCAAGTGAAGCGCGTAACTGTCCAGAGCACCACGCTCGACGATGTGTTTCTGCATTACACCGGCAGCGATCTGCGCGATGCGGCAAAAGAAGGAGCGCGGCTTGATATCGGCCATCTCTATCGTTAACGGCGTGCGGTTGCGACGCCGGATTCAAGGAGCGCGATGAACTTTCGGCGCGTCGGTGCGCTCATTGAACGCGACCTGCGAAAGTTTTTCCGCAGCCCGGCGTTGATGATGGTGTCCATGGTGCTGCCGCTAGTGCAGCTGATCGTGCTTGGCTACGCCTTCGGCGGAAAAGTGACGGGCGTGGAGATAGGGTTCGTGGATCAGGATCACTCGGTGGAATCGCACCAGATCCGCGAGATGTTCAACGGAATCACCGCCGGGCCGCGCACTTTCAAAGTGATCGAATACGAGTCCGTGCCGCAAGCGACGCATGATTTGGAAACGGGCAAGGTGCGCGCGCTGCTGGTGGTCCCGCGGGACTTTTCGCGGCGTTTCTATCAGCACGACCGGCCGCGCATCGCTTTCACCGAAGATAATACCGACCAATTTATTTCCAGCGCCATCATCGAGCGCGTGCAGCAAATGGTGGCAGAACTGAACACGCCGGACGTGACGCCGCGCCTGGAAGGCTCGGTGCAGTTGAACACGGTGGAAATTTATCCGTACGTCGAGTACATCAAATATTTGTTGGCGGGCACCATCGCGCTTTCGATTTTCGTGGTGGCCATGATCGGCGGGGGAATTACCTATATCGACGATAAAGCGCGCGGACTGCACGAGGGCTATCTCACAACGCCGATCACAAAATCGGAGCTGGTGTTCTCGCTGGTTGGCTCGGGCGTGATCAAGGGCATGATGACTGGCATGGTGTTGACGATTATCGGCGGGTTGATCGTCGGCCTGCCGGAAATTTGGAACCCAGTGCGACTGTTCTATCTCGTGGTGGTAGTGTGCGCGACGGGACTGGCGATGATGAGTTTCATGTTCCTGCTGATGGTTCGCGTGGACGATCCGCTGGTGCCACGCGCAATTTTCGGCGTCCTGAATACGCTTTTATTCTTTCCGTCTGGTGCGGTGTATCCGATCGCGGCGTTTCCGTGGTGGCTGAAATGGGTTTCAGTGATTGATCCGTTCACTTATGCCGTGCACGCGCTGCGAAATCTCACGCTCAAGAATACTGGCATTGAAGGAATCTACCTGGACGTGCTAGTTTTGCTGGGCATCGCAGTGGTGATGACGACGCTCAGCATCATGTTATTCAAGCGGCAACTCTAAAGCTAGCTGTGGGTGGGCCGCCCGCCCGCCGGAAAGTTAACTGAGGAGATCTTGTGGGAATTTTTGATGGGTCGGAAGAGCATCCGCCGGACAAAGTTCGCCGGTATGTCATTACCACCATTGTTTTTATCGCGCTGGTCGTGGGCTTTTCCTGGTACTTGCTGCGATTCCATACCGAAGTTCGCACCGCGAAGCATTTCCTGGATACCGTCGCGGCCGGAAATCTGGAACAGGCGTATCACCTTTGGAGTCCGGGGCCGAGCTACAGCTATCAGGATTTTCTGGAAGATTGGGGGCCCAACGGATATTACGGCCCGGTGAAAAGCTATCACATCGAAAACGCGGAGGAAATTAAGCAGGGGCCTGAGCGGCCGTCCGGGACCGTCATCACCGCGGAGTTGAGCCCCTTCGCGCCGTTTCCCTCAGCGCACGATGTGCTGAAGCAGAGCAAGACAAAGGAAGTGCGGCTGCAAATCGAATACAAGGATCAATCCCTCGGATTCGCGCCGTAACCGCACCCACAGCGCGGCGCAGGCAGCTACTGGATGTTGCTGGCGTCCTTCACGTCCTACCGCACTTGCATTGATACGACCGAGTACTCGCGTTCCTTCTGCTCGCCTTCAGGATCGCGGAGCTACAATTTATCCTTGTGAATTCTGAACTGAATGGCTTGGCCGACGGGCAGAAGGACCGGGTGCTGATCGTCTTTGGGCCGGATGCGATCGGCGATGTGGTCCCCCTGGAGCACATACTCCTGGCAAAGCACTTCCTGGGTTTTCTTGTGGGATGAATCGGTGACGAGAAGCTCTCCCGCCACGCTCTTGCCATCGTTTTCCGCGGTGCCGCACTTGCTGGAATCCATGGAGAGCAAAACCGCCCTGTCGTAACTCGGCGGGTCCTTCGCCAACAGTGCCGGCGCCGTCAAAAGAAATCGGCTGCAAAGCGCGATGCCGAGTTTCATCGGAAGTTCCTTGTGGCAGCAGTGATAAAGGGTTCTCCGGACCGCAAAAAATATAGCCGCGGTCTAGAAACTTTCGCTTTTTATCGCAAGTAATTTTCGCGTCACGAATCGACTAGCGATCTATCAATGAGATAGCCCCGAATTGCTTGCGGTGGGCTAGACGCGGTTTGGGGGGAAAAGTAACAATTTCGGAAAGACGCGTGTTTTTGGCGCAGAGCAGCAAACGACGGCGACGGGAAATCGCAGTCATTTTGCAGATTTCTATCGGCTGGACAACAAATCATCGCAGGCATGGCGGACTTCGTCGCTGGCAATGGATGAAATCGGGCGCGGGTTGGCGATGACGATGGCTTTGTCGCCGCGCGGGTGATCGAACGTCGCGCCGGTTTGCACGATGCGATGTTCTGCCTGCCATGGCCGCCATTGCACGGGATCGGTGACGGCGAAAACCACGACGCTGGCGCGCAGTAAGGCCGCTGCCAGATGCGCAGGGCCCGAATCATTTCCGACGAAAATGCGCGTGCCGGCGATCAGCGCGATCAGCTCACGAACGTCGAGCTGAGCATCCATCACGACGGCGCATTTTTGCATTTCGCTTCGAACTTCAACCGCGATTGCGACGTCGCGCGCGCCTAGATTCACCACACTCGCCACGCCATACTTCTCGCGCAGCCAGCGCGCGATTTCGGCAAACTTGACGACGGGCCAGCGCATGCCTGGCAAACGCGCGCCGGGCTGCAGCACCGCGTAAGGCGCACCTGCGGCGATTCCCTTCTCCGCCAGCTTGCGCCTGACTGAGCGAATCGCATCCGGTTGCGCGAACACCTGGGCGCGCGGAATTGGGCCGCGCGGCAGGCCGGTGAAATAAAACTGCGAGATGCGATGCTCGACCGTGTGCACGGCGGGCGTGCCATAGAACTGCTTCGCGTCCGGCACCGCAACGTTGTAGAGAAACGAATACTGGTATCCGGTCCAGCCTACGCGCAACGGAGAGCCCGACGCGCCGGTGAGCATGGCGCTGCGCGGGCCGCCGTGCTGATTGAAGACGATGGGAAACTTGCGGGGCAGCAAATCGAGCGCCGTCTCACCGAGGCCGCGCGAAAAAATAAGCTTGGCGATTGCCGGATTCCCATCGAGAACCGGCGCAAAGCGCGACTCAACCAGCACAGAGATCCGCAAATCGGGGCGCCAGGAATGCAGTGCGGCGATTGCGGGGGTTTCCAAAACCAAATCGCCCAGCGAGCGCAGGCGGATAATCAGAATTTCGGCGCCCTGCGGCAGCGCCGGGAGCAGAGTTGAGGGATCGTTCGAGTTCGTCGGGGCAGTCAACTTTTATGAAGAGGCGCGCTGCGCTGCTTCATTCGGCTTCAATTCGGGCTTCGTCTATCAGCATCACCGGGATGTCTTCGCGAATTGGATAGACGCGATGACACGATGGGCACTTCAAGCCGCGCTGGTCGTTCGTCAACTTCACCGGAGTTTTGTCCTGCGGGCAAACGAGAATATCGAGCAGTTCCTGTGAAACAGCCATGAAATTCCTCCCAGCGCACTGTAGCAGAGTAGCGCGACAGGCGACAAGCTCGCCGCACGTCGCTCCGGTGGGCGCCGCGTACCACGCGCCACGCTACGCAATGTAACGCGATGAATCCGCCATTCGGAAACGCGGGCGCTAACCCAAACGCACAACGTCGAAATTCAACTGGCCGCGCCACTCCGCGCCGGCGGCCAATTCCAGCGGCCAGACCGCAACGATTTGCGAGCCCTGATAAATGCGCTCGAACCCTTCTTCGGATTCGGAGACCGTTTCGATGGGCGTGATCCAGAATTCCTGCGCGCGCGGGGCCGTGAGCGTGACGCTGACGCCTTGCCATTCATCCACAACGCGCAAAATCGAACCGGGTGCGGCCGCGGACCAGCGCAACGGATGGCGCTCCCCGGCAAATTCAAAATAGCGGTCGTGCGAGGACGGCGCGAGGAAATTCAGAACAGCTTCGATGCCGACGTAAACAGAGGCGGCGCCGGATGCCGCGCGGCGCAGCGTGACGCCGCACAGGATTCCGAATCCCGCGGCGCTATTCGCAAACGAAAACGTCTTTTCGGCCGGCCAATCCACGCTCGCTTCCGAGGCGAGAGTCGCATGCGTGGGAGACACTTTCATCGCGCGATAGCTTCCAGCGGCAAGCGCAGCATCTTCGGCCAATTGTGCCGTGCCGCAATCCGGTTGTTTCTTCTCGCGACTGAAAAGCAGCAAGCGAAAACAGTGCCGCGCCCAGCGATCGTAATTGAGCCAGCGATCCAGGCCCGCTTCCTTCGCACGTGTTTGCTCGTGAATGGATTGCGCGCCGTGCGCCGCAGCGGCCGGCAAATTCTTGAGCTTCGCGTGGTAGGGCTCCGGGCGGCGCGCCAACGAATTCACCAGCGCGGCGTGGGACTGGCGGCAATCGAGCGCCGAAATCGTGGCGCCGTCCGCGGGACAGAGCACCGCAGCGTAGCGGTCCGAAGTGAAATAAATTTCCACATGGCCGTCGGAGTCGAAGTCCAGCCTGGCGACGTTCTGGTAATGGCCGGTAGCGTTCGCCAGCGAATCGGCAATCGCTTCGGCCTGAATCAACGAGCGCCACAGCTCCGTGCGCAGGTGCGGCGAATAGAGGCCGCCGAAAACGCCGTGCCAGTAGGGATCGTTGCACTGGCCACGCAGCGTCAGGGTGCGGGCCTGGTCGCGCGCATCGCGGAACGCTTGGGCCGGGTGAGGGTGATCGTAGAGCTTCCGAACTTTTTGCGAGACGTGCAGCATTTTCTTGTGCAGCAGATTCGATTCGCCGTACTTGGAGAAGAAATTGCGCCAAATGCCGCCGCGCAGGAATGGAAGCATTTCCGTGCGCGACGCAAATTCGGTGGCCAGCGCGTGATAACGATTCCGCGCGGGAGTCGGGAGCGCCCACTCCATCATTTCGGTATAGGAAGCGGTGGGAAGATCGGCGCGTCCGAGCGGAGGGCGCGAGGAAACTGCCGCACCCGGCGTCGCGGTTTCCAGCCAATCCGAATTCTGTTCGAGCGCGACGAAAAGATTTTCCAGCCAGCCGTCCGTGTAGCAAAGTTTATTGGTTCCGGGCCACACGCCGAATTTTTCCAGGTCGTCACCCATGGCCGCGAAGCCATCGGGATGCTCCTTCGCGCAAGCGCGCAAAAAATCGATGGTGTCCGCGGGAGCGCGAAATGGCAGCAGGTAGCGCAGCGCTTTTAGTCCGGGCAGCACCTTCACGGAATGGCCCTGATCCTCGGCGAGATAGTATCCGAAAAGCTGATCGAGCTCGAAGCCGGCGCCGAGAAAATGATTGTCGTCCACCAGCGTGTATTCCACGCCAGAGGGCGCGAGGGATGAAGGCAATTGCGGCTCCCACACGCGTTCGGCGAGCCACGCCCCGCGCGGGCGCGCGCCAAAATGCTTTTCGGCGTAGTCTGCGAGGCGCGTGATCTGCTCGTGGCGGTCTTCCGGCGGAATGGCAATCAAGATCGGCTCGTAAAATCCGCCGCCGGCAATTTCCACCTGGCCGCGTCGCGCCAGCATGCGCAGCAAATCGAAATATTCGGGATGGGCGTGTTCGATCCATCCCAGCAGCGAGCCGGTGTAATGCAAGCCCATGCGGATCGCAGGATGGCGCGCGAGCGTCTGAACGAAAGGCAAATAAGATTGTGCGTAGGCACGCTCAATCACGTCATCAAAATTTCCAACCGGCTGATGCGCGTGGATGAGAAGGACAAACTGGAATTTCGCCACTCAGGGCCTCGCTGAAGCATCAACAGGATAACCCGAATGCGCGGGAGTTCTCAAACGCACTTCGGCGGGTTTCCCTCGCAGTAAATTAATAGGTTTGGTGCGAGGAAATTGAGCGGCGGAAGTTTTGGCTTTGCGCGCGGGTCCTAAGAGTCACTGTGACACCCGCAAAATCGGTACTGCAGCGGCTGCAGCCGCGCTCGTTTTGTGCAGTTTATGTCGTGGCTGAAGCCACGACCCACCAAGATTCTCGAGTCGCCACACCGACACTTCAGGCCGCGCAAATCACCGTGCGGACGTCCGACGCACTGGCGTATTGCGTCAGCCGCTCCTTCAGACGTGTCATCGCCAGATTGAGCGACGCATCCGACACGCGAGCCGGGGCGTAAATCACGATCATGACTTCCTTGGCGGGTTCCGTGATCATGCTGCGCGTGGAATCGCTGATGGGGCTGCCAAAAGGGCCTGCAGGATCGGCCAGGACCGGCCGGCCCTCCAGGTGCCAGGTTTGTTTGCCGATTCCTTCGTATTTTTCACCGGCGGCGCCGTGACGCAACGCCACCGGCGGATTAATTTTCGAGCGATCGTAGCAGCCATACGGCCAGCCGGTTTCGAGCGAGCCGAGATTGCCAATGTCCACTACATTCGAAACGCGGTAGAGGCCCTTGCCCTGCACCACGCGACGCAACAGCGCTTCCGACGAGGGGCGATATTTCGAAGGGTCCATACCCCATTCGCGAAACATGGCGCGCACCGCGCGAACAGGTTCGGCTTCGGCGAGACTCTCCACCGTAAATTCGGCGCGCTTGCGGGTGCAGACCTCGTCCATCAATTCCGCGAGGTCGGGATGCACCAATACGACGCTCGCGCCATCGGTTTCGGCGACGCCCAGCTTCACCCCCGGCAGTGCGATCTTAATTTCCATGAGATTCGCTGTTCCCGGGCTGCTATGATGACATGCAACCAAGAATTTCAAAGAAATTCTAACGGGAAATGAGCCGGCGCGCGATGAAATCCAGCGAAAAGGAAGAAAAATTCGAGCGCGGGCTACGGCACTTCAACGCGCGAGAGTTTTTTGAAGCCCACGAAGTGTGGGAAGAAGTCTGGCTGGTTGAGGACGAGCCGGAAAAGACCTTTCTGCAAGGAATCATACAGATTGCTGCGGGGTTTCATCACTACCGGCGCGGCAATAGCGACGGCGCAGAAACACTACTGGCAGCTGGAATCGTTAAAATTACGCGGTTCCCTGCCGGCCACCGCGGCCTCGCGATCCATGACCTGCGCGAAGAAGCGAAATTGTGGGCGCGGGCGCTGGGTGAATTGCAGCTCCCCGGAGACGAAAGGCTGCCCGCGATTCGGCGATTGGATAGCCCTGACTCTGCGGCTGAAATACGCCCGAAAGTTGAAACGGACAAAAAATAAGAGTCCGCAGCTCATCTGCTGCGGGCTGGCAATTCCTCATCCACCTGCGTTACCGCCGATCCTTGGTCGATGCGCAGCGACCAAAGCTTCCTGGCCTGCTGCAACGCCTCGCTGACACTCGCGCAAATATTTTCTGCGCCCACGTGCTGTTCGAACTCCGCGTCGCGCATGATTTCCGCCGGTTGTTGACGTCCGCCGCAAAGCAGCAGCACACGGCCGGATTTGTGCACGACCTCCGCCAGATTCTCGAGCGCTTGCAAGCCCGTGCCGTCCAGGGCAGTCATGTTGCGCAAACGCAGAATCACAATAGGAGGTAGGTCTGGAATGCGCTCGATGACCACATTGATTTTATCGGTAGCGCCGAAGAGAAACGGCCCGTGAATGCGGAAGATGGCCACATACGGAGGAATTTCCTTGTGCTGCAGAATATGGGCGTGGCCTTCCTGCAAGTATTGTTCGGTGACTTCGGAAACGGTGGTGGTCTCGGTTACTTTGCGAATGTAGACGAGCGCCGCAAGAATCATGCCCGCTTCGACGGCGACGGTGAGATCGGCGAAAACCGTGAGAAAGAAAGTGACCAGCCAGGTGCCGATCTCCAGCGGCGAAAGCTTCAGCAGCTCTGGAATTTCGCGCCACTCGCCCATATGGTAAGAAACGACCAGCAAAATGGCGGAGAGCACCGCCAACGGAACAAACCGCGCCAGCGGCGCGGCAAACAGGATGATCGCGAGCAGAGTGAGCGCGTGAATGATTCCCGCCACCGGCGTTTTTGCGCCCGAGCGAATATTTGTGGCCGTGCGGGCAATCGCGCCGGTAGCCGGAAGTCCGCCGAAGAGCGGCGAAAAAATATTGGCGACGCCCTGGGCCACGAGCTCCACATTGGGATTGTGCTTGGTGGCGCTCATGCGGTCTGAAACGACGGCGGACATCAGCGATTCGATGGCTCCGAGCATGGCGACGGTAATCGCCGGCGAAACCAGCGGCCGCAGCAAATCGAAATGAAACTGCGGAACCTGAAGATGTGGCAGGCCCGATGGAATTCCCCCAAATCGCGTGCCGATGGTTTCCACCGGAAGCCTGAAAATCACCACCAGGGCGGTTCCCAGGAAAAGCGCGACGATGTATCCGGGAACTTTTTTCACGTAGCGCATGAACACGATGATGAGCGCCAGTGAACAAACCGCGAGCCCGGTCGCGACCGGCGAGAGCGTGCGAAAATTAAGCACGAGGGTTTCAATGCGCGCCGCGAATTCGCCGGGCACTTTTTCGATTTGCAGACCGAAGAAATCTTTGATCTGGGTGCTGGCGATGATCACCGCGATGCCGTTGGTAAATCCGACGACCACCGGGCGCGGAATAAATTTCACGGCGCTGCCCAGTCCGGTGATGCCCAGGATTACGAGCATCACTCCGGCCATGAGCGTGCACATGTACAGCCCGTCCATCCCGTATTTCATGACGATGCCGTACACCACCACGACGAACGCGCCGGTAGGCCCTCCGATCTGCGTGGTGGAACCACCGAGCGCGGAAACGAGGAAGCCTGCGATAATGGCAGTGTACAAACCGGCCTGCGGTGGTACACCTGAGGCGATGGCGAAGGCCATCGCCAGCGGCAAGGCGACCAGTCCGACGGTGATACCCGCAATCAAATCGGCGACGAATGTGCGGCCGGTGTAGTTCCGCAGGCACTGAACCGATTTTGGGAGCCAGTCTTTCATTGATGCGAATTCGCTGCTCTTTCTAGTCTTGGACGCGCACGCTGGAAAGCTATCGCGGTTTGCGACGCGCAGGGGGTCACGAGCCGCATGCACGACACTGCATTCAGTATCGCGCACACGGCTGCGAACTCTACAGAAATTGATTCTGGAAGTGACCAAGACAACAAAGCCGCTCGCTGAGGATTCGCGCGAAGGGGCGCGCTGAGCCGTTCGTTGTTTAGGGTTCGACCATAATCTGGCCCTTCATACGCTTGTGGCCTGTGCCGCAAGATTTGCAGCACTGAAACGAATACGTCCCGGGTTCGGTGGCTTCGATATCCACCGGCACCGATTCGCCCTTCTTCAATTTCCAGCAATCTTCGCCGAAAATAAAGGCCAGGCCCGGGGGCGTGTTGACTTTCGCGCCGTCCGGAAACGCGCTGATGTGCAGCCCATGCGTGCGGTCGGACGAAATGACTCGCAGTTGGACTTTCTCGCCGACTTTGAGGTGAATCAGCGCGGGATCGAACTCGAAATCCTTGGCGGCCATGGCGATGATTCGCGGAGGCTGCTCCACCGACCGTTGCGGCTTTTCTTTCGGGGGCTTCTCATCCTGCGTTGATCGGGCGGAACTATGCACGGGACCAGGGACGACAAATCCAAGCACAGCAGCTGTGGCTAGTAGTGCGGCGAAACGAAAGTCAGATTTCAAGTCGGTGTCTCCTGTCGAACTTGCAATTTGCGTCAGCGCCGATCATTCTAACAGTGAATTCCGCGACTGCCGAATTCGGAAAAGTTGACACCCCGGCAACTGTGTAGCACGCTAGTTTAGCGAGCCGTGGCAACTACCGCCCGAATGCAGCATCCAAGAAGCAGTGACTGGCGCGACAGGAGAACATCAATGCCGCTTGACCGAGAACAGATTCTAGCCGCTGCGCGGCAGTGTTTTGACCCGGAAATTCCCATCAATATTGTGGACCTGGGCCTGATTTACGACGTGCAATACGACGACGCCGGAAACGTGACCGTTAAAATGACGTTGACGACGCAGGGCTGCCCATCAGCACAAGCGATTCCAGAGCAAGTGCGCGCGCGCGTAGCGGCGATCGAAGAAGTGCGTGACGTGAAAGTGGAAATCGTGTGGGAGCCGGCGTGGAATCCGAGCATGATCAGCCCTAGCGGGCGGCAAGTCCTGGGACTGGAAGTCTAAGTCCGCCACCAAAAAAGACAGCGCGGCGGATGCACATATCCGTCGCGCCGAAAAATACACCGCCCAAGCCGCAGCGCGGTGGCCCGCGCTCGAACGGCTAGGCTTTCTTGTTAGTGTACCAATCCGCGTTGATGGGCGTGAAGTTGGCCCACTTCTCCGGCAAATCTTCCAGCGCGAAAATAGCTGTTACCGGGCATACCGGCACGCAAGCCCCGCAATCAATACATTCCACGGGACTGATGTATAGCTGCGTTTCGGCTTCGAAGTCCGCCTCATCCTTGCGCGGGTGGATGCAATCCACCGGGCAGACGTCCACGCAGGCTGTATCTTTTGTTCCGATGCAAGGTTCGGCAATTACGTACGCCATTTCGAGTTCTCCTCGAAGAAGAGGGTTTAAAACGGTTTAGCCTGGGATGCTGCTCCAAGACCCCGCCTCAATTTTTATATCACCAAAGGCAGGCCGGTACAAGCGCTTGCCCGCACCTGCGGTGGGTCGCGCCGCCGGAAATATCGACTTGGCAGGAATCCAATTGTCTGGAAACGCTTTTTCCACTGGCTAAAGTCCCGCCGCTAGGGTAACCAGTGCGCGCAGCGTGACATTGCTCGTTTGCGGCCCGCGAGTATTTGCAACACTCGATCGAACGGAACATAGAAGTAGCGGGAAGTTTAACCTATGACTCCTCGGCATGGAGGTGAACCCTGTCACCAGGGCCTGCGGATGAAGAACCGAAAATTGTGTTCGAGTATCGCATCTTGCATTACATGCCCAACCGGCTGCGGGATGAGTGGGTGAATACCGGTGTGATTCTGAAGGAATTGCACGGTTCGCGGCAGGCCATAAGCTTGATCGAAGAGGCTTCCTAATTCGCGCATCCGCCGGGGCTGGGCGCGGCGGCGGCACGCGGGGATTCGTTTGTTCTGCTGGCAGATTTTTTTCATGCCGGCATCGCTGGGAGTCCTCCTGATCGTCATCGGCATTCCCGTGGCTGGCGGCGCTCTGCTGGGCTGGTTCACGCACGCCGGCAAGCATGTGCTGGGGCTGGTGCTAGGCGGCGTGACGCTGTTCCTGCTGCTGATGGTGCTGCTGGTGGTGATCGGAGTCGTCCATGTGATGACCAAGGATTTTGTGGTGCCGCAGATGGCGCTGGAGGATATCAGCGCGCTGGAAGGCTGGCGCCGGCTGTGGCCGCACCTCGCGGCGGAAGCGGCCGGGTACGCGGGATATATCGGAATGAAAATCGTGCTGGCGATTGGCGCAGCGATTGTCTTCGGGATTATCTCAGTGATTGCGTTCCTGGTGCTGCTGATTCCTATCGGCGGCGTGGGAGTGCTGGCGGTGCTGGGCGGGAGGGCAGCGGGATGGGATTGGAACGCTTATACCATCGCTGTCGCGGTGGTCTGCGGGTGCGTGGCGCTCGCGATGCTGATCTTTGCGATGGCGTTGATTTCCGTGCCGGTGGTGGTGTTCTTTCCGGCTTACGCGATTTATTTTTTCGCGCCGCGGTATCCGGCGCTCGCGGCGCTGTTGGGGCCGCAACCTGCAGCTGCTGAAGCTCGTCCAGAGGCGCCCGCTTAGCCGCGTCGCCTCTAAACCTGGCGCGCTGGTTTAAGGGCTTGGGCGACCCGGCTCGGTCGCGGCGCTGGAATTTGCTCGGACGCCTGCGCAGGCGATGGATGATTCACCTTGGACAGTTTCCCTTTTTCCGCCATGTGTTGCTGTGCCTGCTGCCACGCGGGGATTTCCGGGGACTCCTGGGTCCAATGCACAACCGCCGCCTCATCGCACCAGTTGAGCAGCTTGGGCATGGCGCGGCGATGCGCGCCGCCGGTACGATAGGCGTTCATCGCCGGCTCGTCTTGCCAAACAGTCATGGTCCAAAAGACGAACGGTGCGTTGACTAAAAGCCTACCACCGAGAAAACCAGAGCTGCGCTGGACTTGGCGCACGGACTTCGCGGTGTCCCATAGGAATCCCGCGAGGTAGACAAAGGACCGAACTCGCAAACGCGTCACGGAAATAAATGCCATCTACTCCTCTGGTGGCCTCAGCGCATGAGCTTACCGGCGGTTTGAGGGAAGCAATCGTCTACGGAATTCATCTTACCGCAATCGTTGCGGCTCATGTGTCGAGCGCACTCCATTGCGGGAGCTTGCGGCGGCCGAGGAGGACTTCGGCGGCCCAAGTTCCCAGGTAGGACGACAGGGCTACGCCGTGGCCGGCGTAGGCGCCTAGGACTATCGCGTTGCGGGACACGTCATGTGAGGTGACATTTGAGGCCCTACCTGTGGCGCCGCGCGACGTGCCACCGAATCCGGTCGCGACGCTCTGCGGGTGCCAGTCGAAGACAGGCTTCCAGGAATCGCGGAAGAGGATGGGGCCGCCCCAGCGACGGGCGAATTTTATTCTTTCTAGCTCGGGATGCAAATGACAGATGCGGTTTTCGAGGCGATCGAAGGCTGCGGCAGAGTCCTCAGCGGTGATGTCTACGCGCTCGAGATCATCCGCGTCCGGGGATTGCACAAGGCCTGCGCCCCACACGATGGAAAGGTCCGTGCGCACGCGGCCCCAGAGATAGGGAAAATCCACTGTGTAGAAGGGCTTTCTTTCCGCGAGGCCGATCGCGGCCAGCGCTTTTTCGCTGATAGGCCGGGTGAGGACGGCGAGCGTCAGGCGCGGATGCATGTCGGCCAGCCCCGATTGCGGCAGAGACAGGGCGTTTGAGGCGAAGAGGATTTTCGCGGCGCTGATTTTTTGTGCTGCTCCGCGGCTGGTGGTGAGGTGCAGTTCCGGCGTGGCGCTCCAGCTCACATTTTGCACGCGGTGATTTTCGTGGATTTGCGCGCCGTGGCGCTGGGCGGCGCGGGCCAGGCCTGTGACCAGTTTGCCGGGATCGAGCGTGCCGCCGGGCACTTCATTTACCACTCGTAAAATGCCCGAATCATTCCAGGCGACCGGTGATTGGGTGTGCCCCGCTTGGCCGGAACTGGGCTGGCGCGCGATTTCCCATGCGCCGCTGAGTTCGAGATCGCAGCGCACTCTCATTTTTTCGAGGATCGCGCGGAAGCCTGCGAGGACGTCGCCGAGGCCGGGTTGATTGCCGGCGGCAGTTTCGGCGAGGACCATGCCGCCGGTGCGTCCGCTGGCGCCAGCGCCGATGCGGGCGGCTTCGAAGACGGCTACGGAGTTATCCGGCGCTAGGATGCGGAGCCAGGTGGCGGCTGCGAGGCCGGTGAATCCGCCGCCGATTACGGCGAAGTCCACGTGGGCCGGCAGTTTGTGGCGTTGCGGGGTGAAGGAGATGTTCCAGGGAGGAGAGCCCCAGGGGTCGCGTCTTGCGGAGAATGGCATCGGTTTAGGACCGAACGTTCAGGGTTGAAAGTTGACAGTTAAAAGTTGAAAGCAAAAACAACCGGCACCCGCAGTGACGCGCTTAACTCTTGGCTCTCAACGGTTGACAGTCAGTTGTCCAACACCGGCCCGCCGACTACAAAATGCTTTCCGTCCAATTTTCCAGGGTGTGCTTCAGCTTGGCCATGAATTGATGGGCTACGGCGCCGTCTACTACGCGGTGATCGTAGGAGAGCGTAAGGTAGACCATGCTGCGAATGGCTATCGCGTCGTCAATTACCACCGGGCGCTTTTCGATTGTGCCGAGGCCGAGGATGGCGACGTTGGGTTGATTGATTACCGGCAACCCGAATAGGCCACCGAATACGCCAGGATTGGTAATGGCAAAAGTGCCTTCGGCGACTTCGTCGGGCTTGAGTTTCTTGGAGCGGGCGCGTTCGGCGAGGTCGTTCATGGTGCGGGCGATGCCCAGGAAATTTTTCTCTTCCGCGTTCTTGATGACCGGGACGATCAGGCCCCAGTCGAGAGCGACAGCAATGCCGATGTTGCATTCCTTGTGCAGGATGATGTTGGTGCCATCCACCGAGGCATTCACGGTGGGAAAGGTGCGCAGCGCTTCGACGGCGGCGCGCACGAAGAAGGGCATGAAGGTGAGCTTGGTGCCGGTGGTTTCTTCGAACTTCGTTTTCATTTTGGCGCGCAAAGTGGCGATGGCAGTCATGTCCGCTTCGTCGACGGAGTAGACATGCGGCGAGACGTGCTTCGAAAGCACCATGTGTTCGGCGATGCGCTGGCGCATGACGGACATGGGCTGAACTTCGTAATGGCCGAAGTACATTTTTTCGCGGGGGACGGCGTTTTCGAGAACTGCCGAGGCGCTCGCGCCACCTGTAGCGGGCGGCACGCCCGCGGGTCGCGCCAGCGGTGGTGCAGCCGACGCCGCACTGGAAGAAGCTGCCGCAGCAGGGGCGCCACCCCCTTGCACGGCGCCGAGAATGTCGCTCTTGCTGACGCGTCCTCCGGCACCGGTGCCGGGGACCTGGGAGACGTCAATATTATGTTCGCGCGCGATTTTGCGGACGAGCGGAGAGCTGCGAACTTTTTCACCGCTGGCGGACGTGGGTTGCGGCGCGACCGATGCGGGCGCGGACGGAGCAGGCGCGGCGGATTTCGCAGCGGGAGGCGGCGCGGCGGGTTTGGCGGCTTCGGGTTTCGCGGGTGCGGCGGCTGGCGCAGAGCTGACGGCGCCGTCGCTTGCTTCGATCACGGCGACTACCGTTTGGATCGGCACGGTCTGGCCTTCACCGACTTTGATTTCTTTCAGCACGCCGGCCGAGGGCGAGGGAATTTCCGCGTCCACTTTATCCGTGGAAATTTCGAACAGCGGTTCATCGCGCTCGATTTTGTCTCCGGCTTTCTTCAGCCATTTGGTAATCGTGCCTTCGAAAATACTTTCGCCCATTTGGGGCATGATGACGTCAACAGCCATGGTCTTCTCCTATAAGTACGAACGCGCGCCGCGGGACTAATTGCAACTAGTTTCGACTGATTTCCACGAGGCACAACTAGGCGGCGCTGAGACATTCCTCGTGCCACACGCCGGGAATGCCCTGCAGCGTGTAAATCTCGTCGCCGCCGGTGAAGAAATCGACGGCCTTCACTTTCGCGATGCGGCCAGCGAAGGCAAGCTGCTCCGGCTCGAGCTCGTTGTGATACTGGCCGGCTTCCAGAAAAGCTTCGAGGAAAGCGCGGTCGGCGATTTTCACTTCGCTGCCTACTTCGAATTCGGCGTTGTTGATGCCCTTGCTCTTTCCCATCGTCTCGATCCTGCCTTTGTCCGCTTTAGTATTTTGCCAGTTCGCGCGCGGCCGCGACTACTTTTTCGGTGTTGGGTAAAAAGCGTTCCTCGAGAGGCGGCGCATAGGGCACAGGCGTATCCAGAGCGGTGACGCGGGCGACCGGGCCGTCGAGATCCTCGAAAGCGCCTTCAAAGACGAGAGCGGCAATTTCGCCGGCAATGCCGCCGGTGCGCGTGTCTTCATGCACCACCAGCAGCTTGTTGGTCTTCTTCACTGAAGTGAGAATGGTGTCCTTATCGAGCGGAAGCAGAGTGCGCAGGTCAATCACTTCCGCTTCGATGCCTTCCTTCGCGAGAAGCACGGCTGCTTCCATGGCAATGTGCGCCATCGCGGCATAGCTGACGATGGTCAAATCGCGGCCCGCGCGGCGCACGATGGCTTTGCCGATCGGCACGGTGTAATCGCCCGGCGGCATTTCTTCCTTCAGCCGACGGTACAGATACTTGTGCTCGAAGAACAGCACGGGATTGTTGTCGCGAATCGCGGACTTCAGCAGCCCCTTGGCATCCGACGGAGTGGAAGGATAAATCACTTTCAGCCCGGGCGTGTGCACGAAATACATTTCCGGGTTCGCGGAATGGAACGGGCCACCGTGCACGCCGCCGCCCGAAGGGCCGCGAATGACCATGGGCACTGGAGCGCCCCAGAGGTAGTGCGATTTCGCGACGAAGTTGGTGACCTGGTTGAAGCAGCAGGCAATGAAATCGATGAACTGCATTTCGGCTACCGGGCGCAGGCCGAGGAAGCTCATGCCGCAGGCCGCACCGATGATGGCAGTTTCGGCGATGGGCGTTTCGATGACGCGCTCGCGGCCGAATTTCGCGAGCAGGCCGTCGGTGACTTTGAACGCGCCGCCGTACACGCCAATGTCTTCGCCGATGGCAACGACGGCGGGGTCGCGTTCCATTTCTTCAAACATGGCCTGGCGAATCGCGTCCACCATGGTTATAGGACCGGAAGCGGGGACGACTTTGGAGGACGCGCTCGGTGCGGTGTGGGACATCGTCAGCGCCTCCCCTGTTTATCCTGCGGATTTTTCGTGAACGGCTTGCCCTGCGCATTCTTGCCGAAGGGCTTGTTGCGCGGGCCTTTGCTGAAAGATTTCTCCTGCGGATTGCGGCTGAAGGATTTCTCTTTAGGCGCGCGGGTGTAGGCCGGTTTGTTCTGCGGGTTCTCGGGACTTTGGCGAAAGGCCTTGTCTTTCGGGCCACGGCCGAACGGGACGCGGGGTACGGCGGGCTCCTCAGTGACGACTTCCGTACCCGGCGCGGCGTGCGCGGCTTGCGGCCCCGGTTGGGGTTGAATGCGTTCGGGTGCGGGTGCCGGAACCGATTTTTGCATCGCCGGATGGCTCGCTGGCGCGGCAGTGGCCGCCGGCACGGGCGTCTGCGATGAGGTTTTCGCGCCGTTGCCTCCGGTGATCGCGGCTTGGGTGTATGCGGGAAGATCTTTCAGGCGCCAGGTAGGATCGATGCTCGACTTTGGCGGCATCAGGTCGGCTTTTGCGCGCTTCCAGTCGGCTTCGATTTTGTGGCAGCCGTCGCAGTACACGCCTTCTTCGGCTAGTTCGGGCGGCGGGAGTGGAGAATCTTCGGCGAATTTCTGCTCGACGTCGAGTTCGCGCTCGATGCGCGCGTCAATTTCGGATTTGGCGGCGGCGTCCCAGATTTTGTTCTCGCTGAGATATTTTTCGTAGAGCGTGATGGGATCGCGCGCCTTCCAGTAATCGAACATTTCCTTGGGAACATATTCGGCGGGATCGTGCTGGGCGTGTCCGCGCATGCGCATCGTTTTCACTTCAATGATGCGCGGGCCGCGGCCGGCGCGACATTCGTTTACGGCTTCTTTGGCGGCTTGATAGACGGCTACTACATCGTTGCCGTCAACGATGGCGCTGGCGATTCCGTAGGCGGCGCCACGATCGGCGAGATTCTGAATGGGTACCTGGCGCGAGACGGGAGTGGAATAGGCCCACTGATTATTTTCGATGATTAGCACGAACGCGGCGCGCTGCGAGGCGGCCAGGCCCAGCCCCTCGTGGAATGCGCCGGTGGAGCTGCCGCCGTCGCCGATCCATGTGAGCGCGACGATGTTTTGCCCGAGATAGCGGCCGGCCATGGCCACGCCGGTCATAACCGGAATTAAATCGCCCAGCATGGAAATGGGAGAGACGATGTGGCGGACTTTCAGGTCGCCGAAATGGCTGGTGCCGTCTTTGCCCAGCGTCGGCGAAGTGAATTTGGCCATGTGCTGGGTGAAGATGTCACGCGGCGGGACGCCCTTTACAAGCAGCGCGCCGATATTGCGGATCATGGGAGCTATCCAGTCGCGTTTTTCCAGGGCGTAGCACGTGCCGACGGAGACGGCTTCCTGGCCGAGGCTGGAATACAGGCCGCCTACAATTTTATTTTGGCGGAAGAGGCGGACCATGCGCTCTTCGAGCTGGCGATTGAGCTGCATGTAATAGTAGAGATCGAGGTGCTGCTCGCGCGTCATTGGCTGAGTCGCGGGTTGGGTCGCTGATTGGGTCATGCCATGCTCCCTTTTAGTTCCAAAACCTCGCTGGGGCGTGGCGCGAGCGCGTGTTGGACGTAGTGTTGCAATTTTTCCTCGAGTTCGGCGTGCGTGATGGGAATCATGTTGCGCTCGAACAGTTCGCCGAAATGCGCGGCCAGTTTGGGCTGGACTTCATCGGCGCGGACGGCGCGGTCGAGCACGCGTTCGAGCGACGTGGCGCGCTTACCGGCGATGCCGCACGGGACGATTAGATCAAAGTATCGCAGATCGGTTGCAACATTGTACGCGAAGCCGTGGGAAGTGACCCATCGGCTGAGGTGCACACCGAGGGCAGCGAGTTTTTCTTCGCCAGCAGGTGACTGCACCCAGATTCCGTGGCGATCGGTGACGCGCGCGGCCGTGATGCCGAAATCGGCGGAGGCGCGGATCATGGTTTCTTCCAGTTGCTGGACGTACCAGCGGACGTCGCGACGATGCTCGGTGAGATCGAGGATGGGGTAGCCGACGATTTGTCCTGGGCCGTGGTAGGTGATGTCGCCGCCGCGATTGGTTTCGTGGAACGTGACGTTCATTTGGGATAGCAGGTGGTCACTGGCGCGTAGATTTTTGCGATTGCCGTTGCGGCCCAAGGTGATTACGTGGGGATGTTCGCAGAAGAGCAGGATGTCTGGAATGGCGCCGGCTTTGCGGGCCTCGACGAGATGATGCTGCAGTGCACACGCGGCGGCGTAGGGCAGCAGGCCTGCGTTTACTTGCCAGCAAATTTTTTCTGGTTGCTTCACGAAACCGTAGCCGTTTCCGGCGGCTTGCCGCCGATCAGTATTGCCTTAACTGAACAGACAAGATTGCCTGTGCCGCCAACACCATTTCGACCGACCTTTCTCATCACGCGCTAATAGTTGATGCTTAAGCCTCGCACGGAATTGAATGCGTCGCCCATTGCTTCCCATACTGTGGGGTGGGCGTGGATTGTGGCGGCCATGTCGTCGAGCGTGGCTTCGAGGCCCAGGGCGGCAACCGGCTCGGCGATGATTTCCGTGGCCAGCGGGCCGATGGCATGCACGCCGAGAATTTCGCCGTATTTTTCTTCGGCTACCACTTTGATGAAGCCTTCATGCTGGCCGAGAATCGTGGCTTTGCTATTGCCGAGGAACGGGAATTTTCCAGTTTTTACCTGGAAGCCGGCGTCGCGAGCTTGTTTTTCGGTGAGGCCGATGGAACCGATCTGCGGCTCGCAGTACGTGGCGTTGGGGCAGCGCTTGCGGTCGAAGGGCTGCATTTTTTTTCCGGCCATGCGGCCGACGGCGATGATGCCTTCCATGGAGGCGGCGTGCGCGAGTTGCGGCAGGCCGGCGACGATGTCGCCGATGGCGTAGAGGTGCGGCTCGTCGGTTTCAAGGAATGCGTTGGTGTGAATAAAGCCGCGCTCGAGTTTGGCTTTGGTTTTCTCGATGCCGATATTTTCAGTGAGCGGGCGGCGGCCGACCGCGATGAGAACTTTTTCGGCGCTAATGGTTTGCGCTTTTCCGGTTTTGTCTTTGTAAACGACCGTGGCGCCGTTTGCTTCTTTCCTCACGGACTCGACTTTGGCTTCCAGTTCAATTTTCATGCCGCGTTTCACAAGGGCTTTGTGCAGCTCGGCGGAAATTTCTTCGTCTTCGAGGGGAACGACGCGCGGAAGCGCTTCGAGCAGCGTTACTTCGGAGCCGAAGGTGCGGAAGATGGAGGCGAATTCGACGCCGACGGCGCCGCAGCCTACCACGATCATTGATTTTGGGATTTGCTGCAGGCCGAGAATTTCGCGGTTGGTGAGGACTGTGGCGCCGTCAATTTCTACTCCGGGCAGGGAGCGGGCGGCGGAACCGGTGGCGACCAGGATGTTCGCGGTTTCAAGCTCGGTGTTATTGCCGTCTTTTTCTACGGTGACGCGGCCGGGACCGGCGATTGTGCCCCAGCCGGTGATGGATTCGACTTTATTTTTTTTGAAGAGCGCGCCGATGCCGCCAGCGTGTTTCTTTACGATTTTGTCTTTGCGCGCGAGGATGGCGGGCCAATTGATTTTTACGTCTTTTACTTCGAAGCCGAATTCTTCGGCGCGTTTGAAATGATCGTAAATGTCGGCGTGGTGCAGGAAAACTTTGGTGGGGATGCAGCCGACGTGCAGGCAAGTGCCTCCGAGAAACGGATCTTTTTCGACGACGGCGACTTTCAGGCCCCACTGCGCGGCGCGGATGGCGGCGACGTATCCGCCCGGTCCGCTGCCGATGATCACGACATCGTATTTAGCCAAACCAGTCCTCCCCCAAAAGCTGTGCGTTGCGAGATATGCTTTCGATCATGGAAGGATGTCCAGGATAGCGGATAAGGATTGCGGCTCTTCCAGGCTCGCAAACGTAAGATTTTAACAGCGGTGTGGGTTGGCCGCAACCCTGACGGTGTGGAAGGGGCTAGCCAGCTTAGTGGACACGCTCGTGCGTGAAGCGATCACGACCGGCCCAGTAGGGGCATTGCGGGCACGATTTTCCTTCAGGATAGTCGATGCCTTCTTCGTGAGGGCAGCCAATGATGCGATCGGTAGCAACGACGGATTTGACGCCGTGCTCTTTCAAGAAGGCGGTCACCTTCGCGCCCGCGTCGGGATCGTTTCGAACGTCGACATCCTCCGCGAACCAGCGCTCCAGCGGGTCTGGCTCTGCATGCTCATCGCGGACGATGGCCACAACGATTTTGGTGGCACGTTCGGCGGTAGGGCCATAGCAGGCGATGGTGGCGGCGGGAAAGCCGCGAAATCCCCGTCGAGAATTTTTCCCCAGCCATTTCTTCGCTGATGTTTCGCGACTCTTCATGTTCGTCGTTTACTGTCTCTAGTGGCACTTCGTCTGTATGTATTCCTTGAGTTTCCCCTGACTCTGCTTCTTCAACAGGTCGTCGAGCGTCTTCGATCTGGCGTCCGGCTTTTGTTGCAGGATTGCCTGGTAGGTTTTCACGACGCTTTCCAGTGCGGATTCGTTCATGGCGTTCGAGTCTGCAGCTTTGTCCCGATTTTCAATCACAAACGCGGCACTCGCAAGCATGTACTGGCGCGTGATTGTATGCGAGTAAGTGTACTTCGTTGCGTTGAGCTCATTAAGAAGGGGCGCACAGAGCGGTACGTGAACATCGTGCACATCCTCGACGCGCTTTAAGGCCGCATCGCCCTGTTTGTTCAAGCTGTCATCGAGCGGAGCACTTTCCAGTTTGCGCGTGGTCTCGACCCACTGGGCTCGTTCGTCCGGCGTTGCAATGGCCTGCGCCGATGCCTGCGGCGCGATAACGGCGACACAAATTAGAGTGGAGGCCCAGCCAACAACTAAAAGATTGTGACGCATATCGCTCCTGTTTTGGGGCGAGGCGGTGGCTAGGGCTCGGTCCGTCTCCGCAAGCCTTTGCTAAGACGCAAGCGGATGATACCACTGGGGCATTTGACGCACAGTGGCAATTTTGCATCGCGGCCGTACGCTTGATAAGAGAGCTCCGGGTTGCAAATCCTCAGGCAGAGTCAAATACAAATTCGCACAACCGTAAAGACTGCCGCGTTCGATGAAACGGAACCGGCCGCTACAACTGCAATGGCAACATCAAGAGTAAATGCAACGGCAAGGGCACCCGCTCGCGGTGATCATACTGTGCGCTACTGCATTGGCGCGCAGAGTGATAACACACCGCGCCAGTGCGCGTTGCGGCGGTGGGGTGTGGGCTGTATAATCCTTGCTGGACGCTTGGAGAATTGCGGGGATTCGTGGTTTGCAGGATCGTCCGAGGGGTGCTGGATGTCGTTTTCTGGTTTGTATTTGACGCGCGTATGGCTGGGCAGCAATTTTTCACCGAAATTTTTACCGAAGACGATTCGGCCGCTGGCCGCGCACGTGAAGCTGACGGAAAATTGCCAGGCGAAGTGCATCAGCTGCGATTATTGGAAGACGCGATGGCATGACGCAATCAAAGCCGATCGCGCGGTGGAACTGCTGAACGAGATCGGCGCCGCCGGAATTCGCTCGCTGCGGTTCACCGGGGGCGAGCCGCTGCTGAGGAAAGACATGTTTCAAATTCTAAAGCAGGCGAACACCAGCTGCTTCAAAGAAATCATCCTGCAAACGAACGGGCTTCTGATCAAGAAGCTGCACAAAGAGATTAACGCATCGCCGATCACCACGGTTTGCATATCCATCGACGGGCTGGAGCAGACCAACGACGTGATTCGCGGGATTGATGGCTATTTTGATCTGGCGATGCAAGGAATCAAATTGCTTCGTGGGAAGAAGGTCTCCATCGCCGTCACCATGAACCGCATGTCCGCCAAGGAATTGGGAAAACTTGTGGAGGTAGCGCATGGGGTGGGAGCCGAGGTGCAGTACAACGTCCTGAGCCAGAGCCTCTCTTTCCTCAAGGACGCGGACACGGATGCGATGTGGCCCGAGGGCGGCGACGTCACGGAAATAGCGAAATTCTTGCGCGACGACCTGAAGCGTCCAGCGTACGAAGTGGAATACGTCACCAAGTACTTCAAGAAACAACTCGACGCCGAGCCGCCTTGCATTCTGGGCTACCTGCAAATATTCGTGCTCTCGAATGGCGACGTGATGACCGGATGCTACCCGCTGAAACCGGTGGGAAATATTCTGCGCGATAAGCTGGAGACAATCATGGCGTCGGAGGAGTATGTCCTCCAATGCGAGGCCATGGTTCGCCGGGAGTGCCCGGGATGCACTTGCGGCGTCGAGAGTTCGCTGGCCATGCAGAATGCCGTTTCCAGCGCGTTTTTCGAGCTCGGGCGGCTGACGCACCGGCAGATGCCGGTGAATATGGGAATGCCGGCGGAAGTGGCTTCGGCGAAAAACGCGTAGCGCCTGACAACTGCCGGAAGATTCAGGAAGGGCGAATCCGATTTTTCCTGCCTCGCGATGAAGTGTTCAGCATTCCCCTGAGAACTCGCGATTGCAAATTCCAGTTTGGATCGCCTGGATCACCCCTGGGCGGCATGAGACTTTGAAAGCCACTTCACCAGCGCACTTTCCAAGCCGAAGTGATGGGGCCCTGTGGTTGGCGCTGAATTTTTTCACGCACAGATGCGGGAAGCTACGCTGCATTCATTACTGGACCATAATTCAAGTCCACCGTCCTCTCCTCGGTGTCTGCTGCGCAAGCGAGCAACACTTCCGCGCGCGCATCGGAATCCGGCGCACCGCCGATTCCGGATGCGTTTCTGGCGCCCGCGTTTGAGGCTTTTGCGGCTGGGGTTAGTGAGGCTCAGCCGCCTGCGCGGGCCGCTATTGAAACTATTTCGGCCGGAGTCCCGTATAGTAAGCAGGACTTGGGAGGCGCACGATGAGCACGAACGGCGAAACGAGCAGTTTGCCTGCACCGGCGGGGGAGTATCATCTGGCGGGGGCGCAGCGCTCGGGGATCGAAAATATTTTCATGGGGCCGACGGGGATCCGCGCGGGGTGGCGGCTGCTGCTATTCATTTTTCTGTGGCTCGCGTGCATTAAGGCCGAGGGATTCACGCTGAAGCACGTTCCGGGAGTGGACGCGTGGTTCAAGGCGCAGGATCCGAACGTGTTTACGCCGCCGGTGGCGATTTTCAGCGAGAGCATTCTGTTGTTTGGATTGGTGGTGGCGACGGCGTTGATGGCGCTGATCGAGAAGCGCACCTACACGGATTATTATTTGCCGCTGAATCAGTTTTTGGGGAAGCGGTTTTGGCAGGGCGTGCCGTACGGGTTCGCAATGCTGTCGTTGGCGCTGGGGCTGATCGCGGCGCTGCACGGATTTTCGCTAGGCAGCGTGGCGCTGTCGGGTGGGGATGCGCTGAAATTTGGCGCGCTGTACGGGATTGCGTTCCTGATGGTGGGACTCTTTGAGGAATTTTCGTTCCGCGGTTATATGCAGGCGACGCTGGGGTCCGGAATCGGATTCTGGCCGGCGGCGATTATTCTTTCGATTCTGTTTGGCGCGATTCATTTGAACAACCTGGGCGAAGCGTGGTTCGGCGCGGCGATGGCGGGGTCGTTTGGAGTGCTGGCGGCGTTCGCTGTGCAGCGGACTGGGAACCTCTGGTTTCCGATCGGAATGCATGCGGCGTGGGATTGGTCGGAGACTTTTTTTTATTCCGTGCCGGACAGTGGATTTTTGGCGAAGGGACATTTGTTTAACTCCACGTTTCACGGGCCTACCTGGCTTACGGGCGGGAAGGTGGGGCCGGAGGGCAGTGTCTTCGCGTTTCTAGTGCTAATCATTGGCGGCGTGGGGATTCATTTTATATTTCCGAAGAAGCAGATTGACGCTTCGTAGCCGCTGATTACTGCGCAAGGCGAAAGATTTAACACAGCGCACACAGGGAAAGCGGAGGGCACGGAGAAAGCGATTCCCGGGTGGGATTGTTTCCAGACGTTTTCCGCTTGCCTATTTTTGTACTCGCCTGCTGCGCAAGACTTATTCGTCGTTCGCTGTGATCCGGTTTGGAACTTCGCCGCACTCCGAGGGTAGCCCTCGCTTCTGGAATCCTTTTGGGCCGATACAGCATCTATCACAAGCCGACCTGGTGTTTGCTTCCTGGTGAGGGTGTCAGCGCTCCTGGCGCTTGTGGTTATCGCGCGACGGGTGAAGGGCGGCGGTTACCTTTTGTCGGCGGTAGCTGTGCGCTCATTTGACAAGGGAAGTTCGTATCGTTACACTGGGCGGCTTCGAGCGAGCGATTGGGCCTCGCATAGGGACTGAACGATGGACAAGAAACGATTGGAGTACTACAAGAAGAAATTAGCCACACGCCGCGAGGAATTGGTGCGCGGCATCGCTCGCACCGAGCAGGAAGGCCGCGAGGCGGACGAAGATCCCACGGTGGATCTGGGCGACAAGGCGGCCAACTCCTACACCAAGGAATTCCTGTTCGGCCAGACGCACAACGACCGGTCGCTGCTTGCGCTTGTGGATAATGCGCTGGCGCGGATCAAGGATGGCACCTACGGCGAGTGCAATTCCTGCCACGAAGAGCTGCAACAGAAGCGGCTGGAAGCTGTGCCCTGGACGCGTTATTGCATTATCTGCCAGGAAAAGACGGAGCAGGGGCAGCTGTAAGTCGCGCGGCAGATCTGATTCGTTTTCCATGATGATTACGATGGAGTACGGGTGTTCGTGCCCAAGCGTGATTGAAATGCGTGGCTTCAGCGCTGGCGGGCCGTGTGCCTACCAGCAGGCGCGGCCGGCACTGCCAACGTCGAAGACGCCCGGCTAAAGAGTCCGCGCGGCGACTCGGGAGTCTTTGCAGGTCGTGGCTTTAGCCGCGACATAAACGCAACAAAGCCACTGCGGTTTCAGCCGCTGAAGTACGGATTTTGAGGTTGCCACACAGACTCTAAAGCTGGCGGCTACAAAGTCACCACCTCGGCGTCCATGGATTCTTCCAGCTGACGGCGGGGCTGTGCGTAGAATTACGGTCTATCCTTCCCTGCTCTGCGGGAGTAGCGTTCGTCGTACCCCTCTCGCTTGCTAACTTCATCGTAATATCGCGGACGACCATTGACGCGCTTGCTGCGGTGCTCTTCCCTGCGCCTTGCCGGATCTGCGGCACGGCGCTGCTGAATGCTAGCCGCATTCCAAATTTTGAGTCATGCCTTGCCTCCTTCCAGCCGCTACAACAGCCGATGGGTGAACGCTGCGGGCGGCCGATTTCCGTGCCCGCGGCAACTACTGTCGCGACCGCCGAGGCCGCGCGGCCGCTTTGCCGGCTGTGCCGCGACGGCTACTATGCTTTCGATCGGGCGCGCAGCTATGGGGTTTATAATGAATGACGCGTTGCAGCACGCGATTTTGCTGCTGAATTATGAAGAAGTGACGCGGCTGGGCGATTGGTTTGCAGCGCGCTTGGCTGAGATTGTGGCGCGTGAGAGTGAGGCCTTCCGGGCGGACGTGGTGGTGCCAGCGCCGCTGCACCCGGACCGGCAACGAGAACGCGGTTATAACCAGGCTGAGCTGATCGCGCGGCCTCTGGCGCGCCGGCTGCATCGGAAGCAGGGCGCGTATTTGTTGATGCGCACCAAGCCGCGTCCGGCGCGGTTGGTGCTGACTTGCAAGGAGCACTGGGATTCGGTACGTGGCGCCTACGCGACGCGCAAAGGGCTGCGGGTTGACAAGTTACGAGTTCTGCTGCTAGATGATGTATTGACGACTGGCGCGACCCTGGATTCGTGCGCGCGAGCGTTGAAGCAGGCGGGCGCAGCGGCGGTGATGGGATTGACGGTGGCGCGAGTCGTGCCAGGCTGGTCGCTCGCGGGTGCCCAGCAGCAAGAAACAGATTCAAGCAGGAGAAACCAACAGGGTGCGACGAGCATCCCTAGAGGCTAGGGAAACTCGTCGAGCGACGCAAAGGCGGCGCAAATGGAAATGCGGCTCAAGCATGGCTTACGGCCCCGGCCCGCTATCGGGCTGGGCGGAGTCGCGCCGGATTCTGTCGCTCCCAATGGTCAGGTAAAGCCTCCTGTTAGTCGTCCTTCCGTAATGCAAGCTCCCGTGCTGGTGCTGAACGCGACTTTCGAGCCGATCAACGTTACGGCTGTGCGGCGGGCGCTGGTACTGATGCTAAAGGGCGTCGCGCAGGCGGAAGAGACCAACCACACCGAAGTGCATTCCACGCAGAAGGCGATTCAGGTGCCGTCAGTAATTCGTCTGCTGAGTTACCGGCACATTCCGCAGCAGAGCCGTGCGCTTTCGCGGAAGAATATTTTGCTGCGCGATCGGAATATTTGCCAGTTCTGCGCGCGGGCGTTTCCTGCTTCGGAATTGACGCTGGATCACGTGATGCCGCGTTCGCGCGGCGGGCGCTCGACGTGGGAAAATCTGGTGGCTTGCTGCTACACGTGCAACAACCGCAAGGGCGATCGCACGCCGGAAGAAGCGGGAATCAAATTGCAGCGGCGGCCGCGGCCTTTTACGCTGCACACTTCGCGGCAGCTGATGCGGCTGATCGGACATCGCGACGAGAAGTGGCGCAAGTACCTGTTTTATTGAGCTTTGTGAATTTTTTCCGCGCCGGCATTTTGGTGCAACCTTTTCCAGCCGCAGGCGTCTAAGTAATTAATCGCTTCTAGGACACACCCCGGGAAGTGGTTCTGGCTCAACCCAGGCCGCTTCCCCTCCTTTTTTTAGCCACGAAAAAATTCCTCAAAAATTGAATTGCTTACTGGCAGAGAATAATTTTCAGCCCACGGCGCCAGTTTTCCGCGAGGCCAATTCTGGTGATGCGTCCGGCGGGGCGAGGCGAATCGGTGCGCAGAAATTCCAGGCGGCCGGGCTTGGCGCGACCGAGCGTTGGACTTCCGGAACGATGCGGTCGTCCGCGTGTTCCTTTACTCGCAGGACGCGACGCGTGAGATTGCGCTCCTCGGACCAGAGATGCACGAGGGGATTTTTGCGTTCGAAGCGGAGTTCGAAGTGCAGTGTCGCGAGTTCGGCTAGCCATTCGCCGTCTTCGCGCACTTCGACGCTGCCGGAGGCAGCGAGGTCGCTAAACGCGCGATCCAGGGCCGCCCAATCGTTTGCGGGCGAATTCAACTGCACACCGTCGCGGGATTTCTTTGCCGCTTTGAGAAGCGTGGTGCGGCTATTGCAACACTAGGCCAGTGACTCGTATGGAAGGATACTCTTGATTCCACTCTGCGGGAACATGTTCGAGCGTGACGTCGAACGGGCGACTCAGGCCGGCGTTGAGGGGCGGGCCATTGTTCGGTCCGATGACCAATTGCGAATCGCGGAGGATTACTTGGTTGAGAGCGTTACGAAATTCGACGGTGACTTCCATCGCGCGAATCGTGCGGTCGCCATCGTTCGACATCATTCCGTCTACGTAGGTGAATTCCTGCTTCAACATGTTGGTGGATCGCGACATGTGCAGATCGTTGAGGTGGATGCGCTCGGCGTAGGCTTGTTCTGCTGGTCCGAAGGGAAGTTTTTCAGCAACAGCCGTGCCGGGCATGCCGAAGATGCGCGTGAGCAGGTAAAATCCGCCGAACAGCAGGGCCATGACTACGACTCCGGCGAGAAATGCGGCCGGGAAGCGGCGGCGTTCTGCGCTGTAGGAACTTTCACCCGGTTCCATGGATTGGATCCCTCGCGCGCCTTAGCGGCCGAACGCCAGACGCTGAATCAGCGGCTCGGGCAGCCCGCCGGCACCCATGCGTTTTTGCACCGCTTCGATGTCGTACGGCACGCGCCAGAACTCGATGGATTTTTTGGGGAGGTCGGCGATGACGAATGCGGCGCGCGTGTCTCCATCGCGGGGCTGGCCGATGGAACCGGGATTGAGCAGGTAGGTGGTGCCGTCGTCGACGGCGAGCGCGGCGAACGGTTGGCCGGCGGCGGGTTTGAAATGCAGCACGGCGACTTGATCGTCGCGAAGAGTGAAGCCCCCTTGCAGATGCGTGTGACCGAAGAAAGTGATTTGCGCATGGGCATCGAGAAGGCTGTCGAGGGCCTGGGCCGGCGCGAAAACGTACTCGTCTTCATCGCGAAAGGCGCCGTGAACCATGACGAAACCATTTTCGTTGAGCGGGCCGGTGGGGAGTTGCTCGAGCCATTCGCGATTTTCGGGGCGGAGTTGGTCGCGGGTCCAGAGCGCGACCGCGCGCGCGACGGGATTGAAATCGTCGGCGTTGGCGATGCCGGAGCCGGCTTTATCGTGATTGCCGCGAATGGTGAGCGCGCCGATTTCGCGGATGCGATCTACTACTTCGTTGGGATCGGGGCCGTAGCCGACGACGTCGCCGAGGCAGATTACTTTGTCCCAGTGGCCTTTGGCGGCGGCGAGGACGGCGTCGAGTGCGGTTAAGTTGGCGTGGATATCGCTGAGAATCAGGTAGCGCATGCAACTGCCCCCAAGGGCAGGATGCGAATTATAGACGAAGAGTGGACTGGTTGCACGAAATCGCGCGTGGCGGTAGCGTCCTAATTTCGCGGCAGAGCATCGGGCGGGTCGAGTGTGAACGATGATATTTCGGCGACTTTACAAGCGAAGGCTAACTCGGCTGTTCGGTCGATTCATTCCTGAACAAAGGATCAATGAAATATTCGATCCCCTATCCGAATGGGAAAGATTCAAGTGATTGCTGCCCCCTTGAATCTACCGGCTATTCTTCACTCCCGTGATCTCAGAGACCGACGCCCTGCAGACGGTGCAAAAGATGATTCTCGATGCGCTCGGTAATGCACCAGATGCCGCGGGCAGCTCACGGATAAAGCCAGATTAGGACGCTACCCGCGTGGGAAACTTTGTGGAAACGGGGGAAGTGGGGCCTGGATGGCTCTAGCGGATTAACATGCAATCGCCATAACTGTAGAAGCGATATTCGGCTGCTACGGCGTGGCGATAGGCGCGGAGGACATTTTCTTGTCCGGCGAGCGTGGCTACGAGCGCTAGGAGACTGGATTGCGGGAGGTGGAAATTCGTGAGGAGCTGATTCACTACGCGGAGGGGCTTGCCGGGGTAGAGGAAAATCGCGGCTTCCGATTTTCCGGGGTTTAGAGCGCTGCTGCCGCGCTGCGCGGATTTTTCGGCGGCGTCTTCGAGGGCGCGGACTACTGTGGTGCCGACGGCGAGGATTGCTCTCGCTTCTTTTTGCGCTTGGGCGATTGCTTCCGCGGTGGCTGCGGAAATTTCGTAGGATTCGACGTGTATTTTGTGGTCTTCCAGGCGCTGCGTGCGGACCGGCTCGAAGGTGCCGAGGCCGACGTCCAGTGTGATTTCTGCGATTTCGATGTTTCGCGCGCGGATGCGTTGCAGAATTTCCGGCGTGAAGTGCAGCCCCGCGGTGGGCGCGGCGACGGCGCTTCCCTCCCTCGCGTAGATGGTTTGATAGCGTTCGCGGTCGGCGGGCTCGTCGGCGCGTTTGATGTAGGGCGGCAACGGGATGTGCCCTAGGCGTGCTAGCGCTTCGTGGAAACCGGATTTCGAGGAGAAGCGCAAGACGCGCAGGCCGTAATCGCCGCGGCTTTCGGTTACGGCTTCCAGTTCAGGTCCACCATCGTGTGCGCGCTCGCCGAAAATAATTTTTTCGCCCACCGCGATTTTTCTGCCAGGGCGGACTAGAGTTTCCCAGGTGTCTGGCAAGAGTTGGCGGATGAGCAGGACCTCGATGGGGGTTCTTAGGTGTTCGTGGCGGGCGGGGTTGTGGATGCCGGGAGGCTCGGCATGAATTCCCACGCGACGGCCAAAGAGGCGCGCGGGTAGGACGCGGGCGTTGTTGAGGATGATCAGTTCATCGCCGCGCAACAGGTCGGGAAATTCGCGGAAGTGGCGGTCGTCCCACGCGCCGGTGATTTTATCGAGCAGCATCATGCGGGAGGCATCGCGCGCTGCCAGGGGACGCTGCGCGATGCGCTCTTGCGGCAGGTCGAAATTTAGTTCGTCGAGGTTCATACTAACGCGTGCCGGAAGCATTGTAGCGAATCCGTGGTCTAATCCTCGAACGTCAGGCGGGAAACGTGGCTGAAGGGTCGGTAGTGATCAGTGCGCGCGGGGCGGAGCGGCTTCGCTCCGGGCATCCGTGGGTGTATCGCAGCGACGTGCGGTCGGCGCAGGCTGAGGCTGGGGCGATCGTGCGCGTTATGGATGAACGCGGGCGATTTAACGGGCGCGCATTTTACAGCGACAAATCGCAAATCGCTGTGCGTTTGCTGACACAGGCAAACGTGCCGGTGGACCGCGCGTTTTTTGCGGAGCGGTTGCGGCGGGCCGCGGCCTATCGCGAGACGGTGGTCGAAAACACGGACGCGTACCGGCTGGTGCATGGCGAGGCGGACTTGCTGCCCTCGATTGTAATTGATCGGTATGGCGATTACCTGGTGGTGCAGACATTGAGCCAGGCATCGGAGCGACAGAAAGATTTGATTGTGGAGATTCTGGTGGAGCAATTTTCGCCGCAGGGGATTTTGGAGCGCAACGATCCGAAGGTGCGTTTGCTGGAAGGACTGCCGCAGAGCGTGAGCGTGCTGCATGGTGCGGTGCCGATGGAGATTTTGGCGAAGGAAAATGGGATTACGTTCGTGTATGACCTGGCAAAGGGACAAAAGACCGGGTCGTTCCTGGATCAACGCGAGAATCACTGGGCGGCGCGGCGGTATGCGTCGGGCGAGGTGCTGGATTGCTTCAGTTACCAAGGCGGGTTTGCGCTGACGATTGCGGATGAGTGCGAACACGTCGAGGCCGTGGACATGGGGGCGCCGGCGGTGCAGGCGGCGCGACGAAATCAGGAATCGAACGGGATCGCGAACGTGACGTTTCGCGAAGGGAACACATTTGACCTGTTGAAGGAGTATGACGAGGTAGGACGGCAATTCCAGATGGTGATTTTGGACCCTCCGGCGTTTGCGAAGAACCGCGACAGCCTGGAGGCGGCCACGCGCGGGTACAAGGAGATCAATCTGCGGGCGCTCAAGATTTTGCAGCCCGGAGGTTACCTGGTTACGTGTTCATGCTCGTACCACCTGAGTGAAGCGCTGTTCCTGCAATTGATTGCCGAGGCTGCCAACGACGCGAAGAAGACTGTGGTGATTGTAGAGAGGAGGACGCAGGCGCAGGATCATCCGATTCTGCTGACGATGCCAGAGACGCACTACCTTAAAGCGCTTATTCTAAGGGTATTAGAGTAAATATGGCTATCTATGTAACACAAAAATAAGGACATAACAAATACTTGACAGTGTGACGCGCATATTTTATTATCTGTTATAGCTAATATACTGAAATGACGCGACTAGAATGCGCTCGAACGCGAGTATCTTGCGGCCTTCGGTTCGCGTCAAACGCTGAGTAAGGTTACAACATGCTGAACTTTGACAAATTGACCGTAAAGGCCCAGCAGGCGCTGCAAGCAGCGCAGGAAATGGGCGGGCGCGAGGGGCAACAGCAAATCGAGCCATTGCATTTGCTCTGGGCGCTGGTGGCGCAGGGCGACGGCGTGGTACCGCCGCTGCTGGAGAAGCTGGGGGTGTCGCCGACCTCGCTGGCGAGCGAGATAGAAAAGCAGATCGCGCGGCTCCCGAAAGTCTCCGGCGTTTCGCAGCAGTATTTGAGCCCTGCGACCAACAAGGTCTTGGAAAGCGCCTTCGCTGAGGCGCAGCGTCTGAAGGACGAGTACGTTTCGACCGAACACATTCTCCTGGCGATTTCCGCGACGGAGAAAGATCCGGCGGGCCAGGCGCTGCTCCGCGCCGGCGCGAGCCACGACGCGATACTGCAAGCCATGGCGACGATTCGCGGCAGCCATCGTGTGACGTCGCAAAACCCCGAATCCACGTATCGCGCGCTGGAGCAGTACGGGCGCGACCTGACGGACCTGGCGCGGCGCGGCAAACTGGACCCGGTAATCGGGCGCGACGAAGAAATCCGGCGCGTGATGCAGATTCTGGCGCGGCGCACCAAAAATAACCCTGTGCTGATTGGCGAACCCGGCGTGGGTAAGACCGCGATCGTCGAGGGGCTCGCGAGCCGCATCGTTGCGGGCGACGTTCCGGAGGTCCTGAAACCAAAGCGGATCGTTTCGCTGGATCTATCTGCGCTGGTGGCGGGAGCAAAATATCGCGGCGAATTCGAAGACCGGCTGAAAGCGGTGCTGAAGGAAGTCACCGAGTCTGACGGGCAAATTATTTTGTTCATCGACGAGCTGCACACGCTGGTAGGCGCGGGCGCGGCGGAAGGCTCGATGGACGCTTCGAACATGCTGAAGCCGGCACTGGCGCGCGGAGAACTGCGAGCCATCGGCGCGACCACGCTGAACGAGTTCCGCAAGTACATCGAGAAAGATCCGGCCCTCGAGCGGCGCTTCCAGCCCGTATACGTGGGCGAACCTTCGGTGGAAGACACCATCGCGATTCTGCGCGGCTTGAAAGAGCGTTACGAAGTGCATCACGGCGTGCGCATTAAGGATGCGGCGATCGTGACGGCGGCGATGCTCTCGCAGCGCTATATCACGGACAGGTTTTTGCCGGACAAGGCGATTGACCTCGTCGACGAGGCGGCCGCGGGGCTGCGCATGGAAATCGATTCCCTGCCGCAGGAAATTGATGTGATCGAACGGCGCATCATGCAGCTGGAAATCGAGCGGCAGGCACTGCGCAAGGAATCGGACGCGCACTCGCGCGAACGCGTCAAGCAAGTTGAAAAAGAGTTGAGCACGCTGCGCGAGCAATCGAACGCGCTGAAAGGCCGCTGGCAGACGGAGAAGGACGCGATTGGGCGCATCCGTAAGCAGAAGGAAGAGATTGATCGCCTGAAAACGGAAGAGCAGCGCTTCGAGCGCGCCGGCGATCTTTCGAAGGTGGCCGAAATCCGTTACGGCAAGCTGGCTGCGGCGGAAAAAGAATTGCAGGCCGCGCAGAACAAGCTGGCGGATCTGCAAAAAGATCACCCGATGCTGAAGGAAGAAGTCGGCGAAGAAGAAATCGCGAAAATCGTGAGCAAATGGACGGGAATTCCCGCGGGCCGCTTGTTGGAGGGTGAAGTCCAGAAGCTGGTGCACATGGAAGAGCGGCTGCGCGAGCGCGTGGTGGGACAGGAAGTGGCGCTCGAGAGCGTGGCGAATGCGATTCGGCGCAGCCGTTCGGGTTTGAGCGATCCGAACCGGCCCATCGGGTCGTTCCTGTTTTTGGGACCGACCGGTGTGGGCAAGACGGAACTGGCGCGCGCGGTAGCGGAATTTCTGTTCGATGATGAACGCGCGATTGTGCGGCTGGATATGTCCGAGTATATGGAGAAACATTCCGTCGCGCGCATGATCGGTGCGCCTCCGGGGTATGTGGGTTACGACGAGGGCGGGCAATTGACGGAGCAAGTGCGGCGGCGTCCGTATTCCGTGGTCCTGCTGGATGAAATCGAGAAGGCGCACCCGGACGTCTTCAATGTGCTGCTGCAGATACTGGACGACGGCCGGCTGACGGACGGCCAAGGCCGCACCGTGGATTTTCGCAACAGCGTGATCATCATGACTTCGAACGTAGGCTCGACCGCGATTTTCGATTTGATCGAAAACGACCCGAAAAAGGCGCGCGAGCAGGCCATGGCCGCGCTGCGGGAGATTTTCCGACCGGAATTCCTCAATCGCATCGATGATATCGTGCTGTTCCGTCCGCTGGGCAAGGATCAGATCGAGCACATCATTGACCTGCAAATGCAGCACCTGGTGAAGCGGCTGGGCGAACGCCAGATCACGTTGCACCTCACGGCGGCGGCGAAAGCTCTGCTGTTTGCCGAAGGTTACGACCCGGCTTATGGGGCGCGGCCGATGAAGCGGGCAATCCAGAGATTGATACAGGATCCGCTGGCGATGAAGATCCTGGATGGCGAAGTGCATCCCGGCGATGATGTGAACGTGGATGTGGACGCGAAGACGGGCGAGATGAAATTTGCGCGGAAGGCCGCGAAGGCAGGCGCCGCCTGATTGGATTTATCGGGCGCCAAGGCTGAATACCAATGAAGACTCTGAAGACTGCATTTCTGCTGACGGCATTGACGCTACTGTTGCTGTTTATCGGCGAAGCGCTGGGCGGATCGAATGGCATGACGATCGCGCTGCTCGTTGCGGTGCTGATGAACGGCGGAGCGTATTTTTTCTCGGACAAGATTGCGCTGAAATCCAGTGGGGCGGTGCCGATCAGCCGTGAGGAATCGCCGCGATTGTATGCGGTGATGGAGCGACTTGCGGCCAAGGCAAATTTGCCGATGCCGAAGATGTATATGATTCCGCAGGCTGCGCCCAACGCGTTTGCCACGGGGCGCAATCCGAGCCACGCGTCGGTGGCAGTGACACAGGGGCTGCTGGAAATCATGAACGACGACGAGCTGGAAGGCGTGATCGCGCACGAGCTTTCGCATGTGCGGAATTACGACATTCTCACGTCGTCGGTGGCGGCCACTTTGGCCGGCGCTATCACATGGATCGGACATATGGGCCGCTGGGGAATCATGCTGGGCGGTTATGGCGGCGGTGGGCGCAACCGCAGCGGCGGGATTGGTGCGCTTTTGATGCTGATTCTTGCGCCGTTTGCGGCTTTGTTGCTACAGCTGGGGATTTCGCGGCAGCGCGAATATCAGGCTGACGCTTCCGGCGTGCAGATGATTGGACATGCGAATGGATTGATCAGCGCACTGGAAAAATTGGGCGCTTACAACAAGAAGATTCCGATGGATATTCCGCAGTCTACTTCCGCGCTCTGCATCGTGCAGCCTTTGTCGCCGGGGCAATTGTTTTCGGGGTTGTTCAGTACGCATCCGCCGCTTGCGGATCGGATTGCGGAATTGCGGAACATGACGATTACGCGCTAACGGGCGTTCGCTGCGTTGGAGTTCGATCCCTGATGGTTGGCTAGTACAACAGCGATGGCGCGCTGCAGTGCGCAGCTACCCGTCGATCCCGCAGTGCGGGATCTCAGGATGAATCGCCCTGCAGGGCGGTCCACAAATTCAACGGCAAAGTCAATGTCGAACCGCCGAAACGCGTGCTGCGTGGAGCGGGCACGGCTCGCCTGCGGCGGGTAGCCATGCCGTGCCTCTACGACGGCGCGATCAACGGCAACGTCAAGCGTGCACCCTCCATGCCAGGACTAGTACTTCGGCGGGGCTGGGCCACATGGTAGTGCCTATTTTCTTCCACCACGCAGAAATGTTACTGACACGTAAAATTTGCAGGGGCGAAAGCGCGCGAAGCGTCGTCCTCGGCGCCTCTGGACTACCGTAACACCATTATTATCAGCTGATTACGGCCGCGGGGCGCACGATTCCACTTTGGTTCTCGATTTGCACTTCCCCACGACGCAAGGGATTTCCGGAGGAGCGAAAAACATGAGTGAAGAACGACAGGACGTAGTGATCGCAGACGAAGCCACCGCGCCGCGCTGGGTGGGGATCGTCGTGGTTGCTCTCGCGGTAGTCTCACTGGTAGCACTCGGTGCAGGCTGGACCGCATCCACGCGCTCGAAAGAACTCGAGCAATCTTTGGCGACACAGGCGCAACAGTTCAAGCAGAACGATGACGTAATCAGCCAGCGACTGGCGAAAGCGGAAGACACCAACGCGCAACTCCAAGGCGAGTTGAGCGTGGTGACCGACAAGATGAAGCTGACCGAGGGCGAGCTTTCCAAGGCGCGCTCGCAGGCCAAGAAAATCAAGGCAGACGACGCCAAGGAACTAGCGGAGATGCAGAATCAGACGAACGCGCAACTCGCGACCAAGGCGAGCGTTGATGACGTGAACAAAATCGGCACGGACGTCAACGGCGTGAAGACCGACCTCGACGCCACCAAGAACAACTTGCAGATGGCCCGGGGCGAATTCGGCACGCTGATCGCGCGCAACCACGACGAAGTGGAAGAACTTCGCCGCTTGGGCGAGCGTGATTACTACGAGTTTACCATTGACAAGAAGAACTCGCGCGAGAAGGTCGGCAATCTGATGGTGGAGCTGCACGCTACGAATCTGAAGAAGAGCCAGTACGGCGTCACGATCTTTGTTGACGACCAGCGCCATGACAAGAGGAACCTGACGGCCAACGAGCCTCTGTACTTCTTCGAAAGTGGCGCACGCGCTCCGCTGGAGTTCGTGGTGAACCAGGTGGGCAAGGACAAGATCACGGGATACTTGAGCGTGCCGAAGGCGAATTCGACGCACGCGCAGGCCGCTACCTCCGGCGGCAACTAACGCATCACCACGGAACGAGCCACTCCCTAGCGGGTTTGACTCGCTTCACCGCAGCAAAAAGAGGGGCGCTCCCACGGGCGTCCCTCTTTTTTTGTTCATTCGGCCTTTTTCAGAGCGCGATTCTTGCGGCTCAAGAACTTCTTGGCGAGTGCGGGGAGCTTGTCGTGCGGCAGTTTGCCTTGTTCGTACAACTTCACCTTCGCCTTGGCGGTCTTGCGGCGGCGGCGTTGCCTCTTCTGAGCCACGTATCTCTTGTCGTAAGACATCCAATTCCTCCCAATAAGTTGCGCCCCATGATTGTAGCGGACTAGGAAAAGGATGCAAGGCTGGGCGCTGATTTTAGGGCTGAGTTCAAGTAGCATGGACTGGCTATGACGGCCATCGCAATCTACGCAGGGCGCATACTGACGCCGCAAGAAGAACTCGTTAACAATGTGATCGTGGTCGAAGGTGGGCGCATCACGGCCATCGGCAACCGCGACGAAGTGCATATTCCGCCGGGCGCGAAGGATTATGTGGCGCCGGGAATGACGGTGGTTCCCGGATTTGTGGACGTGCACATCCACGGCGCCGGCGGACACGACGTAATGGAGGCGACGCCGGAGGCGCTGGACGCGATCACCGCCACGGTGGCGCGCTTTGGAACTACGTCCATTGTGGCTACGACGGTTACGGCACCGGTCGAGGATACTTGCCGCAGCCTGGAAGGCATCGCGCAATATGTGCGCAGCCACGAGAAGACGGAAGAGAATGCGCGCGCGGCAGCGGAAATCGTGGGTGTTCACTTGGAAGGACCGTTCATCAATAAGGCGCGGCGCGGGGTGCATCCGGCGGAATCGATTGCGCCGCCTTCGATTGAAGTGCTGGAAAAATTTCGGGCGGCTGCAGATGGACTGGTGCGCATCGTCACGGTAGCCCCGGAGATTCCTGGCGCGCTGGAATTGATTGCGAACTCGGTGGCGGGCGGGCTAGTGGTCGCGGTGGGACACACCGATGCGGACTATGACCAGGCGCGTGCAGCGTTTAACGCGGGAGCGCGACACGCGGTACACGTTTACAACGCGATGCGGCCGTTTACGCATCGCGATCCAGGCGTGATCAGCGCCATCATGACGGACACGGAAGTGACCGCGGAAATCATCGCCGATGGCGTGCACGTCGCGGGGCCGGCGATTCAGGTGCTAGTGGGGACCAAGGGATTCGACACGGTGCTGCTGGTGAGCGACGGAACGTCCGCGACGGGCATGCGCGACGGAAAATACCGCTTGGGAAATTTTGAGGTGACCGTGAAAGACGGCGTGTGCCGGAACTCGGAAGGGAAACTAGCGGGCAGCACGCTGACGCTCGACCGCGCGCTGCGATACATGGTGGAAGTGGGCGTGCCGTTTGTGGATGCGCTACGCATGGCGACGATTCTGCCGGCGCGGCGGTTGGGTTTGGCGGGGAAGAAAGGAATTTTGGCGATTGGCAGCGATGCGGATTTGGTGGTTCTGACGCCGGATCTGCATGTGGCTGGAGTGATGACTCGCGGCGTGGGACTCACCTAACGCAGCACCCCTTCTTCATGCGATTGGAGATTTTGCAAGTGATCTCGACCGCACCAGATTTCACGCAGTATGGCTTCTCTTACCCAAGCAATCTGATTCAAGCCTTCAGCGGCCGTTCGCAGCTGCACGGGGCGAAGGTTGACGGAACTGACGATCCAGATTGGTACGGGGTGTTCATCGAACCTCCTGAAAAGATGATTGGACTGGAGCGTGATGAGCATTTTGTTTTTACAACGGGAGACAAAGAAGGCGGCAACGACCCACGGGACGTGGAGGTGTGTCTCTATTCGTTGCGGAAGTGGGCGGGCATGGCGGCTAAGGGGAATCCTTCAGCGCTCCACCTTGTTTTTGCCGCCGAAGAGTTTTCCACCAGGTGGCGGCAAACGATTCGCGAGAATCGCAATCTGTTTGCTTCCAAGCAGCACCTAACTCCGTTCATAAAATTCGCCGACGATCCGATGGATCGATTGCTCGGCCGGAAGGGACAGCAGAATATTCATCGCGCGGCGTTGCAGGAGGCGCACGGGTAGGACACGAAATACGCCATGCATGTAATTCGCCTGTACCTCGAGGCCAAGGAATACATGGAAACCGGGAAGAGTACGCTGCCGAATCCGCGCCTGGAGCTACCCGTCGCCGTGCGGCGCGGAAAGTACCAGCTCAGCGAAATCGAAGGAAGGGGAAAGGAACTGCAAGCCGAGACGTATTCGGAGCAACAGCAATCGCCGCTGCCGGACGCCGCGAATTACGAGGCGGTGACGCAGTTGATTACGGGCGCTTATCTCGATTTCTGGAATTCACAAAAGTCGTGAACGCAGGTCACTTGTTGAGGGGAATTTTCAGTTCTTCGGCAAATTTGTAGGGATCGAACGGGCTTAGCGAGAAGTAGCGGCCTTCGATGCCGATCATCGGCACTTTGCGCTTGCCATTGTTGATCTGCAGCACGATGGCCTCGGCGGCGGCGTCATCGTCAATGTTCACTTCGCGATAAGAAATGCCGCGTTCGCGCAGAAAGCTTTTGGCCCGGCGGCAATCGCAGCACCAGGAAGTTGAATACACCGTAATGTCTGACATACGCCCCTTCTACTGTTCTACTACATTTGTACCATAGCTATAAGATGCGCTCGTCGAGCCTGCGGATGCCGGGATATGCAAAAGTAAACAAGGCACATAGCAGCTAGCCGGCAGCGTGCTGCACCGCGCGAGGTGCGGAGCCAGCGCCGGAGCCCGAGCCGGCCTTGGTGGCTGCCTGCAAGCGAGCGGTGGCGCGCTCGATCGCCTCGTTTGCCTCATCCCAGTCGGCTTCAGTCGATCCGGCCTTTGGCGTATCGGCCTTGGCGCGTTCCAACGCGGCGGTGGCACGGGCGACATCAATTTCTTCTGCGCGCTCGGAAATTTCCGCGAGAACGATTACGCGGTCCGGCAACACTTCGGCGAAACCGTACATTACGGTGAGATAACGCGTTTCGCCGCTCTTATGGTACGTGAGGATTCCGACGCCGAGCTCAGTCATGAGCGGCGCATGTCCGGGAAGAATGCCGAGGTAGCCGTCTTTCCCCGGCATTTCGAGCGAGTCCACGTCCTCGCTGAGAATGTGGCGCTCGGGCGTCACCACTTGCAGCTCGATTTTTTCTGCTAGCGTTGCCATTTATATCGTTTCGCTTTGTGTGTGCCGGCGCGAACTATGCCGCTGCTCCTGCCGCCATCTTTTCAGCTTTCTCGCGCACTTCTTCAATAGTTCCGACCATGTAGAATGCCTGCTCCGGCAGATCGTCGTGCTTGCCTTCTACGATTTCCTTGAAACCGCGCACGGTGTCTTCGATCTTCACGTACTTTCCGGCCAGCCCCGTAAATTGTTCGGCGACGAACATGGGCTGGGAGAGGAATTTTTCGATTTTGCGGGCGCGCGTGACGGTTTGCTTGTCGTCGTCGGAAAGTTCTTCGATTCCCAGAATGGCGATGATGTCCTGTAATTCCTTGTAACGCTGCAGAACGGCTTTCACGGAGCGGGCGACGTTGTAATGTTCCTGGCCGACGATGCGCGGATCCAAAATGCGCGAGAAGCTGGCCAGCGGATCCACCGCGGGATAAATGCCGCGCTCGACGATTTGACGGCTGAGGTTGGTGGTGGCGTCCAGGTGCGCGAAAGTCGCCGCGGGAGCTGGGTCGGTGTAATCGTCCGCCGGAACGTAAATCGCTTGTACGGAAGTGATCGAGCCATTTTTCGTGGACGTGATGCGCTCCTGGAGTTCGCCGATTTCGGTATTGAGGTTCGGCTGGTAGCCGACGGCAGAAGGCATGCGGCCGAGCAGCGCCGACACTTCCGAGCCGGCTTGCACGAAGCGGAAAATATTGTCAATGAAGAGCAGCACGTCGAGCTTTTCTTCATCGCGGAAATATTCCGCTACGGTGAGGCCGGTCAAGCCGACGCGCAGGCGAGCGCCGGGCGGCTCGGTCATTTGGCCGTAGATTAGCGCGCAGCGCGATTTTTCGGAATTTCCCGGGACGATTACGCCGGATTCCTGCATTTCCAGCCACAGGTCGTTGCCTTCGCGGGTGCGTTCGCCGACGCCGGAGAAAACCGAGACGCCGCCGTGCTTCATGGCGACGTTGTGGATCAGCTCCTGAATCAGCACGGTCTTGCCGACGCCCGCGCCGCCGAACAGGCCGATTTTTCCGCCTTTCAGGTACGGCTCGGTGAGGTCCACGACTTTGATGCCCGTCTCAAACATTTCGAGCGTGGTGGATTGGTCTTCGAGCAGCGGCGCCGGGCGGTGGATCGGGTAGCGCTTTTCGTATTTCACGGGACCGAGATTATCCACCGGCTCGCCGAGAACGTTGAGCACGCGGCCCAGCACGCCACGGCCGACTGGCACGGAGATGGGCTCGCCCAGATCCAGCGCGTTCATGCCGCGCACCAGACCTTCGGTGGGCTTCATCGCAACGCAACGGACGCGGCCTTCGCCGAGGTGTTGCGCGACTTCGGCCACGATGTCGAGCGGCTCGGGATTGTTGAAGCCTTCGCTGGTAATGCGCACGGCGCTGTGAATGAAAGGAAGGTGTCCCTCTTCGAACTGGACATCGACGACGGGCCCGATCACTTCTACGATGTGCCCAGTTTTTTGTTCGTTCGTTGCCATGTTGATCGTTCTCCCTCTGCGAGCGTGCGTAGTGATTAGTGCTGCGCGATTCGCGTGCCGACGCCGATCACGACGTTGCCGACGCCGCGCCGCTTACAATTTCGATCAGTTCCTTTGTGATTGCTGCCTGCCGAATGTTGTTCATCCGCAGCGTCAGTTTATCGATCAGCTCGGAGGCATTGCGCGTTGCTGAATCCATGGCGGTCATGCGCGCGGCGTGTTCGGCTGCGGCAGATTCGAGCAGGATGCGGAAGATTTCGCCTTCGAGGTAACGCGGGACCAGCCCGGCGAAAATTTCGGCGACTGGCTGCTCGTAGATGTAATCCACCAGCCGGCCTTGGCCTCCGGGCGCCGGCTCGGTGGGCAAAGAGCCGCCGGGGCCGGCGTGATGGGACGCGAGATCTTCGCCCTCCGCTGATTTCTTCACGACTTCGGGGTCCACGGGCAAAAGTTTTTCGGCACGCAGATTTTGCACCATCACATTCTTGAACTCGTTGTAGATGGCGTATACCGCGTCCACTTCGCCGCTGGTGTAAAGCTCGGCGACGCGCGCGGCGATTTCCTTGGCTTTCGAAAATTCCACTTTCGCGGAAACGTCGAGGTATTCCGCGACGAACGAATAGCCGCGCTTGCGCAGCGTGTCACGGCCTTTCTTGCCGACAACGATCAACTCCAGCTGCTGCGCGTGATGCTCTCGAATGAAATCCATGGCATGGCGCAGCACGTTGGAATTAAAAGCGCCGCACAGGCTGCGGTCGCCGGTGAGCACCATCACCAGAATTTTCTCCTCAGGGCGCCGCTGCAACAAAGGGTGCGCGGGAGATTCCATGCGCGCGGCCGCGGAGCGCAACACGCGAATAATTTCCTTGGCGTAGGGCCGGGCGGCAAACACGCCTTCTTGCGCCCGGCGCAGTTTTGCGGCGGCGACGAACTTCATCGCGCGCGTAATCTGCTGCGTGCTTTTCACCGACCGAATGCGGCGCCGATAATCGAGGAGTGTTGGCATTGAACCGGACTATTTCGCCTGAGTCGCCGGCGCCGATTTGATGGTGGTCTTGAAGCGCTCTTTGAAAGCATCCAAGGCTTTTTTCGCTTCGGCCCGGTTGGTATCGTCGAACGCTTTCTTCTCGCGCAGCGATTTCAGCAGGCCACTGTAATTCGTTTCGATGAACGGATAGAGCTCCGTTTCGAAGCGGCGGCATTCACCAACCGGTAGATCGTCGAGATACTTGTTGGAAGCGGCGAAAATAATCAGGACCTGATTCTCAACGGAGAGCGGCTGGTACTGATCCTGTTTCAAAATTTCCATCAAGCGCTGGCCCCGCGCGAGTTGCGCCTGCGTGGCTTTGTCGAGCTGCTCGGTGCCGAATTGCGCGAAGGCCGCGAGGTCGCGATATTGCGCAAGATCCAGGCGCAACGTGCCGGCCACCTGACGCATGGCCTTGATCTGCGCGTTGCCGCCGACGCGGCTGACGGAAATGCCGGCGTTCACGGCGGGGCGGATGCCGCTATTGAAAAGGTCGGCTTCCAGGAAAATCTGGCCGTCGGTGATGGAAATCACGTTTGTCGGAATGTAAGCGGAAATATCGCCGGCCTGCGTTTCAATAACGGGCAGCGCGGTCAGGGAGCCCGCGCCGAGTTCGTCGTTCAATTTTGCGGCGCGTTCCAGCAAGCGAGAGTGCAGGAAGAAAACGTCTCCGGGGAATGCTTCGCGGCCGGGCGGGCGGCGCAGCAGCAGCGAAATTTCGCGATAGGACTGCGCGTGCTTGGAAAGATCGTCGTAGAAGCAGATGGCGTGACGCTTGCTATCGCGGAAATATTCGCCGATAGCGCACGCGGCGAATGGCGCGATGTATTGCATGGAGGCGGATTCAGAAGCCGTGGCCGCGACCACGATGCTGTGCTCCATCGCGCCGAAATCGGTGAGCGTCTTGATGACCTGCGCGACCGTGGAGCGCTTCTGGCCGATGGCGCAGTAGATGCAAATCAAATCGCCGCCGCGCTGGTTAAGGATCGTGTCAATGATGATCGCCGTTTTTCCGATTTGGCGGTCGCCGATGATCAGCTCGCGCTGGCCGCGGCCGATGGGAATCATGGCGTCAATGGACTTGATGCCGGTCTGAATGGGTTCACGCACGGGCTGGCGAGCGACGACGCCGGGAGCGAGGCGTTCGAGCGGATTGCGCTGGCTCGACTGAATCGGGCCTTTGTCGTCAATGGGATTGCCGAGCGCGTCCACGACGCGGCCGATCATGCCATCGCCGACCGGCACAGACATGATCTTGCCGGTGCGCTTGACGGTGTCGCCTTCTTTGATCTCAGCGTAATCACCGAGGAGCACCGCGCCGACCTGATCTTCTTCCAGGTTCAGCGCGATGCCGAAAACGTCATGCGGGAACTCGATCATTTCGCCGGCCATACACTTGTCGAGGCCATGAATTCGCGCGATGCCGTCGCCGACGGAGATGACGGTGCCGACTTCCTCGACCGCGAGGGTCTGCTGATAATTTTCGATCTGCTCGCGCAGGATCTTGGTTATTTCGTCCGCTTTGATGTTCGCCATCCTGACTCCTGTTTTCTAGTGACCGTGTGACGCCGGCGCTGTAGCGCGCATTGCGGCGTCCTGATGCGTCTGTTATTCCGCTTCTAATTGTTCGCGCAAGCGATTCAATTGCGCCCGCACCGAGCCATCGTAAACTGTGGAGCCGACGCGCACGACGGCGCCGCCCAGCAGGTTTTCGTCTTCGGCGAAGTGCGCTTCGATCTTTTTTCCAGTGCGGCGCTGCAAGACCGATAGCATTTCTTTTTTCTCCGCGTCGCTTAGCGCACGCGCGGTGGTGACTTCAGCTTCGGCGATGCCCAGGCGCCTGTTCAGCTCCGTGCCGAACACTTGCAGGATCTCGTGAAACAGATGCGTGCGGCGGTGATCCACAATTAGACAAACGAAATTGCGAACCGAATCGTTTAGGCCCATCTTCGCGGCGATCGCGGCGATCACTTTATTCTTTACCGCGCCGTCCACGGCGGGGCTTTCCAGAGCGTTGCGCAAATCGGCCGATGCAAGAAAGGCTTCGACGAACGCGGCGAGATCGTTGCGTACGGCTTCGCCGCTCTTGCGTTCCAGCGCCACGTCGGCCAGCGCCGCGGCGTAACGTTCGGCCACGGCGCTCAATTGACGCTCCCCTCAAGCTCGGCGATGAAGGTGCGAATCAGCGCCGCTTCCGATTTGGGCGCGAGCTCCTGCCGCAACAAAACTTCCGCGCGCTCGACCGCGAGCCGCGCGCCCAGCGCTTTCAGTTCCATGCGGGCTGCCCGGCCAGCAGCGTCAATTTCCGCGCGCGCTGCTAGCCCGATTTTTTCCGCTTCGGCGCGGCCCAGATCGCGCAGACGCTGCGCTTCGGCTTCGGCGTCGCGCTTGGCGTCCACGCGCAATTGCTGAATTTCGCGCTCCAGGCCTTCGAGCTTGGCCTTGATTTCGCGTCGTTGGCGCTCGGCGGCCTCGCGGGCGCGCGCGCCCTCTGCGATTTTTCTCGAAATTTCTTCGGCTTGCGCGCGGAAAGCTGGCGCGGCGTATTTCACGATGCAATAGGCGATGGCGCCGAAGACCAGCGCAAAGTTCAGCCAGCGAAAAACCCAGCCGGTGGTGGATTCGGCGGGCGATGCGTCTCCCTCCTGGGCAAAAACTGGGACGGCAACTAGCGCAAGAAAAATGAACACGACACTGAGCGCGCGGAGGGCGGATCTTGTCTGTTGCGTGATCTGCAACGTCATGGGCGCGCACCGCCGCGCGGAGGATTGCTGCCTTCCAGGATGCCGCGCGCGATGGCGCCAGCCAGTTCCGGAGTTTGGCGCTCAACTTCCTTGCGAGCTTCGGCCAGCTCGACCTCGATTCGCTTCTTGGCCTCGTCAACTTCCTTGCGCGCGAGGCTTCGCTGCGCTTTCAAATTCTTGGCGCGCTCCTCAAGCACGGCCTGGCGAGCTTCTTCCTGCTCGAGATAAATTTCGCCCTGCGCTTTGCGCAGCGCCGCATTGTAATTTTCCAGATCTTGCCGCGCCGCGGCTTCCACGGCGCCGGCTTCCGCGCGCGCGCCTTCGATTTTCGCGCTGCGTTCGGCCATGGCTTTTTGCATGGGCGTGAAAAAAGCCCAGCGCATGAAAAGATAAAAAAGGAAAACGATGATGACCGTAGGCACAGCTTGAAGAAATAGGTCACCGAGCTGGCGAAGGATTTCCATCGTTAGGAAAACTTACGAATGCGTCTGCCCCGTTTGTATCGTTGTCGCACTGTTGCCCGGGATTGCGGCAAGCCGCTCCGGGACACACTTCTAGGCTCAAGCAAAGGCCGCGATTATCGCATCGAGTCCCGCTCCCGTCAACGCTTTACGGCCATTTTGCATTACCGAAGGAGAAACACGATTCGCTCTATTCTACGTCGAAGGCGTGCCGTTTTGCCAGCCGCGTGCGCCAAATCCTTACGGGGTTAGCGCGAGGCGAGCGAGCCGTGAGGGCCTTCAAACGCCCGCTTGCGCGTCACTACAAACCACAATTGTATGGCGATCATCGGCAGGGAGAAAACCAGGCTGAACCAAATCGGAAACTGGAAGGGAGTTGGCGGCAGGCCCATGGAGGCTTGCATCGCGGCCGTGGCTTCTTCGTAACGCGCTTGGGCGCCGGGAAGAATCACGGAAATGATCGAATTGAAGATCGCGAAATTGAAATAATAGATGGCGAGACTGCGGCCCCACTTTTCCAGTTTCAGCAGACCGTAAGCCATCAGGAGCTGCACGGACATGTAACCGGTCACAATGAGCGCAGCTTTTCCGCCGGTAAAGAAGAAACCCAGGAACGTGAGCGGCAGATGCAAAATATTGAGGATTGGAAACATGCAGGCGCCCACCAGAGTCAGGTACGCGATGATCGTAATGCTCACCGGCCTTTTCGGTGACCCGGGAACTTGCGTCGGCGCGAACGCTGCGGGCGCCCAAGTTGACGACGTCGGCTCGATGGCGCCGCGGAATTGTTCTCTGATCGGACGGGAGTTGAAGAAGTACACCCACCAGCCCCCTAACAGCGCCAGCAGCGCGTAGAACACCGCCAACCCGATGCGCACGGCCGTCATCCAGTGCTCCAGCGGCGGAATCGCTTCGCCGTTTGGCACCGCGGGCACCGGCGGAGTTGGCAACGGCATCGCGATCATCATGAGCAGCCCCGGTACCGCCATCACCAGAAGCAGGCCGCTGAAAACAATCATGGAAATTCTGGCCCATGCGCGCAGGTGCAGGAGGTTGACGCCCGTGGCGATGCCCCAGGCCGCAAGACCTAGCATGAACACGGACAGGATGAGGCCAGCGCTGCGAGTAAATGCAGGCGTGGAATCGGAGGGCATGACGGCGAAGGCGAGAATCATGAGGACGCCTGAAAGCAGCGTCAGGCCTGAGCCGATGAAGACCACTATCGCGGAAATCGTGACACCTGCCGAGCGCTGCATCGCGTACCTCCCTGCCGCGTCCTGCTGCTTTTCGCGGGAGTATACACTACGGTCCGCGATGGCTGGCGAATGACTGTGTGCTGAGACGGATTAATACGCGTATGCCTGGAGAAGCGCGAAGACAACTACGCCGGTGACCGAGACGTACAGCCAGATGGGGAAGGTGTAGCGCGCGATGCGCTTGTGCTGTGGGAAGCGGCCGCTGAGTGAAAAGAAGAAGGTGACAAGCACCAGAGGCAGCGCGACAACCGAGAGGATAATGTGGCTGGCGAGAATCGAGAGGTAAATGGCGCGAATCGTCGCGTGACCTGCCGGGAAACGCGTATCGCCGTGCAGCGCGTGATTAACGATGTAACTTACCAGGAAGAGCGACGAGAAACCGAAGGCGAGCAGCATGCTCGCGCGATGCGCTTTGCGGTCGCGTTTCTTGATGAAGTAAAGTCCGGTGCACAGGGCGATGGCGCTGAGGCCGTTGAGGACCGCATTCAGCGTCGGCAAAAAGACAAATTTGCCCGCGAACTGCGCCGGGGCCTGGTGCAAATACAGCAGCCAGAGCAGAAAAGTAACTGCTGCGGCGCTTACGACGAAGATCGAGCCTAGTGCTGCGCGTTGGTTGGTCTGGGTCTGGTCCATGAAGCTAGGTACGATACTACAGATTTTCACGCGCGGCATCGGGTAAACAATATCGCGGACCCGGGCGATTTCCAGACAGAATCGTGGCCTGTCCTACCGGATAGACTCGGTTCCGATTACGCCAATACGCGTGGACTGCGGCTATTGGCGCGCAATATAAACTGGGTCAATCTCACTGAACAAATCTTGATTCCGCGGTGAAGCTCACCAATCCGTCGCGGTAATCTATCTTCATATCCAGCATCCAGAGCATCGCGAATCCCAGGACCCCCGAAATTTCAGTGCCGAAACTGTCGCTGACGTTGGCCAGATCAATCGTGATCAGGTCCTCGCGTTGCTGTCTGATATTCGAGAATTGGATCGTGGCATTCGACGCGCTATATACCGTTTTTACTTTTCCGCTCAGCCCCCGAACCTCCGCGTCATACTCCGTGCTGACTTTTGTCACTTCTTTTGCTTCCGCAAGGGATAGTTGGTTGTCGAACGCCCCTGTATCAATGAGGAAAAGTCTGGCCGGGGAGGAATTCACGGAAGTGGGAATCGCCAATCCGTGACCGAATATGAAAATCGGCGTGTAGCCTTTCATCTCGGGCGGAACATAGCGGTCGTGCCAATTCGATGATTGGGAGGATCGCGAATCAAGGGAGATCTCGGTTGCAGGCTCATCGGGATATGGTGGCAGCTCGCTCAGTTTCAATTTGTTCGCCGGCATGTAGATATCCACAAGAAAATGGCGAAAGACGTTCGCGCCAATCAGCCCGTCACTGCCTAAAACAGAACGGCCGGCGGTCACCTGGACAAGGCAACCGCTAAACTCGAGCTCTCCAATCTGAAGTTTATCGGCACGGCCCAGAAATCCGGCCGCGGGTCCGGCGTCGCCGATTCCACCGATGTGGATTTTGGTGATGGATTTAACGCCCGCCTTCTCGGCAACTTTTTGGTCGATGAGAATTCCACTTGCGCCAGTGTCGAGCAGTAACCTCGACGGTACTCCATTTACCTTGACGCTGAGGCCATATCCCCGAACGCTCTTCGGACCATTGGATAGAGGTTCGAGCTTGGCTTCGGTGGATTTCACTTTCGTTACCAGACGGCATCCGCCCTGCGGCTGGTCCGATTGCGCTTGAAGTGCGTCGAGTTCGCGCTGCAGTGCGCTGCGCGATTCCTGGTCGTCGTCCGTGGCGCTGGCAAGATATTCGCTGATAGCGTCGATTCGCTCCGTCCCGCTCAACGTGCTCATATAAGCTCGCTGAATGTCCGGATCACCGGGATCGAGCTTATAAGCTTGGTCAATATTGGTCTTGGCGCGCTTCCAGTTCAGAGAGATCGCGTAGAGTTCATATCGTCCCAGGAACGCGCGCGCATCCAAATCGCATGCGCGGAGCGGCTTCGAGAACGCGGCCTGTGCCTGTTCCAGTTTTCCCTGACGAAAATACACTTCTCCCAGCGCGACGACGGCCGGGGCGCGATCGGGCGTCAGTGCGACCGCCTTCTGCGCCGCAGCGTATGCCTCAATGGGATTCTTCTGCGCTAGATACACCCGTGCGAGGCCCGCGTACGCAGCTGCCGCTTCGGATCCTCCCGCGGGAAGCACAGCCGTGTAAGCAGCAAGCGCTTCGGGAAGTTTTCCGGTGCGATAAAGTCGCAGCGCGGCGGCCAGCGGCGCCGACAGAGGCGGGGCGGTTTCCGCGGTCACGGTACAGACCATGTTGGCGTTTTTCGACGGGCCCGGACTCGCCGGGGCCGCGTGCGCTTCTTGCTGTGCGGCTACCTGCGCCACAGGAGCGGTTGTTCTCGCCAGCTCGCTTGGCGTATCGAACAGTGCCTGATCGTAGGACGTCACGGAGGACGCCGGCAGCATGCCCGGAGAGAGCAGCGTCATAATGCAGACTGCAGTGAGCGTCGCCTGTGTCCGTGTCGTCCCCATAAGGCCCTCCGGAACCGGATTGCGACGCTGTGAAACCCTCATAGCTTTGTGCGCTCGTCGATTCAGGGCCGATGCAAAGTTGAGCGCGTCGCCGCAGCGCGACATTCTGTCTAAGGATAACTGCCTTGTCAATTAATGATTGCAGACCGTCGGCCAAACCGAGCCGCAATTCGGCTGGAATCCCGCTGGGATGCTGACACGCGTCGGTGAAGGCTATTTGGCGTTCGCAGCAGGCGCAGCCGTCGGAACGTATTCTGCGGAGAATCGCGAGCGTTGCAGCCGGTAGCCATCGCGCGTGCGAATGTGATAGCGCTTGTGCTGCTCGTTCACGAGTTTCACGCTGATGGTGCGCCAGCCGCGGTTGGGATTCGGCTTGGGGTAGTAACTCAGCGAATAAAGATGCGCCAAATCATCGCGGATAGATGCGAAGGCATTCTGCTCGTCCTTCCAGTTTCTCGCGAAATAGACTTTGCCGCCGGTGGCAGCGGTCATGCGTTGAAATACGGCGTTGGAAATAGGCTCGAGGTGGGCTTCCTGCGTGCTCACCATGTAGATGGTGGTGCCGGTGGATTGCGCAAGCTCGGCGACGTCCTCGGGCGGAACCATGCTGTAGTTATCGGGACCGTTGGAGAAGACCACGATCACTTTTCGCCCGGTAAAGTGCGCGGCGTCTTGCACGGTGAGCAGCAGACAGTTGTAAAGCGCGGCATCGTCTCCGGCTACGGTGGTACGCGCAGCGCGCAGAACCTGCGAGCGGTCGGAGGTGAGAACGGCAGCACGGGAAAGGTCGCGACTGTAGGAATAGAAGGCCACTTTGTCCGCGCCCTCGAGGGAACGCACGAAGTCGGCGATGGCGTCCTGCGCGAATACAAAGCCGCGGTACATATAGTTGCTGGTGTCGAAGAGCACGAAAACGTTGGCGCCTTCTACCAGCGAGGAAAGCTCGCCGCCAGACACGTGCGCATCGGAATCTTTTTGTTGGTCGGCGGAATCATCCGGCGACTTGGCAACGGGCGAAGCTGTGGTGAGAAGCGAACGGGCGGATTGGTTGCCTTCTCCGTAAGTTGCGATGTCTTCGGGAATGCCGTCCTCGGCAATGATGAAATCTTGCGGACGGAGGCCGGTAACGTACTTCCCCTTGTTATCGGTGACGGCCACGTTCAACTGCACTAAATCCACGGTGACGTTGATGCGCGGAGGGCCGTTTTCCTGCGCGACGGGTGAAGTGCCCACGCAAACCGAGAGAGCTACGAAGAGTACGAGAGTCGCAGAGAGTCTTTTGAGCATGACGGGCCTCGATGTTGTTTGTTGCTAAACTTTCGCAGGGCTGACCGCGCGGATCTGGAATCGCCCCGGCGTCGCCACAAAATTTCTAGGGCTGCGGACTGCCAAAACTCGCTGGCAGCGAAGTAATCTTGCCCTGGCGAAATTCGTCACCAGTTTCGCGCATGGCGCGCAGAATTGCGGGCCAATCGTTCAAGTCCGTGGCGAAAATCTTCGCGACCATACGGCCGGTTAGCTCGGGCGCGAGGCGATTCAGCGTTACCGGCGGATAGCCCATCTCATCGGCTAGCCGCGCCCAATACAAGTTCGTCGAATCCCACGTCTCGGCGAGCAGGCGGCTGGAATAGCCCTGGAACATGGGGAACGGCCTGACGTTTAACAATTCGCGCGCATAAGAGCGCGCGAGTACGGGATGAGGCACGCCGAAATCCTGCGAGAGGCGCGTCCAGGTAAGTTCCGACGGATCCTGTTGAGACAGATTTTGCAATTCATGGCCGGCCATACCCCAGGAATTGGTGTCGTCTGGAAACCTTCGGCGAAATTCGGCGGTCAAATAGAAGGTATCGGCGGGCGTGATCTGGGAAGAAACCTCGGCCAAGCGTCCCGCTCGCAGAGTAATCTCCAACTGCGCTGCTCGTTGCGGAATCATGCGATCGGAAAGAATGCTGGTGACTTTCGCGCGCAGCTCGTCATTTTGCGCGGAGGACGCAAGCATTTCTTCTCCCGCGCGCTGATACAGCGCGACCGCGTGGAGCTCGTTGCGGCTTACGTTCCACCAACGCGGCAAAACGGCGTTGGTCAAAACGGAGGGCACGAGGTCCGACCAGATCAGAGCCTGAACGTTTTCCGGAGCAATAAAATCCTCTTCCATTTGCGCCAGTACGTAGGGCAAGTCAGCCAGCGAGCCGACCAGATGCGCACCACCTCCCGCGGGAGATCCCGCGCCGAACAGGCGGGGAGTTTGCCAGAGCGTTTCTTCCGTGCCGATCACCGTGTCACCGGAGAAGTCGTGCGAGCGGATGAGCAGCGGGTTGTTGTGGAGAGCCTGGGCGCCCGGCGGTTCGTAATAGGCGTAACTGAAACCGACGAGCGTGTCGCGCAGGAAAGGAACCAGTTGTCCGCGAGCTTGTTCTAACTCCACGCCCGAAGCTTTGGACTTCAGAACCTTGGCGATGTCCGTGCGCATCTCCAAATCGGTGTGGTGATTGTTGTAGGAGCCCGCGGTGAAGGTGGTTCGTTCGCTGTTGGTAAAAATCGGGCGCGGCATTTGAAATTCGCCGAGCTGCTCGGCGAGCGGGAGCAATGTGTCGCCCGCGGGAGTTCCTTGCGGTGTGGGCGTCAGGCCGTCGCCCAGCGCCAGCAGAGTATCGAGCGAAACAAGCCGTTGATCGTCCAGCACCGCGCGAATCCGCTCAGCCATTTCTCTGTGAATTCGCTGGCCTTCCGAATTGGTTTGGCGAGGTCCTGCGATCAAATCAACGATTACATCCTGCGAGCTCTTGGAATCTCCGCTGGCAGCGCGCAGCAGATGCCCTAGGGAGCTGCGTCCGGCATCAAATAGCTGCGCGGACGAGGAGAGATGGGAAAAAGGCTTGATCATGCCCTGCCAGGATTCATCGCGGGCGCTTACGGGAATCTCGCCCTGGCGAGCCATTATTTGCCACAGCGCGATATTGGCTTCAAAGATGCCCATGGCGTTGCCCCGCATGGTGTGATCGGGAACTTTGTTGAGGGCCTCGGCTGTGGTCAGAAACGCGGTGATGGACGCATCGCTCAACTCCGGGAATTCGGAAAACATCGAATACTGATTGCGAAATTGGACGAATTTGGCGGCCATCAGCTCTACCGTCGGAGCGCTTAGGCGATGCCCGGCGGCGCGCCTGCCGTCAATTTCGCTCAGCACCAGAAAGGCTTCGGCCGGCGTGCCCTCCATCCCCACACGGGAGAGGGCAAACATGGTTTCCAGTAGGCCGTCTGGATTGTTCCAGCCCCTAGTTTCCACATTCCAATTGCGAGCAAGCTCGGTATTGGTCTTCTGCCGGAGAATGCTCTTCCACGACTGGAGGCTTCCCGGCACGTGTGGATCGCCGTTGGGTTCCCACTGCAGGCGAGTGGTTAAGAGCAACAGGGTCGGGTCAGGCCGAAACACCGACGACATAGCGCTGGGGGAAAGCGTCTTTCCGCGCAGCGCGTCGTAGCAGTGCCGCATGCGCGCAGGTTCGACGAAGTGTGCTTGCTGCTCGGGCGGGATGCGCGAGAGTGAGTCAAAATAAGCAGCGAGCCAGCCATTGTCTTTCGAGAGCAGCCGGGGGACAAATTCTCCCGTGGAGTGCGGGTTTGCTCCCACCAACTCCTTCCACGCCGGCTCGGCGGCGCTGCCTCCGGGCACGATTACGCGCCCCGATTCGATGCGAATGTAACTGCCGTAGAAATCCAAGGCCGCAGCGAGCGGGATCAATTTTTTCAATCCCGGCGAATGCAGCAGCGCTGTCTGGGTTTCCGGATCCACATGAGCCCAGGCATAGTACAGACGAGCCAGAGAGGGATCGTGCAGAAGCGCATCAATCAATGGCCGATCTTTTTCGTGGCCGCCCTCGCTGCTGGCTTCCACCCACTGCCGCTCGGTCAAAACGATGGGCACTTGTGAATTGGGGTACGCGTAGGCGAATGGCTTGCCGCCCTGCAGAGTGGCCTCGAGTTCGGGTAGAGGGAAGCCGGAGTCGATGGTAAGAAACGCGCGACGTGGGTCGGCGGTCGCAACGTACGCGCTGCTTTTTCCGCAGTCTGAGGTGACGCGGTAGCCGAGGATGTCCAGCAGCGGCTTAGAGTCGGCGCAGTTGGTGACGCGAATCACGCCGTCCTTCCCCGCCAAATCGGAGAGTTCGCGGGCCTGCTGCACGTATCTTCGCAGCAGAATTAGAAACTCGGTGGCGCGGCTACCGAGGCCCGTCCCCTGATAGCCGATCAAAAATACGTTTCGGGCGAGCAGGGGCATCACTTCTTCCGAGCTGGCTTTCTGGCTGATGCCTGCGATACGTAAGAACGAACGGAGAGGACCCGGGATGGTAGCGGTCGCGGGTTCCGCTGTGACGATGCGCTCTTGAGCAGCGGGCGGACGGGGAGCGACAGCGCTGCGAACTCGGGGAGCAAGACCGGCACAAACGAACGCTACAACCACCAACAGGGCCGAAGGACGCAGGGGATATTTCATCGCGGCACCCACCCCAACCACTTTCGAGACATTCTACAACTGATTTAATTGACCGGAGCGGATTGCGAGGCGCGCTTCGTTCCGGCGCAAGACTGACGTATAAATCAAGGTCGACGCTTGGCTGGGGCTTCGACCGTTAGTTGGTGCATCGTACGCTTCTGCGACGCCAGACGCAACGAATTTGGCGGCCGCCGCGGGAAGCCGCCGCGCAGGGAGTGGAGGCGAAAATTTGGAGAAGCAGGTGCGGCGCGCGGTCATCTTCTCTGGCAACGACTGTTTGCGGGTACGCATCGGGACGGCGAGTTAGATTCGAATAATTGCCTTATCACGAGCTCCGTTCTCGCCGACAAAAGAGCGGACTCGACTAGAAATCTCAACCGCGCTTAGCGAAGCAATCGTTGGGATGTTGAACGGGTATTCACGAGGTTTCGATATACGCTCTGTTAGGAGCGAGATTCTCTTGAGGCGCATCATTTGGGGTGCGAGCGGTTCCAGATGGCATTTTATTGCCAAAACGCGATTCGCGCTCGATTAGTGGCGGCGGAAACTGACCCACCACGCTCGCTGGCACCGACTGGCGCAGGATGCCACGAATTCGATACAATCGCGGTTTGGGCTGCGACCTAAATGACTGCCTGCCGATGCGCGCCGCCCGTTTTCAAGGAGACATTTCATGCCATCGTTCCCCGGGGTTGACTACCTCGACTTCGATTCCCTGCTGAGTGACGAAGAAAAGCTCGCGCGCAATACCGCGCGGCAATTCGTCGATGCGGAAATCACGCCGCTCATCGAGGAATACAATCGCGACGGAAAATTTCCGGTGCAGCTGGTGCCGCAGATGGCCGAGCTGGGACTTTTCGGCGCGAGCTTGAAGGGGTATGGATGCGCGGGCATGTCCAACGTGGAATACGGGCTGGTGACGCAGGAGCTGGAGCGCGGTGATTCCGGATTGCGCAGTTTTGTTTCCGTGCAATCGGCGCTGGTGATGTATCCGATCCACGCGTTCGGTTCCGAACGACAAAAAGAAAAATGGCTGCCGCTATTGCAACAGGGAAAAGCGATCGGCTGTTTCGGCCTTACCGAGCCGCAATTCGGTTCAAATCCTGGCGGCATGTTGACGCGCGCGGTGAAAAAAGGCGGCGACTATATTCTGAACGGCGAGAAAATGTGGATTACCAGCGGCTCGATTGCGGACGTGGCCGTCATTTGGGCGAAGTGCGAGGACGATGTGATCCGCGGGTTCCTGGTGGAAAAAGGTACGCCCGGGTACAAAGCCTGGGATGTGCACGGAAAATATTCTCTGCGCGCCTCGGTGACTTCCGGCCTGGCGATGACCGACTGCAAAATCCCGGCGGGAAATCTCCTTCCAGGCGTTGAAGGATTGAAAGGCCCGCTTTCCTGCCTGAATCAAGCCCGCTACGGCATCGGCTGGGGCGGTATCGGCGCTGCCATGGCGTGTTACGATACCGCGCTGAACTACGCCAAGCAGCGAAAGCAATTCGACAACAAGCCAATTGCCTCGCACCAGCTGGTGCAGGAAAAATTGGTGTGGATGATCACCGAAATCACCAAGGCGCAATTTCTGGCGCTGCAGGTAGGCCGCCTGAAGGATGCCGGCCGCGTGCATCCTTCGCACATTTCCATGCTGAAGATGAATAACGTGTGGATGGCGCGGGAAACGGCGCGCATGGCGCGGGAAATTCTGGGCGCCAATGGAATCGTGGACGATTACTGCGTGATGCGGCACATGAACAACCTGGAGTCGGTGTTTACGTATGAGGGCACGCACGACATACATAAATTGATCATCGGTGAGCGCATCACCGGAATCGCGGCATTTTCATGAGACGCGAGCATAAAATTCGCTCGTTTACCGCCGTCACGGTCATGACGATTTGCGCTTTAACGCTGGTTGTGTTCGTCGCGGCCATGTTTCCCTCGCGTGCTGCGGATGCGCCTTCAAAACCCAAGGTGCGCGCCATCACCGCGTTTGTGCGGCTCGATCGCGCGCATTACCAGCAGCAAATTCAGGAGACTCTGAAGTTCTTGCGCCAGGCCAAGACCGCGTTCGAAAAATCCGGTTGCGAAGTGGAAACCATCCGCATTACCACGCAACCGTTTCCGGAATACACGCACGGTATGACCGACGAGCAGGTGCTGGCTTTCTTCCGCGACTACGACGCGCTTGCGGTGAAGGAAGGCTTCGACGCCGCGCTCGGCCCGGCGATGGTGAGCGAGGCGGACGATCCTCACGAAGCGGAATTGCTCGCGAAAATCATCGCGAACTCCAAAACGCTGGAAGGCTCGGTATTCATCGCCGGAGAAAACGGAATTCATTGGAAGTCCATTCACGCGGCGGCCGGCGTCATAAAATATCTGGAAGCGAACACGTTGCATAGCCAAGGGAATTTCAGTTTTACGGCCGCGTCCTTGGTTCCTTCCGGCACGCCTTTCTATCCGGCGTCTTATTTCACCGGCGAAGGAAAACAATTCGCCGTGGGTCTGCAGTCGGCAAACGTGGTAAGCGAAGTTTTCGCTTCGACGAAATCTCCAAACGAAGCCGAAGAGCGCCTGACAAATACTCTGGGCGTGTACGCCGCACAGATCGAAAAGACGGCGGTCGAAATCAGCATCGCCAGCGGTTGGAAATACGGCGGCCTGGACCTATCACCTGCGCCGCTGCTTGACGTTTCCATCGGCCGCGCGATTGAAAATTTCCTCGGCGCGCCGGTGGGCTCGAGCGGAACGATCACCGCCGCGGCCATCATCACGCGCGCGCTGAAAGCGATCCCCGTGAGACAAGCGGGCTATTCCGGATTGATGCTGCCGGTGCTAGAGGATACGGTCCTCGCGCAACGTTGGAGCGAAGGGCGCCTCTCGATCGATTCCCTGCTCTCTTACTCGGCAGTGTGCGGCACGGGCTTGGATACGATTCCGCTGCCTGGCGACGTGACGCCCGAGCAACTCGAGCGTATCCTGGGCGACGTCGCGAGCCTCTCGGTGAAATGGCACAAGCCACTTTCGGCGCGCCTACAGCCGGTCACCGGAAAGAAACCCGGCGAGACGACGGAGTTCGACGATCCCTTCCTGGTGAACGCGAAGATTCAGCCGCTGCCATAATGCGGACTGATTCCAGTCATTGAAACTTGCCGAATTGGATTATGATAGTGCGCCCGGAAAGACGGTCTCGGCCACCGGAATCAAGTCACTTTTCAGGAGCTGCCGTGGAAGAAGAAGTCAGCCTCGGTTTCCCGCGCAAGCCACAGCTTTGCCCGTCAATGGTAGCCGTGGTGCTTTGTGGCACGCTGCTTGCGGCGAGCACTGCCGCGGGTTTGGGATTCTGCGCGGCGCGCCGTGCGCAGCAGACGGATCCTGCGACGGCACCAGTTGTGGTGCAGCCAGGCGCGCCGGGCAAGCCGAGCAAGACGCTGCCGCCATCAACGAAGGGGACGCTGCCGGCACGGTCGCCGGCCGATGTGGAATTCATGCAGGGCATGATCATGCACCACGCTCAAGCGGTGGAGATGACGGCGCTGATTGCGTCGCACACGGACAACAAAGACTTGCGGATGCTGGGGGCGAAAATCAGCAGTTCGCAGTCAGACGAGATAAAGTTTATGCAGCGCTGGCTGGCGGCTCGCGGCGAGGAGGTTTCGATGGCGATGCCGGGAATGTCCGACATGGATGCGTCCGGCAAACCCATGGCGCTGATGCCGGGCATGTTGACGCCGGAACAGATGGAAGCGCTGCGCAACGCCAAGGGCGCGGAGTTCGACCATTTATTTTTGACCGGCATGATTCAGCATCACAACGGTGCGTTGATTATGGTGAAAGACCTGTTCAACGCGGCGGGCGCGGGGCAGGACGCCGACATTTTCAACTTCGCGACGGATGCGGACAACACACAACGCGCTGAGATCAAGATTATGCAAGCTATGTTGGAGAAGAACGCGTCAAAGGAGAAATGATGAACCGAGTGCCCAGCTTTGCTTTGCGTGTCGCGGTGGCGGCGATTATTTTGTGTTCCGGTGTTAGCCGGATCGCAGCCCAGAGGCCAGGCCCTGCTCCTGGTCAGGCTGTTGCACCACCGCCAGCCGCGTCGGCAGCCGCGAAGGCCCCTGACGCCGACGACAATCCGTTTGCGGCGCAGCCCGCTCCGCCGCTGCCGCCGGGAATGACGGGATCGGATGCAAACGATCCGCGCTACAAGCTGACGCCTGGGCTGTATGACGCGGGCGAAACATCGCTGGGCATCAAGCACTTGCTGCTCCTGAAGAAGCCCGACTCGTTTCAACTGGGCGTCACGGACCCTGCGGATCCGAAAGTGCAAAAATTGCTGGGCCAGCTGGGGATTGGCGGCGGCATGAAATTGCCAAAAGAGCTGCAGCTGGTGATCGCGGAGCTTGCATTCTCGAACTCGGATCTGGCGTTCGAGGGCAACCATCTTTTCCTGGGAAACTTTTATGGCGTCAATATCTACGACATCGCGAATCCGGCGCAGGCCGCGCTGGTCACTTCGATGGTGTGCCCGGGTGGGCAGGGCGACGTGTCGGTGTACAAGAACCTGCTGTTCATGTCCGTTGAAATGCCGAATGGACGCCTGGATTGCGGCACGCAGGGATTTCCGCCGGAACCTCCGCCGGCGGCAGGGCATGAAAAAGAACGCCGCAAGCCGGCCGCGCAAGCGGAACGTTTTCGCGGCGTGAGGATTTTCGACATCACGGACATCAAAAACCCCAAGCAAATGGCGGCGGTGCAGACCTGCCGCGGCTCGCACACGCATACGCTGGTGGTGGACCCCAACGACAAGGACAACGTTTATATCTACGTCTCGGGAACGTCGTTCGTGCGTCAACCGGAAGAATTGGCTGGATGCTCGGACGAAGCGCCGGACAAGGATCCGAATACAGCGTTGTTTCGCATCGAAGTGATCAAGGTGCCGGTGGCGGCGCCGCAGGAGGCGAAAGTCGTCGCCAGCCCGCGCGTATTTATTGATCCGCGCACCGGCGCGTTGAACGGCCTGAGCAACGGCGGCAGCCACGGCAAGAATGATGAGGAGACCAAGCCGTCGGATTCCAACCAGTGCCACGACATCACGGTGTACTCGGCGCTGGGCCTCGCGGCGGGCGCGTGCTCCGGCAATGGAATTTTGCTGGACATCAAGGACCCGGTTCATCCGAAGCGTTTGGATGCGGTAAATGATCCGAACTATTCCTACTGGCATTCGGCGTCGTTCTCGAATGATGGGACGAAGGTCGTGTTTACCGACGAGTGGGGCGGCGGCTTGGGAGCGCGGTGCCGTCCAAACGACCCAAGCAAGTGGGGCGCGGATGCGATCTTCCATCTCCATGACGACAAGTTAACCTTCGCGAGCTATTACAAGCTGCCGGCGGCGCAGAGCGACACCGAAAATTGCGTGGCGCACAACGGTTCGCTGATCCCGGTGCCCGGGCGCGATATCGAAGTGCAGGCGTGGTATCAGGGTGGCGTTTCGGTGATGGACTTCAGCGACGCGGCGAACCCTAAGGAGATCGCTTACTTCGACCGCGGGCCGATTGATTCGAAGATGCTGGTGCTCGGCGGCGAGTGGTCGGCCTATTGGTACAACGGCAACATCTACGGTTCGGAAATTGCCCGCGGCCTGGATATTTTTGAATTGACGCCGACGCAATTTCTGACGCAGAACGAAATTGACGCCGCGAAGACGGTCCGCGTGGATGTGCTGAATGTGCAGAACCAGCAGAAGCTGGAGTGGCCTGCGCAGTTGGTGGTGGCGAAGGCCTACGTGGACCAGCTGGAAAGGTCGCAAGCTTTACCGGCGGAACGCATCACCGCTCTGCGCACGGCGATTCAAAACGCAGAAGCTTCGCACATGAACAAAGGCAAAGTGGCGAAGTTGAGCGGCATGGCACCATCGCTCGAGGAGAGCGCCTCCGCGGCGAAGAGCCCGGCGGATGCGAAACGGTTACACGCTTTGGCGGAAATATTGAAGCATCCGTCGGCGTAAACGCGTCGAGGAATTGAATGGAGAAACCCGCTCGGAAGCACCCGAGCGGGTTTCTTCGTTTATGGAGCATAGTGCAGCTTCCGCGGTCGAGTTCCATGGCGCGAACGAAAAATCCCGCCCTGCAAGACCCGAAGGCGGGGCACCCTCGCGCGGTGGTTGGACTCTGCGATCATTCGTTGGGCGTGCGTCGTATCACGAAGCACGTGAAGTATGCCGCACCCGGCCATGCCCCCTGTTTTCTAGCTGACACTCACCGATTGGGCCTTCGTGATTCCTCCTCGCATCGAGCCGCGATTACTTCATGAAGTCCCGGACGAACTGCGCAATCGGATCGGCTGCGGTGTCGAGCGCGAAATGTCCGCCATCAACAATGTGGACTTCGGCCTTCGGGACGTTGCGGCGATAAGCTTCCGGCTCCGAGGGATCGAATGAACTTTCATATTTACCCCAGATTACCAGCAGGCGCGGCTGTTTCTCGCGCATCCAAGCTTGCCACTTGGGGTAGGCGTCCACGTTGGTGCGGTAATCGTAGAAGAGGTCGCTTTGAATGTCGGCCTGGCCGGGCTGATTAAGAAAATAATATTCATCGGTCCAGAGATCCGGGTCGTGGCGTTCCAGGTTGGGATCGTCGCCGACGTGGCGCGCGCGCGTCGTCGGGAGCGAAAGGAGGTTGGTGCGCAGCGCGCTTTCGTAGGTGGCGCGATCGGCCCAAAAGGCGCGACGCGTCTTCCAGTTCGCGCCAAGGCCTTCGTTGTGCGCCACAGCGTCCTGCACGATGAGCGCTTCGACGCGGTCCGGATGCGCCAACACCATGCGAAATCCCACGGGGCCGCCATAGTCCTGCATGTAGAGCGTGTACCTCGAGAGGCCGAGCGCTTCGCTAAAGTGATTCATGATCTCGGCAATGTGATCGAAAGTGTACGCGAATTTTTTCGGGTCGGGCCAGTCGCTATGTCCAAAGCCGGGGTAATCGGGCGCGACGAGGTGATAGCGATCGGAAAGCCGGGCGAAGAGCGGATCAAACATCCGCGAGGAAGACGGGAGCCCGTGGAGCAGGAGAAGCGTCGGCGCGTCTTTCGGGCCGGCCTCTCGGTAAAAAATGGAGAGACCATCAATTTGTATGGTGCGATAAGCGATTGCATGTTCCACGGGTCGTTGCCTTCCTTGTTCCTGGCCCTGTGCTTGTGCCGGGAATTGCAGCGATGCGAGGATCATGGAAGCCGCAAGGACCAGAATTCTTGCCCGGATGTACGCCTCCACAATTCCTCCGTCTAGGAAAATGCGCCAACGGTTGCTCGTTCACCTGCGGCGATGCGCCACGTGGGTTGCTGCGTCACGAAACGTCGCTTACGTCGCCACCTCGAAAATGATTTCCAGCTCGACCGGCGTACCGAGCGGAAGACTTGCGACTCCATACACCAGGCGGCAAGGGTTCTTCTCTTTTCCGAAGACGTCTTGCAGCAAGTCCGACGCGCCGTCTGCGACTTTCGGCAGCTCACGCCCATCTCCCGACGTGGCCACCGACACGCCGAGCCGCACGATGCGCGTCACTTTGTCGAGCGACCCCAAATGTTGGCGCGCAACAGCGAGACCGTTGAGCGCGGCGAGGTGCGCCGCCATCCGCCCCGCTTCCACGTCGAGCTCCGCGCCGACGCGCCCAGTGAATTTCGCCGCGCGGCCTTCGGTGGGAAGCATCCCGGTGAGAAAAAGTAGGCTGCCCGTCTGCACCGCTTCCGCGTAGGTGCCGAACGGTTCCGGCGGCGCCGGAAGCTTGATGCCAAGTTCCACCAGCCGCTGTTCGGCACCGGCCGGCCGAGACGTTCCGCGGCTTACCATCTGTCAACGTGCGCAACGCGGTCCATTTGCAGCACCTCCCTGGTCAGCTAACCGGCATTCGTGAGAGAAACGATGATGTTTATGATGTTTGTTATCGGGGGTCGGATTCATCGTGGGCGATAAGGTCCGCGAAATAGGTGACCGTCACGGTCAGCCCCACAGCCGGGGGGGCGATTTTTGACTCAAGCTACATTCGTAGCCAATACAATTAAGACCGCGGAAACCTCCTTCACTCATTTTGCCGCCGGCACCTGCAAATAACGGCTTGATTGGAATTCGGGCATTTGGATTATGATAGGCCGCCCGGAAGGACCGTCCCAGCACCGGAAGCAAATCACAAATCAGGAGCTGCCATGGAGAAAGAACTCAGCCTCGAATTTCTGCGCACTGTCGAAAACGCGGCCATCGCTTCGGCGCGCACCATGGGCCAGGGCGACCGCTCCGGATCCGACCAGGCCGCCGTCGAAGCGATGCGCGCGGAAATGGATCGCGTGGGCATGGATGGCACGATCGTCATCGGCGAAGGTGAGCGCGACGAAGCGCCCATGCTTTTCATCGGCGAAAAAGTGGGCGCGGCGGTGCGCGACAAGAGCCGCGAGTACCCCAAAGTGGACATTGCGGTGGACCCGCTGGAAGGCACTAATCTTTGCGCGACGGGCGAGCCCGGCGCCATCGTGGTGCTCGCCGCCAGCGAGCACGGCGGTTTGCTGCATGCGCCCGATCTTTACATGGAAAAAATCATCGTGGGACCGCCGGCGAAGGGGGCGATTGACCTGGACGCGCCGGTAAAGGATAACTTGCGTGCGATAGCCCGGCGCTATGATCGCGACGTGGAGGATTTGGTGATCGTGGTGCTCGACCGTCCACGCCACGAGAAGCTGATCGCGGACATACGCAAAGCCGGCGCGCGCATCCGTCTGATTTCCGATGGCGATCTTTCCGCGGGCATTTCGGCGGCCGTGCGCGGCACTTCCGTCCATGCGGTGATGGGGACAGGCGGCGCACCGGAAGGCGTGCTCACCGCGGCGGCCCTACGTTGCTTGAATGGGCAAATCCTGGCGCGATTGGTGGTCGCGAAACCTGAGCATCTGGAACGCACCGCGGCGATGGGCATCAAGGATCCCAAGCGGATTTACGAAACGGTGGACTTGGCGCCGGGTAAGAAGATCATCTTTGCGTGTACGGGCGTTACTGGGGGCGGGCTGTTGCACGGTGTGAATTTTTTCCGCGACGGGACGCGCACACACTCGTTGATCATGACGCTGGAGGAAGCGGAAGTGCGGTTTATTGATTCTGTGCACCTCGATCGGCATCCGGGCGTCGAAGTGCGCTTTAATTAAGCCGGCGGTCCTGGCACGTTCGGAACATTTCCATGCTCCGTTGCGTATCTATGAGCGTCTAACAGGCAAGGGGTGAATTATGTCTAGCGCGTCCGGACGGCCACCCGCCGCCATTCCACCGCAGCGTCGCAGCAACAACGCGGTCTGGTGGATCCTGGGGATTGTCGCTGGCGGCATCGTGGTGATGGTTCTGTTCGGCCTCGCGCTGGCCGGATTGTTCATCCGCAACTTGCGCGTGCACAGTCAGGGCAACAACGTTGAGATTCAGACTCCCGTCGGCGCGATCAAGGTCAATAAAGATGTGCAGCGCGCTACGGGCCTGCCGGTCTATCCCGGGGCAACGTCTGGTGAAACTGACAAAAACGCGAAGGTGGAGCTTTCTGCCGGGGATGGGGCAGTGGGAATCGCCGTCGAGCACTTCACTACCACCGATAAATTGGACCAAGTGGACACCTGGTACGCGCACCGGCTCGGTTCCAGCTTCCGCCGCGAGGAAAATCACGATCATCATCCCATTCACGGCGTAACGGTTGATTCGGATACCGACACCGCATTCGTGGACGACCACGGCGACGGTGTGCGCCTGGTTGCATTAACCAAGAAGGGCGAGAGCGTGGACATCGTGCTGATGCGCGCTGGCAAGAAGGAAGCGCAGTAACCCCTGCAGGCGTTGCCCCAACTAAGTTTGCCCCGAAAACGTTAACCGCCAAGCAGCAGGCCTGGACGAAACGCCAAAACACAATCGAGCTTCTGCGTTCCGGGCTGTGAAGCGCTCGGCCCGTCGATCGCAACATCCGGCTCAGTTTTTTGTGGATTCGTGCAAGCGTGAGGACGCGTTGAGTGAGACGTTCTTTGGCACCAGTGCGCGAAGCTCGGACCATTCGTGAGCGAGCCTGGCACGCTGCCGAAGCAGCCGTGCCAGGCCCTACCCAGAATCCGACCTGTCCATCAGGCGTTCCGCGCCATCCCGGTCCTGCGACGACTAGCGGTGCAGCGCCGTCGCAGTCTGGGGCATGTGCTGTTGCCGGCGGGGCATATGGTTAGGCAACCGCTCCGCAGGTTGCGGCGGCAACGGACGCACGCTGTGATTGGTGCTCACGTGCTCGCTGATCGCCTGCAAACGCTTCAGGATGCCCTGCCACTGCGTCCAATCGAGCTGCCGCAGGTATGGGCGAAGACCCTGAATGAAAGGATCTTCCAGCACCGTCTCGCCGTTGGTCTCCGGCACGAAGAAGCGGTTCAGTCCAACGCCCAATGCTTCGGCAATCTTTTCCAGCGTGCCGAGACTAGGTGTCATCTGTCCGCTCTCGATCCGGGACAAATAGGAGCGAGATACGCGCGAACGTGCCTGTAGCTGGCTCTGCGTCATGCCTCGCGACTCGCGCAATTGCCTGATGCGCTGGCCGATGTTTTCCACAGTTTCGCGGTTCGGCCAGTTCTCAAACAGTTGGCGGTCGTCCCCGGGCAAATCTTGCGGCGACGGCGTCGGAATGACGAACGTCACCTTCGGGGGCAGCAGTCGCAGACAACGACGGCAGTTGTCCGTGCGTGTCCGGTATTGCACTAAACCGCATACCTGACATCGAAGTACTTCTCGATCCAAATCCATGCTCGCTTCTATGGCTTCTTTTTCCGCCACCGGTTCTCCTCACAGACTATTCCGGCGATGCGAAGGGGAGGAACGTCACAACAGGGGAAGGCAGAAACAGGCGCGGGAGTGATTCTCCACACGGTGCCATTTCTTGTCAAGCCCTTTTTCGTCCTCCAGCCGGAATCAGTCTAACTTCTTCACAGCGGATCGCACAACCAGGAGCCGTTTCGCTTCCCCTACGGCCCAAAAAGTGGTGCGACTTTTGTTCGCCCTCGCCGTTTCGCGTCCGCTATCGAAATGAACACAATGCCAATCGGCGTCATCCGCTGACGAATTGTGCTTGCAATTTTGGTGCCCACGCTTCGCAATAGATTTTCGGCTTCCCGCGACGGTTTCGCCGCTCATTGCCGCGAAATCGCGCCCGCAAAGTGCCTGTGTTCAATGAATGACGAGAACAAACACCGAATCGGCTGCGGGGCGAACGTATCCACCTGTGAGACTGTCTCAAAACAATACGTCTCATTCCTTCCAGGCCGGCCCGATTGAGACAATTCTGAGGTAAGTCCAGCGCCTGACGCGCAGCCGTTGCCCACCCCATCGGCCTTTCTTGGGTTTTTCATCGGCGACGGTTAAAAACGACCATCCCGTGTCTTTACCGTGCCCTTGCCCTCGTTTTTCACCGATCGCGGCCGCATACTCTCCCCCTATCAGTGCGCCAGACGACGCTGACGGGCTCTGGCGGCACAGTTCTACAATGCGGTAAACTCCAATCCGGGGAAAAATGCCAAATCGGGACGAATCCTGGAGTCTGCTGTGCGAGTACACGCAGGGTGAAAGCCTCCGCAAACACGCGCTGGCGGTAGAGGCTTGCGTGCGAGCTTACGCCCGCAATTTGGGCGCGGACGAGGAGCTCTGGGGTATCACCGCGCTGCTGCACGATTTCGATTATGAGCGCTGGCCGAATGCCGCTCATCACCCGACCGAGGAACATCCCTACGAAGGATCGAAGATTTTGCGCGAGCGCGGATACTCGGAAGAAATGATCCACGCCATCCTGGGCCACGCCGATTACTGCAACGTCGCGCGTACTTCGCCGCTGGATAGGACGCTATTCGCCTGCGACGAGTTGGCGGGCTTCCTCACCGCCTGCGCGCTGATCAAGCCCAGCAAAAGCATTCATGAGGTCGAAGCGGCTTCGGTGAAGAAAAAACTGAAAGACAAGGCCTTCGCTCGCGGCGTGAATCGCGACGACGTTTACAAAGGCGCCGAAGAACTAGGTGTTCCGCTCGACGAGCACATCGCATTCTGCATTACGGCGCTGCGCGGCATCGCGCCGGAGTTGGGCCTGAATGGTGTGAGTGCCCTCGCAGTGCCGTAAGCGTCGACCATGGCGGTTTGTCGTGATGGTGGGTCTAAGACCCGCCCTTTACTACCTGTTGCCTCAGACCGAAGCTCCCGCAGCGCATCGTGTCAAACCCTGCATACATTTGACGGGCGGCCGGGTGGGGTGGCCGCTAGACAGACCCGTGGCCGCATGTGCCGGTCAAGCGGTAAAAATCGAGCATCATGCGTAGGCCCTTGGCGCGATTAACGGGCTGCTGTTTTATCAGCGCGTCCATGCGATCGTGAAAATCAAGTTCAATGCGCGACAACTCTCCCAAATCTGACGTCGCTTTCAATTCCGGACGAAGATTGTTGAGCGCTCCCATGCCGTTGGCGATGCACAGCTTTTTCTCCAGCTCGACGCCGTGGTCAATCATTTGCTCATAATCGCGATCCATTTCTACATTCAGCGCGGCGCACTCTCGCGCCTCCTCATCCTGGCTGATGGGAAATGTTGAAGTGCTCTGGAATTCGGGGTGAACGTGCTTTGAAATCTCGCCGTTGCGGCATTCTGCTCGGAGTTGCTCGGTTGATTCGTAGATCCGCCAGTTCGCGGGATCTTCGCCGGGATTGGGCGGCAGCGCGGCAAGCGTGGAAGCCGTCACCATACTGGAATTCGCGTTCGTGTGCGCGCCCGTCGGTGCAGCTGGCGATGCGGATTGCATACCCGGAGTTCCCTTCACGATATCTTTCACCGAAGCTTTGCTGATGCGATAAATTCCTTCGCCGATCGTGTATTCAATCTTGTCTCCGTCTTCGCGGCAGGTGTCGGCGCGGAGCGTTTTGCCATTCTGCAGGTGGATCAGCACGGCAGCGGGCGCCGCTGTGGTGAGCGGCGCGGGCGCTGCCGCGGGCTGTGCGTCGGTGAGCGCAAATACGACGGTGATGGTGGTGTCCACACCCACCGCTTGGCCGTCAATTACCATGGGGTCGTACTGCCATTGCGTCGCGGCGTCTAGCGCGGCCCTCACCAGCACCGGATTTCCGGATATTGTCTGCAGCCCGATGACTTTACCGTGCGAATCAATGTTCGCGTTCATCACCACGCTGCCTTGGATGTTCCCTACGCGCGCGAAATCGCTATAGACCGGGGCGACATAGTGCGTCCGTCTCGCGGCCATGGTGCTTTCGTCAACCGGCATGCCCAGCTTCACCAGGGGCCCGTACGTCTGCGCCAAGGTTGGCGTTTGCGAACTGAAGATTGTCGCGGCCAGGCACAGCGCGACGCGAATCAGCCTGCGCATCCCCCTATCATAAGCGATGGAGCAGCGGCCGGAGACGCCTCGCGCGCGGGTTGTGCCCGATTCAATACGTTCCTGCGGCGTTGCGTGTTGGAAGATGGGAATCGGCGGAGGCAATTCCCTACTGCGGCGATGGGCTATCTGCGCGTTCGATGCGGAACGTGTAGCAACCTGCGGTGGTGCTGCGCACGTGGATGTAATCCACATCTTCGCGCGCGAAGAGCTTCTCGATTCCAGCTTCCACGGTGCCGTTTTCGACGTATTCCGCCGCCACCAGTCGCCTCCCTTTTGCGTAGGCGTTCAACGTTCGCGGGCTGTTCCGCAACGCTGCAGGAAATCCGCCATCCACCGGATAGCGTTCGCAGGTTTGCGCGTGAATGTAAACCGGCCCCGGCAAAGGCAGCGATTCGACGCCTTCAAATGCGTCGTAGGTGAACAGCGTGGCCTTTTCGGAGCCGGCGGCAATGATCTGTAAGCAGTGCCGGCATGGCGCGCCTTCGCCCGCAACTTCAGTGTGTGCGGGATGGCCGTAGTGCGGATCTTTGTGTGCGCTGCGAACGGCATCAGCAATTTCCGTGGGTATCGCGACTACTCGTATCGGAATCATTGCTTGCTCCTGGTGCCACGTGTGCGTGGTACTGGTTGCTCCCACACCTACTTTGCCGCGCCTTGGAATTCGCGGCTATCCGCTTCTCGCGCTCAAAGTTTTTGCAAAAACTTTCGCGGCGATGTTTGTGTGCTAAAATCCGGCTTCCATGGAACGCGCGGGAAATTTTCTGGGTGGCATGCTGCGTGAATTGAAGCGTCCGGAGGCCGCGGTCGCGTGGCTCTCCGGCGTCTGGCCCAGCGTGGTGGGAAAAACTCTGGCGCGGCACACGCGTCCGGTACGCTGCCACAAGGGATGCCTGGAAGTCGCGGCCGACGGCAAGGCCTGGCGGAAACAGCTGGAAGAAATGAAGAGCGAGTTCTGCGCGCAGGTCAACAAAGCCTGGGGCAGCACCCTGGTCCGCGAAGTGAAATTCGTCGCCGCGAAGCCTGGGCCGCGCCACATCTCCCACGAGCTGGACAACGAGCACACTCCTTTTATCCGCCGCCGCAAAGCCTGACGATTTTCGCCGCGGTTTTCCGTCGCGCGCGGCGGCGCTTGCGCTGAACCTCTTCTGTACTAAGATGGATGCCATGAAATTCCTATTGCTGACAATTGATCGCGCTAGCAGCCTGCGCCTTTCGCGGAGCGTCCATGAAAATTAGCCGCGAAGACGTGCTGGGCGTCGCACAGCTGGCACATTTGGAGTTGGCGCCTGAGGAAGTTGAGACGTACCGCGCCCAGCTGGATGAGATTCTCGCTTACATCGGCAAGCTGCAGGAGCTGGACGTTGCGAGCGTTGAGCCCATGACGCAGATGCTTCCGCGGACCGCCGGCGGTGCCACCCCGGCAGGTGCCGAGCCCGAACTGCGCGACGACGTGCTGCTCCCCTGCAATGTGGGCGAAGCCGTCTTGGCTGAGGCGCCAGACGCCGCCAGGCCGTTCTTCCGCGTCCCGAAGGTCATTGAGCGATGACCGCGGCCCCGACTTGGACTATTACTAGCGTCCGCGACGCACTTCTCGCCAAGAAGACCTCGGCCCATGAACTGGTCAAGGACTTCTACGACCAAATCGAACGACGCAACCCTGAGCTGAACGCCTTCCTCGCGCTATGCCCCGAACGCGCCTACGCCCAAGCCGGCCGAGTGGATGCCGCGATCACCAAGGGCCAGCCGCTTCCGCCGTTGGCCGGCGTTCCGGTGGCTGTCAAAGACGTGATCAGCGCTCAGGGTGTTCGCACTACTTGCGGATCGAAGATTCTGGAGAACTATACCCCACCGTATGATGCTACCGCCATCGAACGCCTGGAAAAGGCTGGTGCGGTCGTTCTGGGGAAGACCAACTGCGACGAATTCGCCATGGGCAGCTCGAACGAAAACTCAGCATACGGTCCGGTACGGAACCCCGTTGCGCTCGACCGAGTCCCGGGAGGCTCGAGCGGCGGATCTGCTGCCGCCGTTGCCGCTGGGCTGGCTGTCGTCGCGCTTGGTACGGATACTGGCGGCTCCATCCGGCAACCGGGCGCGTACTGTGGCATTCCAGCGCTGATGCCAACATACGGACGCGTATCGAGGTATGGTTTAATAGCCTTCGCTTCGTCACTCGACCGGATTGGCCCATTTGCGACCAATATATCAGACACGGCTACCGTGATCTCCGTTACCGCTGGATATGATTCAAACGACTCGACTTCGGCCGCCGTCGCCGTACCCGACTACCTCGCTGAAATCGAGAAACCTGTGCTCGGCTTGCGAATCGGCGTACCGGAGGATTACTTCGGCGCAGGCCTCGACCCGGAAGTGAAGACGAAGGTACAGGCTGGTATTTCGCTGCTTGAAAAGCTCGGCTGCAAGCGCGTGCCGCTCAAGATGCCGCACACGGACTACGCGATTGCTACTTACTATATCGTCGCGACTGCGGAGGCCAGCTCGAATCTGGCGCGGTATGACGGGGTGCGCTACGGCCTGCGTGTCCAAGGCAACACACTTATGGAGATGTACCGCAAGACGCGCGAGCGGGGCTTTGGTCCCGAGGTCAAGCGGCGAATCATGCTCGGAACGTACGCGCTTTCGTCCGGCTATTATGATGCTTACTATCTGCGCGCGCAGAAAGTACGCTCGTTGATCGCGCGCGATTTCGCGAGCGCCTTCGAGAAGGTTGACGCGATCGTCACTCCTACCACGCCTACTGCCGCCTTCAAGCTGGGCGAGAAAACCGCTGACCCGCTGCAGATGTATCTGGCTGATATATATACAGTTACGGGCTCACTCGCGGGCGTGCCGGGGATTTCAGTTCCCTGCGGAAAGACGGCGACGGGACTGCCCATCGGCATGCAGATCTTCGGCAGTCACTTCGACGAAGCCCGCATCTTGCAACTGGCCCGCGCGTTTGAAAAGGCCGGTGGCTTTTCGATTTGAGGAGATGCACCTCTGAAAGCCTTGTACCCGATCGTGCCGCATCTGCAAGTGTCGCGCACGAAACTCCTGTCCGCCGCGGAAGTGATCGCCCACGTGGCCATCATCGAAGAAACCGCAATTTTCGGCATGAAACGGCTGCTGCGTGCGGAGCCAAAGCTTGTGCCGCTAGGCAAGCGATTCCATTTGCCGCTGGCCATGGCCGTCTGGGGCGCGCGCAAAGTGGGCACCCCCATCCCGCTGGATGAGAAGCGCATTCGCGACAAACAGGAATCTCCCTCGGGTCTATTTGCCACGCGCCAGGCTACGCTTGCGTCTATTGAGTCAACGCGCGGCACGGACGTGAGCGCTTATCGTTACGACCATCCCTTCCTCGGCAGCCTGAACATGTACGAATGGTTTCGCGCGATCGGTTCGACGAAATACGCCACGCGAAACAATTCCGTGAACTTGTAGAAACATTCCATCTGTAGACTTTCCTTTCCTGTTTGCGGCAAGAATATTCAATCCAGGGCTTCGGACGAAATTCGCCCGTTCCGGTGTCAAACCGTAGAGAGGACGAGGGTTTGGCGCACTCGTATTACCGAGGGTTCTGGCCGCCTGGAACGGAAGGACTATTGCAGAGAACACTTGCAGCATTTAATTTGTCCTGAGCATCGAAGTACGCAGGAGGTCCGGCGATGGTGAGAATCAAGTCGAGCCAGAAAATCTTCACAGAAGACGAAGTCGTCTCCCTCACGGGCATCTGCACGGACCATCTGCGCAAACTGGCGCAAAACAAGCACCTGGGAACGATCGCGCGCGCTGCCGAAGCGGCCGGCGCCGAAGCCGAAAAGTGGCTTTTCTCGCATTCCGATCTGATGATCCTCACCGTGTTGCAGCCTCGCTGCGACCATTAATCGACGCTATTAATTGGCGCCGCTGCATTCGGCGCTTTATAGGCCTTCTTTCGGGCCTTCCAGCACACTGGAAGGCCGTTTTTTTTGCGCGCCTCGCCCGCATGTTGTGCCCTGCGCCTGCTCAGGCTATTCTTACCTCGCTCAACCCCGCGTACGGAATTTGCATCCTAGGTCTGTATGGGGACGCCGCGCCAGAACAGTTCCCGGCGCATCTCCAAAGTACGACCCGCTGATGGCAGCAAAACCAAAATTCGATCGCATCGCTCGGGGGCTGCGAATTCCGCTCGTGCTCGGGGCTCTCGCGTTGCCATTCCTGTGCCGGGCATCCCGCGCGCAAACTCCCGCGAAGCCGGCTGCTACCACCTCTGCCTCGGCTCCGGCTTCCGCACAGGCACAAGACGCCCCAGAGCCAGGTCTGCCAACCGGCAAGAAGTTGATGCTCAAGGACGGCAGCTTCCAACTGGTCCGCGAGTATGAGGTGGACGGCGACCGCGTGCGTTACTTCAGCATTGACCAACGGGACTGGGAGGAGATCCCGGCGTCGCTGGTGGATTGGGACGCGACCAAGAAAACCGCGGCGGACGAAACGCAGCGCAAGGCCGCCCTCATCGCCAAAGTGCGCGCGGCGGAAGTGGCGCGGCGCGCCGACGCCATGGACGTGGACGCCAGCATCGAAATTGCGCCGAAGGTATTTCTGCCGCCGGGTGACGGACTTTTTGAGTTCGACGGGAACGCCATCTATCCGCTGACCCAGGCGGAAGCGGACATGAAGTTCAGCAAGACGCAAATGTTGAAACAAGTGCTGATCCCCGTGCCAATCGTCCCGACGCGGCACACCATCTCGCTGCGCGGCACACGCGCAAAATTCCGGCTGAAAAGCACGCAGACCGAGTTCTACATGCGCACCGCCGACGGGCGCGAGCCGCAACTGGACCTGATCCGCGCGAAGGTCCGCGGCGACAAGCGCGACCTGGAAAATCTGGATGAACTTTTCAAAGAACAGGCCGCCACCGGAAAAATATCGATCCCCATTCAACGCTGGGAGATCGCGCATGGCGTGTATCGCTTCACTCTCGGCGCGAGCCTGGAACCGGGTGAATATGCGATGGCGGAAATCGTGCAGGGCGGAGCAACCAGTCTGTACTTCTGGGATTTTGGTGTGGATGGGAACTCCGCCCCGCCAACGAGCAGCAAACCGAAATAACCGGAACGGCGCAGGAGCTCGACCCCGTAGCTACTTGATCGCGGCGGTTTGGGGCTGGAGCAGTTCGGTGAGTAGAGCGGCCAGCGTCGCGATGTGAAACGGCTTTTGCAGCACGGAAGCGCCCTTCTCCGCAAAATACGCGAGCGTGGCGGAATCCAGCAGCGCGCCGCTCATAAAAACGAATTTGGCAGTCGGCATACCTGCCCGCGGCTGAATGCGCTTGAAGAACTCTTCGCCATTCAATCCCGGCAAATTGAAATCGCAAATTACAAAATCGTAGCTGTGCGCAGCGAGATGAGGCAGCGCCTCCTCCGAGCTGGCCGCGCCCTCGACGGTCATGCCGCGCGCAGAAAGCCCTTCCTGAACAATTTCGCGGATGCTTTCTTCGTCATCCACCACATACACGGAATGCCCGCGCAACGCTCCCGAACCTGCCGGAGCGGCGACCGCGGGCCTTATCGCAAGCGCTGGCACGGGGATTTCTTCGACGAACTCCGGTAGCCAGACGCGAAATTCCGCGCCCTTGCCCGGCGTTGATTGCACCTCGATCGATCCGCCGTGCTCTTTGACGATGGCCGTGCAAATCGCCAGGCCCAGCCCGGTGCCGCCGCCAGGACGCTTGGTGGTGAAAAAGGGATCGAAGATTTTTCCGATGTTTTCCGGGGAAATGCCGGGACCATCGTCCGCGAATACGAAGGCGATCTTCCCGTCGGCGTGTTCGACGGAAACGCGCAGCGCGCCACGCTCGCCCTGGCTGGTGATGGCTTGCTCGGCGTTGACGATCAGATTCACAAAAACCTGATGCAAGAGCTTAGGATCGGCTTCCAGGGTCAGCGAGGCGGGCGGCGGCGCGAGCTCAATCGAAATATTCTTCTGCGAGAGTGCGGCGCGCTGTTGGTCAATTGCCGCTTGCAGAGCTTCCTCCGGCCGCATTTTCTTACGCGCCAGCGCCGAAGGTCGCGCATAGGAAAGCAGGTTCTGCACGATGACGGCAGCGCGGCGCGCCTGCTTCAAAATGATTTCCGTTTGGCGGCGTGTGGCGTCGTCCGCCGCGCGCTCGCGCATTAAATCGCTGACTCCGAGAATCGCGGTAAGGGGGTTATTCAGCTCGTGCGCCACGCCGGACATCATCTCGCCCATGGCGGCGAGTTTCTCTTTCTGCAGATTCTGCTTTTCCGCGGCTTTGGATTCGGTGACGTCGCGCGCTGAAGCCACTACGCCGTTGATTTTCCCCGCGGCGTCGTAGAGCGGGCTGGCGCTGGCGCGCATGGTGCGCCAGGATCCGTCAGCGTGCTTGGTACGGTATTCGAATTGCGCGTGAATTGCCCGGCCGTTGGTCAGCTTCTCGAAAGCCTCGCGCAGTTGCTGCACGTCATCGCGGTGGATATGATCGCGCAGCAACTTTCCCACCAGCTCCTGCGCCGGATGCCCCAGAATATCCTCGACGCGCGGGCTAACGAAGTTGAAGCGGCCTTCGAAATCCATCACCGCGATCATATCCGGAAAGCTCGCCACCAGCCGCCGTACGAATTCCTGCTCCTGATGAAGCCGCGCTTCGATTTCGATGCGCTCGGTGATGTCCACCAGCGTGCCTTGCATGCGGATGGTGCGGCCAAAAGTGTCGCGAATGGCAAATCCCGAAGCCAGACAGTGAATGCGACTGCCGTCTTTGCGGCGGAATATCACATCCACATCCTGCACCGCGCCTTGATTCACCACCTGGTGCACCAGCGCGTCGCGTTGCGCGGCGTTCGCGTAAATTTCACGGAAATTGAGCTTCTTCAGTTCCTCTTTGTTCTCGTATCCCAACATGCGGATGAGCGCGGGATTCGCATCGAGCAGAGTTCCTTCGGGAGTGGTGAAGAAAATTCCCTCGCGCAGCGATTCAAACAGCTCCGTAAAGCGAATCTCGGATTCGTGCTGCGAGGTTACGTCGCGCACCCAGCCGCACACCGAGGTCACCTGCTCATCGTCGGTTAGCGCCTGCATCCAGCAATCGTAGAAGCGGAGGCGCGGATCGCTTTTCAGCTGAATCAAGATTCGTCCGGCCCAATGGCCCTTTTCGAGGAAGGCGGCGCGTTCGCTGATCGCTTGCGCCATCGTGGGCGTCGCGATAAATTCATCAAGCCCGTGCCCAATCAGATCCGGAAACGAGACGCCGAGGATCTCGACGAAGCGGCGGTTGGCGACGCGGATTTCACCATCGAGCGAAATCGTGAACACCGCGTGGTCCAGGCTGTCAATCAGCTCGCGGTAATTCAGTTGCGACCGGGAAATCACTTTGACGAGCTTGTTGACCTGCGCCTCGGTGGAAGGAACTGCCGGGCGCTGCGGCGGCGCCCCGGCCTGTGCGCATTCTGGCGCTGCCTCTGACGCCCGATTTGGCGCGCGCTTTGACGCCTGTGGTGGCGATTGATCTGAGATTCGTTTGGCCATGCGGATATCCGGGCGCCTGCTCCGCGGAGAAAACCACAATCCTCCGTTTTTCACCTCAATTTTACTGAGTGTGCGCGTCGCCGGGGAAAAGAAAGCGGCGGTATATGCCAAGTTACATAACAGGCCCGAAGGACAGGGCGAAGGCGTTTTTGACTTTGTAGCGGCCAGCTTCCGCTGGGCGCCTTTGACTTTGCTATGGTAGCGGCGCACTCTAGTGCGCCATCGGTAGCGCCCCTATCGCCGATGGCGGTCTAAAGACCGCCGCTACGAAGACTCGCACGTTTATCCGCAAACGGTAAAGCCGCACTGCTTCTGCCGGGGTGATATCGTGGCTGAATCCACGACCTACAAATATTGCCAAGTTTTTAGCCGACGAGAGCACCAAAAAAAAAGGGCGCCGCGAAAAATCGCAACGCCCCTTGGTTGAATTGTAAATTATCTCTAGCTTTCGGCTACAGCGTCCGTATCCTTGCGCAGGAAATCCAGCGCTGCCGCTTCTTCCGGCGTAAGCTCCGGCTCCATGGACTCCGGCTCTTCCTTCGGGATTTCGGTGAGGAGCTGAATGTTGCGGTAGCGCTCCAAGCCCGTGCCCGCGGGAATCAACCGGCCCATGATCACGTTTTCCTTCAAGCCGCGCAGGTAATCCACCTTCCCGGAAATCGCCGCTTCGGTAAGCACGCGCGTCGTCTCCTGGAAGCTGGCCGCGGAGATGAACGAATCGGTGGACAGCGACGCCTTGGTGATGCCGAGGAGCAAAGGACGCCCGGTAGCCGGCCGCCCGCCGTCGCGGATCACGCGATCGTTCTCTTCGCGGAAGCGGAACTTGTCCACCTGCTCCTCGAGAAGGAACGTCGTATCGCCCACGTCCTCGACCTTCACCCAACGCATCATCTGCCGCACGATGCACTCAATGTGCTTGTCGTTGATGTTCACGCCCTGCAACCGGTAAACCTCTTGAATCGAGTTCACCAAGTATGCCTGCGTGTACTTTTCACCGAGGACGGCGAGAATGTCGTGCGGGTTCAGCGGACCGTCAATCAACGGTTCGCCGGCCGCAACGTGCTCGCCTTCCTGCACGTTGATGTGCACGCCGCGCGAGATCGAATATTCCTTGATCGTCTGCGCGACGCCCTTGCCGTCTTCGCTTTCGACGTAAATCTTCCGCTGGCCCTTGACGATCTCGCCGTACTTCACGACGCCGTCAATTTCGCTGATGACCGCGGGATCCTTCGGCTTGCGCGTTTCGAACAGTTCCACGACGCGCGGCAAACCTCCGGTGATGTCCTTGGTCTTGGTCGTCTCGCGCGGGATCTTCGCGAGCACGTCGCCCGGTTGCACCTCGTCGCCATCCACGACCATCAAGTGAGCGCGCGATGGCATCAGGTACTTCTTGGTGCGGCCCTGCGCTCCGCGGATCAAGATCGTCGGCTGGTGTTTTTCATCACCCGGCGGCAGCGTGACGACCAGCTGCGACAACCCGGTGACTTCGTCCACCTGCTCTTCAATCGTGATGCCCGCCTGCAAATCCTTGAACTGCACCTGACCCGCGGTTTCCGTGAGAATTGAGAACGTGTACGGATCCCACTCGACCATGGTCTGGCCCAGTGTGACCGGCTGCCCGTCTTCGACCTTCAAGCGCGCGCCATAGACCACATGGTGACGCTCTTTTTCACGGCCCTTTTCGTCAACGACGGCGATCAACCCCGACCGGTTCATCGAAACGATCTGCTTGCCGCGGCCTTCCACCACTTTCAGGTCAATGAACTTCACGAAGCCGTTGTTGCGCGCTTCCACCTTGGACTGTTCGGTCACACGTGTAGCCGTGCCGCCGATGTGGAACGTGCGCATGGTCAACTGCGTGCCCGGCTCGCCGATGGACTGAGCCGCGATCACGCCGATGGCCTCGCCCATTTCCACGAAACGTCCGGTAGCCAGGTTGCGGCCGTAGCAACGTCCGCAAACTCCACGCCGTGATTCGCAGGTCAACACCGAGCGAATTTTCACGCGCTCGATGCCGGCTGCTTGAATCGAGTTCGCCAGTTCTTCGGTGATTTCCTGGTTGATCTCGACGATCACGTTGCCTTCGTAGTCCT